>CAVTZS010000005.1:0-235880 GCA_963739295.1 uncultured delta proteobacterium | reverse complement strand
GTGGAGATGAGGGGATTTGAACCCCTGACCTCCTGCATGCGAAGCAGGCGCTCTTCCAGCTGAGCTACATCCCCACGTCTTTAAATTATGGCGGCTTCCCCCAGGCTGTCAAGCATAATCGGGGCAGGAATCTCTTAATCAAACCCCAGCCAGCGAACTTCCCGGCCTTTGCGGGGAGGCACCGGCGGCTCTTTGGCCGAGTAGCCCATGGGGGTGATGGCCAGCAGTTGCTGGTCCGGTTTCCCCAGAAATTCCAGGATCTCTTTTTCCACAAAATTTACGCCGGTCATCCAGCAGGTCCCCAGGCCCTCGGCGTGAGCCGCCAGGAGCAGATTCTGCATCAGGGCCGCGCCACCCTGGAGGTTGGTAGGATTCACGCTGCCATCGGGGTTTTTGGAAATGGTCACCGCGATGACCACCGGCGCCCCTCCCAGGTTCTTGAAGAACTGGACCACCAGCTGCTGCCCCTTTTCCGGCACCTGGGCTTGCTTCATCATCGGGATCAAATGAGTGATCGCCTGGCTGCACAGGGCCACGAATTCATCCCTAACCTTCCCGGCCATGACCGTGATCTCCCAGGGCTGGAGGTTCATGCCGGAGGGGGCCCAGAGAGCGGCCTCAATCACCCTTTCCAGGGCTTCCCGGGGGGGCAGGTCGGGCCTGATATAACCGGTGACTGCGGCGTTGACGAATAGCTTCGTAGAGATCCATACTCCCTCCCGATGATATTGGGGGCGATGGCTGCCTGAGGCGCTGGGCGTGGCCCGGTTGGTCCTGGACCCGCGGTTGCCCCGGCCACCTTCACCCCTTAGAGGTTCTCACGGAGGTTGGAGAACGAAGGTTTACCGTTCTGCCTCAAACTGACCTTAAACATGGGTTGAGAATCACAAAAAATATATGGCGATTCTTTAAAAAACACCAGAACATTTGAGCTGAATGAAGCAACCAGGCTATTGGTCCGGCTTCTGGCAGGGTGGCCCCAGTTCCTTCCCCTGACCCGCGCCCTCCCCCTTGAATCCATGGCCCTCTTGGGGTATTAATAACCGGGACAGGTTGGAGCCTTGCAAGTATTTATGGGGGCGAAGGGCCAGGACCTGAGCCCAGGTGAGACGCCTGTGCTACTGGCCCTCCCATTCAATGCCATCATCCTTCGACCCGCAATGGTTCGGCCTGGGAAGGAACAAGGCCCAAGGTCATCTCCCCCAAATAACTGGCTGCAGGGAGGCAATTATGGGGGAAGGGTGGCAGATAGTGGCCTTTCCGGTGATCTTGCCGTGGCGCGAGGAATTTTGGACCTTACCCCTTTATTTCCCTGACCTGAAGCTAGGGGTAGCGCCTGGGTGGCCCTCCGAGTTACCTTACCGGGGGATGCCACTACCGCCGGAAGCGGAAGCGCGGCCCCATGAACTTAAACACTATAAACCGGGAGAATTGCGCCAGTGGCAGGCCTTTGGGAATTACCGAAACGTCCTAGAAGAAGGCGATCTGATCCAGGCCATCCGGGGATATGGAGAGATGCCAGCCCAGGAGACGCCCATCTCCCCGGAGGCTTGGTCTCTGGTCTGGCAATTGGAGAAAATACAGGCCGACCAGGAGGCGCAGTTATTGCTGGTGGATCGGGGGCAGGAGTGGCTGCGGGAGATTCTCAAGCCAGAGCCCTGGGAGGAACGGATCACCTTTGGGCCGGTCCCCCAGGTGGCCGAGATGGTGGACCCGGACCTAGCCCGGATGCGCTACCTCCTCTGGCGGCGAGTGATGGCCCCTCATCTTCAGAATCAATGGGCTCCCTTCCTTTTGGGCCGTTCTTCCCGGGCCTTGTTCCTCACCTTGAAGGGGTGGCCCGAGTGGACCAATCTCAAGAAGGTTCAGGTGTCTTTGCCAGCCTGCCGCAGCGCGGCAGAGTGGTTGGCAGTCCAAGGCGAGGCCAGACCAGAGCAGTGGCTGGAGAAATTTAGAGATCTTTTGACAGCCTCCCTCGCGGCCGCGGACGATCCCCAGGATCTAGAGGCTGCGGCCCGGGAACTCGGAGACTTTGTGGAAGATAAAGTGGCGGCACGTTGGCCCTTTCCCCCAGACTCGAGCTGGGATCTGGAGATCTGGGCCCGGGAGTCGGCCCCGGCAGAAGAGGGGCCGGTGCTCTGCTGGGCCGGCGCGGGAGGCGGAATCTTGCCAGGGTAGAGAGATGTTAGGGGAAGGGCCAGGGACCTGAGGTCCCTGCCCTCCCCCAAGCCCCCCTCCCCACCCACAAATGTTGATCGTAGAAGTCAGGGCCTTAATGCCCCGAAATTCCGACCAAAAAACTTATAGGGATTGGGAAGGGGATTTGGGGGATGGATTAAGTGTCTTGCGGAACCGACCTATTCCCCAACAATTTTCCAGATCCTCCTAAAGATGGAGTTCCACCACGTCCCCTTCCTGCAGCAGGTAATCCCGCTGCACCCGTTGGCCTTCAAAGGTATGGCGGCCCCAAACCCGGGCAAACTTGAAATTCCGGGCAATATCATGATGAATGCGGCCCGCCAACTCTTGCACCGTGGTGTGGGCCGGGACCACGAAAGGTGCGGTGAAATTGGCGGCTTTACCCGGGGCCCGGGTGTAGACCCTGACCAGATTCAGGATGTGAAAGAGGGCGGCCCGCAGGGAAGGAAAGCCTTTACCCTCCCGGGCTGAGACCGCCTGGGTGGGAAACTGCGGCCGGAGCATCTCCAGATATAACTCCAACTCCTCGGGATCAGGGAGCAGATCTGCCTTATTAAGGATCACCAGGGTGGGTTTGTGGGTCAGGTTGGGTGGGGGAAGGGCAGATCCCTGCTCCCTGGGGGCCAGGTGGTAGGAGGCCAGGATGGTCTTTAGAGCTTGCAGCCGGTCCAGGGGGTCATCCGGAGGAGCCAGCATTAGGGCCCAGGCGTCGGCCCGGCGCAAGAGGTCGGGAAACCAGGGCTCCAGATAATCGTCCCCCAGGGGCGGGGTGTCCACCAGTTGCACCTGGACATTTTCAAAGCGCATCATGCCGGCCAGGGGAGTGCGGGTGCTATAGGGATAGTCGGCGATTTGGGGTTGGGCCTTGGTGAGTGCAGCCAAAAGCGAGGATTTGCCGGTATTGGGGGGGCCGAGGAGGGCTACCTGCCCCACGCCTTCCCGCTCCACCACATAGGCGGAAGTGCGGCGGCCCGGCCCTTTACCGCTCTTGCCCAGGTCCTTGAGTTGGGAGATGCGCCTTCTGAGATCCGCCCGGAGTTTGTCGGTGCCCTTGTGTTTGGGCATGATGGCCAGCATCTCCTCCAGGTAGCGGAGCTTTTCGCTGGCGGACCTGGCCTCTCGATACCGCTTTTCCACCTCAAAATACTGGGGCGGAAGGTTGGCCGGCATGTTTCTCCCGGGTAATTATTTTTCAGGCAGGGCCGGCAGGGGTTTGGTGGGGACGATCTTGCCGGCGGCGATTTCCCGTAAGGCTACCACGATCTCTTTATTATCAACTTTTACCAGGGTGGGAGCCCCGCGATAGATCTGGCGCACCCGTTTGGCCGCCAGGTGGATTAAGCCGAAGCGGCTGGGTACTTTTTCCAGACAGTCTTCAATGGTGACACGAGCCATGTCTTACCTCCAAATGCTTCATCCCGGCTTTCTAGGGGTCAGGATGTCTTCAAATTCCGCCAGGAACTGAGTGAGCTACACTACAAGATTAACACATTTCTTTCCGTCCAGGCAATCATCAGCATCTTTCTTTTCCAGATAAGTGCCGAATTCGTGGCCGACTTTGCTGATCTTCAGCTCATAACGGTTATTTTCGGCGTCAAAAGTTACCCGGAGGTTTATGCCAGGCTGGGCGATCTCAAAGAGCAGCAGCCCTTTTCCCCCGCCAGGCGCACGAACTCCAGCTGGTCACCTTCTTTCAGGAGATGCGAAGCTGCCGCCTCCCGGCCATTAACCAGGGCCAGGGCCCGGGGGTCGATATTCAAGGGCTCCTTTAAGGCCTGGCGCACCTCGCCCACGGATTTCCCGGCAATGGCCACCTCCAGGTGATGCACCCCATAACTAATTTTGACCAGACCGGTACGAGCCCGGCCGGGTTGCCTAAGCCGGGTTAGATCCTTCAGTTGGGCACTCATGAGACCCCTTGATCCTGGCGCCACGGCGGGCCTGAGAAGTACTCCGCCGACGAGGCGCGGCGATCAGTTCCTTGATTTCCTGATAAGAATAAATGTGGCCGCATCCCGGGCAGCCAATCTTCAGGTCGTCTCAGGAAGAACGGATGATTATTTCTGCTTTATGACAATGGGAGCATTTCATCTTTACAAATAGCGAGACAGCCGGGGCAAGGAGGGATCCACCTGGCGGCACTCCCTAAGCAGGGCATTGATATAAAGCCAGGCGAAACTCATGAGAAATTCCGGCTCATATTTCCGGGCTCCGTGACTGTCAAAGGCTACCTGGAGGCCAGCAGGGCCAGCCTGAAGGCGGAAGGAGAGATCCCCCAAGAGAGGCCAGATGATTCCCCAGGAGCCATTGGTGCCAGTGAAGGTACCGCAGTCCAGACGCCGCAGGGCTACCTCCACCACTTCTGCCGGGATGAGCCGGAGGGCTTCCTCCCGAGGCTTTACGGAGACTTCCTCCAGAGGGCTAGCCGCGGCATTGGCGAAATCCGAGTATACCAGCCAGTCTGGCCCGGGAGCGGCGGCCGTTAAAGGGAAGGCGCCCCGGCCATAACGGGCCACTAGGGCCAGGTAGTCCCAGGCAAAGACATAAGCGTCCTCGGTGGGAACGACCAAGCTCTTCCGGGCAAAAAAGATCCGCAAGTCGGACCCGAATTCCGGGTCATGGTCAAAGAAAAAGTAGATTTCCAGAGGCCGAAAGGGTACCCGGCGCAGCACCCATTGAATGGTGGCATAGGGCCTCCCCTGGACCAGTTCTCCACCCAGGAGGCGGGCCAGGAGGGAGGGGTCGAGGCCGACCAGCCCAGCCAGATCCGAATGGTATTTGGTCCGGATCAGCTGCCGCAGTTGGGCTTCCCAGCCCCAACCGGCCTCGAAATGGCGCAAGGATACCAGATCGTAAGGAAACTGAGCGGATGATGCCTGAGTCCTCAGCTTTTTTTGGCCTCTACCCGTTGATTAAACTTCTCTGCGTTAATTATAAAACGTTCGTGGATGGCCTCGCCAATCTTTTCTTTTTCGTCAAGGGCCTCCAGCTTGAAGGTGATCTTGCGGCCTTCGACCGCAATAACTTCGGTTTTAGCTCTTACTTCCATCCCCAGGGGCGTGGCCGCGGTGTGCTGCAGGTTCATGGAGATGCCCACCGACTGCTCCCCTGGACCCAAATGCGGGGCCATAAGATCGGCGCTGACCGCCTCAAACAATCCTCCCAAGTAGGGGGTTCCGAAGACATCAGGAACTTTCGGGTAGAACTTTTGCGCCGAGTGTTCCGCCCCGGTTTTCAGCCGCCTTTCATTGGTCATGCCGACTTCAATTGCCATGGGGCCTCCTTTTGTTGCGTGGTTAGGGGGGAGGGGGCAGGGACCGTAGGGGCGACCCGCCGGGTCGCCCCTACATGGCCCTCCCCTCACAATCTCTTCACTTAAACCGCCAGGGGGTCCAGTTTGATGGGTCCCAGGACCTCCCCCTGGGCCAGTCGGCGGCCCAGGTCGGTGGCGGTGGTCAGAACTTCCGGTTTTTGCTTGATAGCGCCTTTTTCATCTACGCTTCGTACCAGGATTTCTGCCGCGTAGGTAACATTAATGGCATCGAAAAAATACCTGGCCGTGAGGCGGCAGCCCACAAAGAGGAGGCGCCCCTTGGTGGCGCCGGTACACAGCAGCACCCCCTGGCGCGGCGGGCCGGGGAATTCCTGTTTCAGGACATAGCGCCGGGACCAGAGGGCCTGGGTCCGATCGATCATGGCCTTGGCCTGGGCTGAAAGCCCATAAAAAAAGACCGGCGAAGCCAGGGCCACCACCTCGGCGCTGAGAAGCTTGTCGTAAAGCTCTCGCATATCATCTTTAATGGGGCAGGTGCCATCCTTAAAACAATGATATATTTCCAGGCAAGGGGAAATCTTGAGTTCTCGGAGGGCCACCTTTTCCACCGCGGCGCCGCCCTGGACCGCCCCCTGGAGAAAGGCCTCCAAGAGGGTTTCGGAGTTGCCGCCCCGTCGGGGGCTGCCCAAAATGCCCAGGACTTTCATAACCATCTCCTCAGGAATTTATAACAATATGGATAAGTGGCAGGAGATGTCAAGCTTTAGGCAATTGGCCATGGGAAACAACGCCAGGGGCAGGGTAGCCTTCGCGCTTTCCGCTGCCGGCCTCGCAGGGCACCGAGACTACAAGACTTAGGGAATTGGTGGCCCTTAGGCCACGCCGGCCGGGCTTCGGGCCCCAGGCCCCGAACGGCGGGGCCGAACGCAGGTGTAATTCGAATTGCAGCCACGGAGAGGTTTTGCTATATTCACTAATTAAAGAGCACTATCTACCCTGAAGTAAGGAGATTTTTAATGGTTAAAAAGTTGTTGGGCTTAACCCGTCTATCTTGTATGGCCCTGATAGTGATGTTCAGCCTCTTGGCAGTGGTGTCCGTGGGATGGGGGCAGACCAAGAGCGAGCTGGAAGGCAAGAACGCCCCGGACTTTGCCCTGAAAGACGTGCTCGAGGGTAAAGATTTCACCCTGAGCCAATTTAAGGGCAAAGTAGTGGTGCTCAACTTCTTTACCTTTTTCTGCGGGCCATGCCGGGAGGAGATGCCCGACCTGAACAAGATCTATAACGAGAACAAGGATAAGGGCTTTCAGACCCTGGGAATTGCCCTGAGCTCGGACCCCACGCAAATACGTTTTCTGGTAAAGCAACTGGGCCTGGAGTACCCGGTGCTGAGCGGCACCGACAAGGTTAGCGAGGCCTACGGCAATATCGCGGTGGTACCTACTACTTTTATCATCAACCGCCAGGGGAAGATAGTGCACGGCATCCTGGGGACCAGGAAAAAAGAAGAGTTTGTCAAAATGATTCAACCGCTCCTTTAGTGGGCGATTAATAACCCTGGGCCTGACGCGGGGCAGGGGCTGCCGTCAGGTTTAGACGAGGATGCCCAGGGGGAGGGAACCGGAACTCCCCAGTCCCGATCTCTTCCCCTCCTCATCCCCGGTCAAAAGCGAGGTAGTAGCCATGGGGCCCTGGAAAGATTTACCGGAGTGGGCCCAGGAGCTGGAAGAACTTTTCCAGGAAGGGGAATCGGCCCTCTTCATCCTGCACGGACAGGTGTTTGATTATGTCCGGGTGAATGGCGATTACCTGCCCTGCCGGGTTTTCCTGGGGCAATGGCTGTCCCAGGAACGGCATGTGGTATTTTACAACCTGGGTCAGGGCCTGGAGTTCTGGGACGCCAGTACCGAGAACTCCTTTCGCAAGGCCCAGGAACCTCCCGAAGCCTCGGAGGAGGAAGAGGATGTCTACCAGGTTCGCACCCGGGCCTTAAAGGCTTTGGGGCAAAAGCCCCCTTCCCAGCCTTTACCCCAGACCTCCCGGGAAGTGCTGCAACTGGCGGAGCAGGTGATGACCACCTCCTGCCGCTTTCCCCTCATGCGCAAGCCTCTGGCCTTTATCCTGGAATATGCCGAAACCATCGTGCCGGCGGTGGAATTGAGCTCCATGGGGGAGCCTGACCGGGTCGCCCTGGTCACTTTACTGCGTTGGGCCCGGCACCGGGAGCTGATGGAACAGGGCCATGTAGTAATCCTGACTACTGGAAATCTGGCGGATTTGAACCCCAGCCTGACCCTCAGCCGCCACGGGGCTCAGATCATCGAGGTGCCGTCCCCAGACCAGGAAGCCCGCACCAAATACCTCAAACATCTCCTTTCCCAGGGGAAGTACAATTTGGCCCTGGCCCCTAAGGAACTGGCCAACCTGGGGGCGGGTCTCAGTCTCCGGGTGCTTAGGCAACTGCTGCGCCAGGGCCGGCGCCAGCCCCTAACCCTGGAGATGGTGCGCCGCAAGAAAAAAGACTTGCTGCGCCAGGAATTAATGGGGCTCATCGAAGTGCTGGAACCCCGCTTTGGGCTGGAAGATATCGGCGGGCTGGAGCCCATTAAGCAATATTTTTCCCAAATTGTGCAGGCTATCCACTCGAGCGAAGTCAAGCTGGTGCCCCGGGGAATTACCATGATGGGGCCCCCGGGGGTGGGCAAAACCGCGCTGGCGGAAGCCCTAGCCCGGGATTGCGGCTTCAACTTCGTCAAACTCCTCAACCCTCGAACCAAATGGGTGGGGGAGAGCGAGCGCAATTTTTTCAAAGCCCTGCAAACCTTGCGGAGTCTGACCCCGGTGGTGGTGGTGGAGGACGAAGCCGACCAGAGTGAACACCTCCGGGATGAGTATTCCGGGGATACGGGAGTGAGCAACCGCTTAAGGCAGATGCGCTTCGAATTCATGGGCGACCCGGCCATCCAGGGAAAAGTGCTGTGGATCAGGATCACCAACCGGCCGGATCGGCTGGATAAGGCCGATCTGCGCTCGGGTAGGTCCAGTGAGCGGATCCCGTTTTTTATGCCCGATTTTGCCGAGAAGTGCCACATCTTCCAGGTGGTAGCCCGGCGCAGCGGCATCCCTTGCGAGTTCACGGATTTCCGCGAGATTGCTCATTATCTGGATAAGCGCCACCCGGAAGTGATTACTGGAGGGGATATCGAGGAATTGGTCTTCCGGGCCTATCGGCGCGCCCGCCTGGCCGGCCGGGAAAAGGCCCAGGCCCAGGATTTTCAGGCGGTCATCGACGACTTCTTGCCGCCCCACCTGCCGGAAGTGCTGCGGCAGATGGAGCGCCTGGCCCTGCACCAGTGCTCGTCTAAGCGCTTTGTGCCGGAGCGGGTCTGGGCCTGGGCCAGCCCCGGGGCAGAGGCCGAGGAATAATCAGGGGAAGGCGGGAGCGTCAAGGAAGCCGCTACCTGTAAATTCCCCCCAGGATCTGAGCCCATAAAAGAGAAAATTGTATTCGAGGAAAAAGAGGTTCTCCTTTTAGAGGAGAGCAGCGGTAAGGACTTCCGGGTGGTTCGGCGCACCCGGCTTAACTCCTTACTGCGCTATCTGGCCCGCCTCATGCCGCCCCCTGTGCCGCTGTTGCCCGCCGGCACTCGCTGGTTTTGTCAGAAGAAGGATCTGCTGTTGCTGGTAGTGGAGGAGCCGCCCCAGTGCCGCAGCCTGCAGGTGAGTGAAGGAAAGAAGGGGGAGCGGGAGGAATACCATTCCTATCGCCTGGCCTTTCCCTACATTATCTATCTCCTCACCTTCTATCGGGGCGACTTCGAAGAGATGAAAATTTTTTACCGCCCCAGCCCCCTAACCTCTCCAGAAGACCCGCTGTATCACACCAATCTGCCCAACGTGCGGGGCAAACCCGGGCATCACGGCAGCCAGAGGGTATGCCTGCGGTACCAGCCGGAGATGCTGGAGGGGGTGCCCCTGTCCCAGGCGGTGCCGGCCCTCATCGAGTTCTTCTGGAGCAGCGGCTTCAACCGGGATATCGAACAGAGCGCCTTTTTGTGGGCCATGGGCCGGGACCCCCGCGTTGCCAGCTTCGAGGCCTGGGAGGAGGCCACCTTAAGAGACCCCCTTTTCCCCCTGGAAGTGGACTGGGAGGAGTCGGGACGCACCCTGCCCAGCCTCTGGGCCGAGGCCTTAAGGGTGCATGGGGAAACGGAGTCGGAGGTTACTGACGCAGAGGAGTTGGTGGATATTCTCTATCGTTTGCCGTTCGGGTATTAAAGGCGTGGTCCCCATGAGTGGGGGAGTTTTTTGATGAAATGAATTAAACGGAAATCCTGCAGATTTAGACGCAGATACTGGAGGAGGTCGAAAGAGGCCGGGGGACGCGCCCCCGGCCTCTTCTTTGTTATTTCCGGCCCAGGGCCACCAGGGAAAGCTTGCGGCGGACGAAGGCCAGCTGGCCCTGGAGGGGGATCTCCTGGGGGCAGAGGTCGTCGCAGGCCATGAGGCCGATGCAGCCGTAGACGCCTTCGTCGGTGCCCATGACCTCGAAGTATGCCCCATGGGGACGCTCATCCCGGGGGTCCATCATAAACCGGGCTATCCGATTGATGAACGCGGCGCCCATGAAGTCGGCCCGCATGTTGGCGGTGGCGCAGGCGGCGATGCAGCAGCCGCACTCGATGCAGCGGTCTCCTTCATAGACTTCCAAGCGCCGTGGCGTTGTCCATGCGCTCTTCGATGGCCTTGGGTTCGAAGACCTTGGCGGTGTGAATCCAGGACTCGGTGCGCAGGTTCAGGTTGCGGAACCAGTTCCCGGTATCCACGGAGAGGTCGCCGATCAGCCGGAAGACGGGCAGGGGCATGAGCGTGATCTTATCGGGAAGATTCTGGGTCAAAGTCCGGCAGGCCAGATTGGGACGGCCATTGATGAGCATGGCGCAGGAGCCACAGATGGCGGCGCGGCAAACAAAATCGAACATGAGAGAGGGATCCTGCTCTTCCCGGATCTGGTTCAAGGCGATGAACAGAGTCATGCCCGTGGTCTCTTCCAGTTGATACTCCTGCATCCGCGGCGGGATCTTAGGAGTGGTGGGATTATAACGGAAGATATTGAAAGTCAAGGTACGGGCCATGGTTTTAATCTCCGATATCTTCGACTTCACTGACGCCGCCGATGGGCATGGCACCGTAACCACGATCGCCCGGAGGCAGTTCAGTGATCTTCACAGGTTCGTATTGCAGCTCCGGCATATCTGCGCCGGGACGCCAGTAGGCCAGGGTGCGTTTGAGCCAGTTCTCGTCGTCCCGCTTGGGGTAGTCCTCCCGGTAGTGGCTGCCCCGGCTCTCGGTGCGGGTCAGGGCGCCAAAGGAGATGCACAGGGCCAGCCGGAGCATGCCGGGAAGGCGCAAAGCGGTGAAGAGTTCGGGGCTGGCCCCCAAGCCGCTGGAACGCAAGCGGACGTTCAGAGACTTCAGGTAGAGGTCGTGGATCGTATTGACCGCTTCCTGCAGGTCTGCGCCGGTCCGGAAGATGCCCACTTTGTTCAACAGGGTATCGTTCATCTGTTTGATGATCTGATAGGCATCTTCAGTACCCGTTTTATGGCTGCGGAAATCCTCGATGCGCTGTTGCTGTTCCTTGAGCGCGTCGGCCACCAGGGCGAAGGGAAACTCCAGGTCCACTTCCTTGACATAGTCAGCCACCCGGGAACCCACCACCATGCCGGCAACAATGGTCTCGGCCAGGGAGTTGCCCCCCAGGCGGTTAAAGCCATGCATATCCCAGCAGGCGGTTTCCCCGGCGGCGAAAAGGCCCTTCAAGCCGTAAGCCTCTCCTTCCTTGTTGGTGCGCACCCCGCCCATGGAGTAGTGCTGGGTGGGCCGGACGGCGATGAGTGAATCCACCGGGTCGACACCCAGGAAATTTTTACAGATGGTGGCCACTTCCCTGAGGTTGGTATTGATATGTTCCGCTCCCAGATGGCGGATATCCAACCAGAGATGGGGGCCGTAGGGGCTTTCCACGCCTAAGCCGCGGCGCATGTGGTGCACCATCCAGCGGCTCACCACGTCCCGGGAGGCTATCTCTTTCTTCACCGGTTCATATTCAGGCATGAAACGGTAGAGATTCTTGTCCAGTAGAAAGCCGCCATCGCCCCGGCAGCCTTCGGTCACCAGAATGTTGGCGGGAACGATGCCGGTGGGGTGGAACTGCACCGCCTCCATGTTGCCCAGGGGCACCACCCCGGTGGCCTGAGCGATGGCCATGCCGGTGCCCTCGCTGATGACGGCATTGGTGGAGGTCCCGTAAATGCGGCCATAGCCGCCGGTGGCGATGACCACGGCCTTGGCCAGGTAGGGCTTGAGATTGCCGTTCCTGAGGTCCATTACCACCGCGCCGTAGCAGTTCTGGCCGTCGTGGATGAGGCTGATGGCCTCCAGGCGGTCGTGGACGGTAACGTTGAGTTTGACCACCACCGTGTCCATGGTAACCTGCAGGGCCCGACCGGTACCGTCCGAGGCGTAGCAGGTGCGGTGTTTGGCGGTGCCGCCGAATTCCCGCTGGGCGATGAGACCGGCCTTCTCCGGCAGCTCCTCGACCTCGACCCCGCTGCCGTGGACGTGCTTGCCGGGCACCACCCGGGACCAGGGACAACCCCAGAAGGCCAGCTGGCGCACCGCGACCGGGGCCAGCTCGACGAAGAGACGGGCCACGTCCTGCTCACAGCCCCAGTCGGAGCCCTTCACGGTGTCGGCAAAATGGATGTCAGTATTATCGCCGTAACCCATGGCCACATTGCCTAAGGAGGCTTGCATGCCCCCCTGGGCCGCGGTGCTGTGGGAGCGGCGGGGCGGCACCAGGCTGAGGATGGTGACATCGTGGCCGTTCATGGCGGCCTCAATGGCCACCCGCTCCCCGGCCAGGCCGGCGCCGATTACCAAAACATCAGTTATATGGGCGTCTGTCCACTTCATGAGTAACCCTTAAAACTTTTTGAAATAGAGAACAAGTAAGGTTACAAACCCCAGGGCCACGAAAAAGACCGTGGCATAGACCAACAGATTGGTAAACTTTTTGCGCTGGATCCAGCTCCATTTCACCAGGATGCGATAGAGGCCCACCATGCCGTGGATTTCGCCGGTGAGGATGAGGAGGACGAAGAAGGTGAAATACCCACTCTGAACCCGCTTCACGCTGGTGGCGGCATCAATGGGCCAGGTGGCGAACACACTGGCGATGTGAGAGGCCGCGAGCACCAGGATCATGAAACCGGTAAGGATCTGGACCACCCAGAGCCAGGTGTCCAGGTGAGCCAGGCGCTTGGAATGCCGGAACAAGACGCGGGCCTCCTGGATATTCCAGGGAGCCTTGCGCATTGCCACCAGCCCGTGAATGATGATAGCCAGGATCACCAGGGGGATGCCCACCTGAGCCAGGTAATAGTGCTCCAACTTGGCGGAATAGTCGTTAAAACTCTTCGCCGAGAAGATGATGGCGGACACCGCAAAGAGGTGAACTTGGATGAAGGCCAGCAGGAACAGGCCAGTGACGAGCTGGACCAGTTCCGTCAGCGCTTCGAACCTCGGACTTTTTACCTGGAGTCTTTGTAGAGATCACCGGAGACACCTATCCATAATTTTTTATAAGTTTTAAATTTATAGAATCCGCACACAACTGTACGGCTCGCGGCAAAAATAAGCAACCCTCGTGCCAGGAGGGGAGCCCAGGGGGGCATTTGGTTAACCTATGGAAAAACCTAGAAATTAGGGGGAGAAAGGATAGGCCTTTATCTGGCCTTTCAGGGCCGGTTACTGTCAGTATTTTTTACAGATTGTAAAGACCTTTCAGGAAGAAGAGGACACAAAAGAACGGAGCGCAAACCGCACCTTAATTAGGCCGGGGAGGCAAGGGAGAAATGACAAGTGGTCCGAGAATTAACGGTCCAATCACCAGGAAGGGTACAGGAAACAGAGAGCCAGGACCAGGGCGGCCAGGAGCAGGCGATAGACCGCGAAGGGAATGAAGGTGTGGCGCTGCAGAAAGCGCAGCAGGTATTTGATGGTGAGGTAGCTGGAGATGACCGAGGCCAGGAGGCCGACGGTGGCCGCCAGGGCCGAGAGATTTTCCGGGGGGGCCTTGAACCAATGGGGGAGGTGGAGGATGCCGGCGCCGGCGATGATGGGGGTGGCCAAAAGGAAGGAGAAGTGGGCCGCGGTCCGGCGGTTGAAGCCCAGAAAGAGGGCCACGGTCATGGTAATGCCGCTTCTGGAGACCCCGGGCATGATGGCCAGGGCCTGGGAGAGGCCGATCAAGATGGCGTCCATCAGCATCATGCGGTCCAAGGTCCGGCGGTGCCGGGCGATTTTTTCGGCCAAAATCAGGAGAAGGGCCAGCGCCCCCAAGAGTATGGCGATTCGGGCCGGTTGCCGGAAGATGGTTTCAGCTTTCTTTTCCCAGAGAACTCCAGCCACGGCCCCGGGGATAATGGCCACGATGATATAGAGAAGCAGCCAGCGCTCCGGGCGATTATAGCGGGAAGGAAACAGGAAGGCCCGGCCCATCTCCAGCCAATCATGGAAGAAATAGGCTATGAGGGCCGCCACGGTCCCCACATGGAGGAGGATATCAAAGCTCAGTCCGCCCCCGGTCACTTGGAGATAGTGCTCCAGGAGGGCCAGATGGGCGGAACTGGAGATGGGCAAGAACTCGGTGATGCCCTGGACCAGACCCAAAAAGAGCGCGGTTAGCGGGTGCATTGGGAAAAATTACCAGAGATGGCCGCAACACGCAATCAGAAATGAACCCGGGTCAAGGCGATTTTGCCGCCCAGACGGTGAGGGTATCAGGTTGGACCTTAAGAAGGCGAAGGGGGGGCGGCAGATCCACCGAGACCTTCAGGCGCTGGCGTCCCCGGGCCAAGTTGCGGGTATCTACCCTGGCTTTCAAATCCGAGGCTTTGAGGTCTCTCAATTGCGGCCCAGGACCCTGGAGGGTGAGGGTGACCTGGGAAGGAGATAAATGGGCCGGACGGGGGTTGGCCACTACCGGAATTCCGGAGATGGTGCGGGTGATTCTCTTAGGCTCGACGGTAATATCCGCCAGGACGGGGACCTGCTCCCGGGGGGTGAGGTGGAGATTCTTTAAGTCTACATCGGTGGTAAGGGTGGCGGGGCCAGAAAGATTGCTGACGTCCAGAGGCAGGGTGGGGATAGCCTTGAGACCCGCGAATTCGGTGGCAGGGCCCGTAACCGTGATTTGGGCCGGACGGGTTTTGATTTCCGTTACCTCATAACCTTCTGGGGGAGCGCCTTCCAGGACCGGCATAATAGGCAGGGTCCGGGTTATCGTGGGGGCCAGGGTGAGATTAACGAAGCTGGGCTGGATGCGGGTTACCACCACTCCCCGGGGAAAAGAGAAACTGGCGGGGCCCAGGGGAAAGGAATGGCGGCCGCTCTTAAGACCCGTCAGATCAAGGGCATACGTGAGGCGGCCCTGGGAGAGCTTGCGCACCAGACCCTGGGGGCCCATAACCCGTACCTGGAGGGACGGGGGGACTTCACTGGTGACCATGAGGTGGGGGGGGATGTTGGCAAATTCCAGGGCCATGCTGAGGGTCACCTCAGTGCGTTCTTCGCCACCCACGGCAAACCAGAGGGCCACCGCCAAGAGCAGGGACAGTAACTTGAGACCTTTATGACGGCCTAAAAAAGCGACCCAATCTGTCAATTAAGGTTCCTTTTTTATTCGGAGAAGGTTCCAGGACACTATGCAAGGCCTGACGCAGTTGCAAGCGGGAAAGATTGCGCCGCAGCCGGCCCCCTTGGGCCAGGGAAACGTCCCTCGTAGTTTCGGAGACCACGACCACCAGGGCGTCACTGTGCTCGGTGAGACCCACCGCGGCCCGGTGGCGGGTGCCCAGGTCCGGGTCCAGGTCCGGGTTGCTGGACAGGGGCAGCAAGCAGCCAGCCGCGATAATCCGGTCCCCCTGGATAATGGCGGCCCCGTCATGGGTGGGGGTGTGGGGCCAGAACAGGGAAACCAAAAGCTCCTTGGTGACCAGGGCATCTAATTTTACGGCTCCTTCCAGGTAATCGGAAAGGCCCACCTGGCGCTCCAGGACGATGAGGCTGCCCATGCGCTGGCTGGACATACTTTCCACTGCGTCAGAGATTTCCTCCAGAACCAGAGGTTCGGAAACCTCGGAGGAGAGGAAGGCTTTACGTCCCATGCGGGACAGGACCCGGCGGATGTCGGCCTGAAAGAGGATGATGACGATGAGCAGAAAGCTTTTGATAATGCCATCCAGAAGCCATTCCAGGGTGAAGAGGTTCAGGCGCCGGGCCCCCAGGTAAAGCAAAAAGAGGAGGAACATGCCCGCCAGAACCTGGACGGCCTGGGTGCCTTTGAGAATCAGGATGACCTGGTAAATGATGATGGCCACCAGGATGATGTCCACGGCATCCTGCCAACGCAACTGGGAGAGGAATTGCCACATGGTCAGATTAAGGGCGGGCCTCCTGTAATGGTTTTCTGGGGGGAGGGCCAGGGACCTGCGGCCCCTGGCCCCCCCCCCCAAATAGCCTCCAGCACACTCAGGAACTGGCGGGCATAGGCCACATTATGGGTGCGGATGATGCGGGCCCCGCGCATTACCGCGACCGCCATGGCGGCCAGGGTGCCCACATCCCTTCCCTCCCCCGGGGGCAGGCCCAGGATCTGGCCCAGAAAGGCTTTGCGCGACGGACCCACCATCACCGGACAGCCTAAATCCAGGAACTCGTTCAGGCAATTGAGAATCTCCAGGTTGTGTTGCCAGGTTTTGCCAAAGCCGATGCCGGGGTCCAGGATGAGGAGCTCCCGGGGGATACCTTGAGATAGAGCAAAGTCCAGGCGTTCCCGAAAGAAAGCCTTAATCTCCCCTATCAGGTCATCGTAGTGTGGCTGGCGCTGCATATCTTGAGGGGTACCCTGCATGTGCATCAACACCACCGGCACCTGGGCCATAGCCGCCAGGGGGGCCATATCGGGGTCGAAGCGCAGAGCGCTGATGTCATTGATCAAGGAAGCTCCGTTTCCCAAGGCCGCCCGGGCCACCCGGGCCTTGTAGGTGTCGATGGAGATGGGGAGGGAGATCTCCTGGGTGATAGCCTGAATGAGGGGGAGAACCCGGCGCAGCTCTTCCTCCAGGGGGAGGGGGTCGGCGTAGGGCCGGGTGGATTCGCCGCCAATGTCCAGGATATCCGCGCCGGCCGCGGCCAGGGCCCGAGCCTGGCTCAGGGCCGCCTGGTGGTCAAAGAAGCGACCGCCGTCAGAGAAGGAATCGGGAGTAACATTGATCACCCCCATGAGCAAGGGACGGGGAAGGTTCAGCAAGGCCGCCCAGTCAGGACGATAGGGCGCGATCTCCGAGGCACCGGAGGTATGGCGGCAGCCTGTCATGCTTAAGCCTGCTGGAGGCTGAGGGGAAGCTGGGGGGTGGCCTCCTGGGACTCCGGGGCTTCGTCCGGTTCTGCAAAAGAGGCCAGCAGCTTGTCGATCTCCTGGCTATCCAGGGTCTCTTTTTCCAAAAGGGCCTGGGCCAGGGCCTGCAGTTGAGCGCGCTGGCTGGCCAGCAAGTCCCTGGCCCCCTGGTAAGCGCTGAGGACCAGATTTTTGATGGCCGCGTCAATGAGGCGAGCCGTATCTTCGCTAAAATCCTTGGCTTGAGCGAATTCCCGCCCCAGGAAGATGTGCTCCTCCCGTTTTCCGAAGGTTACCGGGCCCAATTCGTCGCTCATGCCCCAATTGCATACCATTTTCCGGGCCAGATTGGTGGCCCGCTCCAGGTCGTTGCCGGCCCCGGTGGTAAAATGCTGAAAGACGATTTCCTCGGCCGCCCGGCCGCCACAGAGAACGGTAAGGGTGGCCATCAGGTACTCCTTGGGATAGGTGTGCCGCTCATCCAGAGGCAGTTGCTGGGTGACACCCAGAGCCCGACCCCGGGGAATAATAGAAACTTTATGGATGGGATCGGTGCCCGGAATGAGTTTGGCCACCAGGGTATGGCCCGCCTCGTGGTAGGCAGTATTGGTGCGTTCCCGGTCGCTGATTATCAGGCTTTTGCGTTCGGAGCCCATCAGGACTTTATCTTTGGCCTTCTCAAAGTCTTCCATGGTCACGTATTCATTGCCGAAGCGGGCGGCGAACAGGGCGGCTTCGTTGACCAGGTTTTCCAGGTCGGCTCCGGAGAATCCGGGAGTGCCGCGGGCCAGGATGGAGAGATCCACCGTGTCGGCCAGGGGGGTACGGCGGGTATGAACCTTAAGGATAGATTCCCGACCTTTCAGATCGGGGATGGGCACCACCACCTGACGGTCGAAGCGGCCGGGGCGCAGCAGGGCCGGGTCCAGGACGTCAGGGCGGTTGGTGGCGGCGATGAGGATGACCCCTTCATTGGCTTCAAAACCATCCATTTCCACCAGGAGCTGGTTTAAGGTCTGTTCCCGCTCATCGTGGCCGCCGCCCAAGCCGGCTCCCCGATGGCGGCCCACCGCGTCGATCTCATCAATGAAGATGATGCAAGGGGCGCTCTTCTTACCTTGGATGAACAGATCTCGAACCCGTGCGGCCCCCACCCCCACGAACATCTCCACAAAGTCAGAGCCACTGATGCTGAAAAAGGGGACCCCGGCTTCACCGGCAATGGCCCTGGCCAGCAGGGTCTTGCCAGTGCCTGGCGCCCCCACCAGGAGAACCCCTTTGGGAATGCGGCCTCCCAGGCGGGTGAATCTCTTGGGGTCTTTCAGGAACTCGATGATTTCCTGGGTTTCCTCTTTGGCTTCCTCGATGCCGGCCACATCATTGAAATTGATCTTGACGGTGTTTTCCGTCATCAGGCGGGCCCGACTCTTGCCGAAAGACATGGCTTTGCCACCGCCGGCCTGCATCTGGCGCATAAAGAAGATCCAGATCCCCACCAGGACCAGCATGGGCAGCCAGGACACCAGGAGAGTAGTATACCACGGAGAGTCTTCCTTGGGCTTGGCAGTGATTTCCACTTTTTTAGACTGGAGGAGTTTAATCAGGTCAGGATCGGCAGGCGCGTAGCTCTTGAAACCTTTGCCATCCGTCATCTCTCCGGTGATTTCTTCCCCCTGCAGAGTGACCTTGGCCACCTTATCGGACCTTACCAGATCCAGGAAGCGGCTGTAATTGATGGTGGCTTTGCTCCGGGTTTGCTCGGTGCTATTGAAGTAGTTGAACAAAAAGATCATGACCAGGGTTATGAGCAACCACAGGGCAATATTTTTATAGAATGGGCTTAAACGGTTAAACATTAAGGAACCCTACATTGGGGCAAGCGCCCCGCATATGGTCTACCGGTTATTATTATTGTAGGATTATTTGAAGAAAAAGCAAGGGATTCTTATGCTTGGCGGGAAGGGAGGCGGGCTGAAGGTTTGGGAAGGGGGGAAGGACCGCAGATCTTAATCCTCCCCCCATCCCTTAGGGAATTTCTTTCAGCCGCGGAATCGGGGCCCAGGGCCTTGACCGCGGCCCCAGAAGCGACTGAGAAACGGTGGCCGGCAGGGTGGATCATGCCCCCATTGGTTGGCTCTCTTCCGCCAGCAAGGCCGCCAGAGTTTCCCGGGGGATGCGCCAGGGACCGGAACCCCACCTTACCCCGTTAAGACGCCCGTCCCGAATCATACGGTAAACGGTGCGCCGGGAGAGAGCCAAAATCTCGGCCACCTCATCCGGCCGAAAAAACCGCTTATTCTGTAAAAACCCCATCTCTGATCCTCCTTAACGCCTTCATTTATCTTTTGGCCAATTTTCCCGGTGCAAAGCCAGGGCCATTAGCTCTCCTCAGCCAAGAGGCTGTTTTGACAGGAGATATCTGCCTTTCGCCTTAATTGCCCCCCAGGATCTTGGGGGCAATTTGGTTTTAGGCCCTAGGGATAGAGAAAAGCCCTAGAGGAATTCGTGGCCCAAGGTGGACCCTTTGTCCCCTCAGGATGACCAGGAAGAGCCCTTAAGGCTTTGGGGGCGCCTGAGCCCAGGCAAAAAGGTGGCGCAGGGGAAAAGGAAGGGCAAGACCATCATTTTCTTGCAGGCCTGCCACCTTAAGAAGGCGTTACTAAAGCACGGCCGGGATCCCAGGACCCTGATTAAGCGACAGGTTGGGACTTCTGTGCCGCCATTTGCCCCGGATCTTGAATGAAGGGTAACTCAGTTCAGCCAAAGGAGGTGAACCGGATGGTCCAAGAGAGGTTAATGCGGCCCCGGGAGGTGGCCAGGCAGTTGGCGGTATCCCGCTCCACGATATATCGGTGGTTCTGGGAGGGAAAGCTCAGAGGCGTCAAGTTGGACGGCGGCACGGTGCGAATCCTGGAGAGCGCGGTCAGGGAGAAGCTGGCCGAGGCAGGTTGACAGCACCGGCGAGACGCCGGTACCACTAAATTGGGCCCAGTAACGGGACTTTGAGGCGAGAGAACAGGGAGGGGAGTTGGCCCCATCCCTCCCTGGGCCAAGAATGGTGAATTTTCCAGAAATTAAGTACCGGGTCAGGCGTCTTAGGTGTTCTGGAGCTTTTGAGAGTTTTCCCGTATATCCAAGCAACCATGAGGGCGACCAAGAAGAAACCGCGGCAAGGGAAACGGGAGCCCTATTTCGAGGAAGCCCAGTCGCTATTCCTGGCCGGCAAAAGCCTGGAAGACATCCAGGAACTGTTATCAGTGACCCTGGTAACCTTAAAGCGCTGGCACCAAGAGAGCCAATGGGAGGAAAAGCGCCGGAAGGTACTGGTGTCTCCCCGCTGGCTGGGCGAAGCCCTGAAAGGAATCTTGCGGGAAAAGGCCGGAAGGCTTCTGGCCAAAGGAGACTTGGAACCGCAGGAGTTGGAAGAGTTGACCAAGATCATCACCCTGATTGATCGCCTCTGCAGCCAGGGTTGGGATATCAGGGCCGCGGCCTTGGAAGTGATGGATCGCTTCAGCGACTTTTTGCTTAGATGGGTGACGGACCAGGAGGAGCTCAAGCGGATCACCGCTCGCATGCAGGAGTTCTTCCGGAACTTGGAAGAAGAAGGGGAAGGGGCACGCTAAGAAAGGATAGCCGCCATGACCCTGAAGAAGAAGTTGACCCAAAAGGAGTTCCGGCGAAAGGCAGACGAGATTCTGGCGCGGCTGTCTCTGGAGGTCATGCCCTTTTGGGGAAGACAGCGAGGAGAAACGGCTGCGGCGGTTGCGCCGGGCCGAGGCAGATCCGCTGTATTTCTGCCGTACCTATCTGCCCCATTACTTTACCCACGTGCCGGCGAGGTTCCACTACGAGCTGGTGCGGCTGCTGGAGCAGCGGGGCAGCGAGGTGGTGACTCCCACGGTGGTGGCTGCGCCCCGAGAGTTCGCCAAGACCACGGTGTGCGCCTTTGGTTATGTGCTGCACCAGATCTGTTTTGGGCGGCGGCATTTTATCATCATCGGCAGCGACACCGAGGACCTGGCCTCCGATCTCACCGGCTACCTCTACCTGGAGCTGCTCTACAATGAGAGGTTGCACCAGGACTTCGGGGAGTTGGTTAGGCCCAATAAGTCCGTGGACGATTTCTTCACCTTGAACGACATCCGAGTAAAAGCCCGAGGTCGGGGACAACGCCTGCGGGGCTTAAAGCACAAGCAGTGGCGACCGGACCTGATCATCCTGGACGACCTAGAAAACGACATCAACGTGCGCAATCCCGAGATTGTGCAGCAGATTCTGGATTGGGTGAAGTCGGCGGTCTACCCGGCCCTGGATGCCGGGGGCAACCTGATGATCATCGGCACTATTCTCAGGTGGCGCAGCGCCCTGCACCTGATGCTGACCAGCCCGGAGGAGCCTTACTGCCATTTTCAGAGGCGGATTTATCGAGCCCTGGAAGAAGACGGCAGCTCCCTGTGGGAAGCCCGTCACCCGGTAGCCCGGCTCAAGTTGCAGAAGCAATTGATGGGCACCGCGGCCTTCAACCGGGAGAAGATGAACGAACCTGCGCCGGAGTCAGGTTTTTTCGAGGAAGAGTGGATTCACTACTATCATCCTGACAGTCTGAAGGACCGAGAGTTGGTGGTGGTGGGATTCTTTGACCCTTCTTTGGAAACCGGGGCCAATGCTGATTACAAGGCTTTGGTCACGATCGGCTTCGACCGCCAGGAGATGGTGTTTTACGTGATGGACGCCTTCATCCAGAAAACCACGCTGGAGCAAACCTTGCGGGCCGCGTTTAACCGTCACCGGGAGTATTCTTACGCGGTTTTGGGGGTAGAAGACAACCTGTTCCAGCGCTTGCTGCTCAAGGAGTTCGAGCGTTTGGGGATAGAGCTGGGTCAAGTGTTGCCGATCAAAGGGGTGACTCAGCGCCTGGCCAAGGAAACCCGGGTGGCCAGCCTGTCACCCTTACTGGAACGGGGCAAAATCCGGTTTATCCGGGGGCACTCGGATCAAGAGTTGCTGGTGGAACAGTTACTCTATTTTCCCTCCAAGACTTTGCATGATGATGGACCAGACGCCCTGGAAGGGGCCCTTCGCCTGGCCCAGGAAATACCGGTGGCGGCCACGCCTTCCTATGTTTCCATCAAGCCCCGCCTCTTCCAGGGGCGAGGGGCATTTTAGGGGACTGGTGAAAAACCCACGCCTCTGGGCCTTTGGGCCAGGCTGGGATCCTGACCGCAGGCTAAAGCTTGGGGCTACAGGAAATCTTAAGGCAGGCCAAGAGCCTGCCCCACCAGAGAAAAACAGCAACCTGGTGCAGGAGAGCAGATGGGGCTGAAGGATTTCTTCGGGAGATTATTTAAAGAGACAGCGCCCCCCGAGACACGGGAGCTCGCGGCCGTCAGCCTGGCAGACCGGTGGAGCACTTATCCCAGCACGGGTCTGACCCCGGACAGGCTGGCGGAGATCTTCCGGGAGGCGGATCAGGGGATAGTTATCCGTCAAATGGAACTGTTCGAAGAAATGGAAGAGAAGGACGCTCATTTAGCGGCCTTACTTCAAACCCGCAAAATGGCGGTCTTGAGCCATGATTACGAAGTGCTACCTTACGCCAAGAATCCGGAGGATGAACGGATTGCCGCTTGGGTGGGCGAGATGGTTTACGACATCCCCAACCTGGAGGCAGCCTTCCTGGATTTGCTGGATGCCGTCGGCAAAGGATTTGCCCTGAGCGAAATCCTCTGGGAAGTGTCCGGAGGCAAGGCCCGGGTGACGGAACTCAGGTGGATTCCACAGAAAAAGGTGGTTTTTGGAGAAGACCTGAGACCCCGCCTCCTGACTCCCGAGGCCTCCTGGAAGGGGGTGGAGGCCCCGCCCTGGAAGGTGATCTACCATCGTTATAAGTCTCGGAGCGGCTATGCCTCCCGGGGCGGGGTACTCCGGGTGGTGGGCTGGATGTATCTCCTCAAGAACTATGCCTTGAAGGATTGGGCCGCGTTCAATGAAGTATTCGGGATGCCTCTCAGGTTGGGGAAATATGATCCCGGGGCCTCGCAGGCGGATCGGGAGGCCCTGGTCCGGGCGATTCGCAATCTGGCCTCGGATGCCGCCGGGGTGATCAGCAAGAACACAGAAATCGAATTTGTAGAGGCCGCTTCCCGGCAGGTTAGCGCCAATCCTTACCAGATGATGACGGAGTTTTGCAACCGGGAGATGTCCAAGGCGATCCTGGGACAGACCCTGACCACCGATACCGCTGGGGCCACCGGGACTTACAGCGCGGCCAAAGTGCACGCCCAGGTGCGGCGGGACCTGGTAGAGGCGGACGCCCAGGCCCTGGCCACCACCTTGCGGGAGCAGTTGCTCCGCCCCCTGGTGGGGTTCAATTTCGGTTGGGACAAGCCCAGTCCCTGGTTCCGGTTCAAGTATGAGGAAGAAGAGGACCTCAAGACCTTATCCGAGGTCTACCGCAACCTGAAAGAACTGGGCGTGCCCTTGAGTTTGGAACATATCGCGGAGCGGTTCGGGATCCCTTTACCGGAGACCAGCAAGGAAACAATTTAACGGCGGGAGGAGGATTTAGCGATGAGGAAAGGCAAATGGGGCTGGGTTCTGGCCCTGGCATGGTTGGTCGCGGGCTGTTGCTCTAACCCTGGGGTGTTCCAGAAGGTGAAGAGCTCCCTGGAAACGGTGCAAAACTATTATGGCCAGTTGTTTAACGAGGGGTGGGACCAGAATGACAAGGTACGGCGGGCCGTAGTGGCCGCGGATACTACCCTGATGGTGGCCGGAGAGATGCAGCGCCTGTGGTGCCCCGATTCCCAGAAGACGGAGCAGTTGGAGCTTCAGGCCCAGGAGGCCAAGAAACTGGCCCAGGAAGCGGGAGTGGCGAAAGACGGGGGGTCCCTGGAAACTGGCTCTGGGAACGCAGGAAAATAAGGAAGGCTAGGATGGGGACTGAACTGCCAGGCCAGATGGAGATGGCAAATTTGCCGAGCTGGATCCGCATCCTCCCTTTGGGCAAGGTGGAGTTGGTGGACAGCCGGGAGCCCTTCGTGGTGGATGAGGATTCTTTGACTGCGCTGGTGGCCGCTTTTCGGTCCCGGGGGGTAGATCTGGTCGTTGACTATGAGCACCAATCTCTCCAGGGAGAACGGGCCCCGGCCGCGGGCTGGATCAAGGATCTGGAGGCCCGGGGGGATGGCCTCTGGGCCCGGGTGGAATGGACCCCGCAAGCCCAGGAGTACCTGCGCAATCGAGAATATCGCTATTTTTCCCCGGTGTTGCGGCTGGATCCGAGAAGTCGCAAACCCACTCTGCTGATGCAGGTGGGTCTGACCAACGTCCCGGCCATCAAGCGGCTGCCGCCCCTGGTAGCCAAGTGGAAGGGAGAAGTATCAGGCGGGGCTCGATTAGTCCAGGCTCAAGCCTTGGAGCGGGGCAATAGCCAGGAGAGGGGGGAGATAATGGAAAAGTTGAAGCGCCTGTTGGGGTTGGACCCTGAAGGGGCGGAGGAGGCCATGTGGGACAAGGTGCTGGAGGTATTCCGGGACCTGGCCGCAGCCTTGCAACTGCCAGGCGACGCCTCGGTTTCCCAGTTAAAGGGAGCGGTGGCGGCCTTAAAGGCCGGCTCGGACCAGTTACCGAAGATACAAGAAGAGCTTAAAGAGCTCAAATCCCGTCTGGCAAAAGAGACTGCAGCCCAGGTGGTGGAAGAAGCCCTGAAGGCAGGCAAGATCAGCCCGGCGCAACAAGAGTGGGCTATGGAATATTTCCGCCAAGATCCGGAGGGCTTCAAAACCTTTACGGCCAAGGCCCCCAGACTGATACCGGCGGGAGAGGAACTGCGGTTGCTCAGAGAAGGCCCCCGAGAGGGAAGGCAGATGCTCCCGGAGGAGTTAGCCCTGTGCCGCTCCCTTAATTTGGCCCCGGAAGAATATCTAAAGGCCAAGGCCCAGACCGCATAATTACCATAAACTCCGCTCCTGATATGGAAAGAAAGGGAAATTTAGGCTGGTGGAGGTTTCAAGATTATCTCACCCCCAGCCTGATCCTCCCTCATCAAGGTGGAGGGAACTAGCGGAATTCCCGAGGGATTTACGGAAACCAAAAAATTTGGAGGGAAAATGATATGTCAGCTTTAACCAAAGACCGGGCTACGTCCTACCGGGAAGGGATTGAAGTGGAATACCCGGTGGCAGCCAGCGCCAAGATCTTTGCCGGCTCCCTGGTGTGCGCCAATGCTGACGGTTATGTGGTGCCGGCGGCGGACACCAGCGGCTACCGGTTCGTGGGGGTGGCCCTGGAGCAGGCCGACAACGCCTCCGGAGCCAATGGCGACAAAGTGGTCCGGGTACGGCGGTTCGGGGTTTTTGAGTTTGATGCCGCCTCGATTACCCAGGCCATGGTGGGGGCAGCCATGTATGCCGTGGATGACCACACCTTTGACGACGCCGCCGGACCTACCAACGACATCAAAGTGGGAACGCTGGTCAGATACGTGTCCGCCACCAAAGGCTGGATTGACATTGCCAGGTAAACGGAGGAATCAAGCATGATTATCAATGCCGATGCGTTAGCGAGACTTTACACGGCCTTTACGGCCGTATTCAATGCCGCCTTCCAGGAGACTCCCACCTGGCATGAGCGGGTGGCCATGGTAGTGCCGGCCAACACCCGGATTATGGATTACAAATTTCTGCTGGATTTTCCCATGGTGCGGGAATGGATCGGTGACCGGCAAATCAGCTCCCTGGAACCCAAGGCCTACCAGGTGGAAACCAAAGACTGGGAGGCCACCATCGAGGTAGAGCGCAACGATGTGGAGGACGAGCAACTGGGATTTTACAACCCCATAGTGGCGGCGCTGGCTCAGGAAGCCAGGAAACACCCGGAAAAATTGATTGCGGACCTGATGGTGGCAGGGTTTTCTACACCCTGCTATGACGCTCATTACTTCTTTGGCGCCGACCACCCGGTGGGTTCCGGGGCGGCCTCTAATTTCGGGGGAGGTTCTGGTACCCCCTGGTTTCTCCTGGACACCAGCCGAGCCATCAAGCCTTTCATCTTCCAATTACGGCGGGGAGTACAACTGGTGCGCATGGACCGCCAGGACGACGAACAGGCCTTTATGCGCAAAAAATATCGCTACGGCGTGGATTACCGGGGCGCTGCGGCGTATGGCCTCTGGCAGCTGGCCTATGCCAACAAAGAATCCTTGAATGACACCAATTATGCCGCGGCCCGGACGGCCATGATGTCCCTGAGTAACGCCGAGGGCCGGCCCCTGGGTATCAAACCCAACATGCTGCTGGTGCCGCCCTCCCTGGAAGCCCAGGCCCGGGAGATCTTGCAAGCGCAGTTCATCGTCGGCGATCCCAGCTCCGGGGGCACCAAAACGAATGTCTGGCAGGGAACGGCAGACCTCCTGGTAGTGCCAGAGTTGGCCTAAGCCCATAATTTGCCTCGGGGCGGCTTAAGGAGCCGCCCCCCAGGTTAAGGAGAGAAAATGGCTTGGTTTGGTGGCCTTACCTTAGAGACGTATAATCGGATTCCAGGAGACTACGAGGTGGTGACCGTAGGGGGGGCCGCGGTGGGGTTGTCCCTGGACAAAATCAAACCCCAAAGCGGCACCTATGCGCGCCTGTCAGCCCGGGCGGCCCTTCTCACCCTGGAAGATGGAGATGTGCGGTTTCGCATTGACGGGGGCCAGCCCAGCGCCAGCAGCGGTCATTACCTGACCAGTGGGGATATCCTGGTGCTCACCGGAACCCAGGCCTTGACCCAATTCCAGGCTTTTAGGGCGGGAGATGTGAGCGGTACGCTGCGAGTCACCTATTTTTACTAAAGGCCTGAGCACCTTGCCAGGAAACGTGGGCAAAGGCCTATTGTTGCTTTTCGCAAGTATTTTTACTAAGTTATGATGTTAAATCTCCCCTTCCCCGGGGGCTGGGGTGAAGGTTACTGGAATAATGAAAAATATGCACCCTCACCACGACCATCCCCCCTCGAGGGGGAGGGGAATTGGCCAATTTCTTAATGCAAGGTATTTCTGAAACACGCATTAAATCTTACAGCCTGCGATTTCTTGGATTAAGGGAAGGTTATGGAGGGGAAAATGAAAAAGGTTAGAGCCGGTCTGTGGGCCTTGGTTTGGGCCATGGTGCTGAGCACCCAAGCGCTGGCCGGGACTTGGACGGCCAAGGGTTTTCTTTACAAACCCCATTTGGGGGCCCGGGGGGCGGAAGAAAAGGCCAGGTTTGATTCCGGGCTGGACCGCATTGATACCCGGCTGGGTAAAGAAGTCTGGGTGGGTGATCCCAATTACGGCACTACCTTTCAGGATGCTGTTACCACCATAGGTAGCGCAACTACTATTTTACGAGTACCGGTTGGAACCTACAATATTAACTCTGACATCACTATTCCCACCAATATTACCCTCAAGCCGGAGCGGGGAACAGTTTTCGCCATTGCCGATGCCAAAACCCTCACCATCAACGGAGGCTTTAAACCCGAACTTTGCCAGGTATTTTCCCTCACCGGCTCCGGCAAAGCCGACCTGAGCTACGCCAAGATAGACAAAATCTGGGCCGAATGGTGGTACTCCGGCTCCGGCGACTTTGCTCCCGCCCTCAACGCTGCTATTCAGTCTGCTCCCAACAGAGCCAGTTTACCTATTACCTGGTCCGGTAGTTACACAGCTACCAGCAAAGTCTCCGTAAATCGTAACGGAGTCTTAATTTCTGCTCAAGGAATTTCATGTGGTCTTGGCTTCAATCCCTCTGGGGACGAGACTCTGTTCGAGTTCAAACATGCCACTCCTTCTACTTCGATAATTAATTGTGGTCTAGATAAAATTTATATGCTTGGTTATGGAACCCATACCAAAATTTTTATTAAATTGGTGGACGCCCGAGTCTTCGCTTTAGGAAATGTCGAGGTTTATGACGGTACGGGTCACAGTGGCATTGGCCTTCATATTCAGGGCCGGGATCACATCCGAATCGAAAAATTTAAGGCCTTTGCCGATAGACCTGTCCTTATAGATAATGATCCCAATATTGCCACGGAGAGTCTGGACGGTGTGGTCTTCCGGGACCTTTATCTTATCTGCAATGACACCAATGGCAAGAATATTGAAGTAGTCAGTGGTACAGTTTTATCCGCCGTGACCTTCGAGGGGGCCATCCATTTTAATTGCGGCAAATATGGGTTCTACTGGAACGACACCACGGCGACGCTATGCAGTCAGCACATTAAGCTCAGTAATATGCGGTTTGAACAAGCTACCACCGGTGGGACCGGGGTTTACATCAGCACCAATCAAAATCTCTATGCCCTGGTTCTGGATAACATTCAAACGGACGGCAGCACCGGCTATTACCTAAGAAAAGTGGTGGATGCCACCTTGCGGGGCTGCTTTTACAGTGGCACCTACGCCACCCCGGACAAGGCCCTGGATATTGATACTACCTGCGGACGGGTGGTGTTGATCGACTGCCAGTGGATGAACGGCACCGTGAGTGTCGGGGGAATGACCAAGACTTTCGGCACTGACATGGTCTATGGGGGTATTGGATACCAGAGAATTATAGAAGTTTATAGCAACAACAGCAATCTTGGCTATGCCTCCCATTTGATTAATGGTGTTAGAACTTGGGCTTGGCGAGGCCAATTGGCTTCCGGTGCCACTTTATCGTTGCCCATCAACAGCGGCGACTGCGATGCCGTTAACATTTTCGTGAGTGGCCATAAGACTGACGGGACAGCCCATGAAGCTGCTTGGTTTATTATCGGACACGGCGGCGGGGCAATGGTGGTTGGCACGGCCAACGCCGCCATTGGTTGGAATGCATCCGGGAAACTTACTATGCAGGATGCCTATACGCTCAAGAATAACTTGAACTATACCATTGATGTTGTGGTGAATATGAGTTGGAAATCGCCCCTGGAATAATTTGGGGGCTGCGGTGGGTTTGGTGGTCACCTGCTATTGGAATGCCGCGTCGGAACCCTAAGAATATTGGCCCCGGGCTAGGTCTCCAAATCTACCACCGACGGGCAAATATCTGGAATTGGACCACGACGGAGACCATAAGACCCCCAAGTGCTTCACCGCGGCGCCTGGGAGATTGTCGCAAGTTATGGAAGCTGCCACTAACAGCCTTAATTAACCTTGCCAGTAACCGGTCCCAGAAGCCCTGGGTTTAGGACAAGTGAGGGGGACATGGCTTATTGCACCCAAGAAGACCTGTTAAAGATGATCCCTTTGCCAGAACTGGCCGAATTGACCGCCGATTCGGGGGATATCCCGGACAGCTATGTCGTGAAAGAAGCGATCGATAAGGCCGACGCGGAAATCGACTCTTACCTGGGGCTACGCTACACCGTACCCTTTTCCCCGGTACCAGCTCGGGTGAAGGCCCTGTCGGTGGATCTAGCCATCTTTCATCTTTATTCCCGGCGTAGTTTGGCCCCAACGGTGCGACAGCAGCAATATGAAGCCGCGGTGGGCTTTTTGAAGCAGGTGGCCGCTGGACAGGCACTAATTGAGGGGTTGGGAGGCGACCCCCCAGAGGTTTGCCGGGACGTCCAGGAAGTGACCGGTGCCCCCCGCATCTTCAGCCGGGATACCCTGGGAGAGTGGTAGCAGACAGGGACGGCCATGGCCAACTGTACCTGGATCACGTTAGAAGACGCGGTGCTGGCAGCCCTGGAGGCTCAATTGGGCGCGCAAGTGAAAACCCTGAAACCCTATCAAGGGGATTGGCAGTCAGGCCTGCAAACAGAGAGCTGGCGGCTGCCCGCGGTCCTGATAGGTTTGCGGCAGGCCCGAGGAGAGCAGGTATCGACCCGGTCTTATGATCTGACCCTGGACTTCGCCATGCTGGTGATTGTCCGCAATCTTCGGAGAGACACCGCGGTCAGACCCCAGAATGGCAGCCAGCAAATATTGGCGGGGATAAGGCAGGCCCTGTGGCATCAGGATCTGGGCCTGGAGGTGCAGCCCTTTAGCCTGGTGCGGGAACAGCCTTTGCTTAACACTGGGGAATTTAGCGTTTATGAGGCCTTATACCGCACCGTGGTGGTACAAGATTTTTGAAGCTTACTAATCAGGTTGCTTCCAAGATCTTGATTTCATTCCACCTTGAGGGAGAGGGCCGGAGCGGGTGAAGCCAAGGATTTAGACAGGCTCATAAATCCTGCCTCCGAAATTATCCAGGAGCTGCCTCCGAAGACAGATAGACGAAATGAGGAGAAAAGGTTCATGACCTGGTCCATCCGCAACTTTCTGGCCACGCACAACATGCTGGCGGTGTCGGCAAACAGGCGGGAGCCCGCCATCAACACTGAACAAGAGCTGGATACCGCCTTTCTGGTGGATTTGAACACCGTCCTTAATTATCAAGCTCTGAAAGTTACCAATCGGGAGGAGTTGACCGGCAAGGAAGAGGCGGATCGGCTCTATGATCAGGGCGGCAAGGTCGCGGGGACCTTGGGGTTTTCCCGGGCCCAGCCTCAGCATTTCGCCTTTCTCCTGGCTTACGGGCTGGGACAGGTGGACACTGCACCCTTGGGGGCGGGTGGCTTTCGCCACACCATCAGGCCTCAAACCGGGGAGGTGGACGCGGCCCGGTCCAATCCGTCTTTTACCGCGGCCATGCGTTTTGGGCAGCAGGTGCTCAAAAGGCGCTTTGCCTCTTGTTTCGTCGATCAGGTGCGGGTGGAGTTTCCCAAGGACGGCTGGGCCAAGATCAACGGGACCGTAAAAGGCAGCGGTAAGGTAAGCGACAATGCCCAACTAGAGGAAGTCAACGCCGCCTATAATGCCGCCGCCCTTACGCTGGCGGCCCAGGGAGTGGCGGGTGAGAGCGCCGGGGAAAGGCTGAGCAACGTCCAGGCCATCCAGGTGCTAAACCCCACTACTCAGGCCTGGGATGAGGTGGCTTACAGTGCCGTGTCCGGGGAAGCCCCGGCGGTGATCACCATTTCCCCGCCCGGGGACGTTGGGGTACTTACCACCTACCGAGTCTATTACCTGCCCCGGGAGAGTGGCTGGATGGCCTTCCCGTCCCGGGTGGAGGAGCCTCCCCTAAAGGTGAGCCAGGTAGAGGTGACCCTGGGAGGCCGCTGGGATGGCAGCGCTTTTCATGGGGGGCATAGATTAGCCGCGGAACTGCGCAGCCTCACCTGGACCATGAAAAATAACCTAACCCCTGAATCTACCCCAGGGGCCGGGGTGGGATACGCCAATCGCGCCTTTCGCACCGGCCGGGACCAGAAGCTGGAATTTGACCAGGATTTCCGCAACTTTTTAATGGCCCAGCACCTCAAGGACAATGACACCCTGGCAGTCTATGTGAAGGCGGTGGGTCCTGAATTTGCCCCCGGAACCCGCTATCAGGTGGAGCTGATTTTCCCCCGAGTGGCCGTCCTGACTGCGCCCATTAAGGTAACCCAGCGAAGGCTGGTGGAGGCGGTAGAATTCGCGGTGCTGGCCGACGATGACTTCGGTTCGGTAATTGCTTACGTCCAAAACCAGGTGAGCAGCTACGCGACTTAGATTTTGGGGGAAGACCAGCGGTCCCCACTCCCTCCCGCGATCCATCAGTTAGATGAAGGGGGTAAGGCCCTGGCCGCTGCTAAATAAGATTAAAAGAACCCTAATTGGATGACTATATGGCTGCGATCACCTCTAATGTATCAAGTGGTAATTGGTCTGCTCCCGGAAGCTGGAACCCGGCCCAGGTGCCGGTGGAAGGCGACACCGTTTGCAGAGAAAGAAGCGGGCAAATTGAATTTGACGGTTAACTACCATGCCGAACCCGTGCTGTCCCAAATGTGGAACCGAAATCTCATGGTGGATTCTAACCGTCAGGGAGCGAGAAGTCTTAAAACTAATCGCTCTCGGTTATAGTAATGCGGAGATAAGCGCACAACTGAATATTGGCTATAAAACCGTGGAAACTCATTTATATCATCTCCTAGAAAAACTGGAGATAAAGGGGCGGGTAAATCTGGCTTTATGGGCTATTGGGACAGGTTTAATAACAACGGAAGATATTATAAAAAGAATTATGAGCCATAAATTTAACGAATTAGAATGAACCGTAGTCTTGATACCGTGAAATGGCAGGTAAAAATGGAGGTAACCCGTGGGTGATTGGCCGATCCTGAGTGATGGCGGTGCGCTGGCAGAATATGGCGGCACGAAGACCACTCCACCGAATGTCGATAGTACTCAATACACCCAGATTACAGCAGGGGCTGCGAATGTCAAAGGAGCTTGGGTCCAGTTAGTAGCCTCCTGTCAAAATGCAAATGGGATTTGGGTAACTATCGCTCAGCCTAGTTTAGCAGGTAACTATCTAATAGATATTGGTATCGGGGCCGTTGGGTCGGAAATCGTGATCATTTCTGATTTGTATTACTGTTCACAATCTAATGCCCGTATGCTCGGAACAACTAGATTCTTCCCAATATTCATTCCTGCTGGAACCAGGATTGCGGCTCGATGTCAAAGTCCTAATGCGGCAGCTACACTATATGTGGGGGTAACATTACTGGCCCAAGGGTTTATGCCTTCCGCAGTTATGAGTAGGGTTACAACCTATGGGGCTAATGAGACGACAAGTCGCGGCATTAATGTCGATGGCGGAGCAACGGCACATACTAAAAGTGCCTGGGTAGAGATATCGGCTAGTATGGCAAATCCCGCTAAATTGTTAAACATAACCCCTGGTTTCGGTAACGCTGCACATGGAGCTTCAGCCGTTCGATACATCTTTGACATTGGTATTGGTGCTGTCGGATCGGAGGTAGTAATAATACCAGATTGTTTCACATGCGGTTTTACCTATTATGCGATTCCAGATTGGCTTATATTTCCTGTCAGTATTCCGGCGGCAACCAGAACTAGCCGTACGGATGCAAAGCAGTTCAACTACTACCGGTGACCGGCAACTTGATTTTATCTTATACGGAGTGGATTAACTATGCCTACTTCAATTGCAAGCGGTACAGTTACGGCGAATGGGACTGAACAGACCCTCGCCACGGATACTACCAACCATACCTATGTTTTGGCGGTAGACACTGCTAACCTCATTAATGGTGAGACGGTTGAATGGAGAATCTACACCAAATGTCTTACAGGAGGGACCGAGAGACTGGCTTACCTGGCAACCTACGTCAACGCTCAAGGGGAACCCATGAAATACAGCGTCCCGGTTCCGGCGGACATTAGTTGTAAAGTCACTTTAAAACAGACCGTCTATGTGACGGCCTACAAAGACTTTCCCTGGAAACTGTTAAGTCTATAAATGAGCATTAGACACACAGCATTTTATATTTTATTAGCAGGTGTCAGTGGAACTGCGGCAGCCACTACTCCGGCAATCACGGCTGCGGCGACAGGCAAACACGGCGTCAAAGGCACAGCCGTAGCTACCACTTCCCCGGCTTCTGCCTCTGCCACAGGTACACATGGTGTAAAAGGCGCTGCAGCAGCTACTCTTTCCTCATTTTCTGCCTCTGGAACCGGTAAACACGGTGTTAAAGGTCAGGGGACAGCCACCCTCACAGTCATTACCGTTTCTGGCACCGGCAAGCATGGGGTTAAGGGATCAGCTGCCGCTTCATTTTCTGGTCTTTCTGCCGCTGTTGCTGGAAAACATGGAATTAAAGGAACTGGCCAAGCAGCAGTTTCTCACATCACTGCTTCCGGTTACGGTACTTTCAACACTGTACCAGTAACAGGAGAAGGAACCGCAATTCTTCCTATCCTAACTGCTGATGGCTATGGACTCACTGGTAACGGCCAGATAAGCGTCAGAAAATTGCTGATGCTGGCAGAAATTCGAACCCTTTTCTTAGATGCAGAGAATCGATCCTTCTCCCTGGAAGCAGAAGATCAAACCCTACGCATGGTGGCATGATGACGAGAACATTTGGTTTAAGGATAGATGGCTATTACGCCCCCGATAAGGACCCTGATGCGGTATTGGATTACTCAATTGACTGGTCGGAATGGTTAGCAGACGACACCATTGACACCAGCGAGTGGACCGTGCCCGAAGGTATCACCGGCGGGGCCACCAGCAAAACGGACACCGCGGTGACCATTTGGCTCTCTGGAGGTACGGCGGGACAGACCTATACCATCCGTAACCGAATAACCACCGCTGGGGGCAGAACCAATGATCAGACCTTTAAGATTTCTTGCGTTGAGAAGTAAAACTGGAGGAAAACGCGAATGGCAAACATGAGACTGGCTACGGCCACTAGGAACTCACTGGCTCAGCGCTTTCAAGTTTTGATTGACGGGGGCACCGGCAACGGCACCATCAAGATTTACACTGGCACCCAACCTGCCAATGCTGATGACTCTCCCGGCGCTGCCACCTTGCTGGGGACTTTGACCTTTAGCAAGCCCTCAGCCCCCTCAGCCAGCGGAGGAGTGCTCACCTTTAACTCCATCACTCAGGATGACTCTGCGGATGCCACCGGGACGGCAACCTGGGCGCGCCTCGCTGATTCGGGGGGGAATACCATATTCGATTGTGATGTCACCGCAACGGGAGGCGGCGGAACCCTCACCCTTAATACCACCTCCATTGTGATTGGCGGACCCATAGCCGTCACCAGCTTTACCATCACTGTACCCGCAGGGTAAGGGAGGCCGCCGGCTGGGAAGGGGTCGCGAGCTGCGGCCCCTGACTTTCGGCCAGCCCTAGATTTATCAGGGGGAGGAGATGGGGAGAATTCTGGGAAAAGAGGACCATGTCCTGAAAGTCCAGGATCCGGTCTCGGGGTCGGTAATTACTCTTAATTACCGGCGACCTACCTCAGAGGAGCGGGTAGCTTACCAGTTATCGGCTTTTCGCATCGAAGGAGGGGAGCGGCGCTTTTGCCTGGGAGAAACCAGGCTTAAGTTCGGGCTGGAGATTTTGACGGGCTTTAAGGCCGGAGATTTTTGGGTAGCCACGGAGGACGAGGAAGTAGCCCTGGACCCGGCCCGGCACCCGGACTGGAAGGCGCGGCTGGCGGAGCACGCCCCGGATTTGGTATCTTATCTGGCCCAACAGGTTTTTGAAGGGATGCGGGTGGCCGCCCCGGAGGAAAAGGATTGGGGCTGACCCAGGGCCGGGGAGAAGGGAATCAGGATTGGCTGGGGGGCTGGCCCCTGGTTAAAGAGCTCAAAGCCCTGGCCCACGGCCGCGTATGCGGGCCAGAAGTGCGTCAGAAGTGCCGCACCGAGAGCGGGTCCTTTGCCGATTGGGCCTGCAGGGTGTGCGCAGAATTCCTCAGGCCAGAGGCCATCTCCCCTTGGACCTGGCACCTGATCTTCCTGTACCAGCTTAGCCGGGCCGGATACCCCTTTCGGGCCAATGATCTGACCCTGGAAACCTGGCTGCTGCTGGGACTGGTTAAGCGGGTGTTGGAGGGAATCCAGCGAGGAAAGAATGCCCAGGGATAGTTCTAAAAGCGGATGGAGAGAGCAGGAATTGTCAGAATTTCGGGCTTTGCAGGAAGAGATGCTGAACCTCAGTAAGGAATACAGTCAGGCCCGACTGGCCGTCTGGACTGAGGAGGCCAAAGGCCTGGAAGAAAGCTGGTCTTCACTCTCCCAGGAATGGCAGGGGTCTTTGGAGCAGATGTCGGCACTGGCTACCTCTAAATTCGAGGAGATCGCCGCCACCGGAGAAACTACCAGCAGCCTCCTGGCCCAGAACTGGAGACAATCGCTGACAACCATGTCCGGGGAAGTGGAGAATTGGAGTGATAATTTAATCCAGACCCTGGAGAAGGTGACCCAGGCCTGGGGCGGGACCTTTGCCGGGACGGACAGCTCCAGCAGTGACTGGACCTCCTTAATTGGGTCGGTCTTGGATTTCGGGGGCTGGTTTCACCTGGGAGGAATTGTGGAAGCCCACCAGGGGCTGGTGATCTCTCCGGGCGCATTGATGGCTGACGAGCAATTGGTTCTGGCCCAGACCGGCGAGGGCATCCTACCCCGGGAGAGCATGACCCGCCTGGGGGAGAAAAACTTCGAAGCTTTGCGCACCGGGCAGTTTGGGGTGACTTCCGGAGGAGGAGCACCCCGCTATGAGATCAACATCCAGGTGCAAAGCCTGGATGCCGCCGGGGTGGCCGGCCTTAATTGGGACCGGCTGGTGCAGCGCCATCTGCTGCCGGCCTTGCAGCAGGAAGTGGACCGCCGCTGGTAACGAGGTGAGGATGGCTAACGCGAAGTTGGAATGGACCCCAAAGGTAGGCAGCCTTCAGAGTTATACCTTGCCGGTCAACTTCATCTGGGATTACCAGGAACTGTGGCAAGATGAGACTGACCGAGAGCGGGCCCTGGACGGCACCCTGAGAAGTTATACCCAGGGGTTAAAACAGCGCTGGGTCCTGAAATTCCAATATATCTCCACGGCCCAGAAGGAACAGCTGGCAGCCATCAAGCAGGCTCAGGTAGATATCCACTTCTACCGAAATGCCAACGGCGCCAAAACCTTTACCGGGACCTGGACCAACGACCTGAATTTCCACGAAGTTGCCCCCGACCTCTGGTCCGGGAGCATGGTGTTAGAGGAAGTATGATTTGGAGGGAGGGCCAGGGACCTGAAATCCCCGGCCCCCTCCCCCAACCACTCGGGAAAGGGAAAAATGCGCCAAGTTGGGACAAGTTATCTTCAAGAGGAGGCGCGTTCCCGGGGAGCCCGGCCTCGGGTGAAGGCGGTTCTTTATCCCTTTGACCTGGACTATGGGTTGGCGTCGGGTTCCGGGGAGTTCGTGCATACGGTCTACGGCGGCGAAGCCGGGAAGCTGGCCTTGGAGGAAGGCTACGATTCCGGCTCGTGGACGTCACCCTTAATTCATGCCTTTTCTCCCTACTTAAATACAATAGTGCCCTATTGGGAATGCCAGTCCGGGGAAGATACCGACACCCAGGTCTATCTGCGCACCGCGGAAAGTGCCGGGGAAATTACTAGCAGCCCCTTTCTTCTTATGGCCCCGGAAGGGGAATTTTCCCTGGGCCCCTGGTTTCAGGTAAAAGTGGAACTTGGCCGGATTCCAGGCTATCTGGCGGGTCTACGTCTTGAGGGTCGGATAGCCCTTAGGGAGAGCGAGATTTTAAATGCGGGAAGAGTGAAGGTGGACCTGGCCCGGGATTTCCGCGAGGTGAGGACCGGAGACCATACTCTGGTGCTGGACAACCGTCAGGGGCAATGGCTAAGCGAGGCAGAAAATTTTTATCTCCAGGGGTTGGACTGGATTCAGAAACAGGTGGCCCTCTACCACGGTTGGGAGCTACCCAATGGCAAGGTCGAGTGGCAGTTAATTTATCAGGGGGTGCTGCAACGCCTCACGGGGATGGCCCATGGCTGGCAGGAGCGACATCGGGCTACCCTGGAAAGCCAGGATTGGGTGGCGGCCCGGCTAAAACGGCTGCTGGGCGCTCCTTCCCGGACAGGCGAGAGACGGCCTTTCATGCGGGGCGCCTATCTGGCCAAAGGAGATCTGGTGGACACCACTTCCGCCCAGATAAGCAGCCCGGTGAAGATGGGGAGCGGCAGCGGCACCTTGAAGATCCTGGGAACCTACCGCGGGACTTACTCCCAAGATTATTTGCTGCAAATAGAGACCAGCGGCGAGGTGGGAGAAGCCAGTTTTCGGTGGTCCATCACTCAGGGGCAGAGCTGGGAGAAGACCAGCCTCTTGACCGGAGGCCCAGAAAGTCCGGTGGAATTAGAGGAAGGGCTGTCACTCTATTGGGAATCGGGGCCTGGAGTCGACCTGGTGGCCGGCGACTACTGGGGCTTTAGGGCCTCGACGACGGTCTACCAATATCGGATATACGGGGCTCCCTTCGAGAGCATCAGCAGCGTCTATCTTAACGGCGAGGAAACCCTGGACCGGGTGACGGTGGATGCCGCCAGCGGCACGATTCTGGTCAGCGGCCGCAGCGCTCAGGTAGAGGCTCGAGTGATAAAGGACCAGACTACCCACCCGGTAGACATCCTCACGGACATTCTGACCGAGGTAGGGGTCAGCCAGGCCATCCATCAGGATTCCTTTGCCCTGGCCAAGAGTCTCACCTCCGATTATGTCATCGGGGTACAGTTTGAGAATCAGACCGTGGCCCAGGCGCTCCGAGAGATCTTGAGCCGCTGTCTCTACGACCTGTGGGTGGATTCCGGGGAGATTAAGATCAGGGCCTTTCTGGGGGAAGATTAAAGGGATCAGGGCTCCTTTTTCGTCTCTAACCTTAATAGCCATCGACCAAGGATAGTTATCAGAAGGATTCCAAATGGCGCGCATCCAATGGGCCCGGGCTTCCCAGTTTAATTGGTGCTTCGACAATATGGGCGGCACCCCCTTGCAGGAGGCGGTGGCCGGCAATATCGATGGAGCTTTGGCCCAGGTGGGGGCCGATGGCCGGGTGACCCTTCAGGCCCCTAACCCCGGCGGCGGCAAAGTCTTTTATATCCGCGGGGTATGGCGCCTGGAGACCTCCTTCCCCTGGGATGGCTTCTGGGCCGAGCCCCTAACCGGAGATCTTACCAACTATTATCAGGGGGGCTCCTTCACCAACCAGGGGGACCAGACCGTGGTCACTCTGGGAACCGCGCTGCCCCCGGGGACCTGGGTCCAGCTCTATTACATCTACCTGACCGGAGAGGTGGCGGCTAAATATGAGTCTTTAAACAACTACCCCTGCATCCGGAAGGCTTACCGCTCCCGGGATGACTATACCTATGATTTTGCGGTGGACCGGATTCTGGACCTCATGGCCTTCCTAAATGCCGCCGGGCCAGAGCAGGGCCGGGATTACACCCAGATGATCCAATTCCTCTGGGAGGCCTTCCAGGCCCGGGAGGAGAGCCGCACCTCGCCCCTGATGCACGACTCCTTTGAGCGGCGCCTGTGGGATCGGGGCGCCCACCTGATGTACCGGGGGGCTACCTCCGGGCTGGCAGCCTTCCAGGACTTCCTCACCGAATTGGCCTCCGACAGTTCCAACCGGGTGCTGCATGTCAGGGTGAATCTCACCACCACTCAAGATGCGGCCTGGTTTGGCTATGGCCTGGATTGGTCTCTGGAGCAAAGCCCCTTCAAGGATATCGACCGGGTGACATTCAAGGCCCAGGGACAAGCGGCCACCCGGAGGATTCATAACCTCACCAAGATCGGCAGCGGCAGCGCTACCTTGGTGATTCTAGGGAATTATTCCCTTACGGAGCGGCGGCGCTTTCTGGTGCAAGCCGAAACCTCCGGGGAGGTGGGACAGGCCACCTTCCGCTGGTCCCAAGACGGCGGCTCCACCTGGAAAGGCAGTGGCCTGGGGACCGGCGATCAGCAGCACCCCGTGGCCCTAAGTGGAGGCCTGGAGGTTTATTGGGAGAGCGGCGGCGGGATCGACCTGGTAGCCGGGGACTACTGGACCTTCTGGGGCGGGGAGCCGGCGGTGCATCCCCGGAGGCTGCTGGTGGCGATGAACGACTCCACCGCGGCTGACCCTGATCCCTGGGGGGCGCAGCATGTTTACATACATGCCTTGCCGGACCGGTTCTCGGACCTGACTGATTTCGAGGTGCCTTTCAACCAGTTCTGGCGCCGGGATAATCTCATCGATGACGGCGACCGGGTGCGCGCCATGTGGGGCGCCTGGCACTCGGCCACTCAGTCGGATGATAGCGACATCACCATCGGCGACCAGGAAGCAACCGAGATTATTTTCGGCGACACCTTTTATACGCAACGGCAAGTGACCTGGGATTTGTCACCTTACGCGACGGCCTTCGGGGTGTGGGTGGGCATCGACCCCCAGCGCTGCAATTCCACCGGCCACCTGAACTTCAATTTCCTTATCAAGCCAGTGGTCTGGGGGGCCGAGTTCCTCACCCTGCGAGTTAAGGCCAAGGACGCCCAGGGAAGTTACTTTTACCAGGATCACCCAGTGCAGGTAAATGCCTGGCAACGGGTGACCGTAAACCTGGGGGAGATGTACCTGGAGTCTGGCGTCCTCCCCCTCACCCACCCCCTCCAGGTCGTCGACATTGGCATCCCGTCCTCCCCGCCCAGCAACGGGACCTTTTATCTCACCGACCTCAAATTCGACGGGCATATTACCTTTTCCGGGGCTGGGCGCCTTAGGACCCTGGAGTTCAAGATAGAGCAACAAGGCCTGGAAGAGCATGAATGGTGGCTGGATGAGGTGTCCCTCAACCTGGAGGCAGAAGATCCTTATCCCTATGCGCCTCGGTTGGCCATCTCCCTCACGCCCTATGGCCAGAATCCCTGGCGCGGCCCAACGCTGGTGCATTATGCCCAGCCCCTGGCCCCTTATCTGGCAGGAGTTCCCAATCTCAGCCAAAATTATCTCCACCTGCATCGGGACGCGCAGGAGGAATTCTTCCGCCGCTACCGGGGTGTCAAGGGCCCCATTATGCCCGTACACACCCGCAATGATGTGGAAAATATTGCCTTATGCGGCGAAGAGGATTTCACCCGGTTCTCTTGGTGGCGGCGCCACCGGGACTTCGGCAAGGTCGCGGGCTTCTGGCATTTCAATGAAGCCTTAACTGACGCCTCCGGGAAAGGCCACACCTTCACCTGGCAGGGGGGCGGCTCCCCGGCTTACTTAACCGGCATCTGTCAGCCGGGGCCCACTGCCCTGGACCTGGACGGCAGTCATTATCTGACCCTGGGAAACCCTCAGGATCTGGACCTGGGGACGGAAGATTTCACCCTGGAGATAGTTCTGAAGCCGGGAGAACTGGTGGGCGGCACCCGCCTGGTGAGCAAGATGGCCTGGGGGGAACCCGGCTATGAGCTGATTATCGGCGAGGGCGGCGCAGTCTTGTTACGCCTGGCGGACGCCACCGGCATATCCGACTTTCTCCCCATTCCTGCCTTATCCCTGGACCCCGAGAATTACCATTACGTGGCCGTCTCCTTGGACCGGGACGGCTTATTCACCTTTTGCGTGGACGGCCAGCTGGCCTATTGCCCTGCCGCCCGCCCTGGGAGTCTGGCTAATTCTCAAAATTTTACCGTGGGGCGCTATGCCAAAGAGGCCTCGAACTTCTTCCGAGGCAAGCTGGACCTGCTCCGCTTCCACCAGGGGCGGGCTCTGGGCGGGGCCGAACTCCAGGACAACTGGAAGATCATCCAGGGGCAGCTGAATGGCTCCGCCTATCCCGAGGTAGGCTCCGCCTTGGGTCAATTCTGGGCTTTTCAGCGCCTGGCGGAGTATTTTTATGCCACCGCTGACCCCAGCGCCTGGGAGATCTTGGAGAACTGGCTCACCTGGATCAACACTTACGGGGCCGCCGAGGGCCCGGGCTGGAAGTTCCCCCTGAACTTCTCGGAGTTTGGCTTTACTTACGGCTCCTATGACCCCGGCGCGGCCGCGGCCATTGCCCTGGGCTGCCTCGCCATCTATCTCAGAAACGGCAACGACCTGGCCGCCCTCTGGGCCCGGCGCATCCTGGATGACCTGCGGCAAAACCGCGAGGACCCGGATTTCGGCGGCTACAAAAGCGACTACCATTACGCCTGGCTTAATGCCCTGGTGCTCCTGGCCTTCGGTTATGCGGTGAACCGCCGGGCCGGTCAGGCTTATCGCTTTCCAGCCTCGGAGGAGGATCAGGCCCATTTCGAGGCGCTGCTGTCCTGGCTGTTTAGCCATGCCGGGGACGAGAAACCCAATATCCTCAACGCGGACCTAATCCCCTTCACTTACAGTGAGGCCACTGAGGTGTGGGATTATGCGCCTAATTATCTCGCCATGCGCCAGATGGGGTCCCTGGAAGGGGTGGTGCTGATGTTGGGGGTGGCTCTGGAGTATGCTAAGGCCAAGGGGGACTGGCTCTGGTTCCAGCGCCTCCTGCGCTTCCTCATCCTGGATAACCGGGCGGTGCTGTCTCCCTACCAAATCCGCTCCCTGACCAGGTCCTACGACCAGTCCGGGATAAAAAATCTGGTGCGGGTGAAATACGCCGATTATGACAACGATAACAGCAAGTTTGCCGAAGCCCGGGAGGAGGCGGCCATTAATCTCTGGGGCGAACAGGCGCTGGAGTTGGATTTCCGCTACGGCGAGCCGGTGGTGCTGGAAAACCCGGAGATGGCGCAGCTCTTGGCGTCGCGCCTGCTCCAACGCCTGGCTATCCCCTGGGAGATGGCAGACGTGGAGACCTGGCTGGAAGGGGTGCGGATAGAGTTGGGGGATACGGTGGCGGTATCTTCCGACTTCCCGGAGTTAAAGGAGGCGGAATTCACCGTATTCGGCAAGGAATTTGATTTGGAACGGCGCCTGGTCTACCTGAACCTGACCCGGGCTTTCAACTGCTCCTGGTCCTGGGCCGTGGATACTTCGGGGAGCGACTACGATTCCTACGCCATCGACCAGGACAGCCCCTTTGACGCCAATTATACCTCCCGGTCTTATGCCGGGTAATTTAGGGGTTTGGGGGGAGGGGGCCCGGGGTCGGGGGCCCTCCCTCCACAACCATCAAAAGCGAGGATAAGTTATGGCCCTGAGTCATCTTCCCCAGTCCAAGTGGGGCAGCGGCAGCGGCCGCCAGGTCATTTTGAAAAGCGATTTTGACAAGATTGAGCGAGCGGTGGTGGAGAGCTTCGAGTTTACCCGGGCCCCGTCTCTGGAATATGTGGATCAGGACAAAATCCGGGTTAATGCTACCAATGACTGCAAGGCCCGGGTAATGTTGTGTGGTTTTCCTTCTCCGCTACATCAGGATCAGTGGGTGAAGGCCGGGCTCAGCGACGGCCGCTATCGGGAAAACGCCAGCCCGGTAACCCTGGATGTCACCAGCTCTGGGAGTCTCTATGGCAGTGAGAAGCCCAGCCAGTGGTATTGCCTTTATGCCGTGGCGGGGGACAATGATGCCACCTTTTCTCTCAAAGCCATGCCAGTGATACGGGTCGCCTCCCAGGTCAACCAGGTCATCAGCCTGCGCAATAATGCCAATACCGCCAATATCGGTTACGGCTTTACCGCCAATGGGCTGGCGGAGGCCCAGCTTTTGCTGCTAAGCGGCGCCTCCCGGGGACTGGTGCGGCAAATTTCCGAGAACAACGACGACAACGGCACCGCAGGGACCATCACTTATACGGGAAACACCTTGAGTCTAGCCCAGGGGGATTGGCTCATGGTTCTGCCCCAAACCAACTTCCGTTACCTGGGCATGGTCTTGAATGATGCGGCTGGCGACCTGGTCCCTTTTTCCCAGGACGTGGCCCGTACTTGCTATCGCACTCCTCGGGAACTGGTCTCCGGGGCCCTCAATGGTTACACCCTGGTGGATTTGGCCCTGGTGACGCCGCCGACGACCCGCCGGCTGGAAGGTTATGCTGCGGCTACCGCGGGCTATGACCTGAAACTGGCGATTTCTTATGATGGCAGCACCCCGGCCCTGCTCCTCCATGGCACGCCGCCAGACCTGGTCTTTCAGGGGGTGCGGGGGGCCATGCCCTTTAGCTGCCGGGTGCTGGAAGGCAATCAGCTTTATCTTAACAATGAAAACACCGCCAATCAGACGGTTAAAGTCGCAGCTTGGAGGGAATAAGGATGCTGGAAGGGAAAAAAACCTACCTTACCGCCCTGGCGCTGGCCCTGGCTACCTTTGCCCGGACCCTGGGCTGGATCTCCCAGGAAGAGTATGAAATCATCCTGGGCCTGATGGGCTCCGTGGGCCTGGCAGCCCTGCGGGCCGGGGTGGCTAAATCGTGAGGAGAGATTGGGGGAGGGGGCCAGGGGTTGCAAACCCCTGTCCCCTCCCCCAAGCCCCCAAGTTTTTCTGTTCAAGAAAGGCGGAGGCGTTGGCTCAGTCTTTGGCAATCAGCTTACCCGGGTTGACAAAGGCAGGCGGAAGGCGGGTAGGGGCGGGGTTACCCCGCCCCTACGCCCCTGGCCCTCGACCCGACCAACATCCTAAACTAGTAAAATCGGATGGATAGATATGAGCTACCAAGACTTGGGGGAGCATGTCGGGGCTTTAGTCACCCTCCTGGGCCTCTTCGCCGGGGTGAGCGCCTTGTTGCTGTGGCGCATGCTGGTGCGCATGGAGAAAAAACTGGACGAGCTCTATCAACACTGCACCGCCTGCCGGGAGGAGTTGGGGGAGCGCTTCGTTCCCCGCTTTGAGCACGAAGTCGAACACCAGGGCCTGTGGGAAGCCCTCAATTATCACGGGCACGACCTAAGGGGAAGGGTGGTGCGCTGAAGACCCCCTGGCGCCTTTAACCCCGGCCCTCGCCCGGAAAGCCCAGCCTCAATCCTTCCAGGGTTGACGGGGAACGCTTTTTTTGATAACCCTATCAAAAGCTTAACCGGGCGGCGGGCATGAATCTATTAGACCTGGGGATTATCGTCTTACTCGGTCTGATTACCCTAAGGGGGTATTATCGGGGTCTGTTCCAGGAATTGGCGGTCCTGGCCGGGGTGGTAGGCGGGGTGCTGGCCGCGGCCCATACTTATCTCCTGCTGGCCGCGTATCTTCAGCCCTGGATCAAAGATCCCCTGCACGCCCGGATCCTGGCCTTTGTGTCAGTGCTGGTGGCCGTTTACTGGCTCACCCGGCTCCTGGCCCACTTCCTGCAGAAACTTTTGTATTATCTTTACCTGGACTTTTTTGACCGCCTCCTGGGCGGTTTTTTTGCGCTGATCAAGGGCGCCCTGCTGGTGGGCTTCGCCTTGATGCTCCTTGGCTTGGTCCTGCCCCGAGACTCTCATCTGCTCAAGGAATCCCGCACTACTCCTTATCTGGTCCATATCTCTCGCCAAGCCCTGGAACTTTTGCCCCCAGACTTTAAGCAACGCCTGAATGACTACCTGCGCCAGTGGCAAAAACCCAAGGAGCGGGAGAAGGCTGAATCGTCTTTTAAGCCGGCTACCATCAGGTTGGTGGGAGAGGTAATAAATTAACCTGGGGGCAGGGGGGCCGGGGCCGGAAGCCAAGGCGCCTGGGCTTCATTAACTTTCCTAGCCGATTCCCTCGATATCTTGAGGGCCAATGAGGGCGGAGAAGTTGCCCGGCCCTAACTAAATACGGGAGTTTTATTTCTATGACCGAGAAAAACAGGGAGCCAGGGGCGGCCATGGCGGAATTTGTGGCTATTGTGAGGCGCTTGCGAGGCCCCGGGGGTTGTCCCTGGGACGCCCAACAAACCCCGGAGACCTTGAAGACGTATGTGCTGGAAGAGGCCTACGAACTGATCGAGGCCCTGGATAGTAATGATCCGGCCAAGATAAAAGAGGAATTGGGAGATCTGCTGCTGCACCTGGTTTTTCTGAGCGACCTGTATCAGGAACGCGGCTGTTTTTCCTTTGCCGAGGTGGTGGCGGGCATCGCCGCCAAGATGGTCCGGCGTCATCCCCATGTTTTTGAGGGGAAACCGGCCGAGACCCAGGAGGAATTGCGGCAGATCTGGCGTCGGGCCAAAGCCCAGGAGGGCAAAAGGCCGGGCCCCACCTCCTTGGGGAAAGTCTCCCCGGCCCTGCCGGCCCTGGTCCAGGCCCAGCGCCTGGGGGAGGCCGCGGCCCGCATGGGCTTCGATTGGCCCCACCTGCAAGGCGCGCTAAACAAAGTGGAAGAAGAATGGCAGGAATTTCGCCAGGCCCTGGCGGGCCCGCCCCATCCCGCCCGGGAAGAGGAACTGGGGGACCTCCTCTTTTCTCTGGTCAACGTCGCCCGCTTCTTGAACATCGATTCCGAGGGGGCCCTGAGGCGCACGCTTTACAAATTCATCAAGCGGTTTCACGTGGTAGAACGCACCCTGGCCAAGGAAGGCAAAACCCCGGAGACGGCCACCCTGGAGGAGATGGATGCTATCTGGAAGGCCAGTAAGAAAGGGGCCACCCCCTCGGCAAACGGGGGATAAAGGACGATTGGGCGGAACCGATGCGCCCTGGCTCCTCTTCAGGAGATTGGGCGCATATCCTGCCAGGCGGCGAGAGTCACGGGCCGCCTTTACCTACCTTGCCAACCCCTTGCGGGGATGTTAAAATCTGCCACAAAGGGGCCTTTCAGACCATGAAAGCGGGCCGGACCCGTAAGATCTTTTCCCTCAGAGTCGTTATCCCCACCGTTCTGGCCGGCACCCTTATCATCACCATTCTTTTCTTCTTTTTCTGGCAAAAATTTAACCAGAAAGTGGGGGTGATCCTGCGGGATCAGTTCAACCAGCAACAATTAATGCTGGCCCGGAAGATTGCCGACAATGTGGAAACTTATTTCGATATTTTAGAGAACGGGCTCCTGGCCTATGCAGGATTATTCCGGACCACCCCCGCCGGTTCCCCCGCCTTAGAAGCCTCTTTAATGGAAAGGTTCAAGAGACACAAACGCTTTGGGATTTTAGAGTTGCGCATCTACAATAATGAAGGCGTCCTGAAAGAGGTCTTGAGTACCGCCCCCCGTCCCTCCCGGGTAGGAAGCCTAATTTTACCTCCCCCCTATCTGCAATGGAGCCAAAACCACTACAGCCGCGGCCGGCTGTTCCTGAGCAAGACCTTCACCTATCCCAATCCCCCCTGGCCGGGGCTGAGGGTGATGCGATTTTTGACTCCCCTTTATGGGCCGGGGGAGACGCCCCAGTTCGCCGGAGTCCTGGAACTGCTCATTGATCCTCTCTTTGTCTGCCAAAAAGCGACTGAAGATGTCCGCTCCGGGGCATCTGGCTATGCCTGGATCATTGATCAAGATGGAATTCTTTTGGCCCATTACGATCAGGAACTGGTGGGAAAGGATGCCATCCAGGCCCGGATCGCCCGCAACCCCAAATTATCTTTTAAAGACCTCAGAGAAATCCAGGATCGCCTGCTCCGAGGTGAGGAAGGCACGGGCGAATACACCTCCGGCTGGCATCGCTGGCAAAGGGGGGAAATCCCGAAACTGGCGGCCTACTCCCCCATCCGGTTTGATAAAGGCCTGATTCGCGGGGTAACAGACCTGGAAGATCCGGCCCTCAATCTCTGGGGGGTGGCGGTGGTGGCCCCGGTGGCCGAGGTGTCGGGGCAGGTAGGGGAAGTGCTGCACCAGGAATTATTTCTGGGCGGATTATTCTTTTGGGTAATCTTTCTAGCCAGCGCCGGGTTGATCGGCGCGGCCCTGGCCTGGAACAAGACCTTAACCCGGGAAGTGAATCTTAAGACTAAGGAGTTGCTGGAGTCCCAGGAGCGCTTGATGCATTCGGAGCGCTTTGCCGCGGTGGGAGAGGCGGCGGCCTATGTGAGCCATGAAATCAAAAATCCCTTGATGGTGATCGGCGGCCTGGCCCACCAGGTGGAACAGCATCTTTCGGAAGATGAAGCAGCCCAGGAAAAATTGCGAATTATCCAGGCGGAAGCCAAACGCCTGGAAAGCTTTTTAGGAGATCTGCGCGATTTTACCCAGCCCGTTCTTCCCTGCATACAGGAGATGGACTTGAACCAGGTGATCCATGAAGTCCAGAACCTCATGGCTGAGAGCGCCCGGGGAAAGGGGATCATGTTAGGAGACCAGCTGGATCCGAATTTGCCCTTGATTGAAGCCGACCCCAACCAAATCGAGCAGGTGCTGGTCAACCTCATCAAGAATGCCCTGGAGGCTACCTCGGCCGATGGCCAGATCTTTCTGACCAGCGGCTGGCATGATGCCCAGGCGTGGTTTTCCATAGAGGACACCGGCAAAGGCATGCCTGCGGATGTGTTGGAGAAGATCTTTCACCCATTTTTCACCACCAAGGCCAGGGGCACCGGATTGGGTCTGGCGGTGATTCATAAAATCGTCACTGACCATCACGGCACCGTCACGGTGGAGAGTATCTTCGGCCGGGGCAGTACCTTCACCGTGAAATTGCCGCAAAAAGGCTGAGGCTATGGAGCGCTCCTCCACTCCCGAACCCCTCAAGGAACATCGTAAGCGCCTTCGGGAAAGGGTCCTCATCGCCCTGACCTTGATTCTGGTGGTGGCCCTTACCTCGCTGGAAGTACACCTGGTGAGCCAGGGGGGACAGCCGGTCACTGGCAGCCTGGTGGCCTTCGGCCTCCTTAATTTAAATACTATCCTTCTGTTGTTCATTACCTTTCTTATCTTCCGCCACCTGACCAAGCTGTTTATGGAAAGGCGGCGCAAGGTCTTTGGCTCCCGGCTGCGCACCCGGCTGGTGCTGACCTTCATCACTTTGACCCTGCTGCCCACCCTTTTTCTCTTTTTCATGGCCTGGCAGCTGATCTCCCTCCGCGCGGATTATTCCCTGGACCGCCAGGTGGAGGAATCCCTGGATCGGACTTTGGATCTGAGCCGTAGTTATTCTCGGGAAATAGCAGACAGCCTTCAGGCCCATGGGCAGCTCTTCAGCCTGAAGCTGTCCGAGAAAAGGACTTTGAATGACCGAGCCGCCTTGGAATCCTTCCTGAGTCAGCAGCGGCAGGAACATCAACTGACCGCGGTGGAATTTCTCGACCCCACCGGCGTTCTGCTGGCCGAGAGCCATGAGCCGAAAATGGCCCATCTTCCCAGAGTGTCTTTTAAGGTCCCAGGGCCGGAGGCTGTCCCGGAAGGAGAGGTTTTGCGGCAGCAGACTTCCCAGGGCGAGCTTCTCAGCTTTCTGGGCCCCATTAAAAATGAGTCCGGCGCCTTGACAGGTTACGTAGTGGTGCGCCAAATCATTCCCCGCTCCCACTTCCTGCAGATCGCCGAGGGAGAGCGCAGCCTTCAGGAATTGCGCCAGCGGCAGCTACTCTTCAGTCCCGTCAAGGTGACGCATTACTTCACCCTGGCCATCGTCACCCTCATCGCCATTATGTCCGCCATCTGGCTGGGATTTTACATGGCCCGGGAAATCACCATCCCCATCCGGCAGTTGGCTGAGGGGACCTTGAAGGTGGCGGGGGGAGACTATGATGTCCAGATCGATCAGGAGGGCCGGGATGAAATCGGCTTTCTGGTGCAATCCTTTAACAAAATGACCCAGGATTTGCAGCAAAGCCAGACCCAACTGGCGGCCGCGTATCAGCAATTAAGCGAAAACCATGCGCTGATTTCCGCCCAGAAAAGGAATATGGAAATCCTGCTAAAGAATGTGGCTGCCGGGGTGATTAGCCTCGACGGCCAGGGCCGGGTTACCACCATCAACGACTCTGCCGCCCAGACGCTGCGCCTTAAGCGGGAGGCAGTCCTGGGCCAGGACTGCCGGGTCCTGGTCCCTCCAGAGGAATACAACCGGCTGGCGGAGGTGGTGGCCGCGGCCCGCAAGTCCTCCCGGGGCACCGTGGAGAAGCCCCTCCACCTCCTGCTTCCGGATCAAACCCTCTATCTTTTGGTCAAGCCCACGGTGCTCAAGGATGAAACCGGCCAAGATCTGGGAGTGGTCATAGTCTTCGAGGACCTCACCGAACTGGAGCGGGCCCAGCGGCTGGCGGCCTGGCGGGAGGTGGCCCGGCGCATCGCCCACGAAGTGAAAAACCCCCTGACCCCCATCAAGCTGGCGGCCCAGCGCCTTAGGCGCCGTTATCAGGGGGGCCTCGGGGATGACGGGCAGATCATTGACGAATGCACCCAAATAATCGAAAAGCAGGTGGATGACCTCAAGAATCTGGTCAATGAATTCTCCCGCTTCGCCCGGTTGCCGCAACTGACTCTGGCCCCTCAGGATCTTAATGCCCTGATCCAGGAGACCTTGCTGCTCTATCAAGAGGGGCAGCCGCGCATCAACCTGGAATTCCAGCCTGCCCCGCATCTACCCCCGCTGCTGTTGGACCGGGAGCAGGTGAAACGGGCCCTGCTTAATTTGCTAGACAATGCCCTGGCCTCTATCCGGGGGGCCGGGAGGATCACCCTCTCCCTGAGAGGAAATCCCTTGACGAACCGGGTGGAAATAACCGTGGCGGACACCGGCACCGGGGTCCCCGAGCGGGACAAGGTGCGAATCTTCGAGCCCTACTTTTCCACCAAGCGGGGCGGCACCGGCCTGGGGCTGGCCATTGTCCATTCCATCGTGGCGGAGCACCAGGGTTATATCCGGGTGGAAGACAACCGGCCCCGGGGCGCCAGATTTATCATTGAACTCCCCATGCATAGGGTAGCTTATGTCGGCAACCATTCTGGTAGTGGATGACGAACCCCAGATCCTCCAGGTGGTGAGTGGCATTCTCCAGGATGAAGGGTTTGAGGTGGCCACCGCCCCGGACGGGGAAGTCGCCTTACGGCTGGCGGCGGAAGAGGCCCCCGATCTGGTGCTCCTGGACATCGCCCTCCCCGGCCTGGACGGCCTGGAAGTCCTTAAGGAGTTAAAGCGGCAGTACCCACTCCTGCCGGTGGTGATGATCTCCGCTTACGGTTCGGTGGAGAACGCGGTCAAGGCCACCCGCCTGGGGGCCTTCGATTTCATCGAAAAGCCGCCCCATGCGGACACGATTCTCCTGACCGTCCGGAATGCCCTGGAGATGGCTCGGCTCTTCGAGGAGAACCGGCGCCTTAGGCAGCAGGCCGCGCCGGTGCGTGAGCTCATTGGCAAGAGCGAAGCCATCCGCCGGCTGCGGGAAAAATTGCGCATCATCGCGCCCACCCACGCCTCGGTGCTGATCACCGGGGAGAATGGCACCGGCAAGGAGCTGGTGGCCCGGGCCCTCCATGCTTATAGCCGCCGGGCTCACCGGCCCTTTGTGGAGGTAAACTGTGCGGCTATCCCCGAGGATCTCATCGAGAGCGAACTCTTCGGGCACGAGAAGGGGGCCTTCACCGGGGCCGCCACCCGACGCCAGGGCAAATTCGACCAGGCCCACGAAGGCACCCTGTTTCTGGACGAAATCGGCGATATGAGCCTGAAAACCCAGGCCAAGATCCTGCGTATCCTGGAAGAACAGCGGTTCGAGCGGGTGGGGGGCAGCCGCCCCATTCAGGTGGATGTGCGCATCGTGGCCGCCACCAACAAGAACCTGGAAGAAGAGATCAGCCGGGGTACCTTCCGGGAAGACCTCTATCACCGCATCAACGTGATTCCCCTGGCCGTGCCCCCTTTAAGGGAGCGGCGGGAGGACATCCCCCTCTTGGCCGCTTATTTTTTAAAGGACCTGGCCCAGGAGAACGATACCCCGCCCAAGACCTTCACTCCCGAGGCCCTGGAGGCCCTCACCGCCTACTCCTGGCCGGGGAACGTGCGGGAGCTGAAAAATTTCGTCCTACGCCTGGCCATCCTCTCCCCAGGTCCGGTCATCCGGGTGGAAGACCTGCCCTTTGCTCCGGAGACTGAGCCCGGCGACCTGGACGCCCTGCTCCATTTGCCCTCCTTCCGGGAGGCCCGGGCCCGGTTCGAAAAGGAGTTCTTAAGGCGGAAGCTGGCGGAATGCCAAGGGAATGTCAGCCTGGTGGCGGAAAAGGTGGGGCTGGAGCGCTCCCACCTCTACCGCAAGCTCAAGGCCTACGGGCTGGAAGCGGGGAAGGAAGGAGAGGGATAAAGATTTGGGGGAGGGGGCTAAGGGTCCACGACCCTTACCCCCTCCCCCAATTCCCCCACCCCTAATCCCATATGGGAAATAAAAATCGGGTTAAGCTGGGCCTCTGCCCGGTTTAACCCGATTTAATTTCGTGGGTTGGGTGGGGTTGCGGGGGAGGGCCAGGGGCCGTCGGCCCCTGGCCCCCTCCCCCAAATAATTCTCTCTAAATCTTAGCGCCCACTTCAGCCAGGGTCTGAAAATAGATGCGGCGGATTAGGCCCTGGCGTTTGCGGAAACAGAGTCCCAGTTGCATGCAGGCGGTGTAGAACGATTCACGGCTGAACTCCAGGGCCAGGAGCCGGGCCATGGCCTCCCGGGTGAACTCCTGGTTCAGGTCCTTGATCTTCTGGCGGGCCTCCTCCAGCCCCTGCCACAAAGGCACCAGCACCAGGTCGGCCTTTCCCTGGAGCCGGGCAATTTCGGCCTTAACCGCCTGCAAGGGGGCACATTCCCCCTTGTCGGCGTCGGTCTCCTGCACCACTTCCACTCCCAGGCGTTCCAGAAAGCGCATGAGAAACTCCCGGGGGCCGGTCTCCCAGGGGCAGAGGTTCCAGATGTCCGCGGGAATCCCCACCCGGTGGATCTTTTTCCCTCCCGGCAGCCACTGGCGCAACTGCCGCACCCCGTAGAAGAGCTGCTCCCTGAGCTGCTGCATGTAGTTGGTCTTGGTCCACCTGGTTTGCCACAGGAGGACCCGGGCGTAAGCCTTCATTTTGGCGTAAAAGAGGTCCCGGGCCACCAGGCGTTTGAGCACCGAAGCCCAGGAGTAGAATTTCTTCATGGCCCGGAAGGTTTCCAGCTGGAGCTCGTAGGGGGTGAACTGCCGGGGTTGAAAAACCGCGTGGTGGCCGTCGTAATTGCTCCAATCCCGGCAGATGATGCGGTTTTGGGCCTCCATCTCCTTATAAAAAGGGGTGCCCGGCACCGGCGTGAGGATGAGATACTGCAAGGAGTCCAGGTCCAGTTGCCGGGAGAAGGTCACGGTATCCCGGATCACCTGGAAATGGTCTTCCTCCGAGCCGAAGACGAACATGCCGTGGACCTTGATGCCGTAACGGTGAAAGTTAATGACGCAATCCCGGATGCCCTCCACGGTTTGGGCTTTGTTGTAGGCCTTGAGGGTTTCCGGGTTGATGGATTCCAGCCCCACGAAGACCACGAAACAGCCGCTCCGGGCCATGAGCTCCAAAAGTTCCGGGTCGTTGGCCGCCTCCACCCGCACCTGGGCGCTCCACTCGATCTTTAAATTTTCCCTCAGGATTCGTTCGCACAGCGTCTTGATGCGCTCCCGGTTGGCGGTGAAATTGTCGTCGCAGAAAAAGATGTGATGGCCCAGGAGGCCATTTTGGCGAATCTCAGCCATCACCCGATCTTCGGAATTGCAGCGGTATTTGCGGCCAAAGAGAAGGATCACGGAACAGAAGCGGCAGTTGAAGGGGCAACCCCGGGAGGTGGCGATGGAGACAATTCCTTGTCCGCGCCGGGCCTTCCAACCATGGATCAATTTGTAGTCCGGGATGGGCAGCGTGTCCAGGTCTTCCACAAAGGGGCGCCAGGGGTTCTGCCTAACCGCCTCCCCGTCCCGATAGCAGAGATTGCCGATGGCAGAAAAATCCCCGCCTTCCTTAAGGGTCGAGACCAGCTCGGGCAAGGCCTCGTCTCCTTCCCCGCAAACTACATAGTCGGCGTGTTCCAAGCCTTCCAGGGGCAGAAAACTGGAATGCGCCCCCCCTAAGACTACCGGTAGCCCCTGCTGGCGGAAAGAATCGGCCAGTTCATAGGCCCGGGGGATGGTGGAAGTGATGCTGGAGATGCAGACCAAGTCAGGATGAAAATCCAGGGAGCGATAATCCGGGGCCGAGATTTCTTCGATGACTACCTTTACCTCCAGTCCCTGGCGCTGCAACATGGTCCCCAGCAGCACCGATCCCAAGCGGGGGATTACCACCCGGCTGAAAATATGCGGCCGGGGAGCCGGGGGTTCAATAAACAATACCTTCTTGATGGGGCGTGCCATGTTACCGTGCTCCTTTAGGAACCCCGCCCTCCAGCCGCTGGAGGAAAAAGGATGCGAGACCCTGGTGTTTTATGGGCTCAACCGGGGGTGCCTGGTTCAGGTTGGCAAGAGAACCTTCTCTGGAATGTAAAGGTGGCGGGCGCGAATGTCAAATAAATCTTTTCGCGCTTTGGCCGCAACAGGGCACTTTGAAGCAGATTCCCTCCCAGCGGGGAATCTGCTCCAAAGTCGCAACTGAGAAATATCGAAAACAGGAGGAAAAGGCTTAGACGCAACCGGTGGGTTTGGCCAATCCCGCCATCTTACAGGCGCCCTTACCCGGTCCGGAGGGAAACAGTTCATAGATGTGCTTCAGTTTATATCCGGTCACCTTGGAAAGAATCCGGACCATGGGGGCGATGCCGTTCTTCTTGTAATAATCCTGGAGCATTTGGATAACTTTCCAATGCTCGTCCGTAAGCTCTGAGATGCCTTCAGAATCCTTGACATAATCGACCCATTCCTGACACCACATATCCAGATTGGCCAGGAAGCCGTCTTCGTCTATCTCGAAGGTTTTGCCTTTGAATTCTACCGTGGGCATGCTTGATTATCCTCCTTCAGTATTTTGATCGCCGTTTTTTTGCTTCAAAAGTATTTTATTGTGAAAATTTTGTCAAGCATTAAAAATTTATAAGCATTGGGGATTCACCCCTTTTTATGGCCCGGGGCCAATATTTCCAGCAGATGGGCCACCTGCCCCTGGGCCGTGGCGCTGAGCTGCACCATGCAGCCGGTGCAGGAAGTGACGAGGCGCTTAGCGCCGCCGGCCTGGAGGGCCTGAGACCGGGATGCCCCCAGTTGCCGGGAAATTTCCGGGTAAAGGACCCCAAAGGCTCCGCCCAGACCGCAACACACCCGCTCCGCCGGCTCCCAGGGCAATACCCCCGTGGCCGCCTGAAGGAGTTCCCGGGGTTCCGCCACGATGCCCTGGCCGCGGTGCAAGTGGCAGGGATCGTGAAAAGCCACCTGCTGATTACGCCAGGCGGGCAAATCAGGGCGATACCCCACCACCTGGACTAAAAATTCACTGGCTTCTCTGACCTTGCCGGACAGCCGGGCGGCGCCCTCAGCCTCAGGAGTGTCCTTAAATAGTTGCCCCAGGCGCTTTAGCTGATAACTACAGGAAGCACAGGGGGCCACAATGTAGTCCACCGGCAGAGGGGCGAATTCTCTGAGGAGGCGCCTTCCCAAGTCCCGGGCGAGTTCAAGCTCCCCGGCGCTTTCGGACAAAAGTCCGCAACAGCCTTGCTGGCCCGGGATGACCACCTCAATTCCTTGACGTTCGCAGATGCGTAAAAAGGCCTCCCCCACCTGGGGGAAGAGGGCTTCGATGCCGCAGCCCACAAATAGGGCCACCCTCAAGGGGCCACGGCCAGGGAGGAGGCGGGGGGCTCGGGCCCTGAAGGGGCGCCGGCTCAGGTCTGGTAAACGGCTCAAATTAGCGGGCAGATAGGGCCAAAGCCTCAATCCCAAACCGCTCTGCTCCCCCACCCAGGTCTTCAGGCGGTTTATCAGGGGCGCCAGCGGGGCCAGGACCGGGATGAGATGCGGGGCCTGCCAGGTGAGGCGTGCCAGCAGCAAGGCCGGGCTCCACTTTAAGCCCTCCCTCTCCCTGAGGATCGCCCTGGCCTCTTTGATCATTTCCGGTACCGGCAGGTCTACCGCACAATTAGCCCCGCACGCGCCGCAAAGCAAGCAGCACTCCAGCACCTCCCGCAGCAGCTGGCCCGAGGCCAGCCGGCCTTCCTGATAAACGGCCCAAAGATTCAGCTTGCCCCGGGCCACCGCGGTCTCCCGGCCCAGAAGGCGATACAGGGGGCAGGCTGCCATGCAGGCGCCACAACGCACGCAGGTGAGGGAAGGGCTGGAATGGTGGGGGAGGGCCGGGGGACCGCAGGTCCCCCGTCCTCCCCCACTCCCCCTCCCAGCCCCCTTTAAGGCTTTTTTGTGAGGGCCAGGGGCCCTTAGCCCCTGGCTCCCACTAATTTCACTAAAACTGTTCATGGGTGGTTGATTTTATCTGCCTCGGGACCGTTTCCGGAAAAATCTTCCCCGGGTTCATGATGCCTTTGGGATCAAAGGCCTGCTTGAGACGCCGCTGCAAGGCGATAGCTGCCGGGGAGAGCTCCATTCCCAGGTAGGGAGCCTTGGTGAGGCCCACCCCGTGCTCCCCTGAGAGGGTGCCATCCAGGCGGCGCACCAGGGTGAAGATGTCCTCCACTGCCTGGTTGACCCGGGCCAGTTCCTGGGGCACGTCATACATCACGTTGATATGGATATTGCCATCCCCGGCATGGCCGTAGCAAAGAATCGGGAAGCCGTGTTTCTGAGAAATTTCTTGCACCCCGGCCACCAACCGGGGGATGGCGCTTAGGGGCACCGCCACATCCTCGCTCACTTTCCGGGGCTTAACCTTGAAGGTGGCCGGGGAAATGGCCCGACGGGCCTGCCAGAGGCGCTCTGCGGCCTGCGCCTCTCGGGCCTGAATGACCGGACGGGCCCCCTGCTCCCGGCAGAAGCGGGCCATGCGCCGGGCCCGTTGGGCCACATCCCGGGGATGGCCGTCCACCGCCACCAACAACAAGGCCTTAACCTGGGGCGGCACCTTAAACGGCAGCATCTCCCGGACGCAGGAGAGCGTGGCCCGATCCATGAATTCCAGGGCCGTGGGAGCCAGGCCGGCCCGGAGAATCAGGCTCACTGCCCGGGCGGCGGCCTCCAGCCCCGGAAAGCCCGCGGCCAGGGTCTGGCGCGCCCCGGGCTTCGGCACCAGCCTCAGAATGATGCGGGTGATCACCCCCAGCGTGCCTTCCGACCCTAGAAACAAGTGGGTCAGGTCATACCCCACCACCCCTTTCATGGTGCGGGTGCCGGTGTCGATAATCTCCCCGGTGGGCAGTACCACCGTCAGTCCCAAGACATAATCCCGGGTAACCCCATATTGCACGGCCACCGCCCCCCCGGCATTCTCCGCCACGTTGCCGCCGATGGTGCAATAATCCGCGCTCCCCGGGTCCGGTGGATAATAGAGGCCATACTCCTCCGCCGCGGCTTTGAGGTGACCGGTGATTACCCCGGGCTCGACCACGGCCACCAGGTCGTCCGGATTAATTTCCAGAATACGATTCAACCTGGTGAGGACCAGTACCACTCCCCCCGCCACCGGCACCGCTCCTCCCGTCCGACCCGTGCCGGTGCCCCGGGGCGTTACCGGAAAACCATGTCGGTTGGCCAATTGCAAGATTTGCGAGATTTCCGCCGCGGACCCTGGAAAGACCACCACCTCCGGGACATGCGCTTCGTCCACGGTGGCGTCATACGCATAACACCAGCGCTCCTCCCAGCGGGTGAGGACATTACCCTCCCCCACCAGCCCCTGAATCTCTCTGATCACCGAATCTTGCATCATGGGAGTAAGTTTTGGGTGAGGGGGCTAAGGGCCGCAGGCCCTTACCCCCTCCCCCAAGCCCCCTTCCCCAATCCCTTAAGTTTAGGTTTAAGCTGGGGGAGGCGGGGCCAGAGGCCCCGCCTCCCCCAGCAAACTTATGCGGGTTGGGAGGGGGGCGTGGGGGGAGGGCAGGGACCTGAGGTCCCTGGCCCTCCCCCCAACTTCTACAACATATTATTCTCCGCCAGGCTGAAGTAGCCGTGGCGGCTGACGATCAGGTGGTCGTGCACGGTCAGGTTCAAGGTGCGGGAGGCTTGCACCAGGGCCCGGGTCAGTTCCAGATCCGCGGCAGAGGGGGTAAGGTTGCCGCTGGGGTGGTTGTGAACCAGAATGAGGCCGGTGGCTTTGTGTTTCAAGGCCAATTCCATCACCTTGCGAGGATAGACTACCGTTTGGTTCACGGTGCCTTCCTGGGCAATCTCTTCGGCAATGATTTCATTCTGGCTGTTGAGAAACAGCACCCGGAACTGCTCATCTTTCAGGCCACCCATGGAAGTGCGGCAGTAATCCACCAAGGCGGCCAGGGAGGGGACCTTCTGACGGGCAAGCACGCCTTCTTGCAGGTAATATTCCGCACACGCCTTTACCAGGCGGATGAGGGTAGCGGAGTATTCTCCCAAGCCTATAACTTCCATGAGGGTTTCGGTCGGAGCATCCAGCACCTGGGTAAAGGAGCCGAAGTGTTGGATCAGGCTCTTGGCCAGGGGTTTGACATCGGAATAGGGGATGGCGAAGGTGAGCAGCAGTTCCAGGAGTTCATAGTCCTGCAGGGCCCCAGCCCCTCCCTTCAGGAAACGGGCCCGGAGCCGCTGGCGGTGCCCATGGTAGTGAGGCTTTTCTACTTTGTCCTTCTTCGGGGTACTCATACAGCCAGGATCGCCGGCAGTGCGTGGTATTTTTCTTTATTATCTCCATTTTCGGCGGGTTTTGTCAATTTATGAGGAAATAAAACCCCTTAATTCCCATTGATCGCCATTCTCATAAAAACTATTATTCGCTATCCTGAAAGAGTTCGGTGCTCAAATAGCGTTCGCCGGTGCTGGGCAGGACCACCACAATTTGCTTTCCCTGGTTTTCCGGGCGTCGGGCCAGGGACAGGGCGGCAAAGACTGCGGCGCCAGAAGAGATGCCGCACAAGATTCCCTCCATTTTGGCCACGGCCCTGGCGGTTTCGAAGGCTTCTTCGTTGGTCACGGTAATAACTTCGTCCAAGATTTTGAGGTTCAGCACGGCCGGGATGAATCCTGCGCCGATACCCTGGATCTTATGGGGGCCGGGCTTACCCCCGGACAGCACCGGGGAGGCCGTGGGTTCCACGGCCACGGCCTTAAAGGAGGGCTTGCGGGACTTGATCACTTCGGCCACGCCCGTAATGGTGCCTCCGGTGCCCACGCCGGAAACCAGGACATCGACGCCCCCTTGGGTATCCCCCCAGATCTCTTCGGCAGTGGTGCGGCGATGGATCTCAGGATTGGCGGGGTTGCTGAATTGATCGGGCATATAGGCGTTAGGGATATTGGCCACCAGCTCCCGGGCCTTTTTCATCGCCCCGGTCATGCCCTCGCTGCCCGGGGTGAGGACTAACTCCGCGCCCAGATGTTTCAACAATTTTCTTCTTTCCAGACTCATAGTTTCGGGCATGGTGAGGACGAGATGGTATTTTTTGGCCGCGCACACAAAAGCCAGGGCAATGCCCGTATTGCCGCTGGTGGACTCTACGATCAGGGTGTCCCGGCGAATCAGGCCCTGGGCTTCCCCGGCCTCGATCATGGATACGCCGATGCGGTCTTTGACACTCCCCAAGGGGTTGCGCATTTCCAGCTTGGCCAGAACGGTGGCCTTGAGCCCACGGGTGATGGCATTCAGCCGCACTAGGGGGGTTGAGCCCACGGTGGTCATTATGTCAGGGAAAATTGAAGGCATTCTCGTCCTCGCAGGTAGTTCTCAGGTTCAGTTGCCCTGGAGAAATGAATGAAAGGCGCGCCGGAAATCGCCAGTGCCGCTGACACCTGGATACTGATTGCTAATATCTGACCGCTGACTGCTAACCGCTAACTACTGACTGCTTTTTCCCGGCCTGACCCACCCTTATAAATCAATTCCGGCTTTTTCAGGAACACTTTGGTATCTGGCGGCACCGACTCCGTGATCCAGACATTGCCGCCGATGACTGACCGGGCCCCGATTACGGTCTCGCCCCCCAGGATGGTGGCCCCGGAATAAATGATCACTTCATCTTCCACGGTGGGATGGCGTTTCTTGGTCCTGAGGGCGTCCACTTCCTCCCTAGGGAGCGACAAGGCGCCCAGGGTCACTCCCTGGTAAAGCCGCACCCGGTCGCCGATTTCCGTAGTCTCCCCCACCACTACCCCGGTGCCGTGGTCGATGAAGAAGCGCTCGCCGATGTGAGCCCCGGGATGAATATCGATCCCGGTCTGGCTATGGGCATATTCGGTCATGATGCGGGGCAACAAGGGCACTTCTTGCTCCCAAAGCTGGTGGGCCAAGCGATACACGGTAACCGCGCAAAGCCCCGGATAGCTGAAGATGATTTCATCATAACTTTTGGCCGCCGGGTCACCCTCGTAGGCAGCGCGCACATCCTGGGCGAGAGTTGCCCTCAGGCGAGGAAGTTCCCGCATAAAGCGGATAGCGTCCTCCCGGCCCCGGTCTTCACATTGGGTGCAATCCAGGTTATAGCGCAGGCATTCATGCCGAATCGCCAGGGTAATCTGCTCGGAGAGAAGTTCATAAAAAGCTACCGCTTCCTGGCCGAAATAGTAGCCCAGGTTAACCTCGTCCACCCGTTTACGGATAAAGTAGCCGGGGTAAAGGAGGCGCAGGGCCCGGTGGATGATGTCTATCACCGCTTCCCGGGAGGGGATGGGCTCGGGCCCCACGTGGTCGAAGCAATCCTCGCGGCGGCAGGAAAGAACCAATTGATTGACAATGTCCGGGATTTCCTCCCGGTATTCCTGGGCGGTCTTAAATTCGGCCTTGCAACGATCCAGGGCCCACTTTGATAATTCATCCATAAATCACCCTTCGATGGTGGCGCACATCTTATCGCTGACTTCCCAATAGGGGGACAAGGCACGCAGCTTCGCGATGATGGAGGGGAATTTTTTTATCACCAAATCGATTTCCGCCTCGGTGTTATAGATACTCAGGCTAAAACGGATGGAGCCGTGGGCCATGGTAAAGGGGATGCCCATAGCCCGCAATACGTGGGACGGCTGCAGCGAACCCGAGGTGCAGGCGGAGCCCGAAGAGGCGCAGATGCCGAACTCGTTGAGCAAAAGGAGAATGGCCTCCCCTTCGATAAATTCAAAGCTGATATTGCTGGTATTGGGCAGCCGGTTAATGCGGTCCCCATTTACCCGGCTATTGGGCACCTGCTCCAAGAGGAGGTTTTCCAGTTTATCCCGCAGGGATTTTACCCTGGTGTTTTCCGCTTCCAGATTGCGGGCCGCCAACTCGCAGGCCACGCCCAGGCCGATAATGCTGGGGACGTTTTCGGTACCGCCCCGGCGCCCCTTTTCCTGATGTCCGCCGATGAGGAAAGGCGCAAACTTGGTGCCCCGGCGCACATAAAGGGCGCCTACGCCCTTGGGCGCGTGGAGTTTGTGCCCTGACAAAGAGAGCATATCAATGGCGCTGTGCCTCAAGTCAATGGGAATTTTGCCCACGGCTTGCACGGCATCGGTATGGAACAAGATGCCCTTACTGCGGGCCAGGGCCGCGGCCTCTTCCACCGGGAAGATGACCCCCGTTTCGTTATTGGCCCACATGAGACTGACAATCGCCGTATCCGGCGTGAGGCTCCGGGCGTATTGCTCCAGGTTCAGGCGCCCTTGTGAATCCACCGGCAACTCTGTCACCCGATAGCCCTCTTTGGCCAGTTGGGCCACCAGGGCATGGATCGCCGGGTGCTCCACCCGGGAGGTGACCAGATGCCGTTTCCCGGGGTTAGCGGCCAGGGCGGAGCGAACGGCCGTGTTGTCACTTTCCGTGCCGCAGCTGGTGAAAATGATTTCATCCGGGCTGGCACCGATGAGCGCGGCTACCTGCTCCCGGGCCTCGCGCAGGCGCCGCCCTACCTGCCCTCCGAAGAAGTGCATACTGGAAGGATTGCCATAAAGCTCATGAAAATAAGGCAACATCACTTCCAGGACTTCGGGAGCCACCTGGGTGGTGGCATTGTTGTCCAGATAAATTGTAGTCACTGGGACACCTCCTCCACCATCAATTCGGGCCAGACCAGTTCCCGCAGCTTGGCTTCCACGAATTGTTTCAGGGTTTGTTGGGAGGCCTGGCAGATGGCGCAGGCCCCCCGGGTCGCCACCAGCACCCGGTTGCCCACCACATCGACGAGTTCGATGTCACCGCCATCTTGTTTCAGGGACGGCCTGATTTCCCGGTCGATGGTTTCTTCAATCATCCGGATCTTCTGGATGTTGGTGAGTTTGGGCCTGGGAGGCACGGCCGGCTTGGGCTCGGCCCGCACCCGATCAATAATTTCTTGAATGGCTTCATGACAGCTACCGCAGCCGCCCCCAGCCTTGGTGTAGTTGGTGACCTCTTCCACGGTCTTTAAATCGTTTTCCCGGACCACCCTATCGATTTCCCTCTCACTGACCCCGAAGCATTCGCAGATGATTTTTTCTTCTTCTGCGGGTAACGGAATGCCCTGGTAATGGGCAATGGCCTTTTCCAGGGCTTCCCGGCCCATAACCGAACAGTGAATCTTCTCCTGGGGCAGCCCTCCCAAGAAGTTGGCGATATCCTGGTTGGTTATCTTGGCGGCTTCTTCTATGGTCATGCCCTTGATCATTTCCGTCAAGGCCGAGGCCGAGGCAATGGCGCTGGCACACCCGAAGGTTTTGAACTTGGCCTCCTTGATTCTTTTGTTCTCGTCCAACTTAAAAGTAAGCCTGAGAGCGTCGCCACAGGCCATGGAGCCTACCAGAGCCTCGCCATCAGGATTTTCCACTTCCCCGACATTGCGGGGGTGAAGGAAATAGTCTTTGACTTTATCCGAATATTCCCACATAAGCTGGCCCCCTTTCTTAATGAAATAATAGGCAGCCTTTCCCCGGGGTGCAACCAACTTAGGTTAAATAATGCAGGGGGAGGGCAGGGTGCCTCTCAACCCTGCCCTCCCCCCACACAACCTCTTAAGCCGCTTTATCAGCCGAGGTAGTTAGAGTCTTGGACCCGGATTACCCATCAAGAACTTTAGAGGATGGTGATAGAGGAAGGGGGGAAGAGCCTGCGGCCCTTAGCCTTCCTCTCTCATATCACCTGGGGCGCTTACCCCTCTTAATGCTCCTCTCCGGCGGCGGCGGCTTCCAGGTCCCGGCGCATGGCCATGTCGTAGAGCACCCGCTCCCGGGCCTTGTCAATTCCTAGGGCCTTACGCTTCAGGTCAATGTGGGCGATCATCTTCTTGGCGGCCACCTCCGGATCCGGCTCAAAGTCCCACTTGCCCCCCAGCTCTTCTTCGATGCCCTTAAAGAGGTAGTCCGTGAGGATCTCCGAACCCGTGGTGGGATAGGTCACCCCAAAGACGGTGTACACCCCCGAGGCCACAAAGTACTGGCCAATGGCAATGGCCTTCTCGCTCATCCACTCCGGCGCGGCCCCCGCGGCGGGGAGATCGGAGATGTCCGTGCCCAGGCCCCCGGCCCGGACACAGGCCGTGGCCGCCATGAGGATGCGGGAGTTGTCCACGCAGGCCCCCATGTGCAACACCGGCGGGATCCCCACCGTCTCGCACACCTCCGCCAGCCCCGGACCGCAGAACTTGGAGGCCGCCTCCGGCGTCAAGCAGGCCGTATTTGCCCGCGGCCATGGCCGCACAGCCGGTGGACAGCACGATCACGTCGTTTTTCAAGAGCTCCTTGATCATGGTGAGATGCGATGAATCCTGGGTGGTGCGGCAGTTGTTGCAGCCCACTACCCCGGCCACCCCCCGCACCCGGCCGCCGATGACGTTGTCGTTCAGGGTGTAGTAAGAGCCCCTAATCGAGCCCCCCAGCAGATACTGGATGGTCTCATAGCTGAAGCCCACAATGATGGGGCTGGACACCTGGGGGATCATCACCGGGGCCCGGCGGTTGGGATAGTTGTCAATGGCCTCCCGGATGATCTGCCGGGCCACGTCCAGGGCATGGTGCTCGTCAAAGGGGATGTGCACCGCGCCCGCCTCCATCTTGGCCCGGTCATCCGTGGTGACGATCTTGGTGTGGTAGCAGGCCGCCACATTGGTCAGGGCCTGCATCTCGCACTGCACGTCCACCACCAGGGCGTCCACCGCCCCGGTGATCACCGCCAGCTCCTGATGGAGATAGTTGCCCGCCACCGGCACCCCGTGGCGCATCAACACCTCGTTGGCCGAACAGCACATGCCCGCCAGCTGAATCCCCTGGGCCCCCTTGCTCTGGGCGTAGGCAATCAGCTCGGGCTCCTGGGAGGCCACATAGAGCATCTCCGGTAACAAAGGCTCATGCCCGTGCATCACCACATTGACATGGTCCTCTTTGAGCACCCCTAAATTGATCTCCCCGGCAATGGGCACCGGACAGCCAAAGATGATGTCCTGGAGATCCGTGGAGATCATGGAGCCCCCCCAGCCGTCCGCCAGGGCGCAGCGGGTGGACTGCTTGATGAGATTGCGGTAATCCTGGTCCACCCCCATGTGGGTGCGGTGCATCAACTCCACCACCTCAATGTCTATGCCCCGGGGCACCACCCCGTTCTTGCGCCAGACCTCCTGGCGCTTCCTGGGGGCCCGCTTCACATAGTTGATCTCCCCGTCTTGCTGGCCAAACTCCCGCAAGATCTTCTCCGCCAGATCCTGGGCAATGTCTTCCTTGGCACGGCTCTTGGCTTCCTCCCCTTCCCCCACGGTGAGGGGTACGTCCCAATCCCGGGCCACCCGGCGCAATTTGGCCACGTCCTTGATGGCATAGCCCGGGGCCTCACCCCGGGCTATCTCCTTGAAGAGCTTGGCCACCCCCCGGGAGTGGTCGCTGTGGGCCGCAGTACCCGCGGCCACCATGCGGGCAAAGTTCCGGGCCACAATGGTCTCCGCGGTGGCCCCGCACAGTCCCATGCGCTGCTTCTTCTCCTCCGCCCCCTCTTCCATCGCCTTCTTCTTGGGCGGCGGCACCCGGCAGGGGCCCTGGGCGCAAATCCGACAACAAGCCCCCTCCGCCCCAATGGGACAGGGCTTCATGGTCTTGGCCCGATCAAAGATGGTCTCAATGCCCTCCGCCTGGGCCTTCTTCAACATCTCCTGCGCCGCCACATCAATGGTCAGCTTCTCCAAATCTAACTCAGCCATGGTTCCTGCACCGCCTTTTTTGGAAATAGTTGCCTATAATCATAATAACATCTAGACATTAAAATGACAATGCAAGTATAAAAACCTACTGATAAAGTCATAGGGAGAGATCTGGGAAAAAGATTAATGGAGGTGATGGGTGAGGGCCGGGGGGCGGTGATTACTGGAGCTGCCGTCAGGTTAGGAGCTACCGGAAGACAAAATTAGGGCTAGGGAGCAGGGGCTAAACTGGCAGGCCCATCATGTTGCCTCAGGTATTCCGCAATTTTGCTGGCAATGAACTGACAGCCCCGCTCGGTAAGGTGGCGGATATCAAAGATTTCTTTTCGGGTCAGTTTCATCCCCCATCCCCACCAAAATTATCGCTGGCCGCTGGAAAGCCGAATCACCCGGAAGCCGATGAAGCCATCCGCGTAGTCCGGCGGGGCGAATTGGCGGGCGGCGCAGCGCAGGTCCCGGGCCCCGGAATGCCAGGAGCCCCCCTTGAGTACCTTTAAGACTCCCGGCTTAAAAGGTCCTCCAGAGCCCAGCGGAGTGTAATTATCCTGGCACCATTCAGCCACATTGCCCGCCATGTCAAAGAGTCCGAAGCCATTGACAGGGAAGCTGGCCACCGGCGCGCTGAGTTTGAAGCCGGTGCCAGCCATATTAATGGTGCGGTAATTGGCCCGATAAACGCCCCGGGCATCCGGGTCCTCCGCCCCCCATGGGTACGGTTTCCCGGTAAGCCCGCCCCGGGCCGCGGCCTCCCACTGCTCCTCTGTGGGCAATTGATGGGGCTGCCCCGTGACCTGGGTGAGCCATTGGCAGAAGGCCTGGGCCTCATGCCAGGTCACGCCCACCACCGGCTGGGAGGGCGCATTGAGATTTTTGTCTTCCCAGTACAGGGGCGGACGGTGGCCGGTGGCCTTAAGAAAAGCACCGTATTGGACGTTGGTGGTTTCGGTGACCGCCAGATAAAAGGGCTCCAGGCTCACCCGGTGCGGCAGGGCCTCATCGGCGTAGCGGCCGGGTTCATGGGCGGGAGAACCCAAGAGGTAGGACCCGCCGGGAACCAGGCGGAAGCGGATCCCCTGGGATTCCAACCCTTCCTGAGAAAAAACCGGGGTTGCAAAGTCCAGACCCATGACAAAGATCAGGGGAATCCAGAAAACTATCCTAGAAATTTTGATAATTTTCATTAGTTGAAGTTGTTGGCCAAAAGTCTGGATATTTTAATCCGGCCTGGAAACTCGGGGCTAATGGCCCGACTTTCCAGCGCCTATATGCGGGTTGAGAGGAGGGGAGGGGGAGGGCAGGGGCCGTAGGGGCGACCCGGCGGGTCGCCCCTACATGGCCCTCCCCCTCAACTATCCATCACCCTCCCCCATATATCATATCACCACCACGCGTTGGCAGCCGGTGAAATAAAGGGCTAGTTGGATGGTTTCCGGAGAGTCCAGCCCTTTGGCCCGGGCGGCCATCTCCCGGTAGGCCAGCAGTTGTGGCCGGTATTTTTCGGTCTCCCGGGCGATAAAGGACTCCCAGTCCCCCTCCCCTTCCGGGCGGGAAGTCTTATAATCCAGGAGCCACCAATTCGCTCCGTCGAACACCAGGCGGTCGATCTGGCCCCGGCGAATCGTCTCCGGAGCAGAGAGATCTTCCAGCCGCCATTCACTCACCGCATCCGGCAGGTCAGGGCTAAGCAAAGGGGCCAGAAAGGCCTCTTGGCGGCAGGCCTCCACTTCCGCCAGGATCTCGGCCGCGAGCCTGACGGCGGCCTCCGCCGGCATCCCTTCTTGACGCAAGGCCGCGGCCACGGAGGCGGCGCCCGGCAGTTCCTCTCCCCTGGGACAGGGTCTCCAGCAAGCGATGGATTACCTCGCCCCGGAGCCGGGCGGTTTCCCCGGCGTCGCCGGTTCCCGAAACCTCCCGGGCCTCGAGGCCTATTTCTTTAAGCTGGGACGGAAACTCCAGCCGATAAGGTGCCGCTTCCGGTTTCACTTCCCAGGGCTCTTCCAGGTCCAAGGTTTTCATCTCCTGAACCCTGAGGAGGGGGATCTGGGTAAAGAGTTCCACCTGGATTTCCGGTGCCGGCCAGACCTGGGGAAGACCGGAGACCAAAGGAGCCGGCAGGTAATGCTGCCACAACCACCCCAGGGGGCTTTCCTCCGGAGGAGATCTCAGCCCCCCCTTGCTATCCCGCTTGACGATGCCAGAAAACACCAGGCGCTCCCGGACCCGGGTCACCGCCACATAAAAGACCCGCCGGGCTTCGTCCAGGACCCGGCGGTCTTTGAGATTCTTCAGCACCAGATACAGCGAACTCTGTTTTTCCTGCGCATAGGGCCGGGCCAGGGCCAGGCCGTGCAACCGGGTGCCGGGTATCTCCTCGAGCAAAAAAGGCGGGGCCTGGGACTCACCCTTTAGGGGCTGCCAATCCAGGTGGGGGACAAACACCTGGTGAAACTCCAGCCCCTTGGCGCCATGCACCGTCAAGATCTCCACCGGGGAATCCTGGGCCCGGGGATCCGGCGGCTGAAAGGCTTGCTCCAGGTTGAAGGCGGCCTTCAGGAAGGTGGCTTCCGGCAAGCCGCATTCCGCCTCGGCCAGAAGGTCCAGGTAAGCCCGGGCATTGGCCACCCCCGCCTGGCCTTCCCAGGAGGCGATGCCGGCCCAGGCCCCTACCTCATCGAGCCAGTTTCCCAGGATCTCGGCCAGGGGCCGGCGTCCGGTCTGGCCCTGGGCCACGGTTAAGGCCAGCACCAGGTCTGGCAAATCAAGGGTACCAGCCGGCTTCCGAAGCAAATCGCCGCAATTTCTCCGGCCACACCTCCCCAGGAGTCTGGGCCACCTGGGTCAAAGTGTTAAGGGATATACGCGTCCAGGGACTCCTGAGCAACGCGGCCCAAGCCACTTCATCCTGGGGGCGGACCAGGGCCCGGGCCAGGTTGTGGAGATGCTGCACCACCCGGCTGTCCGCCAGCTGCAACCCTTCCCTTACCTTGACCGGCTGGGAGGCTTCGCCCAGGGCCTGAAGATAGGTGGCCAGGTGTTTGCGGGTGAACAGCAAGATGCCGATGGTCTCCCCCTGGCGGCCGCGGGCCACGGCCTGGGCCACCTGCCGGGCCAGCCAGCGAGCCTCGGCTTGCCGGGCCGCCGCGTCATCATCTCCAGAAAACAGCGCCAGATAAGGGGGTCCCCCCTCCGGAGCCCCGGGGCCGCCGGTGGCCGCATGGAACGGGACCCTTTCCTGGCCCGGGGGGAATTTCATCACCGTTTCCCCAAAAACTTGGTTGGCCCAGGCGATCAAGGTCCGGCTAGCCCGGAAATTCGTAGTCAAAAGCAGAGGTACAAGGGGATAGGAGCCGCTGGAGCAGGGCAGGCCCTGGCGGGATTCCTGGAACAGGCGCACTTTGGCCTGGCGCCATTCATAGATGGACTGTTTGGGGTCTCCCACCACCATCAGGGTACGCCCCGCTCCTGCCTCCCATCCTGCCAGCAACTGACAGAGCAAATCCATCTGGGCCTCGCTGGTATCCTGGAATTCGTCCACCAGGAGGTGAGTAAGGCGCCAGTCCAGGCGCAGCATCAAGTCGCTGGGGTCTTCTCTTGTAAGAAGGCCCAGGGCGGCCTGCTCCAGGGCCAAAAAGTCCAGACTCCGCCTCTGGGCGCACAGCTCCTCATAAACGTCCAGGGCCTCCCCTAACAAAATGACCAGGTCTTGGAGGGCCCCCACCTCCTCCGGCCAGGCGGCAGCCAGAGTCAATTCCCGGCATTGCTTCAACCGGCGCGCCAGGGAAGGCGGCAGGGCCTGGATAGCCTCGGGCCACCTGGTCTTATTAAGGCCGGCGGGGAAACCGTATTTCGGGGTTAACTGCTTACGTAGTTCTCCCTTGCTGTCGGTGAGCAGCAGCTTGGCAATGGCCTGCCACCGGGGCAGATCCTCCCAGGCGGAGCCGGGAAGCCGGGGCGGGAGATCTTCCCCCCGGGGCGAGCCCTGGAGATTTTCCCAGAAATCCGGCCACTCCCGGCCCAAGTCGCTGGCCCCCAGGCCATCTTTAAGAGCATTAAGAACTGATTGCAGCAGCAACTGATAACGTTTCTCCAATAGTTCCTCATAGGCCCCCGGCTCGCGGCCTAGTCTCGCCAGCTTTAGGAAATCCTTAAGGCCGTCTCGGCGAGACAACAGGGAGCGCAATTCCCGGGCCAGGCGGGGCCAGTCATTGTTGAGGCGCACCAGCCGGCGCACCAGGGCCAGGCGCACCGGGTCCCGGGCGGGACGCCCAGCCAGCCGCCGCCGCAGTTCTTCCAGGGCTTCCTCCTTGAGCCACTCAGCTTCGTGGTCTTCCAGAAGTTGAAAATCCAGGGGCAGGCCGGCCTCCTGGGGGGCATAGCGCAGCAGTTGGGCGCAGAAGCTGTGGAAGGTCATGATGGGCAGCCGCTCTGCCGCCAAGATCTCCTGGACGGCCCCGGGTCTGCGGCTGAAATGGCGCCAGACCTCGTCGGCCAACTCGGTGAGCATGCGCTCCCAGGGGTTGGCTCCCGGTCCTGGCTCCTCCCGACGCCAGAGCAGCTGCATCACCCGGGTGCGCAACTCTCCTGCGGCCTTGCGGGTAAAGGTGAGGGCCAGCAATTCCTCCGGGGCCTCCACCTTTCTTAGCAGGGTCAGGAAGCGGGCCAGGAGCACCGAGGTCTTGCCGGAACCCGCGGGCGCCTCCAGATGGAAGCTGTCCCTGGGGCTCAGGGCGCGCTCCCGGATTTCTTGATCCTCCGGCAGGTCCATCATTCCTCGTCTTCCCCTTCCTCTGACACCTGCTCCGGATAGAACCCACAGACCAGGGAGTAGGGGCAATATTCACAGGCCCCTGGCCTCTGGCCCTCCGGAGCCGGGGTGGGGCTGGGGCTGAAATCCCCGGCCTTAAAACGCCTGCCTAAAGCCGCCAGCCGTTCTTCCCAAGCCAGGAGTACCTGGTCCCACTCACCTGCCCGTTTATCAAAGTCCTCATATTTCAGGTGTTTTTCCCGGGGAGACTTGAGGCCGATGAACCCGGCCCGCAAGACCGGAGGGCTGACATGACAGGGGCACCCGGCCTTTTTTCACCGCCAGCAGATAGCCGGGGAGTTGGAATTCCTCCCGGTACTCGAACACCTTCTTGACCTTGGGGACTTCCCCGCTTTTGTAATCCCACAGGATCAAGTCCCCTTGGGCCGGGTGATAATCTATCCGGTCGATGCGGCCCTTCAGGCTAAAGGGCCAGTCTGGCCCGGTAAGGCCCTGGAAGGTCACCTCCGTCCCCTCCCAGCGCCAGCCCTGGTCATAGCGCTCCTTCTCCTTCTCCAGCCACTCCCACAGCAAGCCCGGGGAGGCCTCTCCTTCCCCCAGCCAGCGCTGCCACTCCGCCTGCCAGTGGAGGTCGGAGAGGAAGGCTTGAAGGATGTGACGGGCCGCGGCTTCCAGCATTTCCCGGGCCCGGGGCTGGTACCAGTCTTCCTCGTCCAGAATTTTTTTAAATTCCTGGGCAAAGCGAGCCAGGACCTGGTGCAGCCGGTCGCCTCGCTCCCGGGGGTCCAGGCCGGACTCGATTTCCGGCAGCTCTTTTATCCCTAGCAAGACTTCCAGCAGGAAGCGGCAGGGGCATCCCAGGGCGGTCTGGGCCCGGCTAATGGAAATCGCCTCCGGCAAGGCAATTGAGACTGATTCTTCCGCCTCGGCAGAAATATCGTCAGCTTTAGGGATAGTAAAGGCTGCCTTAATCCCGGGCACCTTGAGCCAGGCCGGGTGGGGCCGGCTCAAGGGTGCCATCTCCCTTTTTTGCCACTCTCCCAGGTAAAGGGGGGTGGCCACCCGCTCTTCCTGATCCGCCACCAGGGGCCGGGTCAGGATAATCTGGGGAGCCGCACCCAGCAAGGCCTGGAAGAGTTCCCGGGCGAAGAGCTGCTGGCTTTGATAAGTCCCTCCCAGAACCTGGCGCTTCTCAGCAGTGCTGAGCAAGGGCAAAGGCCGCGGGGGTGCGGGCAAGACGCCGGAGTTCATCCCCAGGCACAAGATCCGGGAGAAATCGAGACCCCGTATCTCCAGGAGGCCCATAATCTGGATTCCGGCTTCCTGAACCCCGGGGCCGGGCAGGAGCAGATCCCGGGCTCCCTGGGTCAGCCAATCCAGGAAATCTCCTCCTCCGAGAGTTTCCGAGGCTAAGGACGTCTCCAGTTCTTGAAGTAGATCCAAAAGGCTGGTCCACGTTCCCGTTTCGGCTTCATCCAGCCCCACGGGAAAGTCCAGCCTCTGCCAGGCCGCCTTGAGCCTGACCACCCACTCCCGGCCAGTGGCCGCAGGCCCCTTGAGGAGGTCCCAAACCTGCTCCAGCTGCGGCAGGATCATCAGCCGCGGCTGGGGCTAATGCCGCGTCCTGAGCCGCCAATTTCCGGAATCTTTCCCAGCCCTGCTCGGCCCGGCGGTCGCGCCACAGGCGGTCCCAGAGGGGCAGTTGGGCCTGATGAGCCTGGACCAAGCCACAGTAAGGGGAAAGCAGGAGAGAGACCAGGTCTTCCCGGCGCTCCCCGGAGGTGGCGAACTTCAAGGGAAGCAAGGCCGCCTGGAACACGGGCGTTTCCATCAGGCAGGGCCCTTGGGAGAAATTATAGGCCCAACCCGATCCCGATTGCGGAGGCCCCCACAGCTCCCCCAGGACCCGGCGGAATTGCGGGGCATAATTATCCATATCCGGAGAAGTTACGGCCAGCCGGTGCAAGGGGATGCCGTCGTGGTAAGCCAGTTCCGCCAGTTTCGCCGCCACCCACTCCATTTCCTGGCGGCAATCAGGGAGGACCACCGCCTCTCGCACCGCCTGAGGGTCGCCTTGGACCTGAAGGTGAATGACCTCGGTGACCAGGGACAACTTCTGGAACCAGGCTTCTTCGGCAGGAGCGGGGGTCTGAAACCCCACCACCAGGACCTTGGGAGGCAGGGCAATTTTACCCGAGTTCAGGGCCTTAAGCAGATAAGCAGGCAAATCTCCCGGGGTGATCCAGCCCCCTTCCTTTAGCCGTTGGGTATAAATTTGGGTAATCTGGCGACGCCAACCTACCACCGGCGGGTCATCCGGACCGGATTCAATGACGGGCAGGAGGTGGCGCTTAAGAAGAATGTGGGCTTCATCCAGGGCCTGGGCCCACTTGAGATCCGGGGCCGTCCCTGGCAGGGCCGGGCCAGCCACCAGGGCCTGGCGCCACCAGGCCAGCCGGGTGAGGGGCGAGGCCAAGGCCTCTGGAGGCCAGAGGGACTGAAAAAGATCATTAAACCAGCCCTGCAGGGTGACCAGAGGCAAAGGCTCCCAGGCGAGGCGGCCCTGCTCCAACTCCCACAGGCGCTGCCGGTGCCACACCTGATGCGCCAGGCGCTGATGCGGCACCACCACCAGGGTTCCTGGGCCTGCCTCCTTAAGCAGGAACTCCTGGAGCTGGGCGCTGGTGGGAAAAAACCGGGGGGTGCTCACCTCAAATCTTTTGGCCGCCTTGGACTTGATCTGGGAATAATGTCCCAGGTAAATATGCCCGGCTTGGAGTTGATTTCCCCAGGCCGCACTTATCCCTTCAACCTATCTAGCCATCTGGGGGATCAGGCCCTGGTGGGGGGAAAAGTTTAATTAAATTAAGGCATCCCACTCGAAAGAATATTAAGAAATTCTACAGCGCAATACATCTTATATCGTCTTTTTTGTGAAATTTGCCTTAAGATGCCGAGCTTTACTAAACGTTCTATCGCAGCTTGAACAGTCTGATAGCGCAATTTCAACCTTTTGCTAGCCCAATGGATAGTAATATATGGATTAACAAATAGATCGTCTAAAAGAGCATGTGTTGCTTTGGGTAATTGCTTCCCTGAGAGCATTTGGCGATAACGAGCATAAAGGTCTAATATTTGTTGAGCATTTTTGATGGCATCTTGTGATTGAACGATAACGCCACGTAGGAAAAACTCAATCCAACCGCGCCAATCTGCTCGCTGGCTCACCATTAATAAACGCCTGTAATATTCTTCTCGATGTCTTTCAAAATAAGCACTTAAATAAAGCAATGGTTGCGGCAAATAAGCTCGCTCACAAAGAAAAAAAGTGATCAGCAGACGTCCAACACGACCATTACCATCAATAAAGGGATGAATCACCTCAAATTGATAATGCATTAACCCGCACTGAATCAAGGGGGGTTCATTTGCTTTTGAGTGGAGATATTTTTCCCAATTATCTAATGCTATTTTCATATCTTCGTCAGGGGGTGGAACAAAGGAGGCTTCTTCTAGAGTGCATCCGGGAGAACCTATCCAGTTCTGAGTGCTCCGAAAATCACCAGAAGGGGTATGAGCGCCTCTTACACCTTCTAACAAACGTTGGTGGATTTCACACACCAATCTAAGGCTTAAGGGAAGGGTTTTTACTCTTTGGAGGCCATACTCCATTGTGTGAACATAGTTTATTACCTCACGGATATCAGGGGGGTGAGAATTCTCTGCAGGTGCGGCTTCAAAGATAAAGAGGTCACTCAAAGAGGCTTGAGTTCCCTCAATTCGAGAGCTCAAGACGGCCTCCCGGCGAATATAAGGATTTATAAGTAAATGGGGGTTTGGGAGAAGTCGTCCTACCCCTGCCAATTCTCCTAATGCCCGATCTGCTTCAGAAAGCAAATTTACAATGGATACATCGTATCTAAGGCGAGGGGGTAAAGGGCTAGGTATGAATGCCCAATAACCATGCTTAGTTTTGACACAAGCCCCTGCCAAAGTGCTGTGAAAGTCTTTAATATCCAAGAACTTACCTAACTGATTTACGGGTTATCGTAATACACATAAGATATATTACGATATTAGCCAAAAAACCGTAATAAGCAAGTATATTTTCAGGTAGCCCCCCCAGTGTATGCAGCCCCCTGGGGGAATATTGTGTCGCCCGCAATGACCGCTTGATTGCCGCTCAAGGAGCCCTGGTCAATAAAAGTGTCAATTTATTGTTTTTATCTCCGAAATTACCTCCATTCTTTGAATATGTCAAAACAGAAAAACATAATAAAATCAATTAATAAGTTTGTATAAGTAGCTGCCGATTTCCCATATGCCCGAGTAAGATACAAGGGGTGGGGTGAAGCGGGGAGGGGGAGCGGCTTGATGGCCTGCCCCCCGACAATTTCTCTAGGCGGTTTCTGGCGGGGATTCACCCTTAGCGTTGGCATTCAAAAACTGGCGCAATTCTTCGCCTTCCAGGACCTCTTTGTCCAGCAAGACCTTGGCCACCTGCTCCAGGGTGGCCCGCCGCTCCCCCAGAATCTCCCGGGCCCGCCGGTGGGCCCGGGCCACCAGTTTGGCTACTTCCTGGTCGATCTCCTGGGCGGTGGCTTCACTATAATCTTTGCTGCCGGGAGGCATCACCGTCTCCAGGAACAAAGGCCGCCGCTCCCGCTCGAAGGTGATGGGCCCCAGATGTTCGCTCATGCCATACTCCCGCACCATGGAGCGGGCGATATCGGTGGCCCGGTACAGGTCGCTCTGGGCCCCGGTGGAGATCTCCTCGAATATAAGTTCCTCCGCGGCCCGCCCGCCCAGCAAGACGGCCATGCGGTCTTCCAGTTCGCTTTTGGTCATCAGGTAGCGGTCTTCGGTGGGGAGTTGCAGGGTATAGCCCAGGGCGCCGATGCCCCGGGGAATGATGGACACCCGGTGCACCCGATCGGTGGTGGGTAGGGCTTCGGCCACCAGGGCATGACCGGTCTCATGATAGGCCACGATCTCCTTTTCCCGGGGGTTCATCAGGCGGTTGCGTTTTTCCAACCCGGCCACCACCCGGTCGATGGCCTCTTCGAAATCCTCCATTTCTACCGCATTTTTGTTTTTGCGGGCCGCCAGCAACGCGGCTTCATTGACGATGTTGGCCAGATCCGACCCCACCATCCCGGGGGTGCGGGCGGCCAGGGTGTGGAGATTGACATCCTCAGCCAGTTTAACCTTGCGGGTGTGGATCTGGAGGATATCCTCGCGGCCCTTGAGGCTGGGACGGTCCACCAGGATATGGCGATCAAAACGTCCGGGTCGGATCAGGGCCGGGTCCAGAATCTCCGGCCGGTTGGTGGCGGCCATGATGATCACCCCTTTGCGGGTGTCGAAGCCGTCCATTTCCGACAGCATTTGGTTCAGGGTGTTTTCCCGCTCCTCCTGCCCGCTCAGGGGGCTGAGGCCCCGGGCCTTGCCCACCGCGTCCAACTCATCGATGAAGATGATGCAAGGGGCCTTTTCCTGGGCCTGGGCAAAGAGGTCCCGCACCCGGGCCGCGCCCACTCCCACGAACATCTCCACAAAATCGGAGCCGGTGAGGCTCAAGAAAGGCACCCCTGCCTCCCCGGCCACCGCCTTAGCCAGGAGCGTCTTGCCCGTTCCCGGTGGGCCCACCAACAACACTCCCTTGGGGATATTGCCCCCCAGCATTTGGAATTTGGCCGGATTTTTCAAGAACTCGATAATCTCTTTCAGTTCCTCTTCCGCCTCCTCCACCCCCGCCACATCCTGGAAAGTGACCTTGGTCTCATCTTCCACGTAGACCTTGGCCCGGCTCTTGCCCACCGTCATCAAGCCTCCGGCTCCGGTGCCGATCCTCCGGAAGAAGTAAACCCAGATGCCCACCAGTAGCAGGGTGGGCAGGACCCAGGAAAGCAGGGAAGTGATCCAGGTCTTTTCCTGGACGCCCTTATATTTGATGCCTTCCTTATCCAGGAGCTTTACCAAATCCGGATCCTCCAGCCTGACGGTGGTGAAGGTGGGCTCTTTTTCAAACTGCTGCTTCAGGCGTTCCGGTAACTTGGGGTCATTCCGGGCCTGGGTCAAATACTCCACCCCATTGGGCAGCAGGTAGCCAGCGATGGTTTCAGTGCTAATGGAGAGGTCATCTACTCCCTTGATCTCCGCCAGGTGACGAAATTCGCTGTAGCTGATGGTAAAGACCTTCTGGCTCACGACATAATATTGCACTGCCAGTAACATCACCATTATTACCAGGAGGTACCAGGGGGATATCCGGGGAGATTTTGCGGCCATATTTACCTCTATCCGGCCCAGGGGCGGAAATCTTCGCTGGCTTAAGTATAAGGCTCTTCTGGATAATTGGCAACCATGCCTGCCGCTGGGACCAGCGATTTCCCTATTTTCTCCGCTATGCTATGATGGCAGAAAAAATAGGCAAGATCGGAGCAAGTTTACGTTAGTACCTCTCCCTTGTCCGAAACCTCCTGAAAGGGTAAAGGGGAGAGCTGCCAAAAAGGTTAATGGCGGAGCAAGTTAATTGGCCTTACCAGGGGGGATCGTGAAATCCCTTGAGCCAAAACGATTTCAGTTGTACCTGCGAGTCCTTTTCGCCCTATTCTTATTGCTAGGTGGCTATCTCTATCTTATCCTGGGCTGCTACTGGACGGTGGCGGGGCTCTTGACTAAACCGGGGCTCACGGATCTGATGGGCAAGCCGGTGGGTCATGACTTCCTGGCCTATTGGGCCGCATCCCACCTGGCCAGAGCCGGAGACCCTGGGGCCGCCTATTCTCTTGCCAAGCTGCATGCAGTGGAAAAGGCCATCATTGGGGCCAACATTCCAGCCTGGGCCTGGAACTATCCCCCTTCTTTTCTGCTCCTGGTTCTGCCACTCTCGCTCCTGCCCTATCTTGCTTCCCTGGCTGTTTGGGCGGCGGTCATGCTCTGGGGTTATCTGGCAACCATTCGCCGCATCGCGCCTCATCCACTTACCCCTTGGTTATTCTTAGCCTTCCCCGGAGTATTCGATAACTTTTTTTATGGGCAAAATGGTTTCCTTTCGGCAGTGTTTCTGGGCAGTGGACTCTTATTACTGGATAGTCACCCCTTTGCAGGAGGATTGCTCCTGGGGATGCTGAGCTACAAACCCCAGTTGGCGGTTTTACTACCGGTGGCCCTGGTGGCCGGGCGCCGCTGGAGTGCCCTGGGAGGAACCTTGGTGGCTTCAGGCGGCTTGGTCTTGGCCAGTTGGTTGATCCTGGGGCCCAGCACTTGGGCGGCCTTTTGGCACAATTTGCCCTTTGCCTCCAAGCTAATGGATGATCCGGTTTATTGGAGCAAAATGCCCACGATTTTTGCCGCATCCCGGTTAGCGGGAGCCAATTTGACGGTGGCCAGCCTCCTTCAAGGGCTCGCTTTGGCAGGAGCCATCGCGGCGGTAGGCTGGACCTGGCTCCGAGGCGCGCCACTAGCATTGCGGGCTTCTGTTCTTACTATAGGCATTTTTTTAGCTACGCCGTATGCCTTTGAATATGATCTTGCCTTATTGGGCCTGGCTTTTGCCTGGTTGGGATGGGAGGAGTACACTAAAGACCGGGGGAATGGCCAGGCTTTTTTGATCTTCTGTTGGCTGGCCCTTTATCTGGCAAGTTTTCACATGCAGCTGAAAGCCATCTTGCAGATTAACCCGCTAATTCTATTGGCATTACTGTTTTTCGCCCTTTATCGCCTAAGACACCTAAACCGACCAAATCTTAATTCCTCTTAACGTTAACTAGGGAAATCTCTCCTTTTAATAAAGGAACGGAAAGGGGATGAAATGCACCGAATTTCGCTTTATCACCTGGTAATTGCCGCGATTTTGGCGGCCCTGCCCTTGACCGGGGCCAGCGGCGCGGAAGCCCCGGTCCCCACGATTAGCGTGGAGGCGGAAGGCAAGGTTTTGGCCAAGCCGGACATGGCCACCTTGACCCTGGAAGTGGAAACCCAGGCACCCGGCGCCGAAGCCGCCGCGGCAGAAAACGCCCGCCTCTCGGACAATCTGCTGCGGGCTCTTAAAAAGATGCTGGGGCCAGAGGAAAAGATCCAAAGTCTCAGTTATCGCCTGAACCCGCTGCGCACTACCAAAAATAAAACCCAGCCTCCGGCCATCACGGGATACCAGGCCATCCACCGCTTTCAGATGCAAGCCCGGGATCTGGGGAAGCTGGGCCCGGTGATGGATGCTGCTGCAAAAAGCGGCGCCTCCCGGATCCAAGGGCCCTATTGGGGTCATTCCCGCCTGGAAGAACTCCAGCGGGAAGCGGCGGTGGATGCCCTGGGAAAGGCCCGGCGCCTGGCCGAGGCCCTGGCTCAAGCCGCAGGCCTCAAAATTAAGGGTGTGCAAAAAATCTCCACCGGTATCCGCCTCATGCCCCTCAGGGCAGCACCGGGAGAGGCCTTTCTGGCTGCCGCGGCACCCCCCACTCCCGTGGAAGTGGGCGAGGAAGAGATCAAGAGCCATATCCAGGCCGTCTTTGAACTGGCCCCGTGACTAAATTTCGCGGCCTGCTCTCTCTTTACAATTTATTGGTCCTCCTGGTTATATTTTAGTAAATATACTTGCCCTGGAGGCTCTAAGTGAAAGAACAAGTCGAGAAGGCCTTGGAAAAGATCCGCCCCCTTTTGCAGCGGGACGGCGGCGATATCGAACTCATCGAGGTGACCAATGGGGTGGTGAAAGTGCGCCTGACCGGCGCTTGCAAGGGCTGCCCCATGTCCCAGATGACCCTGAAACAAGGGGTGGAAAGATTGCTCCTGAAAGAAGTCCCCGGCCTGAAAGAAGTTCAGGCGATTTAAGGTAGACTGGTGGGGGAGGGCCAGGGACCTGAGGTCCCTGCCCTCCCCCACACCCCCTCCCAACCCGCGTAAGAGACTGGGAAGGCGGGGCCTTTGGCCCTGCCTTCCCAGTCAAATACTTAAAGGGTTGGGGGGAGGGTAATAGGGGAGGGGGCAGGGGTCTGCGACCCCTGGCCCCCTCCCCTATTTTCTACACATGGTAGGGATGGCCGCTCTTGATGGTCATGGCCCGGTAGAGTTGTTCCAGGAGGATGAGGCGGGTCATCTCATGGGTCAGGGTCAGGCGGGACAGGGCCAGTTTTTCGTGAGCTCCGGCCAGCACCGCAGCATTAAGGCCCAGGTGGCCCCCGATTAAAAAGGCCAGGGGCCGGGAATCTTGCTCCCGGTGGGCGAGCCAGGCGGCGAACTCTTCTGAGGTTAGCTCCGGGCCGCTGGGGTCCAGGGCCACCACCCAGGCCCGGGTTGGGATTTGCGCCCGCAGGCGCTCCCCTTCCCGAGCCTTTATCATTTCTGGAGTCAAATTCCCCCCTTCTCTTTCTTCCCGCACGCTTTTCAGAGAAAGTTTAATAAAGGGCCTGAGGCGTCTCTGATAAAAAGCCAGACCCTCCTGGATAAACCCTCTCCGAGTTTTACCCACCATCAGGACTGTCACTTGTAGCATCTACACCTGACCATCTTGGGGTTGGGAGGGGGTGTGGGGGAGGGCAGGGAGCTCAGCTCCCTGGCCCTCCCCCACACTACTTCTGCTCAATCAGAAGGAACCGGCTCTGGCCGGAGGCAATGCGGCTGCCGTCGGATATGCGGATAATCTCGCCTTTAGCCAGGCGGCGGCTGCCGTTCATGGTGTGGAGCACTCCTTTCACCCGGATCTTTTCGTCGGGTTTGAGAGGCGCATGAAACCGCACTTCCAGCCCCAGGGTGAGTCCGGCCCCGGCGAAGTGCCACACTGCATGGGCCATCATTTCATCCAAGAGAGTGGCCAGGATGCCCCCGTGAATCACCTCCGACCAGCCCTGGAACTCCTTCGGCAAGGCCAGCTCCGTTTCTGCAGCCAGTTCCGTTTCGTCGTAACGCACCTGGATTTTCAACCCCTTAGGGTTATTCTGCCCACAAACGAAGCAATAATTGTCAACAGTGGGAATGACCATAGCAAAGCCTATTGTACTATTGTCAGGGGCAGGCGGGGCCAAAGCCCCCCCTTTCCCTGACGCCTTATTCGGGTTGGGAGAGGGGCAGGTCATTTGCGCCAGCAAATGACCCGTATCATAAAAATGGGCAGCAGGCCCATTCGTCCTCAGGCCCTGGCCCTCCCCCCACCTCACCCTCTCTAACGCTTAGGCGTCAAATCCAGCAACGCAGCGATTTGTGCCGCCAGGTCGGCCACCCGTTCCTCAGGCACCGTCTTCTGGGTGGTGAGAAGCTGGGGCCGATTCTGGTATTCCGGCTTGGGGTGAATCTCGAATTCCGGGGGAAAGCGGTCCTCAAAGTACATTTCCTGAAAGCTGATAAACTTCAAGTGGTGGGCCGTGGCGTCCAGCACCCCCACTTCGTCCCCGCCCATTAATCCGGCCTTAAGCGCGGCCCTAAAGCCGGCCAGGGATTCCCCGCCCTGGGTGCAGGCAATGTGACCGCAGCGGTTGGCCAGGAGCATGGAGTCCATGATCTCCTGCTCGCTCACCTGGACCACGGCCACCCCGCCTTCCCCGGCCCGGCGGGTATATTCTTCCACCAGGCGGATCACCCGGGGCATGGAGACCGGGTTGCCGATCATGGCCGCCTGGGCCACGCTGGGCTGGACGGTCACCGGGGTGAAGACGCGCTGGCTTTTCGGCTGGACATAGTAGCGGAACACCGGGTCGGCATGGCGGGATTGCACCCCCACCACCCGGGGCAGGTGGCTGATAATCCCAAAATCCTGCAGCCGCAGAAACCCCTGCATGATGGCGGTGATGTTGCCGGCATTGCCGATGGGCACCACCACCGCTTTCCCTTTCAAGTCATAATCGAACCACTGGGCGATCTCGTAGGCATAGGACTCCTGGCCCCGGATGCGCCAGGAGTTTTTGGAGTTGAGCAAGGCCACCTGGTAATGGTCGGCCAGGGTCTCCACCACCCGCATGCAATCGTCGAACACCCCGGGGATCTCCAAAACCCGGGCGCCGCTCCCCAGGGGCTGGGCCAGCTGCTGGGGGGTCACCTTGCCCTGGGGCAAGAGCACGGCCGAGGCTACCTTGTCCCCTAGATAGGCCCCGTAAAGGGCCGCGGCCGCCGAGGTGTCCCCGGTGGAGGCGCAGATGGCCAGAACTTTGCCGGCCCCGGGCTGCTGCACCAGGTAATTCAGGTAGCTCAGGGCCGCGGCCATGCCCCGGTCCTTGAAGGAAGCACTGGGATTCTGGCCATCGTTCTTGAAGTAGAAGGCTGCCCCCACCTCTTCTTTGAGGCGCTCATTGGCCGCGACTTGCGGGGTATGGCCCTCACCCAAGTAGATGATATGTTCCAGGGGTATGACGGGCGCGATCAGCTCGTAAAAGAGGAAAATCCCCTTCAAGGCCGGGAAATTGAGCATCTTGCGGTAATCAAACAGCCGCTGCCAGAAGGTTCCGGGCCTCTCCCGAAGGCGCGCCTCGGCCTTATCCACCAGCAGAAACAGGCCCCGGCACTGGGGACAGGTGTAAAGCAGTTCGGCAATGCCGTATTCCGCCCCGCACTCCAGGCAGCGATATGCCATGTTGCCAGTGGGGGAGGGGATTAGATATGATTTAATATCTTCGGGAAATTCTTGAAGCTTCAATGAGCCTCCGATTGGTGATTAGTAATTGAATCCCTGTTGCTGGTCTTTGGGCGCAGGGTTTTTGCGTTGCCGGGCCGCCTTTTTAAAAGTTTTGGGAGGAACCCAGCGGGGATATTGCAGTTGTTTGCCCGCAAAGAGATCGGCAATGGTAAGAATTTGGAGACGGGGAAAGCGGCTTTCCGGGAACTTCTCGGGGATATAAAAATCCGCGGCCGCGGCTTCATCCTTCATGGGGCGGGTGGGGGGCTTCAGGGTGAGGAGGCAGCCGATGGCGGCCTTCTCCCGGTCGAGGGTGCCTTTGAGGTCGCGCACTTCCTTGGCGCCCACGTGGCCGCTTTTCACCTGCACGATGATTTTGCGATATGGCCCGTCGTCCTTTTCCTGGAAATATATAACCCCGTCCACGCCCTTGTCCGCGCCTTTTTTCTTGTCCTGGGCGGGGGCGGCGTCGATGAGACCCAGGGCCCACCACTCGAACTGGTGGCGGTTCACCTCGGCCAGGGCCTCGGCGCCCTTGGCGTCCGCGGGCTCCCCCACCACCTCGTAAGGGGCCAACTCCTGGCCAAAGGTATCATGCAACCTTTTCTTAATAAGGGTGATGGCCAGGTGGGTAATGTCAATGCCGATCCAGCGCCTTTTTAACCTTTCGGCCACGGTGACGGTGGTGCCGCAGCCGCAGAAAGGGTCCAGCACCAGGTCGCCTTCGTGGCTGGAGGCCCGGATGATGCGTTCCAGGAGGGCCTCGGGCTTCTGGGTGGGGTAGCCCAGGCGTTCTTTGCTATAACCCGCTATAATTGGAATTTGCCATACATCCCTTAAAGGCAACCCTTTAGAATCATCTTCTAGCATAATCTTTCTAGTTTTAGTTTCTGGATCTAGCATTTGCGTTTTACCTTTAAATCGCTTCTTATAACTTTCACTTGTAGGTTCAAATTCGATGTTAAAGATTCTATTCTTAATATTACTTCTTGAATAAAAAAAGATAATGTCATGCATTCTCTGGTAATGATTTGAGGGGCTAGGCCAACGCCTATAGCTCCATATGATTTCATTCTGAAAATTAATTTGTCCAAAAATAGAATCCAAAAGTAATTTAAGGTAATGACTGGCGGTGGGATCACAATGCAAGTACAAGCTCCCCGTGGGCTTCAGGACCCGGTGCAACTCCACCAGGCGCACGGCCATCATGGTGAGGTAGGCCATCATGTCATTCTGGCCCAAAAAGGCCCGCAGGGCTTGGAGAAGATCGGCCAGCCGCGGTGGCCCCAGCTTCATGACGTCGTCGTAGGCCGCGGCCGCCTCACTCCCCCAGTGCCAGGTGTCTTCGAAGGCAGTGATCTGGGCCGCGGACTTCTCCCCGGTTTTTTCCGCAAAAAGGACGTTATAGGTGGCGTTGGAATTGAAGGGAGGGTCTAGATAAGATGAGGTCCACACTGCCCACGGGAATGTGCCCGCCCTGAAGGATATCGAGATTGTCGCCGAAGAAAAGCTGATTTTTCCAGTTTTCCATGCGATTTTTCCCCGCTCTTTGAAGCACCACTGAGACGCAGGCTAAAGCCTGCGGCTACCTTCATGGTGGGCGGTGCCCACCCTACATAACCGGCTCAGGCGGTAAGGTGATATTTTTTCAGCTTGTATTGCAACAGGCTCTTGGTGATCCCCAGCATCTCCGCGGCCCGCACCTGGACTTGGCCGCTTCTTTCCAGGGCCCGGCGGATCATCTGCTCCTCGATGGCCTCCAGGGCCTCCGGTAAGGGGGTATGCAGGGGAATAAAGTTATCGATATCCAGCCTGGCCTCCGTGGCCGCCGGAGCCAGTTCCCCGGGCAGGTCCTGGGGGGTGATCAGGTTGTTGCTGCACAGGATCACCGCCCGTTCCATGACGTTTTCCAGCTCCCGCACATTGCCCGGCCAGGGATACTGGGACAGCAGTTTCAGGGCCTCCGTGGTGATGCGCACCTTGCCCCGGACGTTCTCCTGGGCATACTTGTGAATAAAGTGGGTGGCCAACATGGGTATGTCTTCCTGCCGCTGGCGCAGCGACGGCACATGCAGGTGCACTACATTAAGGCGATAGTAGAGATCGTCCCGGAACCTGCTGGCCTCCATCTCTTCCTTCAAGTCCTGGTTGGAGGCCGCCACCACCCGGACGTCCACCTTGATGGTGCGGTTGCCCCCCACCCTTTCAAACTCCATCTCCTGGAGCACCCTGAGGAGTTTCACTTGCAGGGCCGGGGACATCTCCGCCACTTCATCCAGAAACAGGGTGCCGCCGTCGGCCAGCTCAAATCTGCCTTTGCGCATGGCCACCGCATGGGTGAAAGCCCCCCGCTCGTGGCCGAAGAGCTCACTCTCCAACAGGGTCTCGGTCAGGGCGGCGCAATTCACGGAAATGAAGGTCTTGGGGGCCCGCTGGCTGTGCTGGTGGATGCCCCGGGCGATGAGTTCTTTCCCGGTGCCGCTCTCCCCGGTGACCAGCACGGTGGCCTTGGATTGAGCCACCCGTTTCACCAGGGCCAAAATCTCTTGCATCTCCCGGCTTTCCCCCACAATGTTGGGGAAGCCGTATTTCTTTTCCAATTCCTGGCTGAGGAAAAGGTTCTTCAGGATCAGGTGGCGGTGATCCAGGGCCTTGGCGATGGTTACCAGGATCTCATCATTTTTAAAGGGTTTCAGGATGTAATCGAAGGCCCCCTTTTTCATGGCCGTCACCGCCTTTTCCACGGTGCCGAAGGCGGTCATGATGATCACCGGCAGATCTGGATAAAGCCGATGGGATTCATCCAGGAGTTCGATGCCGCTCATCCTGGGCATCTTCATATCCGTGAGGATCAGGTCCAGGTCGGTGCTGCCCGCAATCTTCAAGGCCTCCAGGCCACTTTGGGCAGTCAGCACCTCATAGCCGGCCTCCCCCAGCAAGGCCTCCATGACGGTCAGATAATTGGTTTCATCGTCAACGACTAAGATAGTATCCATAGAGGTCTTGACTCGCGCCTTAAATAAATGAAAGTGCCGTGAAAGCTAACGGGGGCGGGATTACCTCGTTCCCCCATCTGGCCCCTGCCCCGGATAAAAATCTCCTGAGCTAACCCTCCTTTTTCCTCGACAGTTCCGGCAGGCTGAGGGTCACCGCGGTGCCCTTGCCCACGGTGCTGTCGATTTTGATGGACCCCTGATGGCTTTCAATGATGCTCTTGACAATGGGTAGGCCCAGTCCACTGCCTCTTTCCTTGGTGGTAAAAAAGGGATTGAAGATCTTCTTCTGGGTATCGAGATCTATACCTTCTCCGGTGTCTTCAAAACAGATCTCCCCACCCCGCCCCTGGGGGCCGACTTTGGTGGACACCACCAGTTGACCGCCGTGGGGCATGGCCTGGATGGCGTTCAAGAGAATATTCAAAAAAGCCTGGTGCAAGAGGTCCAGGTCGGCGCTCAAAGCCCGGCTATTGAGCTGATAATACCGGGTCACGGTAATACCCCGCCGCTCGATCTCCGGCTGCAGGAATTCCAGGCTCCGGTTTAAAACCCCTTCCAGGTCGCAACTGCGTAAATTGGGGACGCGGGGCCGGGCAAAATCCAAAAACTCCGTGACCTTTTCGTTGAGCCGGTTAGCTTCTTCCACAATGATCTGGGCCAGGCGGTTTTGCGGCTCATACTGGACCAAGCGCTCTTGGAGCAGCTCGGCGGTGGAGCTGATAATCCCCAGGGGATTGCGGACCTCATGGGCCACCCCGGCCGTCATCTCCCCCAGGGCCGCCAGCCGCTCCGCCTGGTGCAGTTGTCCTTCCAACTCCCGTTGCTCTTCTTGGCGCCGCTCCTGGATGACCTCCGCCTGCTTCACGATCTGGCGCAACACGATAAAAAGCAGTCCCATGATCACTGCCAGGGTAAGCAGGATGATCATGCGGGACTTGGCGATCTGCGCCAGGTCTCCGGAGATGTCCTGGGTAATCTCAAAAACCCCCACTACCGGGCCTGGCTCAGAACCTAGGCGCTGCTCCAGGCGAAAGGGGATATAAGCCTTGAGGCGATGGGCCTCGGGGCCGCGCTGCCACAGGAGACCCCACAGGGGGTGATAGCCAGGGAACTCGAAATGGTTCTCACCGGCCAAGGCCCTTTTCACCCCCAGCACATCATCGCATTTTTTCCCCAAAGGTAGCTTATCGGTACTGTAGGAGAACACCCCTTCCTGGTCATATTGATTCAGTTGCATCACATGGAAGCCGTGGATGGTATTCCGTACCACCTCATCCAGACGTTGCGATTGCTCCGGGTCTGATAAGGTTATGCGGCCCCCAGTTTCAAAGGCCGTGGGCAACAAGAATTGCTGGTAGATCTGGTGGTTCAGGTTGGCCGCCAGGAGGATGATATAGTCCTGGTTTTTCTTCAAGACCATCTCTTGCGCCCGCAACGTCAGGAGCAGGGTCAGGATGCCGGTAAAAATCAGAATGACCACAAAGCCAGGCAGAGAAAAGAATTTTACCAAACGGAAGGTCTGCGGGTCTTTTCCGGAAGGCCACCAGGGAGTATGGAGTTTAAGGCGCTTCATAGGATCTTTAAGAAATAATATATTTCTCCTTAAGGGGTTGAGCGGTCGCGCATTCCTGGCGGAAGGCCTCGAACCCGGGCCGGCCCATCAAACCAAAGGTAGTCTGCTTGACCCCTTCCACTCCGGGTTGGTCTAAAGGGTTCACCCCAAAGAGAGCCGCGGCGGCCACCGTGACCACTTCCAGAAGATAGATTAATTGCCCGATGGTAAAGGCATTAATCGCCGGCAGGCGCAAAGTAACGTTGGGCCGCCCTTCTTTCATGAGGTTAAAGGCGGTGGCCCGCTTCTCCACCCAGAAAAGCTCGTTAAGGGTATGCCCTCCCAGATAACTCAAGTCCTCCAGCTCGGGAAAGAGATCCGGCAGATCCAGTTGGTGCTGAAAATTCTCCACCTCCAGGAAGGTGATCAACTTGTCCGGGGGGCCTTCCAGATAAAGCTGTAGCTGGGAATGCTGGTCGGTTACCCCCAAAGCGCTGACCGGCGTGGTTCCTGTGTTTACCCGCCTGCCGGCCAGATCCCATTTTTTCCCCAAGCTTTCGGCCCAGAGCTGGCAGAACCACTCCGCCATCCCCTTCAAGGCCGTGGCATAAGGCATTGTCACTAAGATGGTCCGTTGCCTGAGACTGGCACAGAGATAATAGAGAGCCGCCAAGCGATAAGCCAGGTGCTGGCGCGGCCCTGCCCCCTTAAGGCGTTGATCCATGAACCGGGCCCCGGCCAGGAGTTCCTCCAGGTCGATGCCCACCAGGGCCGCGGGAAGCAACCCCACCGCGGATAACACCGAGAAGCGGCCTCCCACGTGGGGGGGAATGCTCAGGGAGGGGAAGCCTTCCTTACCTACCAGACGCCTTAGGGTGCCCCTGTCCGGATCGGTGGTGACAATTAAGCGCTCCCGGGCCCGCTCTTCCCCCACCCGGCCCCGCATCAGGCGATAGACCCACAGGAACTGGGCCAGGGTTTCGGCCGTATTCCCTGATTTACTTATAACATTAAAGGCAGTACGCCGCAACTCCAGGCCATCTAAGAGGCCGTAGAGGAAATCCGCATCAATATTGTCCGCCACCCACAGGCCGGGGCGATGTTGCCGCCGCGCCAAGGGAAACAGGTTATATTGGGGGTGGCAGAGGGCTTGCTGCAAGGCCCGGGCTCCCAAGGCGGAGCCGCCGATCCCCAGGATCACCAGGTGCCAACACCACTCCAGGATAGGCCGGGCCACCTTCCGAACCTCCGGGACCACCTGCTCCTGGTAAGGCAACTCCAGGAAGCCCAGACGGCCGCTCTGCCGCGCCGCTGCCAGTTCCTGATCCAGGGACTCCAGCCGCGGGGTCAACTCCTCCAGCTCCACTTCTTTAAGGCCATGCTCCCCCACAAACTCCGACATGACATAGTTATAGTCGAGGCTAATGGCCTGGCTGGCGGCCCACTTAGGGTCTTGGTAAGGTTTCATAGACACCTCAGCTCCGGTTCCGGGAGCGCGGCAGGGGCTACCTTAACTCGAGGAAACTCGCTTATTTAGGTGGAATTTAGCCCAGAGTAAGGGGATATTCAAGGATAAATGCTAATGCCGTGCCGCGTATTAGAGTTGATCCCTCTGGGTTCCAAGTAATCCTTCCACCCCCTGGAGTGGCAAATTATTAGCCTTGCCCCAAAATCTCGTCTTGACTTCTCTCTTTCACCCCCGTAGGATACCATTATAACACACTGCGGCCCCGGCGGGGCCACTTACCTTTAACGTGGGCTCAGTTAAGTCTACGGCAATTTAGCAGCGGGTGTCTGTTATGGAAGAGAAATACTACAGAAAATTATGGCGGAATATTATTTTAGCCACTCTCGGTTTTTCAGTAATCCCACTTCTGGTTCTTGGAGGTGTTATTGATCATCAATTTAGTGCTTCGTACGCTGCCAAGAGAAATGACAGTGCCAAAACTTTGGTGGAAAATAGGTGCAGCTCCCTTGATCTCTTTTTTGATGAACGGGTTTCCCAGCTTGTCAGTCTGGCAAATACTATCTCTGTTGACCAATTAAAAAATGAAGAAAATATAAATAAAGTTTTCAATATCATTCAAACACGTTCCAAGTCTTTCATGGATATTGGCCTCCTCGATAGTGATGGAAAGTATCTCTCGTATGTTGGCCCACACTATAATGTAGTAATGACCGTCAATTACAAAAATGAGGAATGGTTTAACACAGTAATGTCCACCGGGGTGTTTATCAGTGACGTATTTATGGGATTTCGCAAGTTCCCCCACTTCATTATCGCCGTGCTAATACGGGAAAAAAACCAGAGCTGGATATTGCGGGCTACCATCGACACGGAAATCATTGATAATATCGTGCGCGCCGCCTGGATCGGCAAAAAAGGTGACGCCTTCATCATCAATCAGAATAATGTCTTGCAGACCACCGCCCGCTTCAGCGGGGCTCTGCCTAGGACCCCCGAATGCTCCGAATTTCTCCGCCGCCGGCGCCCAGGTAGAGGAAATCGACTTTAAGGGTGAAGAAACCCTCTTTGCCACCGGCATCATTAAAAACAAAAAGTGGGTATTGGTGGTCCGAGAAGATCCCAAGGAGCAACTGACGCCGCTGCTTAGGGCCAGATTCCTGGGGGCTCTTATAATTATCGGCGGCATTTTGGTTATTATTATCGGGGCGTTTTTCACCACCCGGTCCATGATGAACGAGTTGACGGAGATGGAGCGCCAAAAAGCCCGCAGCGACGAAATGATGATGCAGGAAAGCAAGATGGCCGCCCTGGGGAAAATGGCCGCCGGCATCGCCCACGAGATCAACAACCCCCTGGCAGTCATCGGGGAACAGGCCGGGTGGATTAAGGATCTGCTGGGAGCCCAGGATATCTCCCAAAGCCCCAACTTAAAGGAACTGGCGGACACGGTGAACAAGATTGAATACCACATTAACCGAGCCAAAACCGTAACCCACCGTCTGTTAGGCTTTGCCCGGCGGATGGAGCCAAAAGTTACCGAAAAAGTAAATATCAGTAAGGTTCTGGACGAGACCATCGATTTTCTGGGCAATGAAGCCCGCTATCGCAACATTGAGGTCAAGGCGGATTATGCGCCGGACCTCCCGGTGACCACCAGCGATTCTTCCCAGTTGCAACAGGTCTTTCTCAATATCCTCAACAATGCCATCGATGCCATAGGTAAAGACGGCGAGATCTCTGTTAAAACCAGATTTATTACGGACAACCATGAGATAGCCATTGAGATTTCCGATAATGGCCCGGGGATTCCCAAAGAAATGATGAATAAAGTTTTTGATCCATTCTTCACCACCAAAGAAGTGGGCAAGGGAACCGGACTGGGTCTGTCAATATCTTATAGCATTATTGAAAAATTAAAGGGCCGAATGCTGGTGGCCAGTGAAGAAGGCAAAGGCACCACCTTCACCATCTATTTGCCGGTAAAATAACAGGTCAAGCCCATCAGGTGGAAATGCAAAGTTAAAAAGGAAACGAGATTATGGAAAAATTTAGCGTCTTAGTGGTGGATGATGAAATTGATTTTCTGGAAACTATCGTCAAGCGTTTGAAAACCCGGGAGATAGAGGCCACCGGCGCTGACAGCGGGTTCAAGGCCCTGGAATTAATGGATCACCAGGACTTCGATGTGGTCGTCTTGGACGTCAAAATGCCGAAAATGGACGGCATCGAGACTTTGAGAGAAATAAAGAAAAAAAAGCCTTTCACCGAAGTTATTATGCTTACCGGCCATGCCTCGGTGGAATCAGGGATTCAAGGCATGCAACTGGGGGCCTTTGACTATGTCATGAAACCGGTGGCCCTGGATGAGTTACTCGAAAAGATGCGCCAGGCTTATGAAAGAAAGTTGATTCAAGAAGGAAAGATTTGATCAGCCAAGTTTCCCCATTGCCGCTCCCCTTCTTGAATCGGATCGCTCCCGGATTTCCGCCCCTTCCCCCTGGGGGAAACCTCTGGCAAGGCCTTTTCACCTGGGCCGCCGCCGGCCTTAGGGCACCCTGCCTTAACCGTCAGAAGTCCACCAAGCTCCCCCCAAATGACCGAACCTTGGATTAAAGATTTCTTACTTGCGTAAGGGGACCATGGCAAAGATGGCCGAACCTGGCAAAAGCTTTTACCACAGACTTATCCCGTATCTGGTAACTATCTTAATTTTACTGGCCGCTGTGCCCCTGGGATTTGTCGGCGGCGGCCTCCTGGTGGGCGCCGCTCTCTTGCTAGCCGCCCTGTCCTTCCTCACCACCAGGCACTTGGTGGCCCAGCGAGAGTTCGCCGAAAAGCAAAGGCAACTCCTGGATGAGCGCCTGCTCCAAACCCAGAAACTGGCCTCCATTGGCGAACTTTCTGCCGGCCTGGCCCACGAAATCAACAATCCCCTGGCCATCATCCGTCAAGAAGCCGAATGGATGCGGCTGATTCTAAAAAATCAGCAACTTCCACCCCAGGAACTTGAGGAACTCCAGGGTTCCCTGGGTCAGATTATCCAGCAGGTGGACCGGTCCAAGGAAATTACCCATAGTCTCCTGGATTTCGCCCGCAAAAGAGAACCGGTAATCCAGGCAGTGGACGTCAACAAATTAATCGAAAGCATGACCTTGCTGGTGGAAAGGGAAGCCAAGTACCACAATATAAAAATTATTAGACAATATGACCCTAATTTACCACCGCTTTATGGCGATGCCCCCCAGTTGCGGCAAGTAATCTTAAATTTGCTCAACAACGCCACGTATGCCATCCAGAAAGATGGCGCGATCACCATCACCACCCGAAAGGCCGGCAACAATTCCCTCTCCATAGTGGTCAGTGACACCGGGGCCGGCATTCCCCCAGAAAATTTGGCCAAAGTCTTTGATCCCTTTTTCACCACCAAACCCCCGGGGAAAGGGACCGGTTTGGGACTTTCCATCTGTCATGGTATAGTTTTAAAATTGGGGGGCCAGATTTCCGTTGCCAGTACGGTGGGCCAGGGCACGACTTTCACCATTACCCTCCCTCTCACCCTGGAGAAAGGAATGAGATATGAGTGATAAGCCCAAGATCTTGATAGTAGACGATGAGGAGAGATTTCGCCTGACGCTGGCCAAGATGCTGACTGCCCAAGGATTGGAAGTAGCTGCGGTGGAAGGTGGCAGAGAAGCCCTGGAGGAACTGGATAGACAACCTTGCGACGTGATTATCTTAGATCTCCGAATGCCGGAAATGGACGGCATAGAAGCCCTGGCCGAGATAAAAAAGGGCCATCCCGAAATCGAGGTGATCGTCTTGACGGGCCATGCCTCCGTGGATGCCGCCATGGAGATCATCAAGGGGGGCGGTTATTATTACCTCTTGAAGCCCTATCCCATTGAAGAGCTGATGGAAAAGATCGAGGCCGCCTATGAACGCAAGGTAGAACGGCAGCAAAGGCTCCGCCAAAAGGAAAAAACCGAAGAAAAATAGCAAAAATATCCAAGGATGGCGAACCGGTTTCTTCCCAGGGTAAACTGGCCCTTGGATGCTCCTGGTGCTGGTGGATGAGGCCGGGTCTAAAGCCCCGGCCTCATCCAGGAAGACCCTTAAGGGTAGGGGCCTGCAGCCCCTAACCTCTCCCCCCAATTTTTATCCCCTCACGCCCGCCCTAAACGCCAACGCGGCAATGACCAAGATGCCGGCGATGATGGCAAAGGGGGCGCGGTAGTCCCCTCCTCCCCAAAGGCCGATGAGCACCCCCGCCAAGAGTGGGCCCGAAGCATGACCAATATCGAAGATAGTGCCAAAAGCACCCATGGCCGAACCCAGATGGTCCTCTTGACAGAAGTCGGCGACCAGAGCCGCGGCGGAGGAGGTTACCACCGCCTCCCCCAATCCAAAAAGAAACGCCAGAGCCAGCAGGATGGCAAAGTTCTGAAACCAGGGAATCAGGGCAAAGGGTAGAGCGCAGCTCCACATCCCCCAGAAGAGCAGAGGCGGTCGTCCATATTGGTCTGAAACCCTCCCCAAGAGCGGCTTGGAGGCGATGGTGGCCACCACTTGCACCCCCCAGAGAAGCCCTGCCTGAAAGGCGGAGAAACCGCAAATTTTTACCGCATAAATCGGCAGGAAGGCCTCCAGGGCCCCCAGGGAGAGGTTTTGCACCCCTTCCAGGTTGCTGGTGAGCAGGACCCGGCGATCCATTAGGATTTCCCGCACCCCGGCCTTAAACTGGGCCCAAAGCGCGGCCAGGCCCCGGCCCCCGGCCGTCCCAGGCTCCGGTCCCCGGCCCCGCATAACCCAGAGTCCGATGACTAGAGAGGCCATCCCGCAAGCCGCCACCACCCCATAGACCAGATGGAAATGAATTAGGGCTGGCTTAGACCCAGCGGCCATTTGGGTCAGAAGCAACCCGCCCAGGGGAGCGCCCAGGAGATTGCCGATGATGGTAAGGGCCGAGAACCAGGAGAGCATCTCGGCCCGCCGCTCCCCAGCCAGGCCCACGATTATCGCCATGGACACCGGTCCATAGATGGCGGTAGCGAAGCCATGGAAAAAACGCACCACCACCAGGGCCGGATACGTTGACACCAGCAGGTAGGCCAAAGGGATGAAGGCAAAACAGGCCAGTCCGAAAAATAGAGTGCGGGTTTTGCCCAGGACATCGGCCAGCACCCCCGCGGGCATCTTAAAGAAGATGCCGGTGATCGTGGAGGCGGCCACGCAAAAGCCGATGGCTTCCGGCCCTGCCCCCAAGTAGGCGGCAAAGAGGGCCAGCACGGGGGTGCGGGCCAGGGCATAGGAGGCCCGGGCCAGAAAGCCCACCGCGCATAAACCATTAAAAATGGCGGATGAGTCTTTTAGGCCAGGGAAATTGGGGGCGTTCAAGGTGTTGGCTTAAGGATTAGTAATATCTGGGCTTATTTGCCCCAGGGACGGGGAGTGGGTCAGGATTCTCCAATGGTTCCGGTAGCACCTTCAGGCAGGGCCTTAAAAAAATTCTCATCCAGGCTATAATTCCCGGCCAGGAAATTTTGGGTCACTGCCTCCACGCTGGATTCACTGGTCATCAACATGTCCATCTGCCGGGTGAAGTGCAGCAACCGCCCGATCTGGTCCAATTTTTCTTGGATGACCGGACACTCGTATTTTTGGAAGCGGGCGTCCACCCGATCTCCTTTGGCCTCCACGCTGAAGCCTAATTTCTCCAGGATCAGGGCGATAGCCCGGACCCGCCGGTTCCGGCGGACATCATCGGCGGCGCCACCCTTGAAAGAGAAAGTGATGTAATTCTTATTGATGGTCTGGCCGCAATAAGCATCCAGGACGCTGTAATGGTAACCCACCCGGGAACTGAAATTGAGATATTTGTCGGAAATAATGGCGTAGCTGCGGTCGCCGAACCTTTCCTCGAATTTGCGGGAAGCCAGCATCTGCTCCCGCATCACCGTAAAGAACCCGGAAAATTGAATGGGCCGTGGCTCCATCACCTGCAAATCCTGGTGCATCATCCCCGCCAGCAGGGCCTTAAAGGGGACGGAGGCCAGCTGGTCCACGGTCACCTTACTGCTCTCTTTAGGGACCCCGGCCAGACCGTTTCCCAAATCAATGACATAGAGGTCCAGGGGCACCGGCGCGTCCAGCTTTACCGCACCTCCGCCTTTTTCCGAGACCAAGTCGCTGATCTTAAACATCTCGCTGTAAGAGAGTTCGTGTACCAGCCGGCCCAGGTCATGGAGGGATTGGCAGAACTCCGGCGCAAACTCGGGAGCCGTGGGGTCCACCAGATGCAAGGGCACGATGAAATCCGCCACCTCCTTCAGGGTCTGATATACCGGGGTGCCCTTCATGTGGGGTTCTCTCGTCTGTTGCAAGGCCAGCAATTCCGGGACCTGGCCCTGGTACACCCTTCCCGCATAGGCATCCACCGTGACTTCCATCCCGGTGGGGATGGCAGCCGTGGCCACCTTGGTATCCAGCAGGGCCGGCACCGCAAACTCCCGGGCCAGGGAAGCCATGTGGCCGGAGATGCTGCCCGCATCCGTGACAATGGCCCGGGCCTTGGGCATCACCAGGACGAATTTCGGGGATGAATGCCGGGCCACCAGCACCGCGCCCTCGGGAAATTTAAGCAGGTCTTCATCGGAGAGGACCTGGAAGGCCGGGCCGCACCCCACTCCGGGAAAGGCTATGGCCCCGTGCTCCACCAGCAAGGGATAGCCGGTCAAAGTGGGAATGGTCTTTAGTGCCTCTGGCCCCGGGGCCTGAAGATGCAGAGGGCGAGTTTGCAGCATCAAGAGACGTCCTCTCCGGTCCAGGGCCCACTCCACATCCTGGGGGCACCGGTAATGCTCTTCCAGTTTTATGGCAAAGCAGGCCAGGGTTTTGATTTGCTCGGGAGACAGGCAGGGTTGGTCCTGATTCTCCGGCAGGACCGGAATCTCTTTAAGGCCTTCATCCTCCTTACGCACCAACTGGACCAGTTTATGAGACACCTGGCTTTTAAGGATAGTTAACTCTTCGTCTTTGGCCACCTGGTAAGTATCCGGAGTGATGACCCCGTCCACCGCATAAGGTCCCAGGCCCCAGACCGCGTTGATAAAAATAGTATCATCCATAACGTTGAAGGGGTGATGGGAGTACATCACCCCGCTGGCCACGGAATCCACCATTTCCAGGCAGGCCACGCTCATGGCGCTATCCTCATCCCGAATCCCCTTATTGAGTCGATAAGAGACGGCCCGGGGGGTATAGAGGCTGGCCACGATGTCCTTGTAAGCCTGAATAAGGTTGGGGGCCGAAACGTTCAGGATGGTGCGGTACTGGCCGGCAAAGGACAGCTCACTGTCTTCGCCGATGGCGCTGCTCCGCATCGACACCTGCAAGGAATCGCCGGCCTCTTGACGCCTGGACCCCGTCGCCAAACCTCGGTAGGCAGAGAGGATAGCCTCTTCCAGGGCAGGGTGGACCTGGGCCTGGCTGATCAACTTCTGGATTTCCTCACTGACCTGGTTCACGGTTTCCGGATCCTGAGGATCCAGGGCCATTTTCCTTCGGTTAATCTCCTCCACCAGATCATTATGGGCCAGGAAGGAATAAAAGGCGTGGGTGGTAATGGCGAATCCTTCCGGGATGGGCAGATTTACCCGATTCAGGGTTTCCCCCAGGTTGGCGCTCTTGCCTCCCACCCAATCCACCATTTCTTTGGTAATGCGGGAATAAGGCAAGACCAAATCTGTTACCGGGATTCCTTTTCTTTCCAGCAGATGTTCTTTGATCCTGGAGTTAATCTTTTCCAGAACCCCATAAAGAAGAGGATATCGGTGCCCGGAAAGGACATCTAAACTCTTGATCATCCGGAAGGCGTGAAAGGCCGCCCGGGCCGACTGGGACCTGACATACGACATGCCGAAGACCTGCCGGCCTTGCAGCTTTTCTTCCAAGTCAGTAATAATATTCAAGAGTTGCGCATTGGAGTCCAACAAATCCTTGAAGCAGGTGTATCTGAAACGGAAGGCCGTGGCCAGCTCCTCCCGGGAGGGTCCGCCTTTCTGTCCCGTCAATTTCCGGTAAATCGTACTAAGTAAATTGCGCCTGGGGGCCATATAAATCTGGATTCTTCCGGAAAATTATCAAGAAAATTCAGGGGTAATTGCCACACTAAACTTTTATCAAAAATTATACCAGAAAATGGTTATTCTCGGCACCCAGGGGAAGAGCCTGATCCTTGGGTCTGGCGCTCGCCCCAAATAGGTTCCAAGGGCGCTTAGTAATTGAGCTTGCTCATAAATTTACAATGTGTAAAATTTTCTGACATTTGACGCCCCGGTATGCCAGGCAGCTGGCTCTCTCAGGGCAGTATTTTTCATTTTTGTCAACTAGTTAATCTATTTCCCGCTCTCCTTTTGCCCTGGCACGCCCATTGCTTAATTTTCATCAAGGAAGGAAATTTTGGGGAGAAGTAGTGCCCGGGAATCCCTGCTATTTAAAGCAGAAAAGAAACCCTAATGGCAATTGCCCATTGCCATGTCTCGCCTGAATAATTCCCATTTTTGATTTAAGCATTAGGGAGAATTTTAATTTAAGCTATAGATAATATCTATTAAATATAATTAATATTCATTAAAATTATAAATACTTCTTAAGGAGGGCTATTATGAAGATTCTGGTGGCGACGGACGGCTCGGCACCAGTCCCTGAAGGCCGTGCAACGGGCCTTGGAGCTGGCCGAGAATAGAGGGGCTGAGGTGACCTTAATGACGGTGGCCTACTTCGCCGAGAGCGATTTGGACGAAATGCCTTTAAACATTCAGGATAAATTGACGGCCGAGGCAAAGGCTGCCTTGCAAAAAGCCAAGGCCCTCTTCGACCAGAAAAACCTCAAGGTCGAAACGGTGCTGGAAGCCGGCGTGGTGCCCGCCAACAACATTATCCGCCGGGCCAAGGAAGGTAATTTTGATCGGATTCTTTTGGGCAGCACCGGGGTTCACGGTCTGGAACGGGCCTTGATGGGCAGTACTGCGGCCAAGGTGGTGAATTACGCCCATTGCGAAGTGACTGTGGTGCGCTAACGAAAAAGGGAAAACAATTCTCACAAAATAACGAAAAACCATTAAGGAGGAAAGAACATGCGAAGAATTTGGGCCAAGATATTAGGCTTAGGGGTCATGGCGATCTTGCTGCTACCGGAGATCGCCGCGGCCGTGGCAAAGGCCGCCCCCGTGGTCATCGTCTCCGATACCCGGTTTAGTAGCGGCTGGTATCGCTGGTGGGGCCAAATCTACAATGACAGTCACGTTTACTTCACCATTCTCACTTATGCCACTATCCTTGTGGTGGGCGTAAGTTTCGGGTTAATTACCGACTTCTTTATGAGCAAGATCGGGATCGACCTGAGGCACAGAGAACTGAAAGAACACTAAGGTTCGGGTAGTCGCCCCGCACTGTTGAGGAGGTTAATTTATGGAGTTTTTTTATGCATACATGCCTGTTTCGGGAGTGACCATATTATGGCCCGGCCTGGTTATCCTGGGCCTGGGCGTCGGCATCCTCGGCGGCTTCTTCGGCCTGGGCGCGGCCTGGATGGTCACCCCGGGGCTGAACATCCTGGGCTTCCCCATGGCCTTCGCCATCGGCACCGACATCGCCCACATGGCGGGGAAGTCCATCATCTCCACTATCAGGCACGGTAAATTCGGCAATGTGGATTACAAGCTGGGGATAGTAATGGTCTTCGGCACGGTCGTCGGTTTTGAATGTGGCGCCCAGATGATCATGTGGTTCGAGCGCCTCGGCAAGGTGGACCTCTATGTGCGCTGGATCTACATCGTCCTCTTGACCTTTATCGCCTGGCTGGTCTTCTCCGACGTGGCCAAGAGAAGGAGAAAGGAAAGGGACGCGGAGGCCAAGGGCTTTCAGTTGGACAAGCTGGCCACCGGCCACGAGTTCCACAAGGCCCTGCACAAGATCAAGATCCCGCCCATGATGCATTTCAAACAGGCCATGGTTTACTGCTCTGTCTGGCTGCCCATCTTCGTCAGCTTCATGACCGGCTGGCTGGCGGGGCTTTTGGGCATCGGCGGCGGGCTGATCCGCATGCCCTCCCTGGTCTACTTCGTGGGCTGCCCCACCCATGTGGCCGTAGGCACCGACCTCTTTGAGGTGATGATCTCCGGGATTTACGGCACCGCCACCTACACCTATAAAGGGCGCACGGAGTTGGTCGCGGCCCTGATCATGCTGTGCGGCGCCGCCATCGGAGTGCAGATCGGCGTCGTGGCCACCAAATACATCCATGGCTACGGCATCCGCATTGCCTTCGGCTGCTGCGTCATCGCAGTGATGATGTCCATCTTCTTGAAGCTTACCGCCAGGGCGTACGGCATTACCCTCTTCGATCATATGTCCACGGTTATCATTCTGGTATTCCCGGCCCTCGTAGCCGGCTACGTAACTTGGAAAATGGTATCCGGGGCCCGACGAGAACTAGCCATGAAGAAGGCGGCCGCGGCCAAGGCCTCGATGGCGGAATAGAAGCGAGAGAGATTTTACGCACAAGGAGAAGAACATGTTCAAGAGACTTTGCAGGTTGACTCTTCTTGCTTTCGTGCCGCTGGCCCTGGTTCTAGGCTGCGGGGACATGGGCAAGGTGGACCAGGGAAGGGTTGTCAAATACGACAAAGAAACGGATACGGCTACCATCATCAAGGACACGGGCAAAGAGCGGGGCAAACCCGACTACAGCGTCCTGCCTCCCGTAACCTATGTGCTTCCCAAGGATCCCCTGGAGATGGGGCCCGAGCCCAAGGCTGGCCTGAGGATAAAGTTGGATACCAAGGCCCGGGAGATTGTGATCTTCGACCCTGCCACCGAAAACTTCAAAAAGATCAACTATACTCTCATCGACCAGAAGGAGGGGGTGGAAAAGAGCGATCCCCTGGTGGAGGGCAAGAAGTTCCCGATGATTGACAAGGACAAGAAAACCGTCACCATTTACTCGGGAAGGCAAAAGATCCTGACCACCTTCGCCTTGCCCGAGGAATATTTTGCCATGCCGGCCTATACCTGGGACGCTGGGGATGATGTCCGCATCTACTATAAAGAACCGGGCAAGGCCTTGCGGTGCATGAACATCACCAGGACCGACATCTATAAGAAATAAGTCCTGGGCTTATCCGTGGCTCAGAGGATCGCCCCCGGGGGTGTCCTACCCCCAACGGGCGATTCTCATATTTTTGTGATAAAATAAATTTGAGAGGAGGGCCGGGGAGAACTTTCTCCTCCTGTCTCCTCTCACCCCCCTCCCCCAACCTTGGGGGTGGGGGTTTGAGGGAGGAGGCCGGGGCTTAAAGACTCTGCATCCTCCCCCCAATTTCTCCAAGTCAAAAAACCCACAGTTGTGCCATGGACTTGAATCAAGCCTCCCGAGGGCGAAACTTGCTGGGCCAAGTGGGAGCTGTCTTATGCGCCCTGATGTTCCTGGCCCTGCTGGACGCCCTCATCGCCAAGTTTCGGCAACCGGTTAATGCTTTTAAGGTTCTGCCGGGAAACTCCCTGGAAATTACCGGACCGCTGTGGGAAAGGGTCCCGGATGTGAGCCAACTCATTTACACCAGCAGCTCCGATAAACTTAAGCTCTCCTTTGAAGGCCTTTACCAGGGCTACTGGATGGGTGGGGACATGTGGCGCGGGCGGGTTATGGTTAGCCCTGAGATTCAGCCGGGAGAATATACCTTGAGCGTCACCATTAAGGGAAAGACCCCTCCTAAGCCGCCGCCGGTTTTTCGCATCATGGTCTATCAGGACCCCTTAAGCCTACGGCAGAGCTCCAAGTCTCTGATTCGGAGTTATACCGGGATTTCTCCCTGGGTGATGGGAATCGCTTTCCTGCCTTTAATCCCTAGCGGTTTTCGGCTCGGTTTTCTACATCTCTCATAAAATGGAAGGCCTCCTGGCGCAGCAGGGCCAGGCGGAGGTCTATCAAGTCAAGAAAATGGAGGGAGGCTATCTGGTGGGCTTCGGCCTGGGAACCGCCCACGGCGTCCAGCCCGGCGCCCGTCTCCCCCTTTTCAATGAAGAGGGGCAGACGTTGGGAACGGTGGAGGTGAAGGAGTCCTCTGCCACCGATTCCCTGGCCCTGATTATCTCCGACCAGGAGATCAGGCCAGGGTTTACCGTTTCCCGGCCACCAGCCTAATTTTTGTCAGGGCCGGGATTCAGGCCATATCCCGGCTGGTTTAGCGACGAGGGACCCGCTGCAACCATTGCGGCATTTCCCTTAGGATTAGGATGAAGGAATAACAGTAACTTTATGTGGAAGGCTCTCAGCCTGCGGGGCCGCATCTTTTGGGTGCTGGCGGCTTTGGTGCTCACCACCCTGGGGGGCGGCCTGGTCACCCTGTGGCATACCGAAGCCATAGACTCCCTGCTTACCTCCTTGATCGACCAAAACCTGGCCTCCTTCCAGGCCGCGGAGGAGCTGGAGACTGCCCTCCTGATGCAAAGGGGCCAGGCCACCTATTACCTGCTGGATGGCAATCCTGACTGGCTGAAGCAAATGGCGCAATGCCACAAGGACTTCCAGGACTGGCTCCAGAAGGCTCGTACCCTGGCTTATACGGAGGCCATGGCGGAAATTCTCAACCAGATCGAATCAAGTTACCAGGGCTACATTAAATACCGGGAAGAGGTGATAAAATTATACCAGGCTGGGAAGCAGGCTGAAGGATTCCAGCTTTTAAAGGAGGGGCGGCGCCACTTTAACGAGGTCTTTAGCCTCTCCGAGCGTTACAAGTTAATGCATGAATATGCCATTTCCCGGGCCCGGACCGAAAGCCAGGCGCGGGCTCGTTTTATCAACACCATGGCGCTGGTAGCTATGCCCGGGGTGGCGCTACTGGCCATTCTCCTGGCTTATATCCTGGTCAAGCAGATCCTGGAGCCCATCCGCCAACTGGCCCTGGAGGCCGGCCCGGCTAACCCCGGCGACCCGGTGCCAGATGAAGTGCAAGAGCTCAGTCACCGGGTTTATAGCCTGATGGAGGATGTGGATCAGGCCCAGAGCCAGTTGGAGCGCAGTCAGGAACATCTCCTGCAATCCGGGAAATGGGCCATGGTGGGAAAGCTGGCCGCGGGGGTGGCCCACAGCATCCGCAACCCCTTGACCTCGGTGAAGATGCGATTATTCTCCATGGAACGCACTCTCAGGTTATCTTCCCATCAGCGGGAAGATTTCGAGGTGATCTCCGAAGAGATTCGCCATATCGACAGCATTGTGCGCACGTTTCTCGAATTCTCCCGCCCCCCCAAGCTGAAGATGCAAAAGGTCAGCCCTTCAGATGTGGTGGACAGCGCTCTTCAGCTACTTCGGCACCGCCTGGAGTCCTACGGGGTGGTAGTAAAACTTGAGCGGGAAAACCGGCTGCCGGAAATCTGGACAGACCCGGAACAGCTAAGAGAGGTGCTGGCCAATCTGTTAGTCAATGCCTGCGAGGCCATGATGGGCGGCGGCTTCATTACCATTCAAGAGGAAGAAGGGGTGGCGGAGCCCTGGGGCCAGGTGGTGATCATCAAGGTAAGTGACACTGGCCCGGGTATCCCGGAATCCATCCAGGAAAAGGTCTTCCAGCCCTTTTTCAGCACCAAGGAAGAAGGTACGGGCCTGGGCTTAAGCATTGCCACCAGGATCATGGAAGACCATGGGGGCCGGCTCGAAGTAAAATCGCAGGAAGATGCAGGGACCACTTTCATCATTACCCTGCCCTTCAGGGAAGACGAGACATGGGCAACATCTTAATAGTGGACGATGATTTCCAACTGCGACAGAGCTTTGAGAAGCTTTTGGCCGCAGAAGGTCATATGGTGCGGACTGCCCCCAGCGGCGAGGCAGCCCTGACCACGATCCAGACGAGCCTACCCGATCTGGTGATCATGGATGTGCGCTTGCCTGGCATGAGCGGCTTGGAAGCCTTTCGATCCATACATGCAATCGAGCCCAAGCTTCCGGTCATTGTCATGACCGCTTACGGCACCACCGAGACGGCCATCGAAGCCACTAAATTGGGGGCTTTTGAATACGTGCTCAAGCCCTTTGAAATTCCCGATATCTTGGCTTTAATTACCCAGGCCCTGGAAGCCGGGCGATTTATGCGTTCCCGGGTAGAACTGGGCGGAGCCCCGGATGCGGCCACAGATGCCATCGTCGGCCGAAGCAAACCCATGCAGGAGGTGTACAAGGCTATCGGCCGAGTGGCTCCCACTGATGCTACGGTGCTTATCCGGGGGGATTCCGGCACCGGCAAAGAACTCATCGCCCGGGCCTTATATCAACATAGCCTGCGCTCCGATAAACCTTTTCTGGTGATCAACTGCGTCGCCATCCCCGAGACCTTGCTGGAAAGCGAGCTCTTTGGGTATGAGAAGGGGGCCTTCACCGGAGCGATTAATCGCCGCGTGGGCAAGTTTGAGCAAGCCCATGGGGGCACCGTATTTCTGGATGAAATCGGCGACATGCCCTTCAGCATCCAGGCCAAAATTCTGCGCTTGCTCCAGGAGAAGAGCATCGAGCGACTGGGCGGCCGGGAGCCCATCCCGGTGGATGTAAGGATCATTGCCGCTACTAACCGGGATCTGGAAGCGGCCTTGGCTTCAGGACGCTTCCGGGAGGATCTCTATTATCGCCTCAAAGTGGTCACCCTCTGGCTGCCGCCCCTGCGAAGCCGCAAAGGCGACATTCCCCTCCTGGCCGAGTACTTCCTCTCCCGGTTTGCCAGAGATTTGGGGATGGACAACCCGGGCCTGACCGAGGAGGCCAAGGTCATGCTTAATAACTACCAATGGCCCGGTAATGTCCGGGAATTGGGTAATGCCGTGCAAAAGGCCCTGATTTTCAGCCGGGGTTATCCCATCCACCCTGAGGATATCTCCCGGGCCATCGGCAGTGAGAGTGCGGCCCGGGACGGAGACGACCACCACACCCATGAGGTGATCCGCCAGTGGCTACGCCAGGCCCTGGCCACCGGAGGCGGCAAGAATATGTTTGACGCCTTCATGGACCGCTTTGCCAGTCTGCTTATCAGTGAAGCCCTGGACCTTACCGGCGGCAATCGTAGCCGGGCTGCCAAACTCCTGGGGATCTCCCGGCCCACTCTGCTGTCCAAAATCGAAAGATACCGTCTTAAGGTAGAGACCTCGGTAAAACTGGATAATCCTTGACCTGAGGCAATTTCCAGGGAGAGGACGAACGGTTCCCCTCTCCCCTGAATTACCAAATAATCTTTTACAACTTGTAAAGAATATCGACAGCCATCCCTTCCTCAAAGCGCCTCTGGAGCTTTATTAACCGCGCTTCTCCCATATAACTGGGTCCCGGTTCGGCGCCTTCCATATCTTCTCCTTTTGCAGGGGGAAGGGGAAAGCCAGGTTTCGCAAGGACCCCAGAGGTGAACTTCTCCTTCCTTTCCTATTTGGCACGGCCATTGCTTTTCTATTTCACCAGCCTAGTGTGCAGGGTGAATTTCGTGAACGAGAAATTCAAAATCCTGATAACCGATCGTAACCGGCATGTGCGGGAATTTCTGAGACGGGAGCTGTCGGCGGAAGGATACCAAGCAGAGATCGCCAAGGATGGCCGTGAAGTATTAACCTGGATCAACGGAAATGACCCTCCGGATCTTCTGATCTTGGATCTGGAGATCCCCTATGTGGACGAGTTGGACGTATTGGCGCGGCTCCAAGATCATAAGCCTCCCTTGCCGGTGGTGATCCATACCTTCCTGCCGGAATCTGCCGACGACCCGGCGGGTCCCAAGGCAGATGCCTTTCTGGAGAAAAAAGGAGATACTGATTTTCTGAAGGCCGTGGTGGCTGAAGTAATCTGCAAATATTACCCTGGGCGCGTTGACCCTGCCTCGGGGAGTGAATCGAAAAAAGAAAATCAGGCCTGAGAAACATCTAAATGGCCTCTTTACCCCGGGTAGGGAGCTCCTTGCCAGAAAATCGACCTTTGCAGACCTCATCATGGGACGCTTAAGAGAAAGGGACACTTTTACTTCAGGCTTCCAACAGCAGCTGGAAGTGCACCGTTATGGGCCCCGGCCGGATGAAGGCTGGCGTCCCTGGCTATGGAGAAGGAGCTCTCAAGGCCAGACAGTTATGCCAGGGGGATCATTCTGCCGGCACCTCTGGCGCCCAGAAGCCTCTTAATCTCGGATCAGAGGTTAACTATAACCTCTACGCCTAAAGAGATTGCCGGAAGACTCCCCAAGGTGGAATACTAAAGGGAAATTAGCGGGGAAGACGGCGCAGGCCATTATCTTAGGGGAGGGACCCAGGCCTCTCTTCCATACGCCTCACTTCTCCCGGGGGATCTGAGGGGAGGGCGGAACATTTTTTCTGCCCTCCCCTCAATTGTTTTAGCCGGCAGCGGCAGATGCCCTCAGGCCAAGTGTCCTTACGGTAGCATGCAAGGTATTTTTGTGATATTCAACAGTTGGCTCTTAAACTTCTGATTTTTGACATCTTGTCTTCTCAACTTTATGGGCCCTCTCTTTAAGCGCCTAAAAAGATATTTTTCCGGAGGCAAGGCAGAACCAGCCCTTTCCCTGGAAGAGATGCGCTCCGCCTTCAAGGCCAAGTATCATGCCTTCAAGCTCTTGCTGGCCGCCAATAACGCCGCCTTGCAGCTCATGACCGACTTGGAGGCCGCCCTCCATGGCAACCATAGCTTCGGCATGACCTTCATCCGTTCCCACGCCACTGCGGTCTGCGTCAATGTCTTTTCCCTCATCAGGTATCTGAATGAATTGTCCGGGAACAAATACCAGGCCCTGGGGCCGGTATTTTCCTCCATTGAAGGGCAGATTACCCAGGTCCTGAAGAAAAGGCAGGCCCCCACTATCCAGGAACTGGTCCTGCCCCTCTCCCAGGTCCACAAGGAGATGGCGGACGGCGTGGGGAGCAAAATGGCCAATTTGGGGGAGATCCAGAGTAAGTTGCCGGGCCTGACGGTCCCCGGGGGTTTCGTCATCACCGCCGCGGCTTACGAACTTTTTCTGTCCCACAACCAGCTTCAGGATGAAATCAACCGCCGGCTTCAGGCCCTGGAAGAGGAGGAGCTCGCCGACCTCTACCGCAAGAGTTCCGAGATCCAGAGGCTCATTATCGGCTCAGACCTCCCCCCCAGCCTGACGGCAGCCATCTCCCAGGCCTTTCAGGACCTGGAAGCCAGGACCGCCCAGCCTCTGAAGGTGGCGCTGCGCTCCAGCGCCATCGGCGAGGACGCGGTGGACACCTCCTTTGCCGGCCAGTACCGTTCGGAACTTAACGTCCGCCAGGAACATCTCTTCAGCGTCTATAAAGAAATCCTGGCCAGCAAATACGCCTTGACCGCGGTGAGCTACCGGCTGCGCAAAGGGCTCCGGGATGAAGATGTGGCCATGTGCGTGGGCTGCATGGCCATGGTGGAGGCCGAGGTGGGCGGGGTGATGTATTCCCGGGACCCCACGGACATCAGGAACGATGCCATTTTTATCAATGCAGTGCACGGGTTGGCCAAATCCGTAGTGGATGGCACCGTCACCCCGGACCTTTGGGTCATCTCCCGGGAAGAGCCCTGGACCATCATCCGGAAAGAGATCCGGGACAAGCCGCAGAAGGTCGTGTGCCTGCCCACGGAGGGGGTCTATCTCGAGACCGATGAGCAGGGCCAGGCCCCGGCCCTCACCGATGCCCAAGCCTTGGCCCTGGCCCAGATCGCCTTGACCCTGGAGGATCATTTTCACACCCCCCAGGATATCGAATGGTGCATGGATAAAGCCGGCCGCATCCAGGTGCTCCAGAGCCGGCCTTTAAAACAATTGGCCCTGCCCTCCCGGGAAGCCACGGCGGTCTTTGCCTCGGCAGAAAATCCGGTGTTGCTCCGGGGCGGGGAAGTGGCCAGCCCCGGGGTCGCGGCCGGACCGGTGTATGTGGTGAAGAGCAACCTGGACCTGCTGCAATTCCCGGAGGGCGCGGTGTTGGTCACGGCCTTCCCTCACCCCAGTTGGGCCCCGCTGCTTTCCCGGGCTTCTGCCGTGGTCACCGACCGGGGCGGCATTACCGGGCACCTGGCCAATGTGGCCCGGGAATTCAGAGTCCCCGCGCTCTTTAACACCGCGGCGGCCACCCAGCAACTTAAGCCCGGCACGGTCATCACCGTGGACGCGGACGGACACACTCTCTATCAAGGAAAAGTGGAGGCCCTGCTGGCCCTGCCTCCCGCACCCCGGGGCCTCATGGCCGGAACCCCGGTTTATGAGACTCTCAAGGAAACCATGGCCTTCATTACCCCCCTGTACCTCACCGATCCGGACGGCCCTGACTTTAAGGCGGGCAAGTGCCGGACCTTGCATGACATCACCCGCTTTGCCCACGAAGTCTCGGTCAAGGAAATGTTCGCCCTGGACAAACATGGAGGCTTGGCCCAGTATTTCATCAAACGCCTGGTCACCGAGGTGGGCCTGCAGTGGTGGGTCCTGGATTTGGAAGATGGCTTTAAACAGGAGGTGCCCGGCAAAGAGGTGGAACTGGGCAACATCGCCTCGGCCCCCATGCTGGCCCTGTGGGACGGGATCACCGCGGTGCCCTGGGCAGGCCCGCCCCCCGTGGACACCCGGGGCTTTATGTCCATCGTCATGGGCGCGGCCACCGACCCTAATTTAGCCACCGCCGGGGGCACCATCTTCGGGAACCAGAATTATTTCATGATCTCCAAGGACTTTTGCAACCTTACCTCCCGGTTGGGCTTCCATTTTTCCACGGTGGAGGCCCTGGTGGGGGAACAGCCTTTTGAAAATTATCTCCGCTTTGCCTTCAAAGGCGGGGCCGCGGACTATCCCCGCCGGGTGCTCCGGGCCAAATTAGTGGGAGAAATCCTGGAACGCTATGATTTTAAGGTGGACGTGAAAGAAGACGCCCTCTTCGCCCGCCTGGAAGGAGAAGAGAAGGACTATATGCTGTCCCGCCTCCGCCTCCTGGGCTATGTCACCATCCACACCCGGCAGATCGACATGATCATGCTCAACGCCGACGAGGTGGCCTACTACCGCGATAAGATCATCAGCGATATCGAAAAGTTTATCCTGCCCACTGATCGGGGCATCGAATGACTGCAGCCCATTTAAGGTTTTCTCCCCAGTATTACCATACCCCTCTATAAAGGGCTCAAACAACCTATTGAGAAGGGTTTTGGGGGGACGGAGTTCGGAGGTAAATGATAATCAAACAATTGGACTGGCCCGGTGGACATGGGCCTCGAGGAGACCTATTTTATTACCACCGCGCGCCATGAAGGAGGATTGCCATGCTGAAGGTTTTACCGAAATTAAGGCACTTGCTGGTGGTTTTTATCTGCCTCACGGCCTTCTCCCCGATACCTATCCAGGCCCAACCCCCCACTACCTCCGGGGGGTCGGGGCAAGCCCTTCTCAACCTGCACAATAGCGTGGCGATACACGGTTACGACCCGGTGGCCTATTTCACCCAGAATCGGGCGGTACCGGGAAGCAGAGCCATCGTCGAACGATTGGGGGGGGCGGCGTACTATTTCCGGTCCAGGGCCAACCGCTACACCTTCCTGTCAGATGCCTCCAGGTATCAGCCCCAGTTAGGCGGGTTCTGCGCTACCTCCATGGCCATGGGAAGGCTGGAGGATATCAATCCCGACATTTTTCTCATCTACCGGGGGAAGCTTTATCTCTTTAGGGATGATGCAGCGCAAGATATGTTCTTGAATAATCCGGAGAGGGCGATTTACGAAGCCACCCAGAATTTCTTTAAGATAGCCAGCCAGAAGCGAGAGTTTTATTGACATCATTTCCTCTCGTTCCCAAGCAGGATCTTGGGAACGAGAGGAAAGTTAATCCAGCCTTATCCCCACCTCAGAGGCTTCCACGTGGATATGCGGTTCCTCCGTTTCTATATTTTTCTGGGGCGAAATTTTTTAGCAGCCGATAAAATGTGCCCATAAGGGATAAAGGTTTTCTTAAAAAAATATTGATGGGGAACATCGAGGAAAAGCAAAGATGGAAGCCAAACTTCAAGAAAAGATTAGCCGGCCTCAGGCCATTCAGGCCTTATTAAGCGCCGAGAGCCCCATCAGAGCCGAGAGGAGGTCCTACCAGTCACCCTTGTGTGCCATACTCCAGCAAGGCCCCGGGATAGCCCAGCCTATGCCGGGAGCGGAACTGGAAGTCCTCAAAGCCGCCCAGGAGCAATTGCCTTGGGTCAGCCGGAACCGGTTGGTGGAGATTGCCTCCCACCCGGGCCAGCCCCGCGAGATGTGAATTGACCAATAAAAGCAATGGCCGACCCGGTTTTCACGAATCGGCCATCTCCTGCCCCGGCAAGGTAAGACAGGAACCACCTTGCCGTCATGCCTTGCCCCATCTTGTCTGTGCCTTGCCATGTTTCAGGCCAGACCTAGGAAAACGACAAACAAGGAAGCAAGGAGTGTATTTAATATAATTCAAAATTAATTTCTTGTCAAGCCTAATGCAAAATAAATTTCCATCGCTTCCCCTCCAATTTTAAAAAACCTTTAAAATTTATAAAAAGGTTCATTAACTTTCGCTGAAAAGTTAATGAACTCTCCCGATAAAGGATAGGGCCAGCTATTCCAAGGGTATCCATAGTCAAGCAATAAAAAAAGGCGGCCTAGAGGCCGCCTCTTGATTGCTAGAAAATCCCACGGCTAGAAGTGCAGGCTACCCACACCTAGCCGCCTGAACCCTTGGTTAATGTCGGTAACCGCGGCTGCCACCGCCGCCAAACCTCGGCTTGGCTTCGTTGACTGTCAGGGGGCGTCCCTCTACATCCCGGCCGTTAAGCATGGAAATGGCCTTCTGGCCTTCCAACTTGGTCTCCATCTCCACAAAGCCGAAGCCCCTGGGTTGGCCCGTTTGCCGGTCGGTAATGATCTTGGCCGAAGCCACATTGCCGGCCTCGGAAAAAAGGGTCTGCAATTGTTCTTCAGTCATCTGGTGGGGCAGGTTGCCCACGTATAAGTTCATGCTCATGTCTTCTCCTTGTTGGTCCGGCCGGATAGGCTTCCGGCTCATCCCTTTAAATTTCTTCTTTAGCCGCCTCCGGGCTTTCCTCTGTGGGTATCGAGGTTTTGCTCTGGCGGCGTTTCATCTTTTCTTCGTTCTTCTGTTTTCGGGCTATCTCTTTGGTGCGCTTTTGCCAGCCGTAACGGTTTCGTGCCAAGTTTTCACCTCTCTAAGGGTCAAGGTGCCAGAACTCCGAGGTCCCAAGACCGCCGGAGTTCTGACCATCAAGCTTTACGGCTTAAAGCTTTACCACGTTTTGGGCCTGTGCCCCCTTGGGACCCTGGACCACCTCAAACTCCACTTCCTGGTCTTCCGCCAGGGAGCGAAAGCCTTCGCCTTGTATGGCGCTGTGATGCACAAATACATCCGGACCGGTTTCCCGGCAGATAAAGCCAAAGCCCTTGGAGTCGTTAAACCATTTCACCGTACCAGTTTCCTTCATTGTTAAAGAACCTCCTGCAGATGTTGCAATGATTTTCCCGCCAAAAAAGCAGGGCGCGCAGCATTCAGGCAAAAAAAAATCGGCCAGGAATAGCATCCCCATCCGATTTTTATCCAGGACTTGTGGCCCTGCTTTCAGTCTGACATGCTAAACTTTTTAAATTTTACATGGTAATTGCTCAATGTCAAGCTAATTAAATAGCTGCCCCCGAGCCACACCAAATCGGCTTATTAACTTTTATAAAAAAGTTAATGAAATAAGGTCCATCCATTCAAAAAAGAACTTCCTCCCTCATCAGTTGCCATACCTAAAAGCGTTAGCTCAGGGTCTGAAAACCTTTCCGCCTGAGAGTCTTGCCACTTGTTTCTTAGGCTTCCACCTTGATATGCGGTTTCTCCGTTTCTATATTTTTCTGGGGCGAAATTTTTTAGCAGCCTATAAAATGTGCCCATAAAGGGTAAAGGTTTTCTCAAAAAATATTGATGGGGAACATCAAGGAAAATCAAAGATGGAAGCTAAATTTCAAGAAAAGATTGACCATCCTCAGGCCATCCAGGCCTTATTAAGCGAGGAGAGCCCCATCCGGGCCGAGAGAAGGTCATACCAGCCTCCTCTGTGCGCAATTTTGCAGAAAGGCGTGGGGGTGACCCAACCTATGGCGGAAGCGGAACTGGAAGTCCTCAAAGCCGCCCAGGAGCAATTGCCCTGGGTCAGCCGGAACCAGCTGGTGGAAATCATCCCCCACCCGGGCCAGCCCCGGCCCTCGCCCCCCCGGAGAATCGGCCTCGTCCTGTCCGGCGGCCCCGCGCCCGGGGGGCACAATGTCATCGCCGGTCTCTTTGAGGCGGCCCAGCAGGCCCACCCGGAAAATCAGCTCATCGGTTTCCTGGCCGGGCCCCAGGGCATCATCGCCAACAAGCATACCGAAATAACCGGGGAGATGGTGGCGCATTACCAGAATTCCGGCGGCTTTAACATGCTGGGCACCGGCCGGGAAAAGATCGATACTCCCCAGAAAATGGCGCACTGCCGGGAAACTTTAGCGGCCCTGGGTATATCCGGCCTGGTGGTCGTGGGCGGGGATGATTCCAATACCAACGCCGCCTTCCTGGCGGAAAACTTGCGGGATACGGGGGTCCAGGTCATCGGCATCCCCAAGACCATTGACGGCGACCTCCAGATACCGGGCCTATGCCAGATTCCCTTTGGCTTCCACTCGGCCTGTATGGCCTATGCCACCGAACTGGGCAACCTCAATTCGGATTGCCAATCGGACCTGAAATACTGGCACTTCTGCCGCCTCATGGGCCGGAGCGCCTCCCACATCGTCCAGGAGGTGGGCTTCCAGACCCACCCCAACGTGATCCTCATCGGCGAGGAGATCGAGGAAAAGGAGCTCACCATTCACAACGTGGTGCGCCTCATCGCCGACGTGGTGGTGGAGCGCGCCCGTCTGGGCAAAAATTACGGGACCATCCTGATCCCGGAAGGCATCCTGGAATTCATCCACGAAATCAACGTGCTAATCATCAAGATCAGCCATATCATCGCCACCTACAACCGGGAGGCCGAAGCGGACGAACCCTTTCATAAGCTCTCGTTTGAGGATCAGGTGCAACTCATTGACAACAATGACATCTGGAGAGACTACGACAGCCGGGTCTTTTTAGGGCTGCCCCCGGAACTCCAGAGAGGCCTGCTGCTCCCCCGGGACAGCCACGGTAACTTTCAATACGCCCTGGTAAATACCGAAAGAATCCTGGTGGGGATGGTGGCCACCTACCTGCGCAAGCAACGCAGTAAAGGCATCTACAAGGGCACCTTCCGGACCCAGAATCACTATTACGGTTACGATGGCCGGGGCACCTTTCCCACCAAGTTCGACTGCGACTATACCTACAACCTGGGACATGCCGCCTTCAGCCTCCTGGCCAACGGGCTCACCGGTTACATGGCGGCCATCAAAGACCTGCATAAACCCCTGGAGGCCTGGCAGCCCCTGGGCATCCCCCTGGCTCCGCTGATGCATCTGGAAGAGCGCCAGGGCCGCCTGGAACTGGTAATCCAGAAACAGAAGGTGGACCTCGACAGCCTGGCCTTTAAGATTCTGGAACAAGAAAGGCAGAAGTGGGCCCAGGAAGACCGCTACCGCTTCCCCGGCCCCATCCAGTTTCACGGGCCGGGCGCGGACGACAAACCCATTACCCTGATGTTAAATGCGTTGGGGGGATGAGAGGAGGTTTGGGGGGAGGGCAGGGACCGGGGGTCCCTGCCCTCCCCCAAATAGCTTACTCGCCAATGATCTTTACCAGCACCCGTTTTCGGCGACCGCCGTCAAACTCCCCGTAAAAAATCTGCTCCCAGGGGCCGAAATCCAGCTTGCCGCCGGTCACGGCCACCACCACCTCCCGGCCCATGATTTGCCGCTTCAGGTGGGCATCGGCGTTATCCTCGCCTACATTGTGGCGGTATTGGGAGACCGGCGCATGGGGCGCCAGCTTCTCCAGCCAGACGTCGTAGTCGTGGTGCAGCCCGGACTCATCGTCATTGATAAACACGCTGGCGGTGATGTGCATGGCGTTACAGAGGAGGAGGCCCTCGGTGATGCCACTTTCTTTAAGACATCTCTCCGCCTGCGGCGTGATATTGATAAAGGCCCGCCGGCCGGGCACCTGGAACCAGAGCTCTTTCCGGTAACTTTTCATGACTCTCCATCCTTCTAAATAATAATGGTCATTGCTTTCCTTGATCATCTACAAAGCCCGGGGGTCAGGTTCCCAGGACCTGACCCCCGGTTCATGGCCAACAGACAGAGTCCGGATAACTTATTTCTTCTCTGTCCCGGCGGGGGCCTTTTCAGGAGTTACCCCCTGCTCCTCCAGCTTTTTCAGGTATTTTTCCGGGTCCTTGCGAAACTCTGCATCGCAGCCCTGACAACAAAAGTAGATGCGCTTGCCCTTATAATCCGCATACACCTGCTTGTCCACATTGCCCCCCAGAACCGGGCAGGTGGTCTGGGGCTTGGGGTCGGCGGCCCAGACCGATCCCGCCGCAAACAGGGCCAGAACCAGGGCTAAAATAAAAAACTTTATCTTTTTCATGCTTCGCTCCTTAGTCATTGACCAGGGCGCCAGGATGAGCCTCGGAAGACAGCCATCCATGACCCCAGTGATTTCCCTGAAAACCTTTGTTAATTATATCATGGGCTAGGCCCTGGCAAGAGGGGGGCCGTTGATCCGTCCTACCCCCTTTCCCCATACCTCAACCCTGGCTAATAGCCAGACCAGGGCCTAGCATTTTGATGAAAAGAAAGTTTAGAAAATCTTGGCGGGAAGGCAAAGGGGCGATCTGCCCACCCTTATCCCAAGGCCTTCTCCCCTGGGAAGGTATTTGACTCGGTGAGGGCGTAGTGCCCCCTCCTCCTGCAACTTTATCCTATGCCAGCAGAAGGGTTGAGCTGGGCTCGCTTACCGCGCCTCTGGACCAGCCGGGGCTTTAGCCATTCCCTTCTTTGAGGCTGGGCCAGTCTTAAATCACCGCGCCGTTGTGCCTTGGTGTTTTCCTGCTTGGCAGAGCCCTGGCCTTATCGAGGTCATGGCCAACCGGAAAATTTACCTTTGCTTGAGTTTTAAAGGTAAAGAGCACGGCCGAGCCAGGGGAGGAAAACTGCAGCGACGCCATCATCACTTTCTTCAAGACGCCCAGCAACTCATAGGCCGACGTATTGCTGAAGTTGCCCATCAATTTTAGATATACGTCGTCTCTTTTCCGGCGCACAGAAATATTGAGTCCCAAATTATGCCTCCTTTCCAATCTCGATTTTAGAATAGGTGATGTAGACTGGGTCATCATCCTTAACTTACTGGGCTTTTAATAGATATGATGTCCCCGAAGATTGTCCTTCACCACCGCATGTTTATTTGCATAACATGGCCTTGTTTTAATACATTCGGGAAATTCCTAATTTTACATCTTGAAACTACTGAATTTAACCTCGGGGGAGGTATGACAGGAAAAACTGAGGGCGGTAATTCCTAATTGAAATCAGGCTTCCAGGGAGGTCAGGCCTTGACGGATGGCATATTTGGTGAGTTCAGCGACGCTGTGAATACCTAACTTATTCATGGTTTGTTTGCGGTGAGCTTCCACGGTCTTCACACTCAGGCAGAGGCGATAGGCGATCTGGTTGGTGGTTTTGCCTTCAGCCATAAGTTGCAACACCTCACGTTCCCGGGCGGTGAGAATAGAAAAAGCTGAGGAGCCGGGGGTGGACCAGCCGCTCACAAAGTCTTTGAGCACGATGTCGGATACCCCGGGGCTAAGATAGGTTTTCTGCGCCACCACGGTGCGAATGGCCTTGACCAATTCCTCCAGGGCGCAATCCTTCAACAAATAGCCGGAAGCCCCGGCTTTGAGCATATTCAACACAAAGAGACTGTCTGAATGCATGGAGAGGGCGATTACTTTGACCTCGGGAGACTCGGCCAATATCTGGCGGGTGGCTTCAATGCCATTCAAATCCGGCATGGTGATGTCCATGATCACCACGTGGGGCCTTTTCTCTTGGGCCAGTCGTAAGGTGGTGCGGCCATTATCGGCCTCGCCTACTACCTCCATGTCGGGCTCCGTCGCCAGCAAGGTGCGCAGGCCCTGGCGCACAATCTTATGGTCGTCTGCCAGGATAATCTTTATGATCATGTCGCCAGCCATTACCAGCCTTCTTTGCCCCATATAAGCGTACTTAGCAGACATCCCTGGCTCCAGAGCGGATAAATTAGATGCTCCCTATTGTGGGAAAGGGGCACCCTCAGTAATTGCTTTAAGAACGATGTGAGGCTTACCTTGTTTTCGATTTTTGTATACCACAGGCTTATTTTAACTACATTAAGGGAAATCCTGATTTTGAGTCTCGGGAGGCCTGAATTTAAAATCGGGAAATGTATGAAATAAGATGAAAAAAGGAGGGCGGCAGATCCTAAACCGGATCAGGCTTCAAGGGAGGTAAGGCCCTGGCGGATGGCATACTTGGTGAGTTCGGCGACGCTGCGAATGCCTAGTTTGTCCATGATTTGTTTGCGATGGGCTTCCACGGTCTTGGCGCTGACACAGAGGCTGTCGGCAATTTGATTGGTGCTTTTACCTTCGGCCATCAGTTGCAGCACCTCGCGTTCCCGGGCGGTGAGAATGGAAAAAGCTGAAGAACCGGTCCCTGACCAGCTGCTCACAAAGTCTTTGATCACAATGTCGGACACCCCGGGGCTAAGGTAAGTTTTCTGAGCCACCACGGTGCGGATGGCCTTCACCAATTCCTCCAGGGCGCAATCCTTCAACAGGTAGCCGGAGGCCCCGGCCTTGAGCATGTTCAACACAAAGAGACTGTCAGAGTGCATGGAGAGGGCTACCACTTTGACCCCAGGAGACTCAACCGATATCTGGCGCGTGGCTTCAATGCCATTCAAATCGGGCATGGAGATGTCCATGATCACTACCTGGGGCTTAAGCTCCTGCACCAATCGCAAGGTGGTGCGGCCATTGTCCGCCTCGGCCACTACCTCCATGTCGGGCTCCGCGGCCAGCAAGGTGCGCAGGCCCTGGCGCACAATCTGGTGGTCGTCCGCTAAAATAATTCTTATGGTCATCTCGCTACCCTCAGGTGAGTCTTTTTGGTCTTCTTAGTGTGCTGGAGAGGGACCAGCAAGGTAATCCTGGCCCCCTGGCCCTGGTCGGACGCCACCTCCACCCGGCCTCCCAGATAACGGAGGCGCTCCCGAATACTGAAGAGACCGAATCCGCCGGTTCTTCCTAATTGGGGATGAATTTTGGAATGGTCGATTCCCACCCCATTATCTTCAACTTCAATGCGAATGTCATCGCCGTCTCTCTGAATGATCACCTGAGCCTGGCTGGCGTGGGCATGCTTGACAATATTCATCATCAACTCTCGCACCGCCTTAAAGAGCAGGACTTTGATTTCATCATCCATGGGAAGGGGTTTCCGATCCCTCTGAATGTCAACCTGGATGCCATGCTGAGCCCGCATGTATTTGGCGAACCACTCCACCGCCGCCTCAAAACCGAGTTCGTAAAGAATGGGGAGGCTTAGTTCGAAGGTCAGCGACCGGGTATCCTGAATCATCTTTTCAATGAGTTCCCGGACCTCGCTTAAAGGATTGCTCAAGGCCTCAGAAGATGCCGATTTTTGCAGCACTCCCAACTTGATCTTGGCAATGGCCAGGGCCTGGCCAATATGATCGTGCAAGTCCGTGGCCAGTTGCCGGCGTTCCCGCTCCTCGGTCAAGGACAACTCCGACGCCAAAGACTGGAGTTGTTCCTGGTAAGTGGTAATCTCCGCCTCGGCTTGCTTGCGCTTGGTGATATCCTCAATCATCGCCATGGCAAACTGGGGTTCGCCGCTCACGTCCCGAACCAGGGAAAGGGTCAATTGACCCCAAACCAAATGGCCATCCTTGCGAAGGTAACGCTTTTCCCTCCGGAAGGAGTCGCGTTTTCCCTCCACCAGGTATTTGAATAGGTTACTGCTGGGCTCTTGATCATCGGGATGGGTGATATCCAGGAAAGATTTGCGGTAAAGCTCTTCCTTTCGGTAACTCAGCATCTGCTGCAGGGCGGGGTTGCTATCCAACAGATACCCCTCCATGTCCACCAGGGCGATGCCGATGCCGGCCTCCTCAAAGATCTTCCGGAATCGCCTTTCAGTTTCCCTGAGCGCGGTGACGTCACTGAACATGGCAAAGGCGCCCACAAATTTTTCATTTTCAAACAACGGCACGGAACTCACAATCACCGAAGCTAAGCCTTGGTTCTTGCAAGTGATTTCCAGTTCTTGTTGAGCGACACTGTTTTGCCGGTTCTGGGCCAAGATATGCTCCATCAGACCCATATTGTCCTGGTCAAACAAGTCCTGGATATTTCTCCCCTCCAACTTTTCATGCCCGGTGATTTCCCGCATCCTCCGGTTAACGAATTTAATTATGCCTTTTTCATCAATGATCCAGATGCCTTCGTGGGCGTTCTCCACCAGTTCGCGGTACTTACGTTCTGAAATCTCTAGCTTGCGATAGAGTACCGCGTTCTCCAGGGCAATGGCAATCTGGTTGGCAAAACTCACGATAAATTCTCTATCCCCATCGCTGATGGTGGCCTCCTGGCTGACTCGATCAGCCAATAATACCCCGATAACCTTGCCCCGCACGGTGAGGGGCGCCAGAATGAAGGCCTTGGGTTGGAATTGCTGGATCAAGGGATTATTCAGGTTGAGCTTACTGCGCGCTACATCCTGGATTACCGCCGGGATGCCGGTCATGGCCACCCGGGCGATGACGTTATCCACCTTGGAGATGGGAACCTTATAATTCTTGATCTTTTCCAAAAGATCCGTGTCAATGCCCACCGCATAACAAAGCTCCAGAGCCTCTGCCTGTTCATCCAGCAGCAGAATGCCGGCCCGATCAAGCTTGGCGGAATTAACCAGAAGACGTAAGGTTACCTGCAGGAGCTTTTCCAGATTCAGCACCGACAGGGCGGCGATGCTGGTCTCCTGGAGACACATAAGCTGATCGATTTTTTCTTTAAGCTGAATATTTAAGAAGTGAATTTCGTCGAACTTCTTTTTCAGGAGTTCTTTGTCCCGCTCCAGTTCCTCGATGGTGTAAGTGAGAGCCCGCCAGGGCACCAGGAATTTCAGCAAAGTTTCTCTTAAAGAAAACCTTTTCTGCTTCCATTTAAAGTGGTACTCGCAGTAATCATCTCCTTGGAAATAACATTTAGATTCTTCCACGATGCCTGGGGGGAGGTTCCAGATGGTGGGGAGGCCGGAATATATTCCCTTATTGAAGAGACAGAAATCAATGTTGCTGGAGATACCTTTGAACCAGTGAAGCCGGACAATGGCACTGTCGCTTTTAGTTTCCACCAGCTCGATGCGTTTGTTTTTATTAAATTTATCGTTAATCTCTTGAACTTTTTTCAGGCTGCGGCGAGGAGTTTTATAGGCAAATACGAATGATGCGCTGGACATAACCCAACTTTTTCCGCGCCGCAGATTCAAAACCGATCTGAAAGGCCACATGGCTATTACCGGATATTTTCTTCGCATTCGCAAACATTCTGCTGACCACATCGCTGGACACCCAGTTATTGATTTCCATTAAAAATTCTTGAGGATTGCTCAGACCCTCAATGTCCGGGCCGAGGCCTTCAAATAAGCGATGCACTTCGCTGGGCATACTTCCTTGGAAATACTCGATAATGGCCCGGGTATTGAGACAGCTATGATGCTTTTCCATGGCAGCATCAACTCCGCAAGTGGGACCCTATCTTTAAAGCAACTTCACCTGGCGATGGCTTGATAATTAACCTCACTTCAGGCCGACCCACTTGACCCCGGTAGTTTCACTACCCGGGAAGTTTCGGCTCCAGCCAAGAAGCAGCCATCTTGCAGAAACAGACCTGGCCTCAAGCCAGAAGGCTCTTCTTTCTCTTTCTTGAGCCGCATTTAGTTCTTCGTTCCCTTAGCCCTCTTATTTTTTTCTCCGAAACTTATTTAACTGAAATGGGTCATACCAGGAATGATACGCAAATCAGCATAAAAGTCAAGCACATAAAGAGGCTCCCCTCTTGTTGAGAAGTATAAGTGAAAGTTCCCTGGAAAAAAGACCACGTCTTGTCCATTATCCGAGTGTGTCTTGAAGTGCGCATAGATCCTCTTTCTTAGCCCTTTCAGCCATTCTTTCCCTCCCAAGTAAGGAATTTCGAAACCGCAAATTAGGTTTTCCGAAGCCCCAAATTAGGTTTTTCCTATCCCAAAATTAGACTTTTCCCACCCCAAAATCAGGGAACCCCTTATGGTTACTTTGCCGAAGTAATAATATTGTAGAAGATTTACCTTCATTCTTTGAGTCGGAAGGAAGAGCAGATGCCTATAACTAAAGAGTAATCGTCAAAATAAGGTTTTAAGAAGACCGGAATTAGGTTTTCCGAACCATTAAATTAGCTTTTCCGAAGGCCAATTTAAGGAATGCCCTTATGGTTCTGGAAGCAGCGGAATAATATGGTAAAAGATTTTGCTCAGTTTGAAGATGGTAACAGGAGGTAGGCCATGTTTTCCAAGACTGTAATTGCCCAGAAATTCTCCTTGAACCTGAGTAAGTTTCTCCAGATGAAATTGAACATTTTTCTCTTCCATTTCTTGCCATTTGCATTTTCCAGGTGGTATATTACTATCCTGGGCAAGCTTTATTACTTCATCAAAAGGCAGGAAAAGGAATTGATCCGGCAGACCATAACGTATGTTTTCCGGAGAAGGCGAAAGTTAAATACGATTCTCCGCGACGCCAAAGAGGTCTGCCCGCTTGCTCCACAGGATTTTGATAAGAAAGAAGAATTAATCCAGCAAACCATTAACTATGTTTTCCGGGAAAAGATAGACCCTAGAACCCTCAATAGGAAAATCAAAGAGGCCTTTCAGGGTATCTTCGACCATTATCATGAGAAACTTTTCGTCGCATATTCCCGCTATAACGCGGTGTTTCGGCTCTTAAAAAAGCGTATCCGGTTTGTGGGCGAGGAAAAGTTACAGGAGGCCCTTCGGGCCGGCAAGGGGGTTATCTTGGTGACCGGCCATTTTGGGGCGGTGGAGTTCTTGCCTGGGACTCTGGCCGTAAATGGTTTCCCGACCACCGTGATTTGTCGCTTTCAAACTAGCCGTCTCCGGGCTACACTTACTCAGAGGGCCGAGTCGATCCACCTCGAAGTCATTGATGCCGATGAGGGTAATATCATGGCGGCTGCCCTGAAAGCTCTCAAACAGGGACGGATTCTCATTACCGAGTGCGATGAGTTTGACGAATGGCGGCCAAATCCCCAGCGGGACATTTACTTTCTCAACCACCGGGTATTTTCGGATCGCAGCCTGGAGATGTTAGGGAAGCGCTCCGGAGCCCCGGTAATCAGCGCCCTGATGAAGAGGAACGGCGGCAAAACCTATACCTTAAACCTCACTCCCGTGGCCAATGGCGGTTCCCCGGTATATTCGCCGGTAAACGAGCAGTGCCTCAGAATCTTGGAAACCGCGATTGAGGCTTTTCCGGAACAGTGGTATCAATGGAAGAAGTTCGGCAAATTCGTTAACACCGGTCTTGAGGTGGAGCATGATCGTCAAGAGAGTGGATATCTGGCACCTGAAGTTGGCGTTTCTGTCGCCGATCAAGCATAATTTAGCCACCTATGAGGGGTCGGAAAATATCGTGGTGAAGGTGACTACCGCCAATGGTTTGGCCGGATATGGTGAAGGTGTCCCTCGTCCCTTTGTCACTGGCGAAACCCTGGATGGAAGTCTCGCCTTTCTCAAAGAGGTGCTGGGGCCCGCGGCTTTTAAAGTCACCGCGGCTTCCCCTAAGACCCTGATGGCCCACCTGGCGAGTAGCTATCAGAGATTGCAGGCGGTGAATTATCCGGCGGCTTTTTGTGCCATGGAAATGGCCCTCCTGGATGCCGCCGGCCGGACCTGGGGTAAGCCGGTGGTGGATCTAATCGGATCCCGGTCAAAAGAGAGTGCAATTTACAGCGCGGTACTGCCCATGGTCCCTGAGGAACAAATGGCCTACCTCTTGGACTTGATCAAAGCCAATCACATCCGTTTTTTAAAGCTGAAGGTGGGAGGAGAAACCGACCTGGAGATGCTCAAGAGGGTTCGGGAGAAACTGGGCTGGGATATCGATTTGCGCGTGGACGCTAATTCGGCGTGGACCCCGGCGGAGGCCATTGAGCGCCTCACCGAAATGAAGCCTTACCAGATCAGCGCGGTGGAACAACCCGTGGTCAAAGAAGACTTCGAAGGCCTGAAAAAAGTGGGCGACGCCCTAGGCCTCCCCATCATCGCCGATGAATCCTTGTGTACCGAAGCAGATGCCCAAAGGCTCATCGATCTGAAGGCCTGCCAGATCTTCAACCTGCGTCTGTCTAAATGCGGTGGCTTTGGGCAAGCTCTCCGGATGCAGCAGATGGCCGAGAAGGCCGGGATTTTATGCCAACTGGGCTGTCATGTGGGGGAAACCAGCATTCTCTCCGCCGCCGGCCGCCATTTTGCCTTGAGTGTCCCAAACTTGATCTACGTCGAAGGGTCCTTCTCCCCCTTTCTGTTGACCCGGGATCCGGTCACCACGCCGGTGGCCTTTGCCTATGAGGGGATTGGGCCGGCCCTCCCCGGTCCTGGTCTCGGGGTGGAAGTTCTTGACCCTGCTTTAAATGAACTTGCCGTGTCCCGGAAGATCATCTCTTGAGCCGGCTGAAGGGGAGGGAAGGGAGACCAGAAATCAAGCTCCAGGCCTGGGCCAAATCCCCTAGCCCTGGGGCCCAGCTTTGGCCCAGGTCATCAGGGCCAGGAGTTCTTGGGTTTTTTCTTGGAGAAGGTCCTGATCCTGCCGGGTTTCCACATTCAGGCGGACCACCGGTTCGGTGTTGGATTTTCTTAAGTTGCAGCGCCAGTGGGGAAATTCCAGGCTGAGGCCGTCAGTATGGTCGAGGTGAAGAGCCTCACCCTGATAAAAGGCTTCCACCCGGCGGAGCACCGCGTCAGGATCTTTGAGTTGGCGATTGATCTCGCCGCTCACCGGGTACCTCCGTTTCCGCTCCTTAACTAAACCAGAAAGGGACCGATCGTCCCGACACATGATCTCCAGCACCAGCAACCAGGGAATCATACCGCTGTCGCAATAGGCGAAATCCCGGAAGTAATGGTGACCTGACATTTCCCCGCCATAAAGGGCATCCTCGGCGCGCATCCGTTCCTTAATAAAGGCATGCCCAGTTTTGCTCATTATCGGCTGGCCACCGGCTTGCCGGACCATTTCGATGGTATTCCAGGTCAATCTAGGGTCATGGATAATCTTACCGCCAGGGTGACGGGCTAGCAGGGCCTGAGCCAGAAAACCCACCAGGTAATAACTCTCGATAAAGGTGCCCTCTTCATCGAAAAAGAAGCAGCGGTCAAAGTCCCCATCCCAGGCCAGGCCCAGGTGCGCACCATGGGCGCGTACCGCCTCTGCGGTGGCCTGGCGATTTTCCGGCAGCAGTGGGTTAGGTACGCCGTGAGGGAAGGAGCCGTCTGGTTCGTGAAACAGTTTAATGAACTGAAAAGGTAGATGGTGGGCCAACCGATCCAGCACCGGCCCCGCACAGCCATTACCCGCGTTAACCACCACGGTGAGGGGCTTTAAGACCTTGAGGTCCACGTAGCTCAAGAGATGAGCCACGTAGGCGTCCAGGGCGTCCGCGCTGACCCTTCCTCCCCTGGCTCTGGGCCGCGGCGAAAATTTTTGGCTGACCGCCAGAGACTCGATGTCTTTAAGGCCGCAGTCGCCACTAAGGGGCCGGGATTGCTCCCGCACAAACTTCATGCCGTTGTATTCCGGGGGGTTGTGGCTGGCGGTAATCATGATCCCCCCCTCCAGCCCCAGGTGAGAGGTATAGAAATAGACCTGCTCGGTCCCGCACAGACCCAGGTCCCACACCTCCACCCCGCAGTCATTGAGCCCCGCGGTCAAGGCCTCAGCCAGAGACGGGCTGGAAGACCGTACATCTCGCCCTAACGCGACCCGGGAAGGAGAAAGAAAAGTGGCGTAAGCCCGGGCGATCCTGTAAGCCAGATCTTCATTGAGTTCCTCGGGCACCCGGCCCCGCACATCATAAGCATGAAAACAGGTCAGACTTTTCATAAAAATTAATCAAGATTTCTGAGAGATTTGGTTTTCTGGCCGATTAACCTCTTCTCAGTTAAAAATACTGCTCCCCTCGCAGAATCTTTCCAGGAATAGTGGTAACCATAGCCCAGGCCTGATCTCTCCCTATCAGGCGGGCCAGCTCTTCCACCGCGGCGCGCAGCTGCGGGGGACGCTTCTTGGTATCATGAGCGTCGCTGGCCAAAATCTGGATATACCCCTTTTTCACCAGCTGCCGGGTAAACCTGGCTATCCTTCGCCCAAAGCCTCCTAAGAGACTGGCGGCGGTCACTTGCGCCAGACATCCCAGCTTAAGCAGGCGAGTCAGCTTTTCCGGCATCTCATGAATGACTAGATGACGCTCAGGATGAGTAATGATGGGGGTCAAGCCTTTGGATTGCAAGCGAAAACATATTTCTTCCGTGGCTGGAGGGAAGGAAGTGTCGGGCAATTCCAGCAGCAAATAGCGTTTTTGATCATTTATGGTCAAGACCAGGTCTTGTTCTAATAGCTCCAGGAATTCCATACATAAGGGAATATCACAGCCAGGTATGATTTCCAGGGGAATCTCGGCATCGGCTAATTTCTTTTTAAATTGATTAATATTATCCAGAATGGCTATTTTATCATTGAGCTTGCGGGGATCAACAACTTTGCGCCGGTAAAGGTGGGGGGCAGCCACTAGGGTTTTAATGCCGTCTGCCACCGCCATCCGGGCCATCTCCAATGCCTCTTCCCAGGTTTGGGCCCCGTCATCTAAACCTGGCAGGATATGGGAATGAAGGTCAATCATGAAAAAACCTTTAAAGGCTGAATGCTTGGTTCAGGCCTTTCCTGATCAATCCCAGCGCTGGGCGCCCCTTCGAGGTGATCCCAGAGTCTTGGCTTCCGGGAGCAAAAGCCAGGTCACTCTCTGAAGACAATACTTGGTTCTCAAAGAAGCGAAGTTGCATTCCAGACCAGGGTGCATACCCCTGCGGTTATGCACCCGATAACCATGTTTATCTCATTTGGTAAGAAAATCAACCCCGGGAAAGCCTGAATCGGGGGAAATTAAATCCCCTTAAGCAATTATAAGGAGCCAAAACCCGGAACCAAGAAGATCGGTATTCAAGCTCCAAATTTCAACCGTGCCATCATGCTCTAAAGGTCCTTTAATTGAACTTCTTCTCCCACCTCATATTTTTGCTTTTGTAATATCGTAATAATCGAAAAAAAAGGTTGATTTTTTTTAAAAAAGTCCTTTAAATTAGTCAAAATCTTTTTGGATAAACAAATTGGGGGGCAGAGGAGGCATAATATAAATTAAGTAATTCTTAAATGCTTGTGGGAAGCTAATCTCATCAGTGATCGGGGGAGCCTGATGAAAAAACGCATTCAACCACCAAGGGTTACCGACAAAGCGGGGAGAAGTCTTACAACTTATGGTCATGCTGGCTGGGGCCAGAAGATCTTTGTCTTCCTAACGGCCCTAGTACGGCTAATTTGCTCTCACTCTCCAGCCCAGGGCGCCGGCTTTGCCCTCTTCCAGCAGGGAACCGCCGCCATGGCCCAAGGCAATGCCTTCGTAGCCGAGGCGAGTGACGCCTCCGCCATCTTTTATAATCCTGCCGGCCTGAACCAGCTTAAGCGGCCCCAATTCTATCAAGGATTCTTTCTTAATCACCCGGACCGCGAGTTCGATAATGGCAGGGGCCAATTCTCGGAAACTAACCATCGTTTCTATAAGACCATGACGGTGTATTTCGCCGCGCCCATTAACGAGCGGATTGCCGTGGGGCTTGGCATGTTCTCTCCTTTTGGTTCCGGCACTGCCTGGCCGCCCACATGGGCCGGCAGATACCTCACCACCTTTTCCAGCCTGCAAACCTACAACCTTAACCCGGTGATTTCGGTCAAACTGTTGCAAAGTCTGTCCCTGGCCGCGGGATTTGATGTGCTGTGGTCCACGGTGAAACTTAAGAGAAAGGTCCCGGTGTCCGCCGGGGGGGTGCAATTCCCCGATGGGGAATCAACTCTGAACGGAGATGGTACTGGCTTTGGCTATAATATCGGTCTCCTCTTTGAACCAGTGACCTGGATGAAATTGGGAGTCTCTTATCGCAGTGAAATCAAAGTGACTCACTTCGGCGACCTTTCCATATTTCTGCCGGTGGCGACAGGACAGTCCACCATTCCAGGTTCCGCCAGCCTCACTTATCCTCCCTCCGTAACCTTCGGCATATCTTGCAGCTACTTCAAGCCTTTCGCCTTTGAGTTCGACACCACCTGGACCGGCTGGTCCACCTATGATCAGTTGAAAATTAATTTACACCAGCCTACCCTCGTAAATGGCGTGTTGACCCAGACGATAGTGACTCCGAAGAACTGGCGGGATGCCTGGGCCTTCCGTTTCGGCGGCAGCTATGAGGTCAAAGAAGGCATGAAAATCCGGGCCGGCTATATCTATGACCTCACTCCGGTGCCGGATAACACCTTCGACCCCCAGCTCCCCGATGCCAACCGTCATATCTTTACCGTGGGGGGAGACCTGAAGATCAAGAGGTTTACCTTGGGAATCGCCTACAACTATATCTTGTCCGAGAACCGTACCAAAAACAACTCCATTACCTTTAACGGCGTTCCCCTGCCTGCGTCCGCGGCAGGCCAACGGTCGTTACAGCAGTGATGCTCATTCCCTGGGGCTGAGCTGGTCTTTCCAATTCTGAGCAAGTGGGGCCAGGGACTCCTGGCCCCTTCCCTTTTCCTTAACTTGATGTACTTTTACAGGGAGCCAGGAAGGTGTCCGGCGAGAGTCAGAATTAAAGGGCCGCTAAGGGGATGGGGAATTACCGACATTGGGGGTGTACTGGGAAAATGTTGAGAAACCTGGGGCTAGGGTTAGGTTCAGTTTTGCTGGTGGTGGTCTTAACTGCCGGCTGCGGCGGGATCCAGCAGAAGTCTCCTTCAGATGATGTCAGGGCGTTTTTTATGGCTGCCAATGAGGCAAAATTCTTGGGTGCCAGGCAATGTTTATCTCCCCATTCCCTGGATCTTTCCGCCTATGCCCATTTAATGAACGTCAGATATCCCCCCACCCTGACGGTGGATGTGCTCACCGGCCCGCCCTCCAGGCCTTATCAGCCCTTTGCCGTATTGGAAGGCTCCAATCCCCTTAATTCCAAGGTGGCCGGCGCCAGTCTAATTGAGGACTTCAAAAACAAGGCCAGGGAGATCGGCGCAGATGCCATCATCATCTGCCAACCCACCGCCTCTAAAATTGAAGCTGTGGCCATCAAATACAGGCTGGAAGAAGTAGAACGCAAGCAATAAAGCTGCCAATCTAGAGATCCCCCCAAGATTGCCCTCTCTTCGGAGTCTGCTCCAGCCCAAGCACTCCCAAAAAATCCGGTCGCTGACGGGCCACTGTTTAGAGATAGACTTTCCCCAAGACCTATGTATACTGGCCTAGTAATGGCAAATCCTTAGGAGTTTCCCGGGGGCCTGAGTCCCTCCCGGGAGCCAGCCAGGTCTAGGCCGGTGGGCGAGGCAATTTCTGCAAGGATGGAGGTGCCCAAGAATTGCACGAATTTTCCTTGATGCAGGATGTGGTGGCTAATATTCTGGAGAAGCTCAAAAAGTCTGGCTCTCCCCCGGTGGGCTCCCAGATCGAGGTGGTCCTGAAGGTGGGGGCCCTGGAATTGCACTCCGCGGCAGCTGCCCAGCAGGCTTACGAGGTCCTGGTCAAGGACACCATCCTGGAAAAATCCCAGCTGAACCTGATCATTGAACCGGCCACCCTGCATTGCCCCAAGTGCGGCTTTAAGGGCCCCCTGGGTGAGGGAGAGGCGGACCCCCACGATGTCAGCCCTCTGGCCCCGTGCTCTGAATGTGGCGCAATTTCCGCGGTCCTGGGCGGCCGGGGCGTGGAATCCATCGAGCTGATTTGGGAAGAAAAGTGAAACTTGGGGAGGATCCGGAACCCGAGGTCCCTGCCCTCCCCCTCCCCCTAATTCCTGATTTACCGCCCAACCCCCTTCGGTCTTGAAGGTAGCTAAACCGATTTCGTTCGCTATTGCCCAGGTAATGGTAGAGGAGAATTTCATATGAACCCAATGATCACCGCCGGTCGCAAGATTATGGGGCGGTTGGCCAAAGGAAGCGATCTTTTGGGGGCCCTTGAAAAGTGCTGTAGGGATGCCGGCGTAAAATTGGGCGAAGTACGCGCCCTTGGGGCCGTAAGCCTGGCCCGGGTAGGCTATTACCATCAGGTGGAGCAAAAATACCGGTTTATTGAGCTAAGGAAACCCATGGAGATTTTATCTCTCATAGGAAACATCTCCCTAAAGGATGATAAACCTTTCGTGCATGCGCATATCACCCTGGCCGATAAAGATGGGCAGGCCTTGGGCGGACATCTGGCTGAGGGGACGGAGGTGTTTGCCTGCGAATTTGTAATTCAAGAATACCTGACGGACAAGCCCCTGGTGCGTCATCTGGATGAGGAAACCGGCCTCTTCCTGTGGGCGCAACAATGAACTACTAAAGGCTTTTCACCCCAGGTGGGTGGATCTGAGCTAAATCAATCTTCCAGGTTTTTTCCCGCGCCCTACCCGGCGCGCGCCCCGGCCAGCAACTGCCAGATTGATAAGAAATTATTTGCCCCCTCCTCTTTTTTTGCCTCATCTCGTATCTAACATATAATTGACAGACTTATCTTCCCTTCAGGAGATCTAGCCCCCCTTATCCGATGGATAAGAGGGTTTAAAGGTTGCCCCTTATGGATAACGAGGCTCTGCTGCGTGATGCCGCTTTTGAGGAGCTGGACCAAATTGAGCATTTGGTGAAAAAGGCTTACCAGGAATACGAGCCTCTTTTACCTGATTACGCCTGGGATGCCTGGATGGATAGCATCACCGAAGCCATTCTCTCCTGGACCGGCATGCTGATCGTGGTTGAACAGCACGGGGAAATTAGAGGGGCGGTCAAGTTTTATCCCGATGCCGCCCACGCCACCATGGGTAATTGGCCGCCGGGCTCGGGTTTGATCAGGATTTTAGCCGTGGATCCCAGATATCGGGGCCAGGGTTATGGAACCTTGCTCACCCAAGAATGTCTCCGCCGGGCCCAAGAACTGAAGATTCCTACGATTTTTTTGCATACCGGGAAGTTTATGCTGGCCGCCCGGCATATCTATGAAAAATTGGGCTTTAGGCGCGCTCCTGAGTTTGATGGCCATCCCGGCCCCATTGCGTATCATCTGGACCTAATAACTGAGGGAGGTTGATCCAAGGATGACGGTGGTCGATTTTCCCTGAAATAGAAAGATTATCGTCATCCCCTTAACTTCTTCCGCCCCCTAGATGATAGCTGTTCCCGGAAGGTCTCCGCTGAAAAGCCCCGCGCCCCGAGGTGGACATTGGCCAAATCATATTTACTTTTTAGATAAGTGAGCCACGCCCACCCACTTGGCCGGTTAAGCCACTGGAGCAAGGGAACATACATGGAGGGAAAGGCAGCAGAAATGAAAACCAGCAGGGGGATGACGCTTTTCCAGATTGCCGGGATCAGGATCAATCTGGATTTATCCTGGTTTATCGTCTTTGCCCTGGTGCTCCTGGCTCTTTCGGCGGGCTATTTTCCGAGAAATTATCCCGGCTATGGGAGCATGAGCTATTTACTGGTCGGGTTAATCGCCACCCTGCTCTTCTTTGCCTCGGTGGTAATTCATGAACTGGCCCATTCTCTGGTGGCCCTCCGTTCCGGGATTGAAATTCGCGAGATCACCCTGTTTATTTTCGGCGGAGTGGCCCGAATTACCGAGGAGCCGAAAACTCCCCAAATGGAGCTAAAAATCGCCGCGGTGGGGCCTTTGAGCTCCTTTGCCCTGGCCTTGGGGTTTTGGCTGATCAAGAGCATTATCATGAGTCTTCAGCCATCTCTCCTCGGGGCAGTTTTCGATTACCTGGCCTGGATCAATTTGGCCCTGGGCGCCTTTAACCTGATCCCCGGATTCCCCTTGGATGGCGGCCGGATCTTGCGCGCCATCTGGTGGTGGAAAACCGATTCCCTGACCCGGGCCACCAAGGTGGCTTCAGATATTGGCAAGTGGTTCGCGGTGGCCCTGATGGCCCTGGGGGGTCTGGAAATTTTCTCGGGAGCCTTGATCAACGGATTGTGGCTCCTCTTCATCGGCATGTTTTTGCGGGCCATGTCAGAAAGGGGCTACGAGGAGGCGATTATCCGGAAGTCTCTGGAAGGCATGCGCATTGACGAGGTGATGACCCGGGAAGTGGTGAGCGTGCCTCCGGATTTGTCCCTCTTCCATTTGGTTCATGATTATTTCCTCCGCTACGCCTATCGCAGTTTCCCGGTAGTTCAAGACTACCGGGTCTTGGGGATTGTCTCGGTGACCGCGGTGAAGGATATCCCCCGGGAAGAGCAAGAAATCAGAAAAGTAGAGGAGGTCATGACCCCGCAGAGCGACCGCCTGGTAATTACCCCCCAGGAATCCCTGGCCGAAGCCTTGAAAAGGATGTCCCAGGATGAAGTGGAGCAACTCCTGGTAATGGATAGGGATAGGATGGTGGGCCTGATCACCAAAACCGGTCTGCTGCGCTTTGTGCAGATCAGGCAAATCCTGGAGGCTTAGAGGCGGAGTCGAGTGGCAAAAAGCAAATTCTCAAAACCTGATCTACTCGGTCATTCTGAGCCAAGCGCAGAATCCTTTTCCCTATCGGAGATCTGCACCTCACTGAACCTGGTTCGGAATTATGGGCCCCCATTGGACCTCGCCCACCATTTATCCCTGGAAATAGTGAAAGGAGTCCTCATGAACGAGAGCCCCACCCCGGCGGTTACCCGCAAAGGCATCGGCATCCGCTTCCTTTACACCATTCTTTACCTGATTATCTTGGAAATCCTGAAAATCCTCATCCAATTGACCACTCTGTTTCAATTCATCTACCTGTTGATCACCCTGAAGTACAGCGAGCCGGCCAGAAAATTCTCCAACCGGGTGGCGGCCTATGCCTACCGGGTGATGCGCTACCTGACCTTGAACGAGAACCCGCGGCCTTTCCCCTTCGCCGAAGTGCCCGCCGAGCTGGAGCCGCCCGAAGCTCAAGTGAGCTTCGATTAAAGAAATGTTAATTTAATGAGAGCTTAAGGCCTGGAAGATCCAGGGTTATAATATAGGCCATGGTTTTAGTGTTTATCCTCTCCTGCTTGGCGGTTATGGGCGGCTGTAACCATCCGGGAGGGTCGCCCAGCCCTTCCACCCCGCCCCACCACGGGCCCCGGGGGTTCCGGAATTTGCACCTTAAACCCCAGCCGAGCCGCCTCCTGGGTCTCCTCCGCTGGCAACTGGGCCTGGGCCCCAAGGAAGAACCGGCTTTGCCGCCGGAAGCAGTTCCCCCCTACCGGCCGGAAGTCCTGGCTCCTGACCTGAATCATCTCAACAGTCCGGACCCGGGCCGGATCCAGGTCACCTGGATCGGTCATGCCACCTTCCTGATCCAGATCGCCGGCCTCAATATCCTCACCGATCCCATGTTCAGCGAGCGGGCCTCCCCCCTTTCTTTTGCCGGTCCCAAGCGCTGCGTCCCTCCCGGGGTTCCCTGGGAAGACCTGCCCCGGATTGACGCAGTAATTATCAGTCATAACCACTATGATCATCTTGATGCCGCCACCGTGAAGAACTTGGGAAACCGTCTCCAGTTCTTGGTGCCCCTGGGACTGGCGGCGTGGTTTGAAAAAGCGGGGCTACATAACGTGGTGGAGTTGGATTGGTGGCAGTCTGCGGACCTGGGCCCGCTCCGCTTTCACTGCGTGCCGGCGCAACACTTTTCCAGCCGCTCCCTCTTGGACCGGGACGCCACCCTCTGGTCCTGCTGGGTAATGGAGACCCCTGCGGGTAGGATCTTTTTCTCTTGCGACACCGGCTATGGTCCGGATTTTCAGAAAATCGGCGCCCGTTTCGGGCCCCTGCGCCTCTCTTTACTTCCCATCGGCGGCTATATGCCCCGCTGGTTCATGCGTGCCATGCATGTGAACCCTGAAGAAGCGGTGCGGATGCATCAAGACCTCCGCTCCCAGCAGTCCATCGGCATGCACTGGGGCACCTTCAAGCTTACGGACGAACCCCTGGGCGAGCCGCCCCTGTTCTTGCGGCGGGCCTTAGGCCAAGCAGGGATAGGGGAAGAAAAATTTGTGGTTATGAAGATCGGCGAGACCCGGGCCTTGCCTTGATGATGGGCTAAGAAGGATATCGGGGAAGGGGGTCAGGGGTTGTAGACCCCTGCCCCCTTCCCCCAACCCCTACCCCCAACCCCTCATGATTGCTTCTCGCCAGAGTAGAAGCGTAGCTGATTTTTTGATATAGTAGTCGCTAAAATTTCGTAATTAAAGCTTACAATGATTAAAAAACCGGCTGCCTGCATTACCATCATATTTTCATTTATTATCGGCAATCCTTTATCTGTCTTGGGTGAAGATGCCTCCGTTAAAGCCAAGCAATGGCCGGCGGGTTATTTTTACCGATACAAGAAAATATCACTTAAAGAAAAGGAGCAGATACTGGCGAAGATTGACGCCACCCTGAAAAAGCTGAACCAGGAAGGCAATGGCCTCATCGTCAAGGGCGCGGTAATTGACCCGCTGGGGCCGGATAAGAAAATCTATCAGACGCTGACGGTTCTGGACGATAGCGGTCTTATCATCATGGTCCACCATGTTCCCAATATTTATTATAATTACTACGGGCCCCCGGCTAATATAAACAAGAATATCTTCCTGGTGGCCAGGAATGTTAAGCTCAACAAGACTGAGAGCTATATCAGATATGGTTTTGTGGTGGAAGGCGATTACTTGGCCTTTGCGCAAAAGTATCTGACGGCCATCATGAAACAGGGAGAGAAGGTCGCAGGCGGCGATTATCTTGAATAATAAACCCTTATTTCTGGACCTCTAAAGGCGCCGGGGCGGGTTTAACACCCGCCCCGGCTTTTGGCCTTCTCTCTAAGAGGGCCGTGTTCTAAGCAATACCTGATCGTTTAAGCCACGAGTTCATAAAAGGCGACATCCTGGTCCTTCCACCTAAAGGTATAAAGACACCCGCCATACCTCAGGCAATTGCTGATCATCAAGACTGCCTTTTCGATGAGCCGTCCGTGCAGCGGATGGGCCAACACCGCAGTCAGGGGTTTTTTCTCCGGGGTGTAATCCCAATCACAGCCGTATTCGTCCATTCCTTAAACCTCGCGTTTTGCGCCTCTGCGAGGCGCCTGCCCGACCTCCCGCCGCCCCCAGGAGGCCATGCGGGGTAAAATATATCGGCGTCTCCGGAGCTTTTGTACATTATATCTTATATAAATATTATCTGCCATATAATGAAATTATAAACTCCAGAAAATAAAGGTGGCAGACAGGATCGCTAAAGCCTATCTAAAGGTGGACGGGAATTTTCAAAAAATGTAACATATTATAATAGATTGGAAACCAATCGTTCGGAACTACCATTTACACCAATTACTTAAATTTAATTAAGGCGAATGGGCATGGCTTGCAAATTTTGCTTAGAAGATAAGAAATGCGTAGAGGCTCATATTATTCCCAATAGCTTATACGAACCCCTTCTCAATGATAACAGAGGTATGCTTATCATATCAAATAAACCTGAAAATTATTACAAAAAGGAATTCCAGGCATATAATTCCAAAAGAACAGCTATTGAGGAAGCAACTAAGAGAAAAAGCAAACAGAAAATTGGCATTGGGTCAAAATTATCTCCTGCCTTACCAGAAATTGCTGCGGAATTTTCTCAAGATAATGAAACCGAAATTGCGCTTAAATCTACATCCAGATCAGAGACTAAATATCGATTAGCTGTTATTGATGTATTAAGAATTCTTCAATCTTTAAGGCAAAAAGCCAATATTTCGGCAATTTATGTTTTTGTTGATGAATTTTCTTCACTTTCTTCCGAGTTGCAAGGACGTTTTACAACGTTGCTAAGGAAGATGTTGGGTACTCATGCAGGCGTTTTTATAAAATTATGTGCCATCACTTATAATTATTCTCTTGGAAGTTCCATCATTTTATAACGCGATCTTTTTGAAGTCTCATTAGATCTTGATTCTTTTGTGGAAAGGAATCAAGGCCTTAACGAAGCCATGAGAGGGCTACAAGAACATGCTGAAAAAATCGTTAATAGCAGATTAAAAGCTTATAGCTGCCCTACCCCGGAACAATTGTTTAATGAACCGAAAAAGGTATGGCAAGAATTAAGTCGTGAGGCTATGGGAGTTCCATGAACACTTGGAATCATATTACAACAAGCTTGGAATCGTAGGCGGGCAAATGGGGGTAAAATTAGAAAATCAGACATCGATTACGGAATTGGCTATGCATCAAAAGCGTATCTGGATCAAATGTCTGGTGCAAGCAAAAATGATATTGCTATTCCAGGCCATGTAAGCGACCTTTGGCATGCTCTTTTAGATAGAGCGTCACAGGAGCGACAAAAAGGCAAATCTGGAAGTCATTTTATGGTATTAATAAAATATGAAGAAGCTCTGAAATACCTAAATATGTTTTTCCTCGTTCATTTATTAACTAAAGGTCGTACAACCAAAAAAGATAGTGCATAAAGAAGCTTATATTGTTTTGATTATGGCGTATGTATTGAAAATAATTTGGAGTTTACTACCGATAAAAACATAATCCGTCAGCAGCGGTTTGCATATGATGAAGTAATAGCCCCTTTCTATGAACATATTATGCCATAACTTCGGAACCAACTTATCAATGCTTAAAATGTCGAAGGACTTATCGTGAGAGCGAAATTCAAGTTGCAGGGATGAAACACTTAAATTTTGCCCAAAAGATAAAGAAGATTTGCGGTTGATCCCATCAGCAATTTGCACGGATAGATTTACAGAGGAGGAGACAAAAATAATTGGGGCTATTAGATCAGCCTCTAAATCTCAATCGTTTGGTTGCCCGCAAGATTGCGGATGACGTGGGATGTTATGTTCAGAAAGTTGCAAAATTTGGCGAAAAGCTTGATAAAGAAGAATTAATAGAACGAGAAAAGGACAAGTCTCTGAACAAATATATGATATTTCGAAGAATAAAATATACCTTCTATTCATTTAGTCATATTATAGAAAATAGTAATCCAGCATGCCGCAAATCCGCAATTTCAGCATCATCGCCCATATTGACCACGGCAAGTCCACCCTGGCGGACCGGTTGATTCAGTACACCGGCCTGGTGGGGGAGCGCCAGTTCCGGGACCAGATCCTGGACACCATGGACATAGAAAGAGAGCGGGGCATCACCATCAAGAGCAATACCATCACCCTGCCCTACCTGGCCCCCAGCGGCGAGGCATATGCTCTAAACCTCATCGACACTCCGGGGCATGTGGATTTTTCCTACGAAGTCTCCCGGGCCCTGGCTTCCTGCGAGGGGGTGCTCCTCCTGGTGGACGCCTCCCAGGGGGTGGAGGCCCAGACCGTGGCCAACCTCTATCTGGCCATGGAGCACGACCTGGCCATCATCCCGGTGATCAACAAGATTGACCTGCCCAACGCGGATGTTACCAAAGTCAAGGAGCAGATCGAGCAGGAGTTGGGACTGGACGCGGACCAGGCGATTCTGTGCTCCGCCAAAGAAGGGATCGGCATTGAGGATATCCTTAAGGCCATCGTGACCCAGATCCCGCCTCCCGGGGGGGATAAAGCCAAGCCCCTCACCGCCCTGATCTTTGACGCGCAGTACGATTCTTTCCGGGGGGCCATCATCTCCTGCCGCCTCTTTGACGGCGCCCTCCGGCCCGGGGACGTTATCCGGCTCATGTCCCATAACACCACCTACAAGGTGGAGGAGGTGGGGACCTTCTGGCTGACCCGGGAGCCTCAAAAAGTGCTCACCGCCGGCATGGTGGGCTACATCATCGCGGGCATCAAAACCGTGCGGGACACCCGCATCGGGGATACCGTCACCCTGGAGGGGCACCCCGCGACCCAGCCGCTGCCCGGCTTCAAGGAAGTGAAACCCGTGGTGTTCGCGTCCCTCTATCCGGTCTCCGCCGACGACTATCAAGCCCTGGCGGAGGCCCTGGAAAAATACCAGCTAAACGACGCGTCCCTGATTTTTCAGAAAGATTCTTCCGCCGCCCTGGGCCAGGGCTTCCGTTCCGGTTTTCTGGGGCTGCTGCACCTGGAGATCGTCCAGGAGCGCTTGGAGCGGGAGTTCGGGCAAAGCCTCATCATGACCGTCCCCGGAGTCCAGTATCAGTTTGTCCTGACGGACGGCAAGACTGTGATCGTGGATAATCCCCAGCATTACCCCGAGCCCATCCGTATCCAAAGGGGCCTGGAGCCCTTCATTAAGGCCACCATTCTCACGCCGGAGCGGTATCTGGGCGCGGTGCTGAAGCTCTGCGTCGAGCGCCGCGGGGTCAATTCCCGCTTCAGCTATCCCACGGAAGGTAGGGTGGAAGTCACCCTGGAGATGCCCCTGGCCGAGGCGATCATTGACTTCTACGACCGCCTGAAGACCGTCACCCAGGGTTACGGCTCTTTTGATTACGATCTGCTGGAGCACCGGGAGAGTGACCTGGTGAAGCTGGATATCCTGGTAAACGGGGAAAAGCTGGACGCCCTGAGCATGATCGTCCACAAAGAGCGCGCCCGGGAGTGGGGGGTCAGGGTGTGCGAGCGCTTGAAGGACGAAATCCCCCGGCAGCAGTTCAAGATCGCCATTCAGGGGGCCATTGGCGGGCAAATTATCTCCCGTTCCACCATCTCCGCTTTTCGGAAGGACGTCACCGCCAAGTGCTACGGCGGCGACATTACCCGCAAGCGCAAACTCCTGGAAAAACAGCGGGCCGGCAAGAAACGCATGAAGATGGTGGGCGCGGTGATGGTCCCCCAGAGCGCCTTCGTGGCCGTGTTGCGCACGGATCAGGAATGAGATGCGAATTTCCTGGTGTGGAGTATAATTGAGTTGAAATACCTTGCATTCTATACTTTTATTGGAAATATCACTTCTTCTTTAGAGGTCTTTTTTCGGTCGGCGTCCCTGGCCTCAGCCCGGCTGAAGTCTTTACCCGCGTCAGGGCTTGCTTTTAAGAGGATAAGGAGGAGAGGATGAAAAGGAGTCCCCTGGATTGCTTCTTCACGGCGACTTCAGTGGCTATCATCGGGGCCAGCCAGAAGGAACACCATATCGGATATACCCTGGTGAATAATATTATAAAGTCGAATTTCCCGGGAAAGATCTTTCCCATCCATCCCCAATATCAGGAAATCCTGGGCCTTAAAGCTTATCCCACCATCGGGGCGGTAAAGGAGCCCATCGATTTGGCGATCATCGCCGTTCCTATTAAGACGGTGCCCGGCATTATTAAGGAGTGCGGCGAAGCCGGGATCAAGGGAGCCATCATCGTATCCGCGGGGGGCAAAGAGATTGGGGAACCCGGGGTCAAGATTGAGGCGGAAATCAAGGAAACCGCCAGGAAAGCCGGCGTGCGGTATGTGGGACCGAACTGCATGGGGATCATCTGTCCCCCTAAAAACCTCAACGCCAGTTTGCTGGAGCATACCGCCCTGCCGGGCAATTTGGCCTTCATCTCCCAGAGCGGGGCGATCTGCAGCTCCATTTTGGGATGGGCCACCCTCAAGAAGATCGGTTTCAGTCACTTCGTCAACGTGGGCTCCATGGAGGACGTGGATTTTGCCGATTTGTTCGACTACCTGGGCGACAAAGAAAACGTGCGCAGCATCGTGGTTTATTTGGAAAGCTTGATCGGCCACCGCCAGTTTATGAGCGCGGCGCGCTCCGTGTCCCGGGTTAAACCCATTATCGCCATCAAAGCCGGCCGGAGCCAGGCGGGGGCCAGGGCCTCGGCCTCCCATACGGGGGCCCTGGCCGGTGAAGACGCCGCCTACAGCGCGGCCTTTCGCCGGGCCGGCATTATCCGGGTGGACACCATCGGGCAACTATTTGACTGCGCCGAGGCCCTGGGGAAAATGAGGCGTCCCTTGGGCAGCGCCCTGGGGGTTATTACCAATGCCGGCGGGCTGGGGGTGATGGCCGCTGATGCCCTGAGTCGCTGGGATTTAGAACCTGCGCCCCTGAGCCCCGAAACCCTGGCCAAGCTGGACGAGTTTATCCCCCCGGTGTGGAGCCGGGCCAACCCCCTGGATATCTTGGGCGACGCCGCTCCGGAGAGGTATGCCCGGACGGTGCGCATCTGTATGGAGGCTCAGGAGCTCTCCGGCCTGGTGATCATCCTGTCGCCTCAGGCCGAGACGGATTCTACCGAAGTGGCCCAGGCCATCGTGCCAGAAGCCAAGGGTAAAGCCAAGCCGGTATTCGCGGTCTGGATGGGGGGGCAGGATGTGGCTGAAGGGGTGAAAATCCTTAACGACGCCGGAATCCCCACCTTTGAAACCCCGGAGCCGGCGGTGGATACCTTCATGGAGATGTATTTCTACAGCCGGCACCTGGAACTGCTGCAGGAGACCCCGCCCCGGATGCCCCGGGAAATCACGGTGAACCACAAGCAGGCCCGAAATTTCATCGACCAATGCCTGGCCCGAAAGGCCCGGATCCTGACGGAGTTGGAATCCAAAGCCATCCTATCGGCTTACGGCATTCCCATCAACAGCACGGTCGCGGCCTCTTCGGCCCGGGACGCGGCCCATGAGGCCAAAAATCTCGGGTTTCCCGTGGTGCTGAAGATCAACTCTCCAGATATCCCGCACAAATCCGAGGCGGGAGGGGTGTGTTTTAATCTCCACAATGAAAAGGAGGTCATGCGCGCCTATGAAGAGATGATGCAACAGGTCCGGAGCCACCATGCCCAGGCCAATATCTTGGGGGTTACGGTCCAGACCCAGGAGACCAAACCTGACCTGGAGTTGCTCCTGGGCAGCCAACGGGATCCTGATTTCGGCCCCCTGATCCTTTTCGGACTGGGTGGGGTGTTTACCGAGGTGTTGAAGGACTGGGCCGTGGATGTGCCCCCGTTAAATCTCCTCCTGGCCAAACGGCTGATTCAGAAAACTCGCGCCTATCAGATTATTCAGGGTTACCGCCATATACCGCCGGGCAACCTGGATCTTATAGCCGAAATCCTGGTACGGATGTCTCAATTGGTCACAGACTTTCCCGAGATCGTGGAACTGGACATCAATCCCCTAATTCTCAGCGGCGACAAGGTGGTGGCGGTGGATGCCAGCCTGGTCATTGAGCCCAGCACCGTTAAGGCGCCGCGTCACCTTATCATCGCCCCCTACCCTAACCAATACGAGAGTTTTTGGATGCTCCGGGACGGCACGCCGGTGATGTTGCGGCCCATGAAGCCCGAAGATGAGCCCCTGGTGTATGACTTTCTGAGAAAGTGTTCGGAAGAAACCGTATATTTCCGCTACTTCCGGTTAATCCGGAACTGGACCCACGAAATGCTCATCCGCTTCACCCAGAATGACTATGACCGGGAATTGGGTCTTATGGCCGTCGGCCAGCCACCGGGGCCGGAACTCATGATGGGAGTGAGCCGCCTGTTTATGGATCCCGACCGGGAAACTGCCGAATTCGCGGTAATCGTCGCCGACCAGTGGCAGGGAAAGGGTTTGGGCCCCAAATTGGTGGAACGGGTTACCGAGATTGCCCGGGAGCAAGGGGTGAAAGTTATCGGCGGCGACGTGCTGGCGGAAAACCTGCCCATGCGGGAAATGGTCAAGAAGATGGGCTTCCAGTTAAAGAAAGACGCAGAGGGCGCCACCTACCGGATAGAGAAGGAACTTTAAGCTTTCCACCGTTTTCGGTTTTCGGCAATGGCCCCGGAGGGTTGGGTGGGCTGACAACTATTTAAAAACTTGAAAAAAGTTGATGCCAGCCGAGGTAGTTCTTTTCCCTAAGAAAACCCCAACCGTGAAACCGAAAACCGCAAGAGGGCCACTACCCGGCCTCTATATCCACATCCCCTTTTGCCGGACCAAATGTCCTTACTGTGATTTCTACTCCACCACCAGCCTGTCCCTGATACCCGCCTGGCTGGAGGCGGTGCAGAAAGAAGTCCTTCTATATCAAGACACTTTTTCCCGCTTTGACTCCCTCTACCTGGGGGGCGGCACTCCCACTCTACTTTCTGATGGGGAACTGGCCACTCTGATGGACTCCCTCAGGTTCCACTTCCGATTCGCCCCGGACCCTGAGATTACCCTGGAGGCCAATCCCGATGACCTCTCACCCGCCAAACTGGCCCGGCTCAAGGATCTGGGGGTCAATCGCCTCAGTGTGGGAGTCCAGTCCTTTGATGAGCGGGAGCTTTCCTTCCTGGGTAGGAGACACACGGCCCGGCAGACCGAGCAAGCCCTGGAGTCGGTCAGGGCCGCGGGGTTCGCCAACCTGGGTCTGGACCTCATGTATGGCTTGCCCGGGCAGAGCCAAAAAGCCTGGGCCAAGACCCTAAAAAAGGCCCTAAAGTACCGGCCGGAACACCTCTCCTGCTACCAGCTCACCCTGGAGCAGGAGACGCAAATAGTGCGCCAGGGCCGCGGCGGGGCAAATCTCCCTTCCGGCAGAGGAGGAGCAACGGTCCCTGTTTCTGCTAACCTCCCGGTTCCTGGAGGAACGCGGGTTTATCCACTACGAAGTCTCCAACTTCGCCCGGGGTGAGGAGTACTTCTCCCGGCACAACCGCAAATACTGGCAACATGTGCCTTACCTGGGCCTGGGTCCCGCAGCCCATTCCTTTGCGGAGAGGAGGCGGTGGTGGAACCACCGGTCCCTTAGCCAGTATTGCCAGGCGCTGGCAGACGGCCAGGCCCCGGTGGCAGGTAGCGAAAACCTCTCCCCGGAACAACTGCAGCTGGAATCCTTTTATCTCGGCTTCAGAACCAGAGAAGGCGTGGCTCTGGACGTCTTGCGCCATCATCCCCGGTGGGCCACGGTGCTGGCCGTGTTACAGAAATCGGGGCTGGTGCGACTTATAAACGGCCGGGCCCGAGCCACGCCTCAGGGCCTGGCAGTGGCCGACCGCCTGGCCCTTGGTTTTGTCGATTAGGCAGGTTGGGGGAGGGGGCCAGGGGGCGCAGACCCTTACTCCCACCCCCAATCCCTTAGGTTCATTTTTTTTTAATTTCCAGGTATTGAATTATCAAATTTGAGTTTTAATTTTTATTTGAACTGCTGACCTGGGATGATTTTTGCTCTTGTTCTGGGGGCGAGGCCCCGCAGTTCATAACCGCGCCATATTCCACTAAAAAATTTATCAGACACCTTTCATTTTTGTTAACCCTGACAGGCTGAGTGGTGCTATTATGCCGGAAACCATCAGGGTGTGACTGATGCGCCGACCCAGGAAATCGCGCTTCCTGCTCTATCTGGTCATTATTGTCATAATCATTGTGGGTGTGGGGGCCTTTGTGGGCTTTGGACCGCCCGGACTCTACGCCAGGTCCGAGAGCCCCGAGTTCTGCGGCAGTTGCCACGCGGTGGAGCCGGAGTATGACGCCTGGCGTCATTCGGCCCATTACCGCACCAAGTGCACGGACTGCCACCTGCCCCATGAGCTCATGGGACACCTGGTGTGGAAGGGCCTGGATGGCGCCAAGGACTTTTTTGCCTTCCATTTGGGATTTGTCCCCGAAACTATCCGCATTTCCGACCATGGCGCCGCGGTGGTTTTGGAAAATTGCCGGCGCTGCCATGCCGAGACCATAGCCCGCATTAATGAAGAGCGGAAGTGCTGGTTCTGCCACCGCCGCATGTCCCATAGAAGCACCGGGGCCATAGAGACCCGGACCCCTTAGCTTGCAAGGATGGGTGTACTTATGAGACTGAGAGGACCGATCTTGATACTGGGGGCGCTAGCCTTTTGGGGGATGGGTGCGTTTTTGAGCGCCTGCTCGCCCCAAAAACCGGAGCCGGTAAAGACGGTGACCATCCCCGACGGAGATTATGACCCCGCCGATTGGGGCAAGGCCTATCCTCTGGAATACGATTACTGGCTGAAGACCAAGGAACCCACCCCCCCGGGGCTGAGCACATACAAAAAGGGTTATGACACGACCTTGAAAAAATACGACAAGCTCAGCGAGTATCCTTTCATGGCCCTGCTCTTTAATGGCTGGGGGTTCGGCGTCGAGTACAACGAACCCCGGGGGCATTACTACATGCTCATCGACCAGTTGGAGATCGACCCTTCCCGCCTGAAGGCCGGCGGGGTTTGCCTGACCTGCAAGACCCCCTTTGCCCCCAAGCTGCAAAAGGAATTGGGACCCGCCTATTTCAGTACTCCTTACGTGGAAGTGCATGCCCAGATCCCGCCGCAATTCCAGCGGATGGGAGTGGCCTGCATCGACTGCCATGACAACAAGACCATGGACCTGAAGCTCTCCCGCTGGACTTTGGACAAGGCCTTGAAGGACATGGGCAAAGACCACAACACCCTGACCCGGCAGGAGAAGCGCAGCCTGGTGTGCGCCCAGTGCCATGTCTCTTATATAATCCCCAAAGATAAAGAAATGAAGTCCATCGGCGTCTTCTTCCCCTGGCAGGGGAGCAAGGTGGGAGATATCTCCGTGGAAAACATCATCAAGGTCCTCAAGAGCGATCCTTCTTACCTGGAGTGGAAGCAGACGGTAACCGGTTTCAAGTTGGGTTACAGCCGCCATCCGGAGTACGAGTTTTATAGCCGTAACAGCACCCACTGGAAAGCCGACGTGGCCTGCGCCGACTGCCACATGCCCTATATCCGGGTGGGAGTAAATAAAATCTCGAATCATAACCTGGGCAGTCCCTTGAAGGATCACCTGCGGGCCTGCCAACAGTGCCACGCCGAAACCGAGGAATGGCTCAAAGACCGGGTCATCGTCGCCCAGGAGCGCACGGTGACCCTGTTGCTGCGGGCCGGCTATGCCACCGCGGCGGCGGCCAAAATCATTGAGGTAGTCAACAAGGCCCAGGCCGAAGGCAAGCCCATCGATAAAGACCTCTACCAGCAGGCCAAGGACCTTTATGAGGAGGCCTTTTACCGGGTGAACTATGTAGGGGCAGAAAATTCGGTGGGCTTCCACAATCCTACGGAATCAGAGCGGATCTGTGGGGATGCGGTGGCCATGGCCTCCAAGTCCGCCGCCCTGGGGCGGGAGGCCGCGGCTAAAGCCGGGGTGATGATCCCCACAGACGTGAATCTCGACCTGGCCAAGTATGTCAATAACCGGGGTGTCAAGAAGCTGATGTTCCAGCCCCAGGAGGAATTCAAGGATCCTTATGGCATCCAGTACCTGCTGACCCCGGCAGCATCTTTGGGCCTGACGGGGGGAAAATGAGGATTTTGGGGGTAGTCCTTAGCCTGAGCCTGTGCTTGTGGGCAGCCGGTTGGGTCCTGGCCCAGGGACCTGAGGATCTTTTCCGGCAAGGGAAAGAGATCTTTAATGACAATTGCGCCATGTGCCATCGCGCCAGCGGAGAAGGGCTCCCCGGCACCTTTCCGGCCTTGAATAAAGACCCCTTTGTGCTAGGGGATCCCCAGCCGGTGATCGCCACGGTCCTGAATGGCCGCAAGGGCCAGTTGGGGCAGATGCCTACCTGGAAGGACCGGCTCAACGACCAGCAAATCGCCGCGGTGGTGACTTACATCCGCCATACCTGGGCCAACCAGGCTCCGGCCGTCACCCCGGCCCTGGTGGCTACCATCAGAAGCGGGGGCAAATAGTTCTCCTATAAGACTTGAGGCCTCCAACCCAATTGCTGAGTTTCTTAAAAGAGAGGCAGGGCCAAGGGCCCTGCCTCTCTTTTAAATAATAAGCTTACGCGGGTTGGGAGGGGGGGTGGGGGGAGGGCAGGGACTTCAAGTCCCTGGCCCTCCCCCCACGTTTCACCCCCTCATGTCTCCCTCACCGCCCCCACTGCAGCAGGGTGGCCCCCCAGGTAACCCCGGCCCCAAAGCTCACCAGGAGCACCTTGTCCCCTTCCTTGATCTTGCCCTCCTGCAAGGCTTCGTGCAGGGCCAGAGGGACTGAGGCCGCAGAAGTATTGCCATACTTGTCAATGTTGACAAAGACCTTATCCATGGGGACCCGGGCGAACTTAGCGCCGGCTTGCAGGATCCGGTAGTTTCCCTGGTGGATGATGAGGTAATCCAGGTCTTCCCGCTGTATCTGGGCTATCTCCAGGATGCGTTGGATGGATTCTCTCACCGCAGTGACCGCAAACTTGAAGATCTCCGGCCCGTCCATCTGGAGAAAATGCCGGGAGGTGGTGGTCTGGTAGGGGAGGAAGGGGCTGACTTCGGAGTTGAACTCGGTTTCGCAGTAAAGCTTCATATTCAAGCTGGAGGCAATGAAGGAGGCCAGGATGCGGCCCGTCTGGGCCGGGCCCACCACCACCGCCCCGGCCCCGTCACCGAAGAGTAGGCAGGTGGCGCGGTTCGTCCAATCCGTGAACCGGGAATTGACGTCACTGCCGATGACCAGGGCGTATTTGCCCTCCGGGGCCACCAGCCGTTCGGCCACGTACAGGGCGTAATTGAAGCCGCAGCAGCCGGCCTGGAGATCAAAAGCAGCCAGGCAGCCATTCAACCCTAAGGCTTCCTGGACCTGGATGGCCCCCGCGGGGAAGAAATAGGCGGGAGTATTGGTGGCCAGGATGAGGTAACTTAACTGCTCCGGCTTTATCCCGGACGCCTCCAGGGCCTGGCGGCCGGCGATCAGGGCCATGCTCACCGCGTCCTCCTCCGGCGCGGCGATGCGCCGCTCCCGGATGCCGCTGCGCTCCAGGATCCAGGTGTCCGAGGTGTCCACCATTTTTTCTAAATCCTGGTTAGTCAGAACCTGCTCCGGCACGTAAGCCCCGGTGCCCAGGATGCCGATGTGTTTGGCCGACAAAACTTTTCCTGCCCTCCCAAGTGTCTTAACAATTTTTATACCTTAGCCCCGGAGAAAAGGCAAATTGAGAATTGGCGGCGAGCCTTTAGATAGGAGACACTTAACACAGGCGTGGCCTTTTCAAACCTTCCTATCTATCTTTTGACAAGGCAAAACCTTCAAAAAAATTTATCATATAAAGAAAAAATGTTTGACTTACGCAAAAAGTGGCGGCACTATATATTGTGGTCTTATTATGGCAATGCCCCAACATATCGCTTTTTAAGGCAATTTCGGCAACCGCCTGATTCAAGGAGGAAATGATGGCCCTGCAAGGGGAAGAAGCCAGAGAAATCGCCGGGGGACTGCCCCTGAGCCCCAATGCCCAGGTGGTGCTGAAGCGCCGCTATCTCAAAAAAGACGAGACGGGCGAGGCGGCCGAAGGCGCGCCGGAGATGTTCCGCCGGGTGGCGGAGACCATCGCCCATCGACCGCTTATACGACCCTGAGGCCGAGGTGGCGGCCACCACCCGCAAGTTCTACGAGCTCATGGCGAGCCTCTCCTTCATGCCCAACTCCCCCACCCTGATGAACGCCGGCCGGGAGCTGGGCCAGCTCTCCGCCTGCTTCGTGCTGCCCGTGGAGGACGCCATCGAGAGCATCTTCGAGGCCATCAAGCATACCGCCATCATCCACAAATCCGGCGGCGGCACCGGCTTCTCCTTTTCCCGCATCCGCCCGGAAAATGACCCGGTGCTCTCCACCAAGGGCATTGCCTCCGGCCCCATCTCTTTTATGAACATCTTCGACGTGGCCACCGAGACCATCAAGCAGGGGGGCACCCGCCGGGGGGCCAACATGGGGATCCTTAGGATCGACCATCCGGATATCGAGAAGTTCATCACCTGTAAGAACGACACCAAACGCCTCACCAATTTCAACCTTTCCGTGGGCTTGACCGATGCCTTCATGGAGGCGGTGAAGCTGGATGAGGACTTCCCCCTGCTCAACCCCCGCACCGGCCAGGAGGTAGAGAGAGTCAAGGCCGCGGCCCTTTTTGACCTCATCGTCCAGAGCGCCTGGGCCACCGGCGAGCCCGGCATCATCTTTCTCGATGCCCTCAACCGGGACAATCCCGTGCCCCACCTGGGGGAGATCGAAGCCACCAACCCCTGCGGGGAACAGCCCCTCTTGCCTTACGAGTCCTGCAACCTGGGGTCTCTTAACCTGGCCCAGGTGGTGGTTGACGGCCAGATCGATTATCCCGCCCTGGCCAGCCTGGTGCACACCGCGGTGCACTTTCTGGACAATGTCATCGACGCCAACCGCTTTCCCCTGGAAATCATCAAAGAGCGCACCCTGGAGAACCGCAAGATCGGCCTGGGGGTGATGGGTTTTGCCGATATGCTCCTGAAGCTTTCGGTCCACTATAATTCCGAAGAGGCGATCCAGGTGGCGGAAGAGGTGATGTCCTTTATCCAGAAGGAGGCGCGGCAGGCTTCCGCGGCCTTGGCGGATCGCCGGGGCAATTTCCCCCGTTTTGCCGGGAGCAACTATGAGGGCAACGGTTTGGGCCGGATGCGCAACGCCACCACCACCACCATCGCCCCCACCGGCACCATCAGCATCATCGCCGGGTGCTCCAGCGGCATCGAGCCCCTCTTCGCCGTCTCTTACGTGCGCCGGGTGCTGGAGGGCACGGAACTGGTGGAAGTCCACCCCTACTTTGAGGAGGTGGCCGAGCGCCAGGGGTTTTATTCCCCGGAGCTGATGCGCCAGATCGCCCAGACCGGCTCCATCCGGGACCTCAAGGAAATCCCCCAGGACGTGCGCCGGCTCTTTGTCACGGCCCACGAAATCTCTCCCCAGTGGCACATCCGCCTCCAGGCCGCGTTCCAGAAATATACCGACAATGCGGTCTCCAAGACGGTGAATTTCCCCCACCAGGCCACCCCGGAAGACGTGCGCCAGGTTTACCTGATGGCCTACGAGATGGGCCTCAAGGGGGTGACCATCTACCGGGACGGCAGCCGGGAGGAGCAGGTGCTCAGCTATGGCGGGGCCAAGGCCCAGACGCTGGAATACCTTACCCCCCGGCCCCGGCCGGAGCGCACCACCGGGGTTACCGAACTCATCACCACCGGCTGCGGCAAGCTCTATGTCACGGTGAATCACGATGACCTGGGCTTCTGCGAGGTCTTTGCCCAGATGGGCAAGACCGGGGGCTGCGCCTCGTCCCAGATCGAGTCCACCGGCCGCCTCATCTCCCTGGCCCTGCGCTCCGGGGTGAAGATTGACTCCATCATCAGGCAGATCACCGGCATCCGCTGCCCCAGCCCCAACTGGCAAAACGGCCGTCAGGTGCTCTCCTGCCCGGACGCCATCGCCCAGGTGCTCTCCCGGGTGGCCCAGGTGGACCCGCCCGCGCCTACGCTAGCCACCATGGGCTCCTGCCCGGACTGCGGCGGCGCCGTGGAACCCGAAGGCGGCTGCCTGGTGTGCCGCTCCTGCGGCTTTTCCAGGTGTAGTTAAGGGATTGTGGGGGAGGGCCAGGGGCCGACGGCCCCTGCCCTCCCCCACACCCCCTCCCAACCCCCATAAGAAGGTGTAGGGTGGGCAATGCCCACCATAAAAGGCGTTTAACAGCTTTCCAAGCCGCCAACCTGGAGGGAAGCCATGTCAGAAAAATCGACCTTATTACTTCTGGACTACTGGTCCAAGATGCAAAATTCCTTATTGAATATCCATTACCTTGAAGAGTCCCTAAGAATGTACCTCAGTTCCTCCACCGGGGTTAATTTGCGGAATCGGGAGCGCATCTTCCCCTACGATTTCTCTTATAAAGACCTGAAAAGGGATTCCATCGACAGCCTCCTGGAGAAATTCCAAAAGATTAACCCTAACCAGCGACTTATTAAGAAAATATCCACCTTGAAGGATTATCGTAGCTTCTGCCTTAACCGGGGTTATTTGCTCCCCTATGCCAAACAATGTCATGAAAAATACCTGACCCGGGAATTGGACGCGATGGATAAAATATTGAAGGTTTCGGAGGAATGCCTGGATGAGTTAGTGGTAGAAAGAAAAAGATTACAAGGACTGAGAAGGACTGGGCCTCCCATAACCAGGCGCACTCTGCCCCGTACGCCCTAAATCCCGGGGAAAGAAACAGGTAGGCAAGACTCAATAAGGTAGGCGATTCCCAAAAATATCCTCGTGTCGGCTTCGGGAAGCCAGGGTGAGTCCACCCAATTACTCCCTTACCCTTAAAGCCTTTTCCCCCCTTTGCAAACCTGGAATTTTGCCGTATAGTGCCAGCTTAAGGACCTGTTCAAGCTTAACTTTTCCTTATGGCTAAAGAACCTGAACCCAGTAGCGAGCGGCCCCCCGAGCCCGAGGCCCCGGTAGCGCCTCCCCCGGGCCCGGCGGAAGTCTGTCCCACGCCGGCGCCGGAGGAAAAGGCGGCTCTCCCCACTCATTTTGCCCGGCTGTTCTTTGGCGCGGTGACGCTACTAGTCTTATATTTCACCTATCTCATCATCAAACCCTATCTCATCGACATCTTCCTGGCCCTGGTGCTGTTTTTCACCTTCAAGCCCCTGTATCGGCTCATCACCCGGGCCCTCTGGGGGCTGCAAACCCTGGCCTCCGGGCTCACCTGCCTTTTTCTGGCCTTGCTCATCTGTATCCCCCTCTTTAGCCTGGTGAGTATCATTGCCAATCAGGCCCTGGAGTTCTCCAGCGTCGTGGGCAAGGGCCTGCAAAGCGGCCACCTCTGGCCCTGGGTGAGCGCCAAGATAAGTGCCGTCCAGGAGTATCTGGTCCACCTCAACCTGCCCCTGCCCCCGGAGCAGATCAAGTTGGAGCAAACGGTCCAGACTATCCTCAAGCAGGCTTCGCAGTTCATCTATGCCAACGCCATCGGCCTGATTAAGGGCTTTACCACCTTCTTACTTGATCTGATCCTGGTCCTGTTCATTACTTTTTTTCTGTTTTTGCAAGGGGATGACTTCATAGAGGAGATCAAGAAGCTCTCTCCCCTGGAAGCGGGGCATAACGAAGAAATCCTTCAAGAAATGGAGAAAACCATCAAGGCCACCCTGCGGGGCACGGTGGTGGTGGCCCTGGTCCAGGGGATTTTAGGGGGGGTGGGCTTCCTGCTCTTCGGCGTTCCCCAGGCGGCCTTCTGGGGGACGCTCATGGTCCCGGCGGCGGTGATTCCCATAGTGGGCAGCGCCCTTATCTGGGTCCCCGCGGCCCTTTATCTTTTATTCCAGGGGGCCCTGACCAAGGCCCTGGGCTTATTCCTTTTTTGCCTGGTGTTCATCGGCTCCGTGGAAAACCTTCTCAAGCCCCTGCTGATGAAAGGGACCCGCTCCACCCCCAGTATCTTCATCCTGTTCAGCATCCTGGGAGGCATCGCTTATTTTGGGATGATCGGCTTCATCCTGGGGCCCCTGATCCTGTCCTTTCTCCTGTCGCTGCTCCGCATTTATGAGAGGGCGATATTGGCCCCGTCTCCCGTCCCTGAGGCCGCCCGGCCGGAAATAACAAGACCCATCCCCCCCAAAGAGGATGGGTCCTGAGACAGAAAGGGACTTATCTCCAGTTACCCTGAGAGATTCAGCTCCCGCTTTATTTCGGCCAGGTCCAGGTCACTCCTGAACGTCGGGGAGCGAGACTCCAGCTGCTCAATCTCCTGCTGCACCAGCTCCTTCTCCAGTTGCCGGTCCTCGTGGATGAATTGGCAATATTCCTCGAACAGTTCCTTTTTTAACTCCGGGGAAATGAATTTTTGGAACCGTTCCTCCAGGCTCAGAATATTATCCAGGAGATAGAAGTAGATGGAGCGGGCTTCCGCCAGATAGCCGCTTTGGGCCAAACGGTCGGCCCGAACCTGAGCCTGCCGCAGTTTATTCTCAGCATCGGCCAGGGCGGGTGAATCGCTGGAGGTCTCCTCCACGACCCGGTCAATGGACTCCAGGATGTCCTCCAGCCCCTGGTCTTCCTCTTTCAAAATACCCCGCACCTCCGGGACCCGCTCTGACAGATCCAGGATGATATCCACCAGTTCCTTTTTGGAGTATTTCTTCAGATGGTCCTTGAGTTCCGTCTGATTTAAGAATCTCCCGGGCTCCTCGACCCAGGCCCACAGCAAAGCCAGGACATGGGAGCAAACCTCCCCTCCCTCCACCTGGGGACAGGAGCACTCATAGGATATCTGGTCATCCTGAATCTTGACCTCCACCTGGAAGGTTTCCTCATCCCGGATCGTGCCCAGGAGCCGGTTAGGCAGGCGGTAGAGGTTTTGGATCCGCCGCCCCTGGGCCAGAGCCCGGGCCTGGGCATTGGTTTCTTCCGTCCCAATGTGCTTCAGGGTTTCGATGTCTAATTCTTCAAACCGCATGTTATTCCATCAACTTAAGTATTTTATTTAAATTTAACATATTACCCGGCCATGGCAAACAATTAATGCCCTGGAGGAAGACTTCCAGCAAATATTTTTCTACCGGGGGAAATATGCCTGGCTCTGATAAAAAAGCCCATTGAGGCGGGCCTCCAAATCCAGGCGCCGCGACTCCAAGGCGGGCCCCCGATCCGCAGGCCGGACCCAGAGGGGGTCACCCACCAGCACCGCGAGGTGGCTGAAAGGTACGGGCAACTCAAAACGGTCCCAGGAATTGAAGGTGATTTTGCGGCTGCAAGCCACCGCCAGAGGCACTATGGGGACCTGGGCCTCCCGGGCCAGGAAAAGCACCCCCTTTTGGGCCACCCGGGCCGGCCCCCGGGACCCATCGGCAATCAAGCCGCCGCTATGGCCCTGCCGGAAGTAGTCCGCCATAGTTTGCAAGGCCACCACTCCGCCCTTGCGCCGGGACCCCGGGCATACGATGAATCCCAGGCCCCGGGCTACTTCTGCAATAAACTCTCCATCCCGGCTGGGGCTGGCCATTACCACCAGGGGCAGTTGTTCGGCATAATAATGGCGGGCATAATAGAGGGGGAAGAGCAGGTGACAGTGCCAGGTGGCGTAAAGCACCGGGCGACCGGAGAGCACCAGGCTCATGGTCTCCGGGCTGACCACCACCTCCGGGGGACAGGTGCGCAGGTAGCCCTGCACCAATTTCCGCGCCAGAACCGGGGCCCAACGCCGCCACAGAGGATGATCGACCCGGAGTTTCATGGCTGATTGACTCTTTGGGGGAGGGGGCAGGGGCCTCAGAGGCCCCTGGCCCTTCCCCCACAATCCTTTCCTTTATCATTTCGGCCGAGATTCCAGGCGTTCCAGAATTTTGGGGGTATAAAGGTCGTGCTCCAGCACTTGCAGTGACACCGGGCGCATCAGTTGCAGTTTCATCACATAAAAATTGAGGCGGCGCATCTGTTTCAACTTCTCGGCTTCATCCGGCAGGGAGGCCACCAGATCCTGCAGATGCACCACCTCTTTGCGCAATTCCAGTTCCGGCGGCAGACAATCGGCATTCTTCAAGATCTTGTAGGCCATCCGCAACTCTGGGGGGATATGGCTCTCGTCCTCCAGCTTCAGGGGCTGGCCTTGACCTTCCAGATTGTCGAAGAGCCCCTCCTCAATGGCTTCCAGGATGCGGTTTTCCGCGATTCTTTCAAAAAAGTCCATGAGGACTCCCGTTTCCGGGGGATGGCCTTAGCGGCGCAAGGACTTGCACGCCAACACTTTTATTTTACCCCACTTCAGCCTGGCAATAAAGCAGATTACTTGAGTCGCGGTGGCTGGGCCCCGACTCAACCCGGTGGTATTATCGTCGCTTCCGGGCCCGCTCCAGTTCCCGTTGCTCTTCCCGGCGGCGGATAGTCTCTCTCTTATCGGCCTTCTTTTTACCACGGGCCAGGGCTATCTCCACCTTGGCGTGTTCATCCTTGAAATAAAGCTTTAAGGGGATCAGGGTGTAACCCCGTTCTTGCACCTTGCCCAGGAGGCGCTTCAGTTCCCAGTTGTGCAGGAGAAGTTTCCGGGGCCGGGTGGGGTGGTGGCCCTCCGGCCCCGCCTGGTCATAAGGACTGATATGGGCATGATACAAAAAAATCTCCCCGTCCCGGAAGCGGGCATGGGCCTCGTCGATGTTGGCCTTTCCCAGCCTCAGGGATTTAACTTCAGAGCCCTTCAGGACCAGCCCGGCCTCGTATACGGCATCGATGACATATTCAAAGTAGGCCTTGCGGTTGCGGCAAATGACCTTGAGGTTTTCTTCTTTCATGCGCCCAGATTGTTGGCCAGACTGTGGCCGAACCGGAAGATTTCCGGGAAACGCCGATCCATCTCCCTGGTCACGAAGTCATTGACCTCCTCCACGGTGGCCTTGCGAAAGGCCTGGCGGGCGAGGTCCCGGGCCTCTTTCAGGGAAGTCATGCGGATGACGCGCTTCACCACCGGGATGGCCATGGGGTTCATGGACAGCTCTTCCACTCCCAGGCCCAAGAGCACGGGGATATAGAGGGGCTCCCCGGCCATTTCCCCGCACATGGCTACGGGGATGCGGGCCGCCCGGCCGGCCTGCACCACGTCCCTGATCATGCGCATCACCGCCGGGTGCAGCGGCTGGTACATGTCAGACACCTGCTTGTTGACCCGGTCTATGGCCAGGGCATACTGGATCAGATCATTGGTGCCGATACTGAAGAAGTCTGCCTGCTGAGCCAGAATGCTGGCCAGGGTCACCGCCGCGGGCACCTCGATCATGGCCCCTGCTGGGAGGTTGGGATCGAAGGGCACCCCTTCCTTGGTTAATTCTTCCTGAACTGAGGCCAGCAGCAGCCGCGCCTCTTTAAGCTCACGCAGGCTGGAGATGAGGGGAAACATGACCCGCACCTGCCCGTAAGCTGAGGCCCGCAAAATCGCCTTCAGTTGCGTCCGGAAGATCTTCTGCTCCTTGAGGCAGAAGCGGATGGCCCTGAGGCCCAGGGCCGGGTTCATCTCTGGGGCATACTCCAGGGGGGAGAGGAACTTATCGCCCCCGATATCCAGGGTGCGGATGGTCACCAGCTGGGGGGCCATGCCCTCCACCACCCGTTTATAATTCTCAAACAGCTCCTCCTCGGTGGGCAAGTGACGCTGGCGGAGATAAAGGAACTCGGTCCGATAGAGCCCTATGCCATCGGCCCCATACTTCAGGACCAGGGAGACCTCCCCCGGCATCTCAATGTTGGCATGCACCCGGATGGGATGGCCATCGCTGGTGGTGGCTGGCAGCGAGCTGCCCTGGGCCACTTCGGACTTGAAGGCCTCGAACTCCGCCTGGTGGGCCTGGTAAGTTCGGAGCATGAGGGGATCCGGCTCCAGAATCACTTTGCCCGTCAACCCGTCCAGGATCACTTGCTGTCCGGACTCAATCTCCCAAGTGGCGTTATCCAACCCCACCACTGCCGGAATTTCCAGGGAATGAGCGATAATCGCGGTGTGAGAAGTCTTACCGCCCAGCTCCGTGACAAATCCCAACACCTGGGACGCGGACATCTGAGTAGTTTCCGCGGGAGACAGATCCCGGGCCACGATGATTATTGGCTCGGAAAAGGCCAAGGTCTTGCCGGCGCCTTTACCGGTGAGATGCCCCAATAAGCGGCGATAGACTGCCTCCACATCCGCAATCCGGCCCTTGATGTGGGGATCGCCGATGCGCTGAAATAACCCCTTGATCTTTTGAAAGGCCAGATACAGGGAGCGTTCGGCGCTGAGGTTTTGCTCCTGGATCAGGCGCTGGGTCTCCTCGAACAGCATGCGGTCCCTGAGGATTATCAGGTGCAACTCCAGGAGATGGGCATGGTCCGGGAATTCCGAGGCAACTTCCTCCTTGAGGCGGGTCAGCTCCTCTTCCGTCCGGTCCACCGCCAGGCGGAAGCGTTCCAGTTCCGCCGCCACCTCCTGGGAGGTGTAAAGGAGGCGAGTGGAGGTCTGGAAGCTATCCAGGCTGTCCCGGCCGGTCAAGACGTGGGCCCGGCCCCAGACAATGCCGGGAGAAGCGGGGATGCCGTGGAGGATGCGGTTCTTTTGAGTCATCGTTCACTAAACTTGCGGGCGAACAGGGAGGCAATCACCGAAGCTGCCTCCCGGGCCTGGGGTCCTTTAGCCCGCAACACCAGCCGGGTACCCTGGGGGCAATCCAGGGCCAGGAGGGCCAGCAAATCCCGGGCATCGGCCTGGTAGCTGTCTTTCTCCAGGGTGATGGTGGCATCGAACTGTTGGGCCATGGCGCTGATTTTCGCCGCGGGCCGGGCGTGCAGTCCCAAGCGATTTTCCACCCAGATTTCCCTTTCCACCACCGGAATCGTGGTTTTTTGCGAAGCCATCTTGCCTCAAGATAATCGGTTCTGCTCTTTCAAGGCCAGATAGGCCTGGTATACCCGGCGCCGGGGCAGCTTAAGTTCCGCCGCCACCCAATCAGCCAGCCGCCGTCCGGTAAGACCGCTCTCCCGGGCCGCCTTCAGGAGGTAATCGGGTAGAGCCACCTCTGGACCTGACTCTCGCGGGGGACAAGACAGCACCAGGGTGCATTCCCCCTTGATCTCGGTGGCCGCGAGGCGCGCCGCCACTTCCGTAATCGGCCCCCGCCAGCTTTCCTCAAATTTTTTGGTGAGTTCCCGGATCACCAGGACCTGCCGGTTGCCCATAGCTTCGGCACTTGCGGCCATTTCCTTCAGGGTCTTCTGCACCCTCCGGGGCGACTCATATAAGATCAGCACCCGAGGCTCTTTAGCCAACTCCTTAAACAGCTTCAGGCGCTTGCCCTCCCCCCGGGGAAGAAATCCCACAAAGGTGACATCGCCTTTAAACCCGGCCATGGACAGGGCGGCCACTCCCGCGGCCGGGCCCGGTACGGCCTCCACCTTGACCCCCGCGTCCCAGGCCTGGGCCACCAGGTCGGCCCCGGGGTCGGAGAAGCCCGGGGTGCCCGCGTCGCTCACCAGGGCCACGGACTGCCCGGCCTTCAGGCGGTGTAGCAGCTCAGGCCCCCGGCTGGCCTGGTTGTGGGCGTGGTAGCTCGTAAGGGGCGTTTTGATACCGTAGTGCGTCAGGAGCTTCCGGGTGTGGCGGGTGTCCTCCGCCGCGATGAGGTCCACCTCCTTGAGCACCCGGAGCGCCCGCAAGGTAATGTCTTCCAAATTGCCGATGGGGGTGGCTACTACATATAAAGTACCCACCTGGCCCGCTCCCAACCCGCGTAGAGTGCCTGGGACGGCGGGCCCCTTGGCTCTGCCTTCCCAGGTAAATTGAAATCTTAAGGGGTTGGGGGCGGGGGTTTGCGACCCGTGGCCCCCTCCCCCAATACGCCCAATTTTACTTAAAAAGCATCCTGAATAATCTCTACCTGGGGGGCGCCGTCTGCCCAGGTAATAGCCACCACGTCAAAGCGCACCGGAGTGCCGGTAAGGCGCTTCTGCTTCAGATAATAATCCGCCAGGCGTTTTAAGCGGGCCTGCTTGGCCGGAGAGACCGCCTCCTGGGGAGCGCCGAACCTTAAGCTCCGCCGGGTCTTGACCTCCACAAACACCAGGAATCCCCGGTGCCGGGCGATTAAGTCAATCTCTCCCAGGGGCGCGGTGTAATTGGTCTCTAAAATATTATACCCCCGATCCTTCAGGGCCGCCACGGCCAAATCTTCCCCCGCCTCACCCAATTGCCGCCGGTTGCTTTTCATAAATATTTTCTTGTCACCCTGAGCTTCAGGCGAAGGGTCTAGATTCTTCGCCGCCTAAAAAGGTGGCTCAGAATGACCTGGACTTACGAACTGATAATAGAACTTCTGGAGCGCAGTATTAAATAGGCTTTTGTTACTCTGGTTATTTCCCGCGGCGCACCCATTCCAGCACCCCTTTAAAGGTCCGGCGATGCAGCTCGCAGGGGCCCCAACAGCGCAAGGCCTCCAGATGTTCCGGAGTGGCGTAGCCTTTATGCTGGGCAAAGTTATATTGCGGATAGAGACGATGGTAATCCTCCATCTGCCGGTCCCGGTAAACCTTGGCGAGGATGGAGGCCGCGGAGATGGAGGGACAGGTATCGTCGCCCTTGATCACCGGCTGCTGAGGATAAGCCAGGGGGAGGGGGAGGGGGCCGTCCACCAGAACCATCTCCGGGACCAGAGATAGAGCCAGGACCGCCTGGGCCATGGCCTTGAGAGAGGCCGCCAGAATACCCAGACGCTCGATTTGCCTGACCCCCACCTCGTGGATGGCAAAGGCCAGGGCCCGGTCCCGGATCACCTTATCCAGAGCCGCCCGGGTCTCCGGGCTGAGACGCTTGGAATCCCGCAACTCGGGAAGATTGAGGCTGGGAGGCAGAATCACCGCCGCGGCCACCACCGGCCCCGCCAGGGGCCCCCGGCCGGCTTCGTCCACCCCCGCGATTAAGGGTACTCCTTGAAGACGCCAATACAATTCCGGGTCAGCAAACACCTCCTTGCTGTCCCGGGGCTGGCTCATACCGCCGGAGTCCGCTTTTCCTTAATCCGGGCCGCCTTGCCCGACCGCTGCCGGAGATAATAGAGGCGGCTGCGGTTAACCCGGCCCCGGAAGAGGATCACCACCCGCTCGATATTCGGGGAGTGCTGGGGGAAGATGCGCTCCACTCCTACCCCATAGGAGACCTTGCGCACCGTGAAGGTGGCGCCGGTGAGGGCGCCCCGTTTGCGGATGACCACCCCTTTGAAGACCTGGATGCGTTCCTTGTCCCCTTCCACGATCCTGACATGCACTTCCACGGTATCCCCGGGGCGAAAATTGGGCAAATCCGCCCGCATGTGCTCCCGGGCCAATTGATCCACGCGTTCCATAAGACCTCACCTATCTTTCGCCGGCGTCTCCGCCAGGGTTTGCAAAAATTTCCGGTCCTCTTCCGTTAGGACCGCTTGGGCCAGCAGGTCCGGCCGGAGCGCGGCGGTCCGCCGCAAGGCTTCCTGCCTGCGCCATTGGGCGATGCGCCGGTGGTCACCCTCCAGCAGCACTGGCGGCACCTCATGGCCTTCGAAGACCCGGGGGCGGGTATAATGGGGATATTCCAGCAAGCCGGTCTGAAAGGACTCTTCTGCCGCCGCGTCTTCGCCTCCCAGCACCCCGGGAAGCAGCCGGGTCACCGCGTCCGCCACTGCCAGGGCCGGGATCTCTCCCCCGGTCAAGATATAATCGCCTATGGACAACTCCTCGTCAATATAAAAGCGGACCCGGTCATCCACCCCTTCATAATGGCCGCAGAGCAGTAGCAGATGCTGGTGCTGGGCCAATTCCCGGGCCTTCGCCTGGCTAAAGGCGGGGCCCTGGGGACTCATCAAGATGACCCGGACCCCCGGGTCCTCCTGGCGCGCCTTACGGATGGCCTTCGCCAGAGGCTCGATTTTTAAGACCATCCCAGGACCGCCGCCAAAGGGACGATCGTCCGTCACCTGGTGGCGGTCCTCGGCAAAATCCCTTAAGTTTATTACTCTAAAAGTTACGGCCCCCTGCAGCTGGGCCCGCTGGAGCATGCTCTGACTCAGGGGCGATGGGTAAAACTCCGGGAAGAGGGTCAAAAAGTCAATCTGCATAGGCTTCCAACAATCCCGGGGGCGGCGTCACCTTCAAATAGCCCTCCTCCAGGTTGATTTCCGCCACCACCTCCTCCACCGCGGGAAGCAGCACCTCCCGGGACCCCAGCCGCACTACATAGACATCATGGGCCGCAGTAGGGATAATCTCCTCGAGATTCCCCAGTAAGGCCCCGTCCGCCGCATTAAGCACCGGCAGGCCCAGCAACTGAAACCAGTAATATTCCCCGGGCGGCAGGGGCGGGAAACGCCGGCGATCCCCCCGGACCTCTTGCCCCACCAGATTTTCCGCCTGGCTCCGGGTATGAATGCCTTCCAGGTGGAGCAGCACCTGGTTTTTGAGGCGCCCTGCCTCCAGGACCTTATAAGCGCGGCCGCCGATCACCACCTCACCCAAAGCTGCGAAGACCGCCGGGATCGGTGGTCGCGGCCTGGGCATCGGCCCAGACTTTAATGGCCCCCCGAAGGCCATGGGCCCCCGCCACCCTTCCCAGTCCCATTAAGAAGGGTTGAGACCCTTGCTCCTTACTCAATGATCTCCAGGACCGCCCTTTTGCGAATCTTGGTGGAAGCGGCGCTAAGGATAGTGCGCATGGCCCGGGCCGTACGCCCCTGCTTGCCGATCACTTTGCCTAGATCTTCTTTGGCCACTTTCAGTTCGATAACTGAGGTCTGCTCCCCCTCGATTGCCTTAACCTGCACCTGGTCCGGTTGGTCCACGAGAGCCTGGGCGATGAATTTAACTAATTCCTTCATAGTAGCCACCTCTGTCAAGGGATGGAGCGGATTCAGCCCCCTCGGGATCCCGGAAGGGTGGTGCTTTAGATTTCTGGAGCAGCCGCGGCTACGGCTGGGCGCTGCTTCAGGAGGCTGGCCACGGTATCGGTGGGTGTGGCGCCGCGGCTTAGCCAGAGCGACAGCAACTCCTCCTTCACCGTTACCTTAGCCGGATCCTGACGGGGATCGTAAGTGCCGAGGATCTCCAAAAACCTGCCATCCCGGGGAGACTCACTGTTTGCCACCACAATGCGATAGAACGGGCGTTTTTTGGCGCCGAAACGGGCCAGCCGGATACGTAATGCCATGAGGCCGCTTTACCCTCCTTTGGTTTAGTTATGGTGTTGTGGGGGGAGGGCCAGGGGCCTGTGGTCCTTAGCCCCCTCCCCCAACAATTTAAAAAAACTTCATTGGGAAACGTGGCTTCCCGCGTTTGCCTCCTTGGGTCATCTGTTTAATCATTTTCTGGGTCATGGCGAAATTTTTGAGACACCTGTTGACGTCCTGCACCGTGGTGCCACTGCCTTGGGCGATGCGCCGGCGGCGGCTGCCGCCGATGATTTGGTAATCCTGGCGTTCCCTGGGCGTCATGGAATTGATAATGGCCTCCACCCTTTTCAGTTCCCGGTCGTCCGGCTTCAAGTCACGCATAGCCTTGGCCCGGCTCAGGCCCGGAATCATCTGGAGCAACTGCTCGATGCTGCCCATCTTTTTCATTTGCCGCAACTGATCCCGGAAATCCTCCAGGGTGAAGCTGTCCCGGCGCAACTTTTTTTCCAGGGCCTGAACCTGCTCCACATCGAAGGCCTCCTGGGCCTTTTCGATGAGGGTGATCACGTCTCCCATCCCCAGGATGCGGGAGGCCAGGCGGTCGGGGTGGAAAGGCTCCAGGGCGTCCAGCTTCTCCCCCACCCCCATGAATTTGATGGGTTTTCCCGTGACTTCCCGCATGGACAAAGCCGCCCCGCCCCGGGCGTCGCCTTCCATTTTGGTCAGGATCACCCCGGTGAGCTTCAGCAGGTCGTGAAATTTTTGGGCCACCTGCACCGCGTCCTGGCCGGTCATGGCATCCGCCACCAGAAGAATTTCTTTGGGAGCCACCTTCTCCTTGATGGCTTTCAGCTCGGCCATCAAGGGCGCGTCAATATGGAGGCGCCCCGCGGTATCCAGGATCACGGTGTCGTAGCCCGCGGTGTAGGCCGCCTCCATGGCGAAGGCGGCGATGTCCACCGGGTTCTCTCCCGGCCTTACCGGATAAACCTCCACCTCGATATCCGCGCCCAGGCGCTTAAGCTGCTCAATGGCGGCGGGGCGCTGGATATCCGCGGGCACGAGATACGGCTGGCGCCCCTGGTTTTTGAGGCGCCGGGCCAGTTTGGCCGCGGTGGTGGTCTTGCCCGAACCCTGCAAGCCCACCAGCATCACGGCCACGGGCGGCTTACCCGACAGGTCCAGGCGGGGAGACTCGCCCCCCAGCAACTCGGTGAGCTCCTCGTGCACGATCTTGACGACCTGTTGGGCCGGGGTCAGGGACTTGAGCACCTCCTCTCCCACGGCCCGCTCCCGGACCCGGTCAATGAAGGCCTTGGTCACCTTGTAGTGGACGTCGGCCTCCAGCAGCGCCAGGCGCACCTCGCGCAAGGCCTCGTTCACCTGGGCCTCATTAAGGATGCCCCGGCCTTTGAGCTTTTTGAAGACCTGGGCCAACTTATCGCTGAGTCGTTCGAACATATTACTAAGATTTTTAATTAGTTAAATATTATAACCCATCTGGGGTAAAGCTGCCTTAGCCCTTTATCACTCCCAAAGGCTTGAGCTTGGCCACCTTTTTGGAAATCCCGGCCCCGTGGGTCACCTCCACCACCGCCTCCACATCCTTGTAAGCCTCGGAGATCTCTTCGTCCACCGTGCCCTTGCCCGCACCCTTAACAATAATGCCCTTGGCCGCCAGTTCTTTGATAATGTTCCGGCCCTTGGCCACCTTCAGGGCCGCGTGCCGGGACATCTCCCGCCCGGCCCCGTGGCAGGTGCTGCCAAAGGTCTCGGTGAGGGCCTTCTCCGTGCCCACCAGGACAAAGGAGTAGCGCCCCATGTCTCCCGGGATGAGCACCGGTTGGCCGGTTTCTTTATAAGCTTCGGGCACCTCCGGGTGATGGGGCGGGAAGGCCCGGGTGGCTCCTTTCCGGTGGAGGCACAGTTTCTTGGCCACCCCGTTAATGGTGTGGGTCTCAATTTTGGCAATGTTGTGGGCCACGTCGTAAACCAACTCCAGTCCCAGGTCCCGGGGGCCCATTTTCAGGATCTGCTCAAAACTCTGCCGCACCCAGTGGGTGATCATCTGCCGGTTGGCAAAGGCAAAATTCGCCGCGGAGGCCATGGCCGCCAGATAATCCTTGCCTTCCCGGGAGGAAAGCGGCGCACAACAAAGCTGGCGGTCCGGCAGCTCAATGCCGTACTTGTCGCTGGCCTTCAACATCACCTTGATATAGTCATCGCACACCTGATGCCCCAACCCCCGGGAGCCGGTATGAACAATGACCGTGATCTGATCCCGATACAGCCCCAGCCTGGCGGCTAGCTGGTCATCATAAATTTCCGTAACATAGCCCACTTCTACAAAGTGGTTGCCCGAGCCCAGGGTGCCCAGCTGGTCTTTGCCCCGGTCCAGGGAAAACTGCGACACCAGCTCCGGGTCGGCCCCGGGTATCTGGCCGTGAGATTCGATATGATCCAGATCCTCCTGGCTGCCATAGCCTTTTTTCACGGCCCAGGCGGCCCCTAAACGCAGCACTTCCTTCAGGGTGGGGAGGGAGAGCTTCAGGTCCTTGCGCCGGGAGCCCACTCCCGAGGGAATATGGTAAAAGAGGGCATCCACCAGCTCCCCGAGGCGCGGTTCCACCTCCTGGCGGGGAAGATTGGTGCGGAGCAGGCGCACCCCGCAGTTGATGTCATAGCCCACGCCGCCCGGGGAGACTACCCCTTCCTCCATGTTAAAGGCCGCCACCCCGCCGATGGGGAAACCATAGCCCCAATGGATGTCGGGCATGGCCATGGATGGCCCTTCAATTCCCGGTAAGGTGGCCACATTGGCCACTTGCTGCAGGCTCTGGTCCTCCTGAATCTTGGGAAGCAACTGCCGGGAGGCGAAGACCAACCCGGTGGTGCGCATCTTCCCCTCTTGGGGAATCTCCCACCTGTACTCGTCAATCTGCCGCAGCTTGACCTGAGTCGCCATTATGTTGGGAATAGTTAATGTGGGGGGAGGGGGCAGGGGTCTGCGACCCCTGGCCCCCTCCCCTAAATTCACAGGTCTAAAATCACCGTGGCTTGCCAGCCGCGGTTTTTGGGGGTGATGGCCAGGTTATGATAAGTGGCGGCCTTGACCCCGGTTTTTTCCAGGTGCCGGGCCGGGTCGAAGATCTCTCCCCGTACCCGGGCTTGCAGGCGTTTAGGGTTTAAGGAGACTACCCGAAACTCCCGCCCCAAAAACCCCTCCACATCAAAAAGATAAAGCAGGTGATTGAGCCAGTCAACCAGAAGGGCTTCCAGGTCCGGGGCTTCCACCGTAATTTCCCGGGCCTCCTTGAGCCGCAAGCGACGCCGATCGGTGAGGGTGCTGATCAAAGCGCCGGCAGCGTTTTCAAAGAGCTCTCCCAAACTAGAGCCCCAGATGCGCCAACCCAGGTCCGCGGTATGTGGAAGAGGTCGATATTTAGCCCTAGGGTACCCCCGAGAGTTAGCCGGCTTCATTTGGTAAGAATTTTCCCTAACCTTTAAATTTTACAGTTTTCTTCTGGACTTGCAATTAATTATGTTGTTGTTCCGGAAAATTCGGAGTCCCAGGGTGGGCCTGGGATGGGACAGGGGCCCTGAGGCGTCTAGCCTTCCCCTGATAAATCGTTACTTACTTTAGGGGCCGCGCTTGCCAGTTGTGGGGATCCTGGGCCACCTCCGCCCCTAACTCAAAGGCATGGAGATTGGCCTCCAGGAATTTAGGGTTGGTGCGGCTCCGAATCGTCTCCACGACTCTTGCGGCGGGAAAGGGCAAAGAGGCGGTGGCTGCCAGGGCTCCCAGAAGGACCATATTGACTGCCAGGGGGCTGCCCGCCTGGCGGGCCAAGGCCCCGGCGTCAAAGGCCAAAAGGGCACTAACCTGTGCCGCCATAAGCTGCACCAGGCGGTCCACCGGGGGATACTGCCCCTGGCCAATGGCCACCGGATAGGGGACAATGGTGGCGGTATTGGCAATCATCAGGCTTTGGGGATGGCAGCGATCCAGGGCCCGGAAGGCTTCCAGGGCCTCAAACCCCAGCACCACATCCGCCTCTCCCGGAGAGATCAGGGGACTTTTAAGATCTCCCAGAACCACGGTGGAGATCACAATGCCTCCCCGCTGGGCCATGCCGTGGGTCTCGCTCACCAGGGGGTCAAAGCCCGCGGCCAGGGCCGCCTCGCCCAGGAGGCGGCTGGCTAACAGGGTCCCCTGGCCGCCCACGCCGGTCAGGAAGATGCGGAGCCTTAGTAGTTGAGGTTTGGTTTCCATTACATTATTTAGAGTTTTCTGCCTGGTTACCCAGGCGAGACGCTTGTGCCACTATTTTTTATAGCCTGGGGAAGGCCGGGTCTTTGGCCCCGCCTTCCCCAGGCTCTTACGCGGGTGGGGAGGGGGCGTGGGGGAGGGCAGGGACCTCAGGTCCCTGGCCCTCCCCCACGATATTTTATCCCTTCTCAGCCTTCACCGGGCGGATGCATTCGCACCATTGCACGCAGAAGGCGCATCCCGAGCAGAGGTCCGGATCGATTAGCATCTGGCCGCCCCCCGTGTCAGGCTTCAGGTACATGGCCGGGCAGCCGAAATAATCCAGGCAGTGGCGGCAATCCTGGCAATCTTCTGTCACCTGGAAGCGGGCTTGGCTTTTTCGTCCCTTTAGACGGTGCACATGGAGAGGACAGGGGGCCTCGGAGATCAGCACCCGCAAGCCGTTTTCTTTCAAGGCCTCTTTGGTGGCCGCCAGCGTCTCTTTATATTTAAAGGGATTTACCACCCAGAGCTTTTCCGCGCCCAGGGCCTTCACCACCCTCTTAAGGGGGACATGTTCGCAGGGATAACCGGGGGGGGTGAGGGTAACCCCCGGATGGGGTTGGTGCCCCGTCATGGCGGTGGTGCCGTTATCCAGGATGACCAGCAGGAAGTCGTGCCCCTGGTGCACCGCGTTGACCAGGCCCGGCAGTCCCGCGTGGAAAAAGGTGGAATCCCCGATGAAGGCCACCACCTTCTGGCCCGTGGCCTTAGAAATCCCCGCCGCGGTATTGATGCTGGAGCCCATGCAGATGAGGAAGTCGGCCGTGGACAGAGGGGGCAGCAAGCCCAAAGTATAGCAGCCGATATCGGTGGGGAAGACCCCTTCCACCCCCAAATCCCGCAGGGCGATCTTGACGGCATAATACATGGCCCGATGGGGGCATCCCGGGCAGAGGTTGGGCGGGCGCTCCGGTAAAGGCTGTCCCAAGATTTTCTCCGGCGCCAGGGGCGTGGGAGGATGGTAGATGGTCTCGCAATAGTGGGCGATGATTCCCTTAACCAGCCCCGGGTGGAATTCATATAAGCGGGAGAATAATCCCGGCCCTTTGCCCTGGATATGCAGGGTCAGGCCCTGGGCCTGGGCCAGGGCCCTGAGGCCTTCCTCGAGGTACGGTTCCAATTCCTCCACTACCAGCACCCGCTCCACCCAGTTTAAAAAGCCTCCCAGGAGTTTCTCGGGCAGGGGGTGGGTAAATCCCAATTTCAAAACCGTGACCCGATCCGTGAGCCCCAGTTCGTTCAGAGCGTCCGCCACATAATTGCTGCTCACGCCGCTGGTGACGATGCCCCAGGGGCCTTTCCCGGTGATCTGATTGAAGGGGGAGGCCTCGGCCTGGGCCGCCGCGGCGTCCTGGGCCGCCAGCAGCCTGGCGTGGGCCTGACGGGCCACCGCGGGCACCATCACCTGGCGAAAGGGGTCTTTAAGGAAACGGCCCCGCTCCGGCGACGGAGCCAGCGCCCCCAGGGTCACCGGCCCCCGGGTATGGTTCACCCGGGTGGTGGTGCGCAAGAGCACTGGCAGCTTGAGTTCCTCGGAGAGGGCAAAGGCGGCGACGGTCATCTCCTTGGCCTCCTGGGGGGTGGCCGGCTCCAACATGGGCAATCCCGCCATTTTGGCGTAATAACGATTGTCCTGTTCGTTCTGACTGGAAAACAGGGAAGGATCGTCGGCGCTGACGATGACCATCCCCCCTTTAACCCCCACATAGGCCAGGGTCATGAGGGTGTCGGCGGCCACATTGAGACCTACGTGCTTCATGGCGCAAAGCGTCCGCCAGCCGGACGCGGCTGCGCCCGCGGCCACTTCCAGGGCCGCCTTTTCATTGATCGAATATTCAAAATAAAGAGGGGTTTGCCGGGAAATTTCATAACAGCGGTCACCGATCTCCGAGGCCGGGGTCCCGGGGTAGGTGGTGACCAAGGCCACGCCAGCCTCCAGGGCCCCGCGCACTATGGCCTCGTTGCCCAAAAACAGGCGCCGCTCCCCTGGCTGTCCAGTCAACAGTTCTGACATAAAGACGTGACCCCGCTGCTTACCGCGCTACTAGTCCCCGACTCCGGGTAGGCCCAGAATGTTTATTTAAACCGTTAATTTTTAACATATCGAGCCCATTTCTTCATAGGAAAAACCATCAGGGTCCAGGACCGAACCAGGTCTGCCAGCCTCCCGAGAGATTCCTTCCCTGGGAGAGGGCGGTCTTCCCCAAAAATCTCCAGGATTTCCTGGAGGCGGAGAAATTTTTTGCCAGTCGCCCCTCCTAAATAAAAAAGGCGGTCGAGCGACCGCCTTCCCCTTCCTACTGGTATTGACACCGCCTCAGACTATGGGCTTGGGCTCCTCCTTGATGGCATCGTAATCGGAAATGCCCATGGGTTTGACAAAATAGGTCTGGCAGACGCTATCCAGTTCCTGGGAAGTGAGTTGCGGCGGCTGCTCAAAAAACCGGGCCCGGTCCAACAGGTTCTGGACCAGATCCCGGGGGTGACAGGCGCACAAGGGCCGTGAAGAAATGACATAGTAGCGGGCCATCATGTCCCGGATGGTTTCCGGGTTAAAGGGGATCTGGTGCTCAGCGCAAACGCGGCGGAAGATCTCCAGATACTGTTCCGGAGAGACGTAGCCCATGAAAATCTTGTGGCGTATACGCCGCAGGAAGGCCTCATCCGCCAGACTGAAGGGGTTCAGGTTGGTGGCGAAAATGATGAGTTGGTCGAAGGGTATGGCGAATTGTTGTCCGGTATGGAGACAACAGAAGTCTTGCCGGGTCTCCAGGGGATACATCCACCGGTTAAGCAATTGCCTGGGGGTAATTTTCTGGCGTCCGAAGTCGTCAATAATAAATACGCCATTATTGGCCCTCAGCTGATGAGGAGCCTCGTAATACTTCAAAATTGGATTGAACTGGAGGTCCAGGGCCTCTTCCGTCATCTCCCCGCCGGCGATGACCACTGGCCGGCGGCAGAGCACCCAACGCCGGTCGTGTTTGTGGGTATCCGGGGTTTCTGGCACCGGCTGGTGATTGACTTCATCAAAAAGCCGGATGATTTGGCCGTAAACAAAAAGCGCGTAGGGGATATAGACGGCATCCTCAAAAGCCCGGGCGATGCATTGAGCCGCGATGGTCTTGCCGTTGCCGGAGGGGCCGAACAGAAATATGGCGCGGCCACTGTTAATGGCCGGACCGATTTTATCAAGAAGATCTTGAGATACTACATATTCTGAAAACGCTTCCTTCAGGCGCTCACGTTCCACTTTGACCTGGCGAATGGCTTGAGCTTCCACCAAATCCCAATAATCCTCCAGGGTGACCGGAGCTGGCCCTACATACCAATTCGACTCCAGGCACTGCTCCGCATATACCCTTCCGGCTTCGGTCAAATTATAGCTCATCTCTATGGCCAGGTGGCTCTTCTTGGTCAGCAGGTCCCGGGGCTTGACCTGCAGATAGCCTTGGGCCTTGAGATAATCAACGAGTTCTTGCACCAAACTTCTAGAAATCCTCAGTTCGTCGGAAAGTTCCCGGGTCGAGATAGCATCGCGATAGAAGGAATGCTTAAGAATGAGCTGGATCAGGAGATTCGTGGGCAGGCCCGTCTCTTCAAAGGATTCCGCCACAGGCGGATAGGAGTGCACAAATGGGGCCAGCACCTCGGAATCGATGAGATCGAGATCCAGGAGGTGTTTGGCCAGGAACCCCCGGGAGGTTTTCTGACGATACAGAGCCGGAGCCATTCGATCTGGGGTCAGGACCCCGGCTTTAAGGAGGCGTTGGGCTAAGTTCATGGTAGTCTCCCACCTGAAGGCTGGAAAATTAACTAATCATGCTGAGGTCCCATTTATCAGGAAAAAACACCTTATCCAGAACCGGAGGGCTAAGAAGGTTGAGGGACCAGTTTTTCCATGGGCAACTCGGCTTCGTCCAGTACTTCTCTAGCAGGCCCCCAGGACGATTTGGGAAGCCGGGATTCTTTTACCATCTTTAGGGCAATCTCTTCCAACCCCATGGTCACCTTGCCCCTCTTCTGATGAAGCGGAAAAGGCATCATCTGGTTGATGGCGGCTTCCACCGCCGGGTCATAGACCACGTGCCCCAGGATCTCAGGTTGAATGTTTAAAAAATCATGGCAGACCGACTTGATAATTTCTGGGGATCTCAGGTCGGCATTGGTCTTCACCATATTAATTATCAGGAACAGGCGGAAATCCCCCAGGGCTCGGCCCATCAGGCTATACTTTTCAGGGTCTTTTTCCTTTAAATAGCTCATAAGCTCGCCGAGCGAATGCGTGTTTGTCTCCGCGCTATTAATTCCGGTTTGGAACAAGAAGTTGATCATTTCCTCGTCTTTGGCGAATTCCCGGGTGAGCTTGCGATACAGCGCGCTTTTAATAAAGCCATAGGCATTCTGGAGAGAGGTGGCCTGGGAGGTGAACAAGGCGATTTTCCCGGGAGAATAGTTAAAGAAATCCAGGAGATTGAAAGAGGTGCCGGCTCCCAGATCCAACAACACATACTGCGCCGGCAACTCTTCGATTTGATTCAGAAGCCTGATTTTTTGGGCATAAGTGGGATTGGCCGACCCGAGTATATCGTCCGCGCCGCAGATTAAGCCAATGCCTTTTATCTGGGTCTCGATCACTATATCTTCCAGCCGGGCTACCTTCTTCAGGAGGAAATGTTCCAGGGTCACGTGGGGATAACGTATCCCCATCAAGGTATGGAGGTTGGCCCCGCCCAGATCGCCATCAATCAGGATAACCTTCTTCCCCCAGCGGGCCAGGGAAATTCCCAGTCCTAGGGTGATGAAGCTCTTGCCGATGCCCCCTTTACCGCCGCCAATGCTCCAGAGCTTTATCCTGCCTAAGCCATCGGACATTGCTTCCTCCTGATGCGGGAATGTGCTCGCCCTTTTCTCAGCGGGAAGCCCTTCTGGGCCACAAAGACCAGAGACCTTTCCCGGCAACTCCCAGACCGCCTAAGAGCCACAAGATCCACCCGAGTAATTTAAAAGATTTCAATCCGGGCAATTGTAGGAGTATTCCCGCCACCATTAATACCAACGCCGCCAAATAGACTTTGCGGTCCACCAGGGTGGCATGCTGGCTTTTATGGTCTTGATCCCACCGGTCCCATAAGCCCTTAATGTCTTTCGGGGTATGGGCCATGGAGTCTTTTAGCAGCTTATTTATCGCCTGGTTTGGCCTGTCCAACTTTAGACCTAGGGTCAACTGGCGTTTTTTTTCTCCCAAGTATCTGGCCCAGGCCACCTTGCCCTGGATATTAACCGTTTCTCCGTCTCCCGGGGGAGTGAGGCAAAGATCGCTACCCCGGCCCGCGAGGTCCACATGCGCCCAAAAAACCAGGTACCAGGGGTTTTCCACTTCTACGGTTACCAAATCAGCTGTCAGGTTCTTGATAATTACCGGCGCCCGGATGGGGGTGTCTCCCGCCTCAATCTCCAAAAATATGGAGGGCATATTCGAACTCTTGAGTATTTCGGTAGGATCAGCGGATGGCATTTCGTTCTCCTTCCTAATTGCCCAGGTGACGGCAAGCAACCACCTCGGCCTCAGTAGCGGCCCTTAGCGGAGAACAGGGCGGCGTTATGGCCCGCGCTGCTCTCTCAGAAATTCCCGGGCCATGGTACCGGCCCTTTCCAGCTTTTCCCGAAACGACAATGCAGCCCATTCGGGATCGAGGCTTACGTAGTTTTTCAAACAGAAGAGCACCATCTGGACTTGGTCCCGGTCCGCCGCCAGATCGGGGTTTTTTTCCAGAAAATCGCAGGCCGCGGCCTGGACTGCCAGCAATTGCTGTTTCCTCTGGACTTGTTGGTTAATCACCAAAGACCAGTCAAATTCAATGGGAGTGGGCTCGCGGTTCCCCGGGAGCCCTGAATGGTCCCCTGGAGGCGAGGAGTGGGTGAAGCCCCGCTCCCATTCTGCCACCAGGTCCTCCAATTTCCCCGGCCTTACGACCCAAGCCCTGGAGTATCGATTCATACCGGCAGCACTCCGTGATGACCTTTTCTCCGAGACCGGCCAATAGCTGAAAGAACTGCCCGGACACAGATTGGTCAAATTTGGGTGGGGAGGTCCCGGCCTCTTGCCCGAACCTGGGATAGCTGGCCTCCGAGGAACCCATTGCCTGGTCGATCAGAGTAGAGGCTCCCAGGCCCATCGAGGGCATTCCCTCTAGATCAGGTAACCGGGCAATAACTTCTGGCACCCCTAAGGCCTGGGCCACCAAGTCTTGCAAGTATTCCCATATTGCCGGGCGGGTCCGCGCCTCTAAATGGGGAGCATGCCACAGGAGCCCTAAAAGCAAGGCCGGTTCTTTTAGGCCCAACCCCAGGGCGGTACTCAGGATATTCTGGCAATAGGCTTCGGGAGACTCAGCCGGGACCAACAAGGCCTTGAGCAGCATGCTGTGGGGCGATATTATCTGATAAATTTCCGCCCAGGTTGGCACCTCTGCCATCGCTTTATCGGTGGGAAGATGTTTTTTAAGAAATTGCCAAACTGCCGGTTTGGGATAACGGGGTGGCCTCTCCCACGGCGGCTTAAGCCAGCGCCAGGGCTCACTGGCCTGGGGTTCCAGGGAAGGCGGGACCAGGGCCCGGCCCCCTTCTCCGTAGATCAGCACCTGGGGGGCATGAAAAAAAGAGGGCGTGAAGGGACCTTCGGCAGGCAAGACATAATAATGCTGCTCCCAGCGATCCCCCACCCCGGCGACGCATTCGGCCCGCCAATCTCCCCACTGATCTAGAGCCAGCGCTCCTTCCCCTTTATGGACTTCCAAAATCAGCAATTGCGATGCCTTTCCAGTACGCACCGCCAGATTTATTTGGATTCCCTGGAAGCTGAGGTCTACCAGCTGCGCAGCCCAGATGACCTGGGCTTGCCGAAAATCCAGCCCCAGGTCAGCCCCCCCCTGGGCATCCACCGCCACCAGCGACCAGCCCAGATGCAGGTATTGGGAGACGCATTGCTCCAGGACCGCACTGCTATTCAAATTTTCTTTCAGATCGAGGATGCGGCAGACTTCTTCCTGCCCCAGACTGACTGTCAAATCCTCAGCGCTGATTTTCGCTTGGGGAGCCATGATCCTGATGCCTACGATTTTTCCCCTACCTGGCCCAAGTTACATCCCCCGGGGCCGGCGTATTTTCCCTTGCCCCTAATATGGGTGAGGAAATTTCTTTAGACAATTAGACTTTCCCTGATTTTGGGATTCGCGATCCCTGAATCAGCGGTAAGGGATGTGGGGGTGAGCCATCCTTTGGCTGCGCAAGATCTTAGGATTAGGACATTTCGATATTTGCTTTTCCCTGGCAGAAATCTCATCCCGGCAGGGAGATGCCAGTCTCAGGATCCAGGTCATCCCTCCTCACCCTCCATGGGGAGGGGAATTAGTCAATTTTTTCATGCCAGAAATTTCTGAAAGACAACCCTGGCATAATTACGGGGGTTGGCAAAGCCTGGGAAATAGATTCTTAATCTTTTTGCTTTTTTTAAAAATCTGCGGATGCTACCCTGCTTGTGGGGCAGGCATTCCCCCGGAATTTTCCTTTAGCCGACCAGTTTTCCCGGAAATTACTGAATTAAAAATTATGGCCCAGCGCGGCTGACCTTAAGTATTACAGCCGAATCCGGAGGTGGGACGATGATTGATATTTCCCAAATAGACTATTCGCGCCTGGATTTGCCCGTGGTGCTGGTGCGTTTATTTCATCCCCGGCCTGAGTATCGTCCCTCAGCCACTTCCGCCCAGGACGTGCTTATCCCCGTGGAGGAGGACGTGGTGGTGGGGGCCCGCTTTCATCTGGGGGAAAAGACGGCTCCCAACATTCTGTTCTTCCACGGCAATGGGGAGATCGTCGCGGATTACGATGACTTGGGACCCATATACAACCACATGGGCCTCAATTTTTTGCCCGCGGATTACCGCGGCTACGGCCGCTCCACCGGCCAGCCCTCCATCACCGCCATGATGCGCGACTGCCACGTGATCTTTGCCTTTGTGAAGGAGTGGCTGAGGGAAAATGGCTACCGTGGCCCCATTATCCTCATGGGCAGGTCCCTGGGCAGCGCCTCGGTGCTGGAACTGGCGGCCCATTACCAGGATGGGATCGACGGGCTCATCATTGAGAGCGGCTTTGCCCGGGCTGCGCCCCTGCTGAAGCTGTTGGGCATCAACCTCTATGCCATAGGATTCAAAGAGGAAGAAGGGTTTCAAAACGAAGACAAAATCCGGAAATTCACCAAGCCAGTCCTGATCATCCACGCCGAGTACGACCACATCATCTCCTTTGCCGAGGGCCGGGCCCTATATGAGGCCTGCGGAGCGGCCGACAAGACCCTGCTCAAAATACCCGGCGCCAATCACAATGACATCATGCTGCGCGGTTTTTCGGAATATCTGGCAGCAGTCAAAACCTTGGCGGACAAGTTAAAGGCAAAGGAATAGAACAGGGCGGACAGGGCCCTAAATTTTGAGGGCCAAAGAAGAGGCGAGCTAAGGGTTCACACCAAGTTGCGTTCCAATCGGATGTTTTTGCAGCAGCAGGCCTTAGCCTGCGAATCACAGGCGAGACGCCTGTGCCACCAGGAAATATCTAGCAGAACCGGAAATAGAAAAGGTCATTGAGACAATACTGGAGAAACGGCCAGGTGACACCACCCTGAAGGAACTGAGAGCTTGGGTCCGTTCCCAATCTTTAGGAGGGAGACAAACGGAAGACAGATAACAAAGGCAGGGCCATGGGTGACCCTGCCTTCATAAGATGACCCTGCCCCCTTAATTGCCCGATCAGGCCACAGTTATTTCTGCGAGTTCTTCATCCGCGGCCGGAGCCCGGGCGGGCTTCCGGGGAGATATCTCGATTACGGGTTTGGGGGCATAATCCAATTTTTTCTTCCCGGTCAGCAAGGCCAGGAGCAAACCCTCTTCCCGGCAGTGGCCGGCATGAGCACAATTGCTCCTGGTCTTTTCAAAATAATGGAGAGGTGCCAGGCATTTGAAGGAACTGGCATGAACCCCCTCTGCCAGTGCCTCCATCGCATAAACGAGCTTCCTTTTCCCCCGCAGAATCTCTGTCCCCAGCTTGAGGTCTGGGCACTCGTCCCCGAATCTTGGGCACGAAGAGCAATGATGGTAGAACCTTAGGGGGGCTTGGCAACCGAATTCCAAGGCATGAACCATTTGGGACCGATAGTCTTTCATGTTAACCTCGCTTTCAGATTTCCCAGTGACTGATTCGAGGCCCTACCAGTTTCTCCCGCTGATTTCCCTCAGACAGCCCGGGAGGAGTAGTAATCCTGTCTGGGCCCTCTGCCAATTATTGAAACTTAATAGATATATAAATATAATTAGTGTTACTAATTGTCAAGCCCAAAAAAAATTGCTCTCAAGTTGGCCACCCCTTTATCTCACCTTAATCCAGAGCAATTTGGCGGCGGTGGGGCCCGGGTTCCGCCACTCGGCCGGCATTTCAGAGGTCAGATAGATCACATCGCCAGCTCGAAGGCTGTAAACCGCCTTTCCCACCCTCACTTGCAATCTGCCCGCCAGCAGATAGCCAAACTCTTCGCCTTTGTGGAAAAAGAAATGAGAGGGCAAGCTCTCTTTGGGGGAGATTTCGATGAGGTAGGGCTCGGCTTTGAGTTCAATATCTACCGGTGACAGAAGTTTGGCGTATACCGCTTCCTCCGGTAGATCCGAAAGCTTTACCTCCACGGCCTCAACTGGGGTAAAGATAATGCGCTTTTTTATTTCTTCCTGATCCTGGAAGAAGGAAGTGATATCCACCGACAGGACTTCCGCCATTTTCATCAATGCCGGTAGCGACGGGTAGATGAGATTGCTTTCCACCTGGGAGATGGTACTGGGGGTAACTCCCACCAGCTTGGCGAGCTCAGCCTGGGACAGGCCCCTTTTAGAACGATAGTACTTGAGGCGCAGACCCAGGTCGATACGCCCCGAAGTTCGCCTTTCGGAATCAAAGGTTATGGTCAGATCTTTGGTCCAGTAGTTGTGGGTTTTGTAGAGATCTTCCACGCTGCGGTTTTCGGCTTTCAGGAGGGTCAAGGAGGTGGTGCCTCGTTTGATGGTGAGCTCAATGGCTACCTGGGCAATCTGGTTGATCTGGGCCCGGAATCGGGAGGAATGGGCATTCTTTTCCAAAATCCAATAGGCAATGGTATTCAACTCGTAGAGGCGGGGACAGGAGTGAGAGTAAAAGTGGAGGATACGCTCTTCGCTGCCCCATAACTCCTGCATGCCGGTGAGACTCTCGAAGATAAAGCGAACGTCCCCTTCCAAGGTGGCGTGGAGGCTGTAAAGCTCATCCATAAACTCGTCAGGATCACGCGGCTCTTTCACCAGCTGGATGCGGCAGGGCCATCCAGATTCGTTTTCTTGGTAGAACTTGAGGAATATGGGAGAGCTGGCGCCTTTGCCGTGGGTAAAACAATCTAAGATGATCAATGAGGGATAATCAGCCAAAGGCCCCAACTTGTCCAGCAGGTTTCTCGGAGAGCGATCAAAGCTGACATAGATGAGAGGTTTATTCTGGGCCTGGGAGACCTGAATGAAGTTGAGACAGAAGACGGGAGCCAGACTGCCGGCATCGTCATGCCAAACCACGTTGTCACCGATGAAAAGCCCTCCCAACAGGAGGTCAAGACGTCCCACGCCTGAGGCTATCCGGGGTCTCTCAGATATGACCGTGACCATGGGCTTCCCAATTTGCTTCAGAAATTGACTAGATTACCTAAGAATTCTAATGAAATTGCCGCTGAGAGTCAAGGTAGAGGCCAGATGAGCGGCTGCGCACTTCGACTTTAGGCGCTTTCCACAGTCGCGCCTATCGCCAAGTTTCGTTTCTCAGACCTTGGCGACCCGCGGCAAGACAGAACGCGGCGCCCTGGCCCTGCCAGAAAAAGTTTCTTGACATGGGGGATAAGCAGGGGTAGAAGATGGAGCCTACATAAATGTAGGTTGAAGTGTTTCTTGCTCCATAAATGCTCGCGACTCTGTGGCCTGCAGCAACAGCCGGATCAGCCTAATAAAGTTACAATTCATAAGTAAATCATATCCCAAAATTAGGCCAGGGCTTCGCAGCATGATTATCGCAGCCAGTCACCCGTATTTTTGCCCCTTCCCAGGTTTTTTCTACAAGGCCTGCCTCGCCGAGGCCCTTATCATCCTGGACGACGTTCAGTTCCCCCAGGGTACTACGTGGATCAACCGAAACCGCTTCAAGAACGATCAAGGCACCCTGTGGATGACCATTCCGGTTTGGAAGAAGGGTTTGGGGCTGCAAAAAATCAACCAGGTGAGAATCTGTTACGAGCGCCGCTGGCCGCGCAAGTACCTGGAAAGCCTCAAGAGTGCTTATGGACATGCTCCTTACCTGGGGGATCATCTCAGCTTCCTGGAGGAGATGTTTAGGTGGCGCTTTGAAAAGCTCCTCGACCTGAACCTGGCGATTATCAGCTACCTCATGAACTGCCTGGAGATTGACCGGAGACTGGTTCTCCTCTCTGAGTTGGGGGTTACCGGCAGGGCCACCCAACTTCTCATCGAGATCTGCAAAACCGTGGGGGCCTCGACTTTTCTAGCCCAGAGTCAGGCCCAAAAATATCTCGATGCAGATCTCTTCCAGCAGAACGGGATCGAGCTACGCTGCTTCAGATACGTGGCGCCCATTTATCCGCAGCTTTGGGGAAACTTCCTGGCCCACCTGTCCACTCTTGATCTAATTTTTAGCTGCGGGCCCAAGGCCCGTGAGATCCTGATGCGCCACCAGCCTGTCGCCAGGTGAGGGATAACCATGGGGGATTCGCCTCCGGCGGCGGAATCCGCACTGAGGAGGGCGGAGAGCGCGCCAGGGCCCGGCAGTCAGGCCGGCCCTCCTGGAGGTGAGCTATTTTTACCGCGACTGAGCGATTCTGTGGCGTGTCGGCCCTGGTAAATAACGCTTTTGATTAACGAGAATAAAATGGCCAGAGGTGCTCTGGACTTCATTTGCCGGATCTAAATGCCTTTCCATTCCTAAACTTAAAAGGAGAAAACCGCATGCCTTACATATTATCCAAACATCGAAAAGAAATTGATGCTCTTATTGATCAGCTTGCCGCGGCCATAATTACTGAGGCTAAAGAGTACGAAGACGATGGTGCTTTCGCGGGCCTGTTGAATTACACCTGCACCCGTCTGGCGCTGAAGATTGTCCGCCAGCGATTTGGCAAGATGCGCTATTGGCTCATTGCCATGATCACCGGCACCTTCCAAAACGTGGCCGATGAATTTTATCGCCGCGTGGGGGTGCCTTATGAAAACAAACAAATGGCCCAGAGCGGAGACGTAGATCTTTATAAGGAGTATTTAGGGGAAATGGAGCAGATGTAAGGATGCGGTTATCCCGGCAAAAAGGCCTTGATATGTTAATCAAGGCCCCAACAAACCTCTCGTAATCTACCCGCTGGCAACCCCCCGACTCACCGGCGAAGGCTGCCTAACCATTTTCCCCGCAGACGCACCTGGAACCGCGACAGAGAAAAGACCGAAGCTTGGCCGTAGCCTAAAAATTTATATCCAGGTCCCCGATCTCTACTAAGGGCTTCCCGATATTCTCTCTGAGTTGGCGATAAAAAAATTCCAGGCGGGAGGAATCCTCCAGCAGGATTATGCCCTTCAGGGTGTCGCCCGCATGTTCCGCTTCAAGATAAATATATTCTGGTTTCAGGTTCTTGCGGAGCTCAACCCTTGCCAGCACCCCTAATTCGCCAGACCCCTGGTCGGTAAAAGACCATTCCGGCGGCCAGATGGAAAGGCTCCGCCATTTTAGATCTCGTATGCGCATGGCAACCCTAAATAGTGACAATTGGGTGGGGCAGCACTTAGAGAACCCGCGCCCCCTCGACTTGCGAACGAATTAGGAAAGAGGCTTTCAATCCCTTGCTTCATCCAGGGATCGGTTAATGCTTGCGCACCTAGAGGTTAGACAGGTGTATTTATCAGTTCGGTCAGTGGACCTATTAAGCCATACCACCCCTACATCGAGATCAGGGCTCATTCCCCCATCGAGGAAATGACCTTCTGTTCCCTGATATTTCCTCAATCAATTTAGCTCTTCGGGTGTCTCTATCATGAAATCTAGGAATGTATCCAAGAGACAATATAAATCTAAATTATCTATAATTAAAATAGATAATTTCTATTTATTTTGGGGAAAGTATAGAAGAATTTTATGTGGCTAAATTAGGGAAAAATTTATCTTTTGCTTTCGGTGCGCAGGTGCTCGAGAAAAGCCGCGCAGATGGGGGAAGGTTGGCGCTTCTTGCGCTGAATAAGATAAATAGGCCTGACAAATCGGATTCCCTTCAGGGATACGGCAAACAAAGAGCCGCGTTCGAGATCTTCGGCAATGGCCCGCTTGGAGAGAATGGAAATGCCGATGCCGGCTTTAATGCTTTGCCGCACTGCTTCGGTGGTGGCCATTTCCGCTACTACGAATAGTTTGCCAAAGTCGAAGCCGTGCCCTTCCAAAATTTCTTCCAGTAACCTCCGGGCCCCGGAACCTCTTTCCCTAAGGATGAAGGGTTCGCCGTAAAGTTCTTCCGGAAAGATTTCTTTTCTGCCACTCCAGCGATGCTCAGGAAAGACGGTCAAGGTGAGTTCATCCGGAAAGATTTCTTCCAGATCCAACCGGTGGTCTTTCCACTTGGAGCCAATCAGCCCAATCTCCAGGCTCCCTCTCAACACGGCATCTATAATTTCCGCAATGCCAAAAATCTTGATGGCGATTTGAATGGAAGGATGGGAAGCTTTGAAGGATCCTATAATTTTGGGAAGAATATAGGTGCCAGGATCCGGGCTGGCCCCAAGGATGAGCCGTCCCGATAACTCCCCTTTGAAGGTAGCCATCGCCTGGAGGGCTTCTTCACGCAGCTGGAGCATTTTCTGGGCGTATTTATAAAGGATTTTACCTGCCGGAGTGGGAAAAATTTCCCGTCCCAACCGATCCAACAGCTTTTCCCCCAGCATTTCTTCCAGGGACCGGATGTGTTCACTGATCGTGGGTTGGGAGAGGAGCAGCTCCTCTCCTGCTTTAGTAAAGCTCCGGAGTTCCACGACCTTGCAAAAAACGGCTAGGCGGTGCAAGTCCATAGAGATTTATCCCTTTTCTGCCAGGGGAGGCTAGCCATTCATTCTGCGCCTATGGCGCCCCACTATCTGCAACAACTCGGCCACTGACAGATAAATTTCATAGGTAACGGTGATTTTGGTGCCCAGGTCAAACTCCATTTCCTGAACCTTGGCGACCAGCTCCCGGGCTCTTACTTCGGCCATCATAAAAATTGTATCTTTGAGGCGCTCAGAAATTTCTTTGACTAATACCTCCTCCTCTTCGGGGGTAAAGGATAATCTTACCTTTTGCGGCCCGGCCTCGGTCCCTGGCTTGCCCTTCCGTTTCATGCGGCTCCTTGTGGCATCAATGCAAAATGACGACAAGCTTCCCCTGGTGGGCTCAAACCCCGAGCCATGATCCTGGCGATTCAGATCTTTCCTTTAATCCTTCCTGCATCCATACCACAGGCAGCCAGAAAGAGTCAAATCCGTGACGGGAGATGCCTCGCCGACTACCGCAACCTTCAATTTTCCGCCCAGATCATGGGAAGCAGCCAGGACCCAGGGCGCCATTTAAGCCCCGGCATAAATATCCGGCTCCTCCCGGCTCCAAATCCTTGTTTGACAAGTTAGGATCTTTTGGGATAATAATTTCTTGGAAATATCGCCTGGTTAGGTTTAAGGAGGGCCGTATGGAAGAGTTCCCCCGGATGAAACGTCTGCCCCCCTATGTCTTCGCCACGGTCAACGCCCTCAAGATGGAGGCCCGGCGCCGAGGGGAAGACATCATTGACCTGGGGATGGGCAATCCCGACCTTCCCACTCCGCCTCATATCGTCGAAAAACTCATTGAAGCCGCGACCAAACCCCAAAACCATCGGTACTCCGCCTCCCGGGGAATCACCAAGCTGCGGGCGGCCATTGCCGACTGGTACCAGCGCCGCTTTGAGGTGGAGATAGATCCGGAGACCGAGGCCATCGCCACCATCGGGGCCAAGGAAGGGCTGTCTCACCTGGTGCTGGCCACGGTGGAGCCGGGAGACGTGGTGCTGGTGCCCAACCCCACCTATCCCATCCATGCCTACTCCGTGGTCATTGCCGGGGGCCAGTTAGTGAGCATTCCCTTGACTCACGACCGGGATTTCTTCGAAGACCTGGCCAATATTACCGAACTGATCCGGCCCCGGCCCACCATGCTGATTATCTCGTTTCCCCATAATCCCACCACCAGGTGCGTGGAACTGGAATTTTTTGAGCGCATTGTGGATTACGCTCAAAAATATGACGTGCTGATAGTCCATGATTTCGCCTACGCCGACCTGGTGTTCGACGGCTATGTGGCTCCCAGTTTCCTCCAGGTGCCCGGGGCCAAAGAAGTGGGGGTGGAGTTGTTCTCCTTATCCAAAAGCTACAACATGCCCGGATGGCGTATGGGGTTCGCGGTGGGCAACCGCCGGATGATCCACGCCTTGACCCGGATCAAGAGCTATCTGGATTATGGGGTGTTTCAACCCATCCAGATCGCCTCCATCATCGCCTTAAACGGCCCTTACGATTGCGTGCAACAGACGGTGGATATTTACCGGGAGCGCCGGGACGCCTTGTGCCGGGGCCTCCATAACGTCGGCTGGCGGGTGGAGCCCCCCAAAGGGACCATGTTCGTGTGGGCCCGCATACCCAGAAAATTCCGGCATCTGGGCTCCCTGGAGTTTTCCCTGATGCTCATCCGGGAGGCCAAGGTGGCCGTCTCCCCGGGCTTGGGGTTCGGCGAGTTTGGGGATGAATATGTGCGCTTCGCCCTGGTGGAGAACGTGCACCGCATCAATCAGGCGATCCGCGGGCTCAGGCATGTCATGCGCGAGAAGCAGGGATGAAGCCGGTTAAGGTGGGAGTGATCGGCTTCGGTACGGTGGGGAGCGGGGTGGTGCGCCTCCTCACTGAGCAGCGGCAATTGCTGGCCCGGCGCCTGGGGACCGACCTGATCTTGGCCAAAGTGGCCGATCTGGACCTGGAGCGCCCCCGGCCCGTGACCCTGCCCCGGGAGTACCTCACCTCCCGGCCTGAAGACATCCTGGATGACCCGGAAATCGATATCGTGGTGGAACTCATCGGCGGCCTGGAGGCGGCCCGGGAATATGTGCTGGCCAGCATCTCCCGAGGCAAACACGTGGTCACCGCCAATAAGGCCCTGCTGGCTCATCACGGCAATGACCTCCTGGCCGCCGCCAAAGAGAAAGGGGTGGAGGTGGCCTTCGAGGCCTCGGTGTGCGGCGGCATGCCCATCATCCTGGCCCTGCGCCAGGGGCTCGCGGCCAACCGCATTCAGGCACTCTTCGGCATCCTTAACGGCACGGCCAACTACATCCTGACCCAGATGTCCCAGCGCGGCTCCTCTTTCTCCCAGGCCTTGGCCGAGGCCCAGGAGCAAGGGTATGCCGAGGCCGATCCCACCTTGGACGTGGAAGGCATTGACACCGCCCACAAGCTGGCCATCTTGATGAGCCTGGCCTACAGGGCCCGCCTGGATCTGGCCGGCATCGCGGTGGAAGGCATCAGCCGCCTGGAGCCCTTGGACCTCCAGTTTGCCCGGGAATTCGGCTATTGCCTGAAACTTCTGGCCATCACCCGAGACGATGGCCACCGGGTGGAAGCCCGGGTCCACCCCACCCTAATCCCTCGGGACCACATGTTGGCCAACGTAAGTGGGGCCATGAACGCGGTTTACCTCACCGGAGATGTGGTGGGGCCCATCCTCCTTTACGGCCAGGGCGCCGGCATGATGCCCACGGCCAGCGCCGTGGTGAGTGACATCCTGGATCTGGCTCGCAATCTTATCCATGGCATCCAGCGCCGGGTGCCGCCCCTGGGTTGCGATGAGGCCCTGGAGTCCTCCCGGCTCATCAAGCCCTTGAACGACCTGGTGACCAATTATTATTTCCGCTTCGCGGCCCTGGACCGCCCCGGAGTTCTCTCCCAAATCTCTGGCATTTTGGGAAAACACGCCATCAGTATCGCCGCGGTAATCCAGAAAGGCCGGGAAGTGGCGGGCTCGGTGCCCATCGTCATGATTACCCATGAGGCCCGGGAGGCCGATGCCCGGGAGGCCCTCAAGGAAATCGACCAGTTGCCGGTGGTCTCCCCGCCCACCGTTTTTTACCGCATCGAGGACCCCCACCTCAACGCGGCCCAGATTTGAGGGGGAAGGCGAGGAAAGAGACTGTGGGTGGAGGGCCAGGGAGTTGAACTCCCTGCCCTCCCCCCACACCCCCCTCCCCACCCGCGTAAGAAGTCGGGGCAGGCGGCCCGCCTGTGCTGTTTATCCTTCTGAGAAATGTAGGGCGGGCACGGCCCGCCAATTTAACTAGTATTAACCTGAGCGCAGCAAAGAATCTGCCCGCCACCCGAGAAAGGAGAAAATCATGAAAGACTTCCTGGCCTTCCGGACCATGCTCACCCCCATTCTCATCCAGGTCATCTTCTGGATCGGGGTTATCATCTGCATCGTCGTCGGCCTCGTTTACCTTGGCTGGGGCATCAAACACGAGACTGTTGCGGGTATTTATAAAGGCGTGCTGATCCTGATCCTGGGACCCATTGGGGTCAGGATTTATTGCGAGATCTTGATCATCTTCTTTCGCATCAATGAGACCTTGACCGAAATCAAGCACACCCTGGAGGAGCACCGGCCGCAATAGCGGTGCTGATGCCCGGTTAATTTAAACCCCCAATATCCTATCTGAAACTGATTTGAGGAGTCCAAGATTTTGCCGGAAAAGCAAAAGAGGGGAAGGTTGCCAGGGCCCCTCCCATTGATGCCGGAATGGCTGAAAGAGCGAGGCTTTGACCTCGAAATCGTAAGTTACGGAAAGGTCGCCGGGCAAGTCATTCACACCCTGGGGGGGATTAAGGGAGTCCATCTTCTCAGGAAGGAAGTCCTTCTTAAAACCCTGGACCTGATGGCCCACGGGTTAATAGAGATTGAGGGCACAACAGCCCACGGCGGTACAGGCAAATCCAGGGCCCGGACCATTTCCTACCAGGCTTTATGGGCTCTGTTGCTGAAAACCCATGATGACGATGCTACCTAGGGCCCAAGAATATCTCCAGGCCTTGGTAAACCAACCAGTCCTGCGCCTGGGCCTGCAACTCCAGTGCCCCTTATGTTCTCAGCCCAACTGGTATGACCTGGCCAGACTGGCGGATACCTTGATATGTGAAAGGTGCCTGCAATCCTTTCCTTTCCCCGCGGCCTCCCCTCCCCAGGACGCCTGGCACTACCGAGCCATTGGGCCGTTTGCCATGGAGAATTACGCTAAGGGCAGTTATAGTGTGGCTCTCTCCCTGGCCTTCTTTGATCGATTTACGGGAAGCGAGATGACCTGGATCCCCTTCTTCCTGCTAACTGGAAAGGATGGGACGGAGCTCGAAGCGGACTTTGCCCTGCTCTGGCGGCAATCCCGGTTTGATGGGCCTGACCCCATATTAATCTTCGGCGCCTGCAAGACTTATGATAAGTTTAATTATAGGGATGTGAAGCGCCTGAAGGCCTTAGGGGAGGTATTCTCTGGTTCGGTGCTGGCCTTTTCCACCTTTCGGAAAGAACTCAAGGCGCAAGAAAGGAAATGGCTCGTGGCCCTGACCCAAAAAGGGCGGCGGCGCTTGAAGGCCGACCAGTGGCAAAATCCGGTCCTGATCCTCACAGGCCTGGAGCTTTTTGCTCAAGAACCCCCTCCTGATTGTTGGAAAGCGGCCGGGGGCCGATTTGCCCCATTTGCCGCAACCTACCCGGGGGCTGGTGCTATTCAAGAACTTTGCGATTTTACGCAGCAAATCCATTTGGGCCTGGAATCATACGCTGCCTGGCAGGAAAAAGAGAGCCAGAAGCGTCGAACCCAAAGGGCCCAGAGAAAAAAGCCTGAAAGAAAAATGAAATACGTCATCGTGGTGGGCGACGGGATGGGAGACTACCCCATTCCCATGCTGGGGGGCCAGACACCTCTGGAGGCTGCGGCCACCCCGAACCTGGACGGACTCGCCCGGCGGGGGGAGTTGGGTCTGGCCCGCACCATTCCCGAGGACATGGAGCCCGGGAGCGACATCGCCAACCTGGCCATCATGGGCTACGACCCGGCCCGCTACCATACCGGCCGGGCGCCCCTGGAGGCTGCGGCCCTCGGGGTCCCCCTGGGCCCGGAGGAGGTGGCCTTTCGCTGCAATCTGGTGACCCTGCGCCGGGAGGATTCCGGTCTCTTTATGGAGGATTACAGCGCCGGGCACATCGGCAGCGATGAGGCCCGGGAATTGATCGCCGCCCTGGAGTCCGCCTTGGCCCGGGATGGCCGGCATTTTTACCCGGGGGTGAGCTACCGCCATTTGCTGGTCTGGGCCCAGGGCGAAGTTGACTGGCGCACCTACCCGCCCCATGACTTCATCGAACAGGAAGTGGGCCACTTCATGACCTCTGAAGGGCCGGAGCATCCCCTGTGGGAGCTGATCCAGGCCTCCTGGCCGATTCTTAAGGACCACGAGGTCAATCGCCGCCGGGCCTCCCAGGGCCAAAAGCCCGCCACCTCCATCTGGCTCTGGGGCCAGGGACGGCCTCCCAAACTCCCCACCTTAGAGGAGCGCTTCGGCCTCACGGGCGCGGTGATCTCCGCGGTGGACCTGATCCGCGGCATGGGCATCTACGCCGGCCTCAAGCCCATCCGCGTCCCCGGCGCCACCGGCTTTCTGGACACCAATTATGCCGGCAAGGTGCAGGCCGCCCTGGAAGCCCTGAAGGAAGTGGACCTGGTATTTCTCCACGTGGAGGCCCCGGACGAAGCCGGCCACAGCGGAGATGTCAGACTAAAGCTCAGAGCCCTGAGGGATTTTGATTCTCAGGTGGTGGGACCCTTACTGCAAGGATTGAAGAATCTGGCGCCGCATCGGCTGCTGGTGCTCTGCGATCATTTCACCCCCCTGGCCGTGCGCACCCATACCCGGGAGCCGGTGCCCTTTGCCCTCTACGATTCCCGCACCGCCGGAGACCAACCCCGCCCCTTTACCGAAGCCGCGGCTAAAAATAGCGGCCTGCTCCTGGAACAAGGCGCCGACCTGCTCCCCCGCCTGCTGGGGAAGGGATGAGATTTTGGGGGAGGGGGTAAGGGCCTGCGGCCCTTAACCCCCTCCCCCAAACTAACCTACCACCTCTCTTCCAAGTAGCTCACGGCTTTGCGGAAGACAGTCATGCCGGCCCCTTCCCGCTCTGGGTAGGGTTCGTCCCGGCGCCGCCAGGTTTCCTTCTCCAGGGTCCAGTGGGGGTGTTGGGTGGAGAAGATGTGGCCTTCGGGGTGGGGCATGAGGCCCAGGACCCGGCCTGTGGGGTCGCAAATGCCGGCAATATCCATAAGAGAGCCGTTGGGGTTTTCCGGAAATTTGCCCCCCGCGGGCTCACCCGTAGGGGTGGCGTACTTGAGGGCGATCTGACCGCCGTCCTCCAAGACGCGCAAAATCTCGGAGGTGGCGTAAAACTTTCCTTCCCCGTGGCGGCAGGGGAGCTCCAGGAGATCCAGTCCCTGGGTGAAGACGCATTTAGAGGGGATGACTTTGAGGTGGACCCAGGCATCCCGGAAGTTGCCGCAGTTGTTGGGGATGAGGGCGGTAAGGCGCTCGCCCTCCCGACCTGGCAAGTTGGGCAGCAGGCCCAGGTTCACCAGAACCTGGAAGCCGTTGCAGATCCCCAGGACCAGGCGGCCGGCGGCAATGAACTCGCCCAGGGCTGAGCCCAGGGCCAGCTTCAGGCGCAAGGCCAGAATGACCCCGGCGCCGTGATCGTCCCCCCAGCTGAACCCCCCCGGCACAGCCAGGAGATGATAGTCCCACAGGGAATTCGGGCCGGTGAGCAAGTCGCTGACATGGACCCGGGCCGCCTCCGCCCCGGCCCGCTCCAGGGCAAAGCGGGTCTCGTGGTCGCAGTTCAGGCCGTAGCCGTAAAGCACCAAAGCCTTTGGCTTTGGTGCTCGGTTTTCTGTTTTCTGTTTTCGGTTTACGGTTTAACTAAGGATACTTTTGGTGCATCTGATCATCGTTCCAGGCTATATTCGTTAAGGCGTAGGCGAGACGCCTGTGCCACTAAACCTTATGAATAAAGGGGGTTGGGAGGGGAGTTTGAGGGGAGGCGGGGGAACCGCGTTCCCCCGGCCCTCCCCTCAATTTTCTTTCATCTGGTCCCCCGCCCCCTACTTCCGCCCGCCTTTTTTGCGTTTAGGGGCGGCTTTCTTTTCTTCGCTCCTTTGCTTGGCCGCGGCCAGTTCAATGACCTTTTCCTTTTTCACCACCACCCGTTTGGCCTCTTTACGCCAGGCATAGACGATGGCGCTGGCCACGAAGACCGAGGAGTAGGTGCCCACGATCACCCCGAAAATCATGGCAAAGGCGAAGTCCTGCAGGACCACGCCGCCGAAAAAGTAGAGGGCCAGGACCACCAGAAAAACGGTGCTGCTGGTGATGATGGTGCGGGAGAGCACTTCGTTGACGCTTAAGTTGATGATGTCCCCCAGATTTCCCCGGCGCCGGGCCAGATTCTCCCGGATACGGTCGAAGACCACCACCGTATCGGTAAGGGAATAGCCGGCCAGGGTGAGAAGCGCGGTGACGACGAGCAGGGTGATTTCTTTATGCAGCAGGTAAAAGAGGCCCAGGACCGCCAGGACGTCATGGAAGGTGGCCACTGCCGCCCCCACCCCGAAGATAAACTCGAAGCGCCAGGCGATGTAAACGATGATGCCCAGCATGGAGAGGATAATGGCCAGGATGGCCTTGTTGCGCAAGTCGCTGCTGATGGAGGCCCCGATCTCGGCGGTGCCGGCCACGGTGAAGTGATTCTGGGGCAGGGCCTGGTTGAGCAACCGGGTCAGATGGTCAGACATTTGCCCTACGGATTCTGCGGATTTCTTTAATTTAACCATCAGGCCCCGGCCGCTTTCCAGGGGTTGGATCTCGGCGTGGCCCCAGCCTTCCCGGTTCAGGGCATCCCGCACCTCGTTAACGGTGAAGGTTTTAGACGCCTCCAGTTGCACCATGGCCCCGCCACTGAACTCCACCCCCAGGTTGCCGTAGCCCCGGCTCAGTTGGATAAAGGCCACCAGCCCCAGGAGGCACAGCGCCCCGGAGAGGGCGAAGGCGTAATGCCGCCAGCCGATGAAGTCTATATCAGGCTTCTCAAAGAGCTCGAAAAAGCTGAGTTTCTTCAGCCAGCGTTTTATCGTCAGCCAGTCGTAAACCACCCGGGTGCCAAACAGGGCGGTGAACAGGTTAAGGATCACGCCCAAGCTCAGGGTGACCGCGAAGCCCTTGATGGGGCCGGTGCCGAAGAGGAAGAGGACCACCGCGGTGATCAAGGTGGTGACGTGGGAGTCAATGATGGTCCAGAAGGCCTTGTCATAACCCCCGTCAATGCCGGCCTTCAGGGGCTTGCCGGTGTGAAACTCCTCTCGCATGCGCTCATAGATGAGGACGTTGGAGTCCACCGCCATACCCACGGAAAGGATAATACCGGCGATGCCCGGCAGCGTGAGGGTGGCGCCCAAGAGGGACAGGATGCCCAAGAGCATGATGATGTTCAGCACCAGGGCATAATTGGCCACCACCCCGGAGAAGCGGTAGTAAAAGATCATGAAGGCCACCACCAGGATGGTGCCAAGTAAGCCGGCCGTGAGCCCTTTGCGGATAGAGTCCTGGCCCAGGGTGGGGCCCACCGTGATATTCTGGACGATCTTGACGGTGGCCGGCAGGGCCCCGGCCCGGAGCACAATGGCCAGGTCATGGGCCTCTTCCGGGGTAAAGGAGCCGGTGATCTGGGCCTTGCCCCCCGAGATGCGCTCCTGGATCACCGGGGCGGAGCGCACCACCCCATCCAGGATAATGGCCATGCGGCGCTTGACATTCTCCCCGGTAATCTTGGCAAACTCCGCGGCGCCGCGACGGTTAAAATCCACCGAGACATAGGGCTCGTTATAGTCGCCGATGCGCACCGCGGCATTCTTCACCGCGTCGCCGGTCAACAACACCCTCCTTTTCAGCAATAAGACCACGGTCTCCAGCCGGCCGGTCTCCCGGTTGACTTTTTTTTCAAAATAAATCTCATCATCCTGGGGAATTTTATCAGCCAGGGCCCGGTTGACTTCCTCCCGATGTCGTTCGTAGCCCGCCTTCAGCCGTCCTTCTTTGAGGGCTTTTTCCATCAATTCCCCCAGATTGATCTGGGTCTGGTCGTCCACCAGCTTGAATTCCAGTTGGGCCGTGGTGCCAATCAAGTCCAGGGCCCGCTGCGGGTCCTGGATGCCTGGCAGTTGCACTACGATCTGATCCGATCCCTGGCGCACGATAACCGGCTCGGTGACCCCGAACTGGTCTATGCGGTTGCGAATCACCTCCAGGCTCTGGGCCAGGGTGCGCTCCTGGAGTTGCTTGATCTCCTCGGGCTTGAGCTTGGCGGCAAATAACAGGCTACCATCCTGGCGCTGGGGTCCCGAAAGCTCCAGGTGGGGAAATTCCTCTTTAAACCATTTTTGGAAGACCGCCTGTTCGTCCTTGTTGAGCAGGGTAAGGGGCAGCGCCTCATTGGCCACCTCCCCCACCTTCAGGGCCAGGGTGCGTTTCTCCGCCGCTTCCTGGAGATCCTGGGAAGTGTGGCTCAAATTATTATTGATGGCCTGCTTAAGGTCCACCTCGAGAATTAAATGCATGCCCCCCTTCAGGTCCAAACCCAAATTTAGACCGCGGCTGACGTGCTTTTCCCACCATTCCGGGAGCTTGCCGGTCAGGGAAGGCAAGACAAAAATGATGGAAACCAGGGTCAAGACAAATAAAAAAAGAAACTTCAGGCGAATCGTCCGCAACATGCACTTAGCTCCTCAGCGGCTGGGCCAGGTGGCATCACTCGCTGGCTTACTTTTTAGCTTTAGACTTGATATTTTTCCGGAAGGGAGGAGAGGAGAGATTGTCTTCGCTCCTTAGTTAAGTTAATTTTACAAACATTATCGGAGTCTAGGCACCCTGTCAAGCTTGGGAACGGTCATGAACCAGGGTTGCAAATTTTGCCGCATCATCGCCGGGGAAACGCCGGCCCAGGTGATTTTCGCAGACGAGGTGTCCTTCGTCTTTCTGGATCAGCGGCCGCTTTTCCCCGGCCATTGCCTGCTGGTCCCCAAAATCCATTACCCGACCTTGCTGGATCTGCCTAGCGCACTCATCTCCCCCCTCTTTGCCATGGCCCAGCTTTTATCCCGGGCCATGGAAGAGGGTCTGGGCGCGGCCGGTTCTTTCGTGGCCATCAATAACCGGATCAGCCAGAGTGTGCCGCATTTGCATGTCCATGTGGTGCCCCGGCGGTGGAAAGATGGGCTAAAAGGTTTTTTCTGGCCGCGGCAGCGCTACCGGGATGAGGAACACCTCAAAGAAGTGCAACGTCTGCTTCAGGCTACGATATCGCGCCTTAGAGCCGAGGCCGGATAGATTATGGCTCAGGAGGCAGGCCCGGCCCGGTAAAAAAGAACTCCTCCTGGGGGAGTTTGAGGCAGGTGAGAAGGTTACCGTAGACCGCCCCGGTGTCGATGCCGATCTTGTTGGGCATCACCAAAGGGCGCTGAAACGGGGTGTGGCCAAAAATCACCTTGCGCCCTAAATCCTCCGTGGAGGCGATGAATTCGCCCCGGATCCACAAGAGATCCTCTTCCTCTTGCTGCGCCAGGGGCACTCCCGGCCGGAGGCCGGCGTGCACGAAGATATAGTCCGGGGTTTCATAGATAATTTTCAGTTCCTGGAAAAACCTTTGATGATCCAGGGGCAAGACCAGCTCCTCCCGCTCCTCCGCTACCCTTCCCCAATATTCCAAAATGGTGCTTAACCCGCCGTTGTAAAGAAAGAGGTCGATATCTTTACCCTGGAGATAATTCAGGAACATGGCTTCATGATTGCCCTTGAGGCAGATGATATTTTCGGGGGAATAGATTCTTTGCAAGCGCAGGATATAATCCACCACCCCCTTGGGGTTCGGCCCCCGGTCGAGGTAATCCCCTATGAAGACCAGGCGGTCGTGGTTAAGGTCTGGTTTAAGTTCATCCAACAAGCGCTCCAGATACTCCAAGCAGCCGTGCAGGTCGCCAATGGCGTAGATAATTGAATCCATTAAATTCCCGTGGGTGATGTTTGTATGGGGGAGGGGGCTAAGGGTCACAGACCCTTACCCCCTCCCCCACGCCCCCTCCCCCAATCCCTTAAGCTCAGATTTTAGCTGGAGATGCCGGGGCAAAGGCCCCGGCATCTCCAGCTAACTTAAGCGGGTTGGGAGGGGGGCTTGGGGGGAGGGCAGGGGCCTCAGGCCCCTGGCCCTCCCCCCAAATCTCAGATCCGCCTAAACAGCTTATCCCGGCGGTCCAGCCGGATAAGGCCGGCCGCCCGGGCCAGACGCTGGGCCTCCAGGTGCTCCTGGGCCGTGAGAAATTGGCTTAAAGAGGGATGTTCATAAGCCCGGCCGCAGGGGCGGTATTGCCCCATGACATTGACGTACGTATTGGGAGAAATCTCCCGGGCCAGGAATTCCATGACCTCTTGGGTGCCGGCCAGGCCCTGGGGCAGGACCAGGTGCCGCACCAACAAGCCCCGGCGGGCCACGCCAGTTTCGTCCATTAGCAGGTCACCTACCTGGCGGTGCATCTCCTTGAAGGCCTGGCGGGCCACTTCGGGATAGTCCGGGGCGGCGCAGAGCTGGGTTGCCACCGCCGGGTCCCAAAACTTGAAGTCCGGCATGTAGATGTCGATCACCCCGTCCAGGAGGCGCAGGGTCTCCACCGCGTCGTATCCCCCGCAATTATAAACCAAGGGCACCTTAAGCCCCCCGGCGATGGCCAGGGGCAGGGCCGCCAGGATCTGGTACACTTGATGGCTGGGGGTGACGAAATTAATGTTGTGGCAGCCCTGTTTCTGCAGGTGGAGCATAATCGCCGCCAGGTCCGCAATGGTGATTTCCTCCCCCTCCCCCCCGTGACTGATTTCATAGTTTTGGCAAAAAACGCAGTAGAGATTGCAATGAGTAAAAAAGATGGTGCCGGAGCCGCGCCGGCCCACCAAGGGGTCTTCTTCGCCGAAATGAGGGCCGTAGGAAGAGATAATGGGCTGATCCCCGGTGCGGCACAAGCCTTGTTCCCCCTGATGGCGATCCACCAGGCAACGTTGGGGACAGAGAGTACATTGGCTCAAAATGTCAAAGGCTGCGTCAATCTTGGGCTTAAGCCTATCCTGGCGATGCGTTTCCAGGTAACCCGGCTCCCATGGTTCCATGGCGAGAAAACCTTTTTTAGATGGGCCGGAGGCCCAGGGCGGGGAACCTGCCCCTAGATTCTCCTCACCTGCTTAAGTAAAGTTATTCCAGATATTCTTGCAAGGCCTTTTTTAAGAATTGCCGGGCGCGTTTTAGCAGGCCGTCCACCGCCTGGGGGCTGAGACCCATCTCTTCCGCGATCTCCTGGTAGGAGAGGCCGCCGAAACGTTTCAGAATCAGGGCGCGGCGTTGATTCTCCGGCAGGGCCTCCAGCGCCTCTTGCAGTCTGTGGGTCAAATCCCGTTCTTCCAGGGCCTCCAGGGGGGTGGCCCGGGAGTTCGGCACCACAGGCCCATTTCCCTGATCCAGGGATTCCTGAGGGCGCCTTTGCCTAAGGAGGTTGAGGCAGTAATTGGCGGTGATGCGATGGAGCCAGGCGGAAACCTTCGCCTTGGGCTCAAAGCGGTGAGCATTCTCATAGACTTTAATAAAGACCTCCTGGAGGGCGTCTTCGGCCTCCAGGGGGTCTTTCAGCAAACGGTAGGCGATTTGATAAAGTCGAGTCTGGTGGCGGCGGATGAGCTCCGCCAGAGCCGCGGCCTCGCCCCGGGCCACCCGGCGGAGCAAGGCGTAGTCCAAATCAGTGATGCTGGCGCTCAAAACAGGGTTATGAGAATGTGATCGTCTTTTTTGGTGGCCTTAAGTAACTCCAGGTGGCGCAACACCGCGAACGCCTGCCGCACCTCCTCTTCTTTGAGGTCCAGGATAGAGGCCGCCTCCGGGTAGGACACTTCTTGCTTTTTCTTTACCAGCTCATAAAGGCGCTGTTGCCTGGGGGTGAGCTGCGGTCCTCCCGGGGTGTCCTTGAAGCTACGGGCCAGGTGCACCGCCCAGGGGTCACAGGTCTTTACCTGACTCAGGGCCTCAACATAGCAATCCTCACAGAGGATTTTGCCGCCATAATCCCGCGCCTCAGCCGCCGCCAGGGGCGCACCGCAACCGGCACAGAGCATGCAGTTAATTTCCCTTTCCCTCCCTAGAGTTCGTAATCCCCCTCCATATCCAGGACGAACTCGTTGGGGCTGTCGGTGGGCTTCACCGTAAATTTCCCTTTGCCCTTAATATTTTTCAATACGCCGCTGCCCTGGTAAGTCGTCCAGGTGCCGGCGGTTATCTTGGTGACCCCATCCCGATTGCCTTCAAAGCGGGAATATACCGCGCCGTTCTCAAAGGTGGTGATGGCATAACCCTGCATGGGCCCCGCTCCCTTGCGGCGGTCATGAAAGTTGACGCTACGCCGCATGAGAAATTCCCCCGCCACGCCAGGGGTATAATTGATGGGCGCCCCTTCCATGGAGGTGAGCATCAGGCAATGGTCGGGCTCATCGCCTACCCAGATCTGCTCCCGGCGGGTTACGAAGATTTTGTAGGTAGCTTTGCGCTGCATGGTAGTCCCTCCTTAGGTAGTTATTCAAGTCAGGAAGCCGCAAGCTGCTCCTGGTTACTTCCGTACCTGAGAACTTAAATATCGAGTTGGTTCAATTCCAGGACGTTGTTCTGAATAAATTCCCGCCGGGGCTCCACTTTATCGCCCATCAGGATGGTGAAAATATTGTCCGCCTCCACCGCGTCTTCAATATTGACCTTGAGGAGGGTGCGGGTCTCGGGATCCATGGTGGTCTCCCAGAGCTGCTCGGGGTTCATTTCCCCCAAACCCTTGAAGCGCTGGATGCTAATGCCTTTGGCGCCTTCCTCCAGGATAAAGTCCACCAGCTCCTCCAGTTGGGCAAATTCCCAGGCGCGGTCCTTACCCTCCAGAAGGTGCGGCGGGGTCTTGAAGTCTTCCAGGGCCCGGTCCAGTTTCACCAGGGCCTGAAAGTCGCTGCCTCCCAAAAGTTCCCAGTCGATGCGCATCTCCCCCAGATCCCGCTCTTTGGAAAATATGAGAATGGCCCAGGCGTGATGCTCTTCGTCGGTCTCCCGGCGGGCCACCCAGTCCTTACTGCTATTGAGGGCCTCCAGCATGTTTTCTAAATGAATTTCGTTGCGCAGGCTCTCCTTGGCTACCAGACCTTGATCCAGAAGCAATCTCAGGATTTCCCGGGCCAGGCCCCGTTTTTCAAAACGCCCCAGATATTCCTGATAGGCGATGACCCTTTCCAAGGCCTGATGCAGGGCCTCCCCCTCCAGGGTGCGGCCGGGAGAGAGGCGCAGGCGCTTTTTTTCAATGCCCCGCTGGATGAGATACTTTTTAAAGTGGCTGTCGTCCTTCAAATAGATCTTCTCGTTTCCCCGGGTGAGGCGGTAGAGGGGAGGCTGGGCGATATAAAGGTAGCCATCCTCGATGAGGGGGAGCAGTTGGCGATAGAAAAAAGTCAAGAGCAGGGTGCGGATGTGAGCTCCGTCTACATCAGCATCAGTCATGATGATTACTTTATGGTAGCGCAGGGCGTCCAGGTTGAGCTGCTCCTGGGAGAGATCGGAGCCCAGGGAAGAGATCAAGGTCTGGATCTCCGAGTTTTCCAACATCTTTTCGAAGCGGGCCTTTTCCACATTGATAATCTTCCCCTTGAGGGGCAGGATGGCCTGGAACCGCCGGTCCCGGGCCTGTTTGGCGGAGCCGCCCGCGGAGTCCCCTTCCACCAGATAGAGCTCCCGCCGGCTTGGGTCCCGCTCCTGGCAATCGGCCAGTTTGCCCGGCAGGGTCATATCCCCCAGGGCCCCTTTCTTGCGCACCAGATCCCGGGCCCGCCGGGCTGCCTCCCGGGCCCGGGCCGCCTCCAGCAACTTGGTGAGGATGCGCTTGGCCACGCTGGGATTTTCCCCCAGGTAAGTGAGGAGATGCTCATAAAGGAGGTTTTCCACCAGGCCCTTAACCTCGCTATTGCCCAACTTGGTTTTGGTCTGGCCCTCGAACTGGGGGTGGGGCAGCTTGACGCTGATTACCGCGGTCAAGCCCTCCCGGACGTCTTCTCCCTGGAGGTGGCTGTTTTTGAGGCTTTTGGGCAGGTCGCTCGCCGTCATGTATTGATTGATGGCCCGGGTGAGGCCGGCTTTGAATCCGCTCAGATGGGTGCCGCCTTCCCGGGTGTTGATGTTGTTGGCAAAGGTGAAGAGGCGCTCGATGTAAGTCTCGTTATATTGGCAGGCCATCTCTATCTGGATGCCGCCCTTGGCGCCGGTGAGATAGATGGGTTTGTCATGGATGGGATTCTTGGTGCGGTTCAGGTATTCGACAAACTGGACGATGCCGCCCTTGAAAAAGAATTCGTTTTTCTCGCCGGTGATTTCATCTTCCAGCCAGATGCGCACTCCGCCGTTCAAAAAGGCGAGCTCCCGCAGCCGCTGGGCCAGAAGATCGTAACTGAAGTTAATTTCCTCAAATATTTGGGGGTCCGGACGGAAGGTCACCTTGGTGCCCCGGCGCTTGGTCTTGCCGGTGACCGTCAAGAGGGTTTGCGTTTTGCCCCGGGCATAGCCCTGGTGATAAACCTGGCCGTCCCGGCGGATCTCCACTTCCAGGTATTCGGAGAGGGCGTTGACTACGGACACGCCCACGCCGTGGAGGCCGCCGGAGACCTTGTAAGCCCCGCTGTCGAATTTCCCCCCGGCGTGCAACCGGGTCATGGCCACTTCCACCGCGGGCAGGTGTTCGGTGGCGTGCAGGTCCACGGGGATGCCCCGGCCGTTGTCCTCCACGGTGACGCTGTTATCCAGGTGGATCTTGACCTTAATCTCGTTGCAATGCCCGGCCATGGCCTCGTCAATGGAGTTGTCCACCACTTCATAGACCAGGTGATGCAGACCCTCGGGGCCGGTATTGCCGATGAACATGGCTGGCCGCTCCCTAACCGGCTCCAGGCCCTTGAGTACTTGGATCTTTTCGGCGCCGTATTCCTTTACCGCCTCGTCCGGGGCAAGATTAAATTCCGACACGCGGGCACTCCTTCTAATAAAGAAAATACTTAATCCTGGGGAATTTTAAGAGTTCCTCTAATCAGGTCGCTCATGGTTTGCACAGAGGCCAGGGTTTGGCACAAAAGCTCTTTCACCCCCTGGGCAAATTCGCTTTTATCCAGGGGCTTATGGGTTCCCATAATTATATTCATACCTGGAAACGCCTCTTTTATCAACCCCTCATATTTATGGAGAAAAGGACAAAGTGCGGTCATACAAAATGAGAAGTGCAGCGCATCCAGGTTAAACTCAGCAACGGCCCGCACCCTTTTCAATATTTTTTCAGGAGCGGCCATAGTAGGACAGCCAGCACAATTTATTATGCCGATTAAATCTAATGGTTCATCTTTGGGATATTGTTCGAAAAACCCCCGCCTTCTCCTTAGATCCCCCAAACACACCACCGAAGCACAATTACTTTCCTGAGTACAATTTGAGCAGGTAATAATGCCGATACGAGCCATCTGGAGGTTTTTCTGTTTTCTGTATTACGTCATAACGCAATTAATTTTGGTTTTTATTGGATTGAGGTTTATTCAATATCGATAAAACTTATTTCCCTTTTTTCGCCGAAAACCGAAAACCTTCATTTACAGGCTCATGGGCATAATGATGCTGAAATAGTGCGGATCCCCCTCTTGCACCAGGCGGCAGGGGCGATCTCGGTCGTTCATCTCCAGCAAGACCACTTCACTGGACATCACATTGAGGGGCTCCAGCAGGTAGCGGGCATTGAAGCCGATCTCCAGGGGTAGATTTCCCGGCGCACCAATCTGAAGAGTTAGGGGAATGAGCTCCCGGCCTTCCCCTATTTCCGGGTTATTAAAAGTGGCCTCCGCCTGTTTCTCCATGAGCTTCAAGACTACCCCCTTGAAGCGTTCGGTGGACAGGAGCGAAATGCGCCTCAGGGTGTCATACAGGTCCCGGCGGTTCAGGGCGAAGCGATAGGCGAATTCCTCGGGAATGATCCGGCGATAATCGGGGAATTTCTTCTCCAGCAAGCGAATAAAGAGATATTTGTCATCGGCCTTCAAGGCCAGGCTCTGACGGGTTAAGCCCAGGGACACCTTTTCCTCTTCCGCCAACAGACGGGAGATTTCCGCTACCCCTTTGCGCGGTATCAGGATGCCCTCGGCAATGGCAAACTGTTCGCTCTCCGGCAGAGGACGCTCAATGAGGGTAAGGCGGTGGCCGTCCGTGGAGACCAAGCGAAGATTATACGTTTCTTCGGAATCCACCCGTTCCCAGAAGATACCGGACAGATGATATTGTAAATCGTCGCCGGACACGGAAAAGATGCACTTTTCGATCATGTCCCGAAGCAATGGGCTTTCCACCTGCACCAGTTTCTGGTCGGTAATTTCCGGAATGGGAGGAAACTGGTCAGCGGGGAGACCCAGAAGCTGGTAATAGGACTCTCCCACTTCAATGCGCAGGTTGGATTTTTCCGTGCCGGTGAGATTCAGGACTTCTCCGGGCAATTCTCGGATCAAATTATAGAAATAATGGGCCGGCAAGGTGAGGGCTCCCGGCTCCTCCACCTGGGCCGGGTAAAAACCCCGAAAGCTCACCTCCAGATCCGTAGCCGAAATTTGCACCTGCGATCCTTGGGCTTGCAGGAGGAAATGGCTTAAGATGGGCATGGTGCCCCGCCGGTCTACTACGCCCAGGGTCCGGCTCACTCCCTTCAATAAGGTTTCCCGATCGATTATTACCTGCATCTTTAGATTTCTCCTATAAGAAAGAAGAAGTTAGTTACTTTAGTAACCGCCGTCAGTTTGGTCGATAACTTGGATAACCGATTAGAATCACAGTATTTTTTATCTACAAAAAGTTAATTGGAACTCGCTGTCCGCACCGGCTTATTCATCATCGTTCTTGGGCTTGGCGGAAAGCTTGTTAAAAAGGGGGTGGTAAACTAAAAATAGTGATGATAATTTTTCGAAATAGCCTGCCAAAAATGAGGGGCCTGGAGAAATGGTGATGGATCCCCTTAACTCCCTGAGCCCGCACCTCTCATTCGCATACTGCCCCCTTACTTCCTGAACTCACCATGCGGCTGTAGCGGGCGGCGTAGCCGTACTTGATCTTGGGTTCCGGGGGCCGCCAGGATTTCTGTCGCCGGGCCAATTCCCCCTCATCCACCATCAGGGTAATGGATTTACTGGGGATATCGATGAGGATGAGGTCGCCTTCATTAACCAGGGCGATGGGGCCGCCAACTGCGGCCTCCGGGGAAATGTGGCCGATGGCCGCGCCTCGGGTGCCGCCGCTGAAGCGGCCGTCGGTCAAAAGGGCCACTTCCTTATCCAGGCCCATGCCGGCGATGGCGGAGGTGGGGGTCAGCATCTCCCGCATGCCGGGGCCCCCCTTGGGGCCTTCGTAGCGGATAACCAGAACGTCTCCGGACTTTATGTCCCCCTTCAAGATGGCGCGGGTGGCCTCTTCTTCGGAATTGAAGACCCGGGCCCGGCCTTCGTTGACCAGCATCTCCGGGGCCACCCCGGACTGTTTCACCACCGCGCCTTCCGGGGCCAGGTTGCCCCAGAGGATGGCAATGCCTCCCTGCTGATGGTAGGGGTCGGACACCGGACGGATAACCTGGTGGTCCAAAACCTGGGCGTCCACCAGATTGTCGGCGACCTTGGCCCCGGTGACGGTGAGGGGCTCTCCTGAGACCAGGCCGGCATCCCAGAGGACCTTCATGACCCCTTGGACTCCGCCGGCCCGGTCCAAATCTTCCAGGTGATGGGGACCGCCGGGGCTCAGGTGGCAGAGGTGCGGGGTTTGGGTGCTGATCTCATTGAATAGTTGCAAAGAGAGCTCGATTCCGGCTTCCCGGGCGATGGCAGGCACATGGAGCACGGTATTGGTGGAGCAACCCAGGGCCATGTCCACCGCCATGGCATTTTTAAAGGCCGAAAGAGTAGCAATCTGCCGGGGCAGAATCTGCCGCTGCACCAGATCCATGATCTTTAGGCCCGCCTCTTTGGCCAGGCGAAAGCGGGCCGCCATTACCGCGGGGATGGTGCCGTTGCCCGGCAGGGCCATCCCCAAAGCCTCACTTAGGCAGTTCATGGAATTGGCGGTGAACATGCCGGCGCAGGAGCCGCATCCGGGACAGGCGCACTGGGCCAAGTCCTTAAGATCGTCTTCGCAGATTTTCCCAGCCTTTACTGCACCCACCCCTTCAAACACCGAGATCAGATCCACCTCTTGGCCCTGGTAGCGCCCGGCCAACATGGGGCCGCCGCTCACCAGGATCGCGGGGATATTGAGGCGCAGAGCCGCCATGAGCATTCCCGGGATAATCTTGTCGCAGTTGCATACCAGGACCAGCCCGTCAAAGGGGTGGGCCATGGCCATTACCTCCACGGAGTCGGCGATGAGCTCCCGGGAGGGCAGGGAATATTTCATGCCTTCATGGTGCATGGCCAGGCCGTCGCAGACGCCGATGACCCCAAACTCCAGGGGGGTGCCGCCCGCCAGGCGCACCCCAGCCTTTACGGCCTGGGTAATCTTGTCCAGGTGGATATGGCCGGGAATGAGTTCGTTATAGGAATTGGCCACCCCGATGAGGGGCTGATCGATCTCCCGGTCGGTGAGGCCCATGGCTTTGAGCAAGGACCGGTGGGGGTATTTTTCCAGACCTTCTTTCATCAACCTGCTGCGCACTTACGTCTCCTTTGCATCATTCCGGATTGGCCGTCGCCGGCTCCCCGGCCTCTCGCTTCACATACTCGATCTGTATTTCGGCCGGACCCAGTCCTTCTTTGGGTATCAGGTAAATCTTCAGTTTATGCTGCTCTTCCAAGGCCAGGATTTCTTTGCGTTTTTGATTGAGGAGAAAGTTGGCCGCCTCCAGGGGCAGCACGGCCCGGACTTCCTGGAGCTGGTCCTGGGAGACCCGGGAGGTGATTTGCCTCAGGACGCTCAGGGCCAGGATAGTCATGGAAATGATGCGGCCTCGCCCCTGACAGGCGGGGCAGGGGTTATAGATAGAGATTTCCGAGGCCGGCCGCACCCGCTGCCGGGAGAGCTCTAGCAGGCCAAACTTGGACAGATGCCCCAAGGTTACCCGGGCCTTGTCCATTTTCAGGCTCTGTTTTAAGACCTGCTCCACCTCTTTCTGGTGCTTCTTATCCTTCATGTCGATGAAGTCAATGACCACCAGTCCCCCCAGGTCCCGGAGGCGAAGCTGCCGGGCGACTTCTTCGGCTGCCTCCTGGTTGGTCATAAAGGCGGTCTCTTCCACCTCGCGCCCGGCCAGGCAGCGGCCGGAGTTAACATCGATGGACACCAGGGCTTCGGTGGGATTGATGACGATGCTGCCTCCGGACTTCAAGGGCACCCGCTCGGTGTAGAGGCGCTCGATCTGGTCTTCCAATTGGTAGCGCACGAAGATGGGCAGCTTATCCTGATAGTGTTTCAGCACCCCTACCTGGTGCGGGGCCACCAGCCGCAAAAAACTCCGGAGCTGCTGGAACACCTCTTTATCATCCACCAGGATGGTTTTGATGTCGGAAGAAAAATAATCCCGGACGGTCCGGGTGATCAGGTCCAGGTCTTTATATAACAGGCTGGGGGCGGTTTGCGTGGCCGTGGCCTGGTTGATACCCTTCCAAACCTTAAGGAGGTAATGCAAATCTTTGGTCAGGTCCCGGATCTTACCTTCGGCCCCCACGGTGCGGATGATCAGCCCCATCTCCGAGGGCAGGCCCAGTTTCTGGGCCAGCTCTTTAAGGCGCTGGCGCTCTTCCTCCTTTTCAATCTTCCGGGAGATACCCAGATGGCTCTGTTTGGTGAGAAGCACCAGGTTGCGGCCGGGCAGCGAAATGTAGGTGGTAAGATAAGCCCCTTTGGTGGGGGACTCTTCCTTCAAGACCTGGACCACCAATTCCTGGCCTTTACGCAGGACCTGTTGGATGCGGGGCTTCCCCTTGCCCTTGACTTTTTCCTGGTAATAATCGGGATGGACTTCGGAGAGGGGCAAAAACCCATGGCGTTCGCCGCCGTAATTGAGGAAAGCCGCCTGCAGGCTCGGCTCTATGTTAACTACCGCCCCTTTGTAAATATTGCCCCTGGTCTGCTCCCGGGAGGCTGTCTCCAGGGCAAAGTCTTCCAGGACGCCTTCTTCCACAATGGCCACCCGGAATTCTTCGGGGTCCGCGGCGTTGATGAACATCTTGCGAGGCGGGCTCATAGCTCACCTTGCCGGCAGCGCCGGACAAATTCGGGAAACCCGGGTTGCCGGTCCTGGGTCGACATCCGGTTGACCGCCAGAGGCAGGGCCGCCGGGCTTTTCAAGCTGCGGATGGGAGAGATTTCCCAGCGGCGAAAAAACGCGGTATTCACCAGGAAATTGATATCCCCCTGCACCGGCTGGAAATAGAGAAAGCCCTCTTTCACGGTAATAGGCATGGGCAGCCCCTGTTCTTGCACCCGCCGCCAGCTTTCCCCGGGCCGGGGATAATGGTTGAAATTCCGGTTCAGGTAATGGATGTCCTGGTTCTGGATATCTCCCAACTGGAAGCTTTCAATCATCACATCTCGCTTAAGTTCCGGGTCCCAGGCCAACATGCCGCCCTTTTGGGGTTTGCGGGGATTGTTGGAGACCACCTCCATGACCATATGGTAGCCCAGGTCGCCCAACTCCAGAGCTAGGCCCAGGGCCGGTAAGTCCAGAGATCCGGTGAGGTAGTCTAAGTCCTCTATGTTATAGGAAATTTTATCCGAGAAGCCTTGCAGCCAGTCCGCCACCGCGTCCCGGGGGTGGTAGGTTCGTTCCCTGGGGTGGCGCCCCATTAGGGTGAAGAGTTGCTGGTCCATGGCCTGCTGCATCACCATCTGCCCATGGTTGTGGAGGCGCCGGGGGCTTTTCAAATCATAAAAAAACCGGCTCTCCATCAGGTTCAGGCCATGGAAGCTCTGCTGCACCATGAAATAGACCTGCTGGGGGTTAAAGCCGTAGAAATGCCACTGGTAAAATTCTCTTTCGATCCGGGCGGTCATCTCCTCGGAGATGATGATCAGCAGATGCTGGCGGCCCAGGACTTCCCCGGGGGAATCCCCCAATTCCCGGGCCAGGTTGTGCAAGTCAAAGGCCAGCTGCAGCATGTGGCGATTGCCCAGGGAGAGGGGAAACAGGTCCTGGGGTGGGCACACCAGTTCCCCGGCCAGGGCCTCTGGCAAAACTATCTTTCCGGTATCCAGGCTCATCAGATGGGCCAGGCTCTCAACATTAAACCCGTTACCCGGATTAAGGAAATATTTGGGCCCCAGCATCAGGCGGGTGCCTTCTCCGGCCGTGGCGTGTTCAAAGAGGATTTCCCCCCGGGCTACCGCTTCCTTGGCTCGGGCCAGGCGAGCCGCGCTCAGCCCGTCTTCTTCCAGCACCTGTATCTGGCGGGGCGCCTCCAGGCGCTCCAGGCGGGGATAACGGTTGATTTGGCGTTCTTGCGCGGCAATCTCGGCCAGGGAAGCAAAGTGAGACAGTCTCTCTTGGGCCAAGGAAAGGCAGGTGGCGATGTAGTGCTCGCGGGACCGGAGATCTGCTGCCGGCATTAGTGTCTGGAGTATGAAAACCATGAAATTTTGATAACTTAAATATTTTTAATATCACGTCCGGACCTTGATTGTCAATGGAAAAGCGCTGGGGAGGAAGGATCAGGGAGATGAGGTCCCTGCCCTCCGCGCTGCCCAATTCCACTTCCACTAAAGGGCCGGGCGCAGGTAAGTAGGCACCAGTTGGTGGGGGGGCACGGTCAAGCCTTGCTTCAGGCGGCCTAAGGCCAGTCGGGCCACGGTGGCCGCCCGGGGGTGGCGCATTTCCGCCGGGGCCCAAGAAATCTCCCGGGGAAGTCCGGCCTCCAAGGTCTCGCGGTAAACCTCCAGTCCCGGACCGGTGAGCACCAGGGGGGCCTGGAGCCGTTGCCGCAGGGCTGCCAGCGGCAGGCGCACCGGCTCCTCCAAGGTCTGGGGGAGAGCCTCCGGGCAGAGAAAGAGGCCAAAGTAGACTTCCTGCCGCTTGGCGTCCACCACCACGCCAATAGGGTGGGGCTGATAAGGGAACTGGGCGGCCAGGACCTCCAGGGTGGGCACCGGCACTAAAGGGCATCCCAAAGCCCAGGCCAGGCCCTTGGCGGTGGCCAGCCCGATACGTAGCCCGGTGAAGTTCCCCGGCCCTTGACTGACGGCAATGGCCGTTACTTCCGAAAGATCACGGCCAGTGGCCTTAAGCAGCGCCTCCAACCCAGGCAGCAGCCGGGTTAAATAAGTGCCTTGGCTTTCTAAAGAGTATTCTATCAGCAGCCGGTCTTCCGCCGCCAGGGCCAGGCTTCCTTTATCGGTGGCGGTATCCAGGGCCAAAAGCAGCATGGGCCTCTTTAATGCTGGGGGCTAACCAGGCGGAGAATGTCTTGGTAAAACACCAGGATCATTAACGCCAGGATCAGCATCAGGCCGAAGGCCTGGGCCATCTCCCGCTGTTTTACCGGCATCGGCTTGCCCCGCACCGCCTCCAACAAAAAGAAAAACAGGTGGCCCCCATCCAGAATGGGTATGGGCAGGAGGTTTAGAAGGGCCAGGTTAACGCTCAAAATCGCCATAAACTGGACGAGATAGGCCACCCCCATTTCCGCCTGCTTCCCAGCCACCTGGGCGATGAGAATGGGCCCCCCCAGGGTCTTTAAGGGCATCTCCCGAGCCAGAAGCTTATAAATGCTTACCACCGTCAGCCAGCAGAGGCGATAGGTATAAACGGTTCCTTCCTCCAGGGCCTTAAGAGGGCCCACCCGATCAACGAGGAGTTGCTCGCTGGCGGTGATCCCGATGAGGAGAGCCGAGACTTTGGCTCCGAAAATATCCGAAGTCTCCATACGTTGGGGCAACACTTGGACCGCAAAGACCTTCTCCCCCCGTTTCACGGTTAGCGTTAAGGGCTTTTCGTCGGCCTCGCGGATCTTTTGCGAGAGGTCGTCCCACCGCTTGACCGGTTCCCCGGCCACGGCCACAATCTCGTCGCCCTTCTGGAGGCCGGCCTGGGCGGCAGGAGAATCTGGTTTCACACCGCCAATCTCGGTGGTGAGGTAAGGGATGCCGGCCACTGCGAATATCAAACAGAGGGCCACTATGGCAAAGAGGAGATTGAATCCAGGCCCGGCCAGGACGATGAGGAACCGCTGCCACAAGGGACGGTGCGCAAAAGAAAGTTGCTCTAACCCGGGGGGCACTTCTTCGTTAGGGTTTTCCCCCAATAGCTTGACATATCCACCCAGGGGGATCACCGAGATGCGATAATCCGTGTCCCCGATCTTTTTACCTACCAGTTTGGGCGGGAACCCCAGGGAAAAGGCATCCACCCGCACGCCCAAGAGCTTAGCCAGAAGAAAATGGCCGAATTCGTGGACGAAGATCAGGATGCCCAGGACAATGATGGTGGCCAGGACAGTTATCATTTCGGACGGTAACGCTCCCAGTTAGGTCTTCATTATGGGCAGAATTACAACCCTGGAGCAGCATTCGGGGCTGTTCGGTAAGTTCATCAAAATCCTCGATTGACCAGACTTCGGGCAAAATCGCGAGCCCAGCGGTTTACCCTCAAGACCTGCTCCACTTTCTCCAGGGGCTGGATCTGGTGAGCCGCCATGGTATTTTCCACCACCCTGGGGATGTCCACAAACCTGAGGTGGCCTTCCAGAAAGGCGCCCACCGCCATCTCATTGGCGGCATTGAGCACCGCGGGCAGGGTCCCGCCCCGGCGTGCCGCCTCATATCCCAGTTTTAGTCCCGGGAATTTCTCCAGGTCCGGCCTCGAAAAGTGAGTTGGGCCACCTGGCATAGATCGAGAAAGGACGAATTCAAGGGGAGACGGCGAGGGTACGCCAGGGCGTAGGCGATGGGCAGGCGCATGTCCGGCACCCCCAATTGGGCAATGACCGAGCCGTCCACGAACTCCACCAGGGAGTGGACGATGCTTTGAGGATGGATATAAACCTCGATCTTATCCACCGACAGCCCAAACAAGACGCTGGCCTCGATCACCTCCAGGGCTTTATTCATCATGGTGGCCGAATCAATGGTGATCTTGGGCCCCATGCTCCAGTTGGGGTGCGCCAAGGCTTCGGCCACCGTGACCTGGGCCAGGCGCGCCGCGGGCCAGGAGCGGAAAGGCCCCCCCGAGGCAGTAAGCCACAAACGCCGGATATCCTCCCGGCGCTGCCCTTGGATGGCCTGGAAAATGGCGCTATGTTCGCTGTCCACGGGGATGAGGGGCACACCCCGCTCTGCTGCGGCGGCCATCACCAGCGGGCCGGCAGCCACCAGGGTCTCCTTGTTGGCCAGGGCCACCGGAATACCCGCGTGGATGGCCTCCAGCGTCGGCTCCAGGCCCACGGCCCCCACCATGGCGGAGACTACCAGGTCTACCCCCGGGCCGTGGCCACCCTTACGGCGCCGGCGGGCCCGGCCAGAATTTCTGGAGTGGCCCCCGGCGGCAACAGTTCTCGCAGTCGGCCGGCCACCTTCTCATCCTGTACCGATACCAGGGCCGGGTGGAATTGCTTAATCTGCTCCGCCAGAACCTTAACATTCTTCCCCGCGGCCAGCCCCACCACGGTGAATTCTCCGGGGTGTTCCGCCACCACCGCCAGAGTGCTCCGGCCGATAGAGCCGGTGGAACCCAGGATGGCTAGGCGCTTCATAGAAATTATATTACCCGATTAACGGCAAGGCTGCAAAGAATTAAAGAGGCGGTGATTATTGGGGGAGGGGGCTAGAGGACGAAGCGCCTTGCCCCCTCCAATTTCTTAGGAGATCCTTGCGGGCTGGCGATGGCGAGGCCAACAGCCTCGCCATCGCCAGCCCCTTATGCGGGTGGGGTGGGGGGCTTGGGGGGAGGGCAGGGACCTGGGTCCCTGGCCCTCCCCCCAAAATTAATCCCAGGGCCAGATGCGGGCCAGGTAGGCCAGGGAAGGGGTCAGGCTGCCTTCCTGGTGGGGCTCCAGGGTGACCAGGGGCTGACGGCCCTGCTCGGCCAGGTAGTTCAGGATGTATTCCAGGGGCACCCGGCCAGAGCCCAGGGCCAAGTGCTCATCGTCCTCCCCATGGTTATCGTGGAGGTGCAGGTGGCCGATAACCGGGGTCAGGGTTTTCAGCCATAAGGGGAAGTCGCCGCCGCCGAAGGCCAGAAGATGGCCCACATCCAGGCAGGCCAGCAGATTCGGGGCTCCAGCCCGGGCCAGGACTTCCAGGAATAGCTCTGGCTCGGTCTCATAGACATTTTCCAGCATCACCGTGGCCCGGTAGGCCACGGCCAGCCCGGCCAGCTCCTTGAAGGTGGCGGCGGTTCGGGCCAGCCATTCCTCGTGGTCCCATTGATAATGCCGGGCTTCATAACCCATATGACACACCACCGCCACCGGCTGGAATACTCGCTAGATAGCGAAAAGCCTGCCGGAGGCGGCGGCGGGTGGCCACCAGGATGGCGTCGTCCAGCGCCCCGGGAGCCAGGTCCTGAAAGGGGGCATGCAAGGTAATGCGGCGCCCGGCCGCCTGGAAGGCCCGGGCCGTGCGCCGAAAGGCGGATGGCGGGGAATGTCCCAGGCTATAAGCATCCAGGCCGATTTCCGGATTAAGGCCACCCTCCAGAAATCGGCCCAGATAGCTGGTTAGCAAAAACGAAAAGGGGATGTGGACCTGGACCCGGGCGGCCAGGGCCGCCGGTGATCCGCGCAACGTTTTGGTCCTCAATGATGCTTATACTGGCACAGCTCGAGCAGCAGGCCAAAGGTGGCCTTGGGGTGGACGAAGGCGATCAAGGCCCCGTGGGCCCCCTCCCGGGGGGTTTCGTCGATCAAGCGCACCCCCGCGGCCTTCAATTCCGCCAAGGCCGCATTAATATCTTCCACCTCCAGGGCCACGTGATGGATTCCTTCTCCCTTGGTTTCCAGGAATTTGCCCACCGGGCTGTCTGGCTGGGTGGGGAGGAGAAATTCCAGGTTGGATTCCCCTACCTTGATGAAACTAACGGTTACTTTTTGGGCTTCCACCGTCTCTTGGCCTTTTTGCTCCAACCCCAGGGTGTCCCCAAAGAACTTTTGGGGCCCTTCAAGGTTATTCACCGCAATGCCTAAATGCGCAATCCGTTTAATTTTCATGGACGCTCCTCCTCTAATGGGGAAACTCGAGTGATATCGAAACTGTGCTTGCCCTTAACGTGCGCCATTATATATGATGACAAGGGTAAAGAAAAGCCTGGGATTTGGGTTCCTTAATTTTTCAGGGATCGCGGTTAGGCGCAAAACCTGAAATACCGAAAAGATATCACCGGTGGGCTCTGAGATGGTGCCAAAGAACAAATTTCAGCTCGTATTTGACCGCCTGGCGGATTATCAGCAGGAGATGATCGGGCTCCAGCGGGAATTAGTCTCCCGGGTGGCGGTGGGTCCGGAGGCCGGCGGCCCCGGAGAGGGAGAAAAGGCGGCCTTCCTGGCCGATTTGTTAAAAAGTTGGGGGCTGACGGTGGATCATTACCCGGCTCCGGATGACCGGGTGGCGGGCGGGCAGCGCCCCAACCTGGTGGCCTATCTGCCCGGGCAGCGGCCGGAAAAGGTCTGGGTGCTCAGCCACCTGGATGTGGTACCCTCAGGGGATGATACTTTGTGGCATTCTGACCCCTTCTCTCTACGGGTGGAAGGCGACCGCCTTTATGGCCGGGGCACCGACGACAACCATCACGGCATCATCTCCTCGCTGATGGCCGTGAAAGCCCTTCTGGACCTGGGTATCACCCCGGCCCGCACCGTGGCCCTGGCCCTGGTCTCCGATGAAGAAACCGGCAGCCAGAAAGGCCTGGCCCATCTGCTCCAGGAGCAGCGCCAGCTCTTTTCGGATCAGGATCTCATCGTCGTGCCCGATGCCGGCAGCCCGGACAGCACCCTCATTGACGTGGCGGAAAAGAGCATCCTGTGGCTCCGCTTGGAGTTGGCAGGGGAGCAGGTCCACGCCTCTCGGCCGCATTTGGGGAAAAACACCCTGAGGGCCTGCGCCCATATGATTGTGGCCCTGGAGGCCTTGAGCCGGGAGTTTCCCCGGCAAGACCCCCTCTTCGAGCCTCAGATAAGCACCTTTGAGCCCACCAAGAAGGAAGCCAATGTCCAAAACATCAATACTGTCCCGGGACGGGACGTCTTTTACCTGGATTGTCGGGTGCTGCCCGACTATGACCTGGCCCAGGTGAAGGACCGGGTCCTGGCCCTGGGGGGAGAAGTGGCGGCGCGGTTCGGGGTTAAGCTGGAAGTTACGCCGGTGCAGGAGCTGCCCAGTGCACCTGCCACCTCCCCGGAAGCCCCGGTGGTTAAGGCCTTGATCCGGGCCATTGGGGAGGTTTATGGCAGAGAGGCCAGGCCCCAGGGGATCGGCGGCGGCACGGTGGCCGCGTTTTTCCGCCAGGCGGGGCTGCCCGCCGCCGTGTGGATGACAGTGAGCCATACCGCGCACCAGCCCAATGAATTTTGCCTGCTGAGCCACCTCCTGGGGGACGCTCGGGTCCTGGCGCACGTGTTTTTGATGGCGGAGTAGGAGTAGGTTGTGGGGGGAGGGCCAGGGACCTGAGGTCCCTGACCCTCCCCCCACGCCCCCCTCCCAACCCGCAAAATGGACCGGAGCAGGCGGGGTCTTTGGCCCCGCTTGCTCCGGCAAACAAAAACATAAGGGATTGGGGGTGGGGTAAGGGCCTGCGGCCCTTAGCCCCTCCCCCAGGATCTCCTCATTTATACCGGTCCCAACAGCAGCACCAGATAAGACTGGAAGCCATCATGCCGGCGGATTATTATAGGGCAGGCCATCGGTTAAGCTCCCCATTTCTAAGTTTTTCTTTTATTATAAAAGGCGCCGCAGATTGGCAACTCCTATGAAAAGATCGATATCTGTTTTGGTCCTCCTGGCTGGTGGGATAATCCTGCTCTCCGCCTGCGGCGAAGTCCGACTCTTGCCCGCCGTAATAGAACCTCAAGATTATCCCCTCATTGCCTATGAACAGTTGCTGGACCCTGGCCCAGCCGGTCTCAAGGCCGGCCAGAAGATCAAGGTGCCGGCTTACTTCTGGGAGTTTCTCTCCTATGACCCGGCCATGGTCTCCTATTACCTCACCCTGGCCCGCCACCCCTTAAGCTGGTACAAACTACAATGGTTCGCCCTGTATGGCACCGAGGACATGAAGGGCTACTATGACCTGGCGGCGCTGGCTCCAGATCAGCGCAAACTTTACTCCCTTAAGCGCCTGGACCACATCATGGTCTATGGAGAACTGGCCTCCCTGGGGTCCGGCCTTTACCTGCACGTGCATCACATTGAGAATATGGCCGAGGATTGAAACTGCGAGGCTTTTTTCTGGGAGAGGCCGGCAGCATCTTATAAGGGCGACCCGCCGGGTCGCCCCCAATAACATGCCAGTGGTTTTAAGTTCCCCCCAGGTAGGCCTCCAGGACCTGGGGATGGTGCCGTAGCTCAGAGCTGGGGCCGGACAGGACGATCTCGCCGGTTTCCAGAATGTAGGCCCGGTGGGCCAATTCCAGGGCCAGATGGGCATTTTGCTCCACCAGCAGAGATGGTGGCCCCCTGCTGGTTGATGCGCTTGATTACCCGAAAAATCTCCCGGACCAGCATCGGGGCCAGGCCCATGGAGGGCTCATCCAGCAGCAGGAGGCGGGCCCGGCTCATCAAGGCCCTTCCTACCGCCAGCATCTGCTGCTCGCCGCCGGATAGGGTATTGCCCCACTGATGACGCCGTTCCCCCAGCCGGGGGAAAAGACGGTAGACCTCTTCCAGGTCCCGCTGAATCTCGAGGTCCCGGCGGGCGTAGGCGGCCAGACGCAGATTTTCCAGAACCGTCAGGTTGCCGAAAATGCCCCGGCCTTCCGGGACATGGGCCAGGCCCCGTTGGGCCCGCAAATGGGCAGGCAGTTTAAGCAAGTCCTCCCCCGCGAAAGTGACCCGGCCCTGGGCCGCGGGCAGCATGCCGGAGATGGCCCGGAGGATGGTGGACTTGCCCGCGCCGTTGGCCCCGATGAGGGTGACGATCTCGCCTCCCCGCACCGCCAATGACACCCCGCGCACCGCGTGGACGCCATCGTAAGCGATCCACAAATCTTCCACGTTAAGCAAAGGTGGCGGGGTCATGGCTTCAAGGTCACGGGATGATCCAGGGAGCGGGCACGGCCTCCTCCGGCACTTCTTCGTCCCAATCCCCGTCCTTCCCCAGGTAAGCTTCCATTACCGCGGGGTGGTGCTGGATTTCGTTGGGGGCCCCGGTGGCAATAGTCTCCCCGAAGTCCAGGACCGTAACCCGCTGGCAAAGATTCAGAACCACCCGCATCTGGTGCTCGATTAATAAAATAGACAGAGAAAATTCTTCCTGGAGTTCTTCGATGAGGCGGATCAAACCCTCGGTTTCGGATTGGTTCATCCCCGCCGCGGGCTCATCCAAAAGGAGCAATTTAGGCCCGCTGATCAAGGCCCGGGCTATCTCGATCAAGCGCTGCTCCCCGTAAGGGAGATGCCGGGCCGGCAAGGCCGCATAACGGGACAGGTTAAATCGTTCCAAAAGCTCATAAGCCTGACGGGTCAATTTTTGTTCTTCCATTAGAAAATTGCGGCTGCGCCGTAAGGCCTCAAAGAGATTATAGCGGTGCTGGGCGAAGGCCCCCAGGCGGACATTGTCCAGGACGCTCAGCTCTTTGAAGAGGCGGATATTTTGAAAGGTCCGGGCGATGCCCAAGGCGGTGATACGGTGACTGGGCCAGTCGCTGATGTCTTGCCCCCGAAAACGGATCTTCCCCCGGCTGATACGAAAGACCCCGGTGATGAGATTGAAGATGGTGGTCTTGCCCGCGCCGTTGGGGCCGATGAGGCCCACTAACTCACCCTCCGCCACCTGGAGGAAGAAATCGGCCACCGCCAGCAGACCGCCAAAGTGGTGCGATAAATCAATGACTTCAAGAATGGGTTTCATAAGTCCTTTTTGGCGCAGGGGCTACCAGCCTCTGCACTAAAAGTTTTTTGTGGGGGGAGGGCCAGGGACCTGAGGTCCCTGCCCTCCCCCCACGCCCCCACCCAACCCGCGTATGTGGCTTGGCTGGGGAAGGCGGGGCTACCAAGCCCCGCCTTCCCCAGCCACAAAACCCTTAAGGGGTTGGGGGAGGGGGTTTGGGGGAGGGATTGTAAGCGGTCTGCGACCCCTGGCTCCCTCCCCCAAAAAACGCCATGGCAGGCACGAACCATACGCGCCTCTTTGAAGCCCATGATGCCCTGGGGGCGAAAGATCATGAGCAGCACCAGCAAGAGCGGCCCTACCACCCAGCGCCAGAGGCCCAGGAAGCGCAGTACCTCCAGCATTAAGGTGAAAATGGTGGCCCCCAGGAGCGATCCGGCCAGGCTGCCAACCCCGCCCAGATAAACCATGACCAGCATGTCTGTGGATTTCAGGATGGAGAAGCTGCGGGGATTGATGAATTGCAGCAAGTGGGCGAACAAGCCCCCGGCCACTCCGGTAAAAAACGCGGAAATAAGAAACGCGTAAATTTTGAGACGCCGGGTATCCACCGAGGTGAGGTTGGCCGCCACCTCATCCTCCCGGATGGCCATAATCCCCCGGCCGAAATTGGAATAGACCAGGTTGCGCAACACATAAAGGGTAAGCAACACCCAAGCCACCACCCACGTGAGGTTGGTGAGCCGGGGCATCCCCAGATAGCCCCGGGGTCCGCCCAGGATTTCCAGATTCTCCAGCACACTCTTGACGATCATGTTGAAGGCCAAGGTGACGATGGCCAGGTAATCCCCCCGGGTGCGGAAAGAGGGATAAGCCACCACCACCCCGGCCAGGGCGGCGCCCAGTCCCCCCAGGACCAGCACCCCGGGAAAGGCCCAGGGCGCCCAGGTCCGGGGCAATAGGGCCACGGTGAAAATGGAGGAGATGTAGGCGCCGATGGCCATAAACCCGGCATGGCCTACCGAGAATTCCCCCATGTAGCCATTCACCAAGTTGAGGGCCAGCGTCAGGATCATGTTGATCCCCACATACATGAGGATCTGCACCAGGTAGGGATTGAGGACCCCGGAGGCGGGGAGAGACCAGGATAAGGCCAGCACCAAGATCACCGCGCCAAGTATTAGAAACTTACTGCCCGCAAGCATGCAACGATCCTCAAGTTTTTGGGGGGAGGGCCAGGGGCCAGAGCACGGGCGGGACGCCTGTGCTAACAGCCTTTTCCCCACCGCCACCCAGAGGCACGGCTCGCCGTGCCCCTACAATTTTTGCCCACCCGTGCAATTGGCCGTGGAAGGCGCAAAAACCCCTTATGGGGTTGGGGGTGGGGGTTTGGGGGAGGGATTGCAGGCGGCCCACCGGCCCCTGGCCCCCTCCCCCAAACTAGCCAACCCTTATACCCGTTCAAACACCGGCCGGCCTAAAAGTCCGGTGGGTTTAAAGACCAGGAGCAGGAGCAGCAGGGAAAAGGCCACAAAATCCCGGTAAGTGGAAGAGGGCAGCACCAAGGGCGTAAAGATCTCCACGGCTCCCAGGATAAAGCCTCCCAGCATGGCGCCGCGAATATTTCCTATCCCCCCCACCACCGCGGAGATAAAAGCCCACCAGCCGATGCGGATACCCATATAGGGGTCCAGGACCGGGTAAGCCAGGCCGTACAGCAGGCCCCCCGCGGCGGCGATGGCGGAGCCGATGGCAAAAGTAAGGGAGATCACCCTGTCCACCGGCACGCCCATCAGCGGCACGATGGGGCGGCTGTAAGAGATGGCCCGCATGGCCATGCCCAGCAGGGTGTGCCCCACCAGGAGGTCCAGCAGGATCATGAGAGCCGCGGCCAGAAGGATGATGAGCACCTGCAGGGGGGTGATGGTGAGGCCGGCGATCTCCCAGGGGGTCATGGCGATGAGAGAGGGGAAGTGGCGGGGCTCCGGGCCCAGCAGCCCCAGGGTAAAATTTTCCAGGAAGAGCCCCACCCCCAGAGCGGTGATGACGGCCGACACCCGGGGGGCCTGGCGCAAGGGGCGATAAGCCAGGCGTTCGATGGTCACCCCCAACAGGGCGGTGAGGATCATGCTGAACAGGATGGCGGCGGTGAACACTAGATAGAGGGGCAACTTAAGGGGCAGCCCCAACAGGAAGACCGCCGCGGCGAGGCTGAGATAGCAGCCCACCATGAAGATGTCGCCGTGGGCGAAGTTGATCATGGTGAGAATGCCATAAACCATGGTGTAGCCTAAGGCGATGAGGGCATAGACGCTCCCCAGCTGCAAGGCGTTCAAGACATTCTGGGCTACGATCTGGAGCATGGACAGCGACTCTTAAGCCGGGCAGGGACAGGGACAGGTGGGCCCCGGCGAGACGCCGGCGCCACCGACTGCCGCTTCAGTTTTTACCGAAAACCTGATACTGAAAAACCGAAAACCTTTTTTAAGGTTGCACGGTGGAATAATAAGTAAACTTGGCGTCTTTTATCTGGATAATGACTGCGCTTTTAATAGGGTCTCCGGTGCCCTGGAACTTCATCTTGCCGGTAACGCCTTCGAATTCCTGGATGCTGGCCAGGGCGTCCCGCACCTTTTTCCGGTCCAGGTCGCCTGCCTGGGTAATAGCCGCCATAAGGAGGCTTCCGGCGTCATAAGTGAGGGCGGCCACGTCGTCCGGCTTTTTCCCGTATTTGGCTTCGTATTCCCGGATAAATTTCTGGGCCTTTTCCGTGGCGATATCCGGGGCATAATGGGTGCTGAAGAAGCAGCCTTCCAGGTCCTGGCGGCCCAGGCGCAGCAGTTCCTGGCTGCCCCAGCCGTCAGAGCCGATGATGGCACAGGTAAGTCCCAGGCGCCGGGCCTGCTGGGCCTGCAAGGGGACTTCATTGTAATAATTGGGAAGGAACAACACCTCAGGATTGGCTCCTTTGATGATGGTGAGCTGGGAAGAGAAATCCTTGTCGTCTTTGGTATAGGATTCAAAGGCCACCACCTTGCCGCCGGCGGCCTCGAAGAATTGTTTAAAAAACTCGGCGATTCCCTTGTTGTATTCTGAGGCCACGTCGTAAAGGGCCGCGGCGGTTTGGGCCTTCAAATTCTCCCGGGCGAACTTGGCCATCACCCGCCCCTGGAAATCGTCTATGAAACAGGCCCGGAACACAAACTTCTTTCCCTCCGTGGTCTTGGGGTTGGTGGACCAGGGGGTGATCATAATCACCCCGGCATCTTCGCAGATGCGGGCGGCGGGGATGGCGTTGCCCGAGGCATTGGGGCCGATAATGGCCAGGACATTGTTTTGGCTGATAAGCTTTTGGGCGGCCGCGGCAGCAGACTCGGCCTTGTCTTCATTGTCTTCGGTGAACAATTTAATGGGGAACTTTTTGTTTCCTACTTGCAGGCCCCCCTCCTTATTAACCTGGGCCGCCAGGAGTTCCGCGGCCTTTTTGCACGAATCCCCCACTGTGGGCTTGCTGCCGGTGAGTTCGGCGTTGATCCCGAGGCGGATCTCATGAGTATCGCTGGGGGCGCAGCCCCCGCCGCAACAGATCCCCGCCAGCAAAATGACCAGGGCCCGGTGCCACATCATGGTGCGCTCCTTTCCGCCGTAAGTATGGCGCCCAGGGTTGCCAAGCCCTCCTGGGAAATCACCGCTTGACGGCGCTAGCAATCTATCAAACCCCCGGCAGGCAAGTCAACCGCAAAGACCAGAGGCCGGCCGGGGCAGGTGCGGTCCAGGGATTGAGGCGGGGCGCCAGGGATCGCTCCCGTTAAGGGCAGGCTTTCCCCTCCCCAAGATGATTGTCAGGGGGGCAATTCCAGTCTACAATGGACGGGGTTTAGGGCCTACAAGTAAAATTAATATCATTTACTGCCAGGGAGGAGCCTATCCAAAAACAGAAGGTATTGCGCAAGATCTATCTCTTCTCCGGGGTAGGGGAGGCAGACCTGGAGACCTTAAGCCAGATGGCGGTAAGCCGCGACTTTCTGCGGCAGGCCGTCATTTTCTGGGAAGGCAAAGAAGCCCAGGGTTTTTACATCCTCGCCAGGGGCCAAATAAAACTGGTCAAGACTTCCCCGGATGGTAAGGAATTCATCCTCAGGCTGGTAAGGCCCGGGGAGACCTTTGGGGAGGCCGCGGTCTTCGCCGACAGCCCCTACCCGGCCACTGCCATGGCCCTGGAAGATTGCCAGACCTTATTCTTTCCCAAGACGCCTTTCTTGAAGCACCTGGCAGCCTCTCCCACTCTGGCTCGCAACATGCTGGCTACTTTAAGCCGGTTGATGTTCCATTTGACCCGGCAACTGGAAGATCTATCCCTGAAGGAAGTATCAGCACGTCTGGCCCGCTACATCCTGGAAAGATGCCAGGAGACCCATGGTAGGATAGCTGCGGGACTGACTTTCGAATTGCCCACCACCAAAACCCATCTGGCCGCTTACCTTGGCACCATCAGTGAAACCTTGTCCCGCACTTTCGCCCGACTTAAGAGTTTTGGATGTATAGAAGTGCAAAAGGGTAGGATAACCATTATAGACCCTGCCACTTTGCAGAAAATGGCGGCGAAGTAAATCTCAAGTTGCATATTGAAAATTTAGCACTCGTTCAGAAAGCTATCAATGAAATGAAAGATCAGGTAAAAAAATATTGGAATGTATAAAAAATTGCTTGACAAGGGAAAACATGATTAAATATAAATCAGCATCAGGGTGTTGTTGAAAATAATCCCCCCAGTAATTAAAAAATTAAATGAAAGGAAAGGTTTCATGGCAACCGAAGTTTTAAAATTAACGGCCCAGATCGTAATTTCTCATGCCTCAATGAGCGAACTCACCCCTAAAGAATTAGTGGAGGAGATTAAAGAAATTTATAATACCTTGACCTCCCTGGAGGGTGGTGTAGTAGTACCGGAGTTGGCCCCCGCGGCGGAAAAGGTCAAGGAGGCGGAAATAGTTAAGAAACCGCCTGTCGCCTTGGATGAAATTGTTAAAGATAAATATGTCCTCTGCCTGGAATGCGGTAAGAAGATGCGCACTTTGAAGGCCCATCTGCGCAAGGCCCACCACTTGGCTCCGGCCGAATATTATCGCCGATACGGCCTTGAGCCCAAAAAATTCCCCCTGGTCTGCAAAGAATACTCCGAACAGCGGCGGAAGCTGGCCAAAGAAAAGGGTTTAGGGGAACGGGGTTTCCGCCGTAAGGCCACTAGCTAAGTTAGTTTGGGGGGAGTCCGAGCCCAGGAATAAGCCTATCCTGTTGCTTCGGGGCAACCAGGGCTTTGAGAAAGGGACCGAGGTTTCGGTCCCTTTTTATTTTAGCGAGGAATGGTAGAGTCTCTCCCTGGCAAAGCTCGAGGGAGGGATAGGGTAAGGGCTTGCGGTCCCTGGGCCTTAAAAATTTAGGGGCCGGACTCTCTTGAGTTTTCCCCAAAGCGAGGGTAAATTAAGACATTATGCGCTTGAGTCTCAATTGGCTGAAAGAATTTGTGGACCTGACGGTGCCTGCCCCCGTTCTGGCGGAAAGACTGACCATGGCGGGTCTGGAAGTAGAGGCCCTGGAAGATGTGGCCCCGCAATTTTCCGGGGTCGTGGTGGGCCGGGTGGCCCGGGTTGGGCCTCACCCCCAGGCCGACCGCTTGCAAGTGGCTGAAGTTGAAGACGGCCGCCGCAGTTATCGGGTGCTCTGCGGCGCCCCCAATTTGCAGGCAGGATCTAGTTATCCCTTCGCACCCCCCGGGGCCGTGATCTCCGAAGGCCGGGAGATCAAGGCCACCAAAATCCGAGGCGTGGTCTCCGAAGGGATGCTCCTGGCGGAAGACGAACTGGGGCTTTCCCTGGATCATGTGGGCCTGATGGAGATCCCCCAGGACCTGCCGCTGGGGGCAGACCTGGTTGCGGCCCTTGACCTGGCGGACGTGGTCCTGGAAGTGGCCGTCACCCCCAACCGCCCGGACTGCTTAAGCATCCTGGGCCTGGCCCGGGAGGTGGCCGCGCTGCTGAACCAACCCCTGCGCCATCCGGAAGTTATGGTGGCGGAAGTCGAAGCACGCGGCCAGCCCCAGGCTCGGGTCACCATCCTGGACCCGGTGGGTTGTCCCCGTTACGCCGCCCGCTTGCTGGTGGACCTGACGGTCAAGCCCTCGCCTTTTTGGCTTAGGCGGCGCTTGCAACTCTCGGGGCTCAGGGCCATCAACAACCTGGTGGATGTCACCAACTACGTATTGCTGGAGTTTGGCCAGCCCTTGCATGCCTTTGACTTCCAAAGGCTTCAGGGCGGGGAGATCGTGGTCCGGCGGCCCCGGGCCGGCGAGCGCCGGTTTGTCACCCTGGATGGGCAGGAGCGATCCCTGGACGCCGAGACCCTGCTCATCTGCGATGGGGCCCAGCCGGTGGCCCTGGCGGGCATCATGGGCGGGTTGGAGTCCGAAGTAACCGCGGACACAGGGCAGGTGTTAATTGAGAGCGCCTATTTCAACCCCCGCACCATCCGCCGCACTGCCAAGCGCTTGGGATTAAGCACCGAGGCATCCTATCGCTTTGAGCGGGGAGTGGACCCCGACGGGGTGATCCATGCCCTGGAGCGGGCCGCCCAGCTCATGGCCCAGGTGGGGGGCGGCCGGGTGGTCTCAGGCCGGCTGGACGAATACCCCAATCCCATATACCGTCCCCGGCTGTGCTTGCGGGTCTCCCGGACCAACCAGGTGCTGGGCACCGCCTTCTCCCAGGAGCAAATCTCCGGGCTCCTCAGGCGCCTCCATCTGCCCGCGGTGGTCCTGGATGCCGATACCCTGGAGGTGGAAGTGCCCTCGCACCGGGGTGATCTGGAGCGGGAGATCGACCTCATCGAGGAGGTGGCCCGCCTGGGAGGCTATGAGGCGATTCCCGTCACCCTGCCCCAGGGGGTGGTGGCCACCCACCGGCCGGACCCTGAGGTACGGCTCCGCCAGGAAGCCAAGCAGCAGCTCCTGGGTATGGGATTCTTTGAGGTGATCACTTATTCCTTTCAACCGGAGCGCCTGGGGGCCCTGCTGGATGAGGCGGAGCCCGCCGCGGCGCTGCGCCTGGCCAATCCCTTGAGCGAAGAGCAGGCCTTGATGCGCGCCTCTCTGCTCCCGGGCCTCTTGGACACCTTGCGGCGCAATACTTTGAAACAGATCCAGGACCTCCGCCTCTTTGAGCTTTCCAAGATCTTTATTCCCCAGGCGGGTGCGGAGTTGCCCCGGGAAGAGACGCGGCTCACCGGGGTGATGTACGGCGCCCGGGAGGAAGGCTCCTGGCTGGCCCCCCCAGAGCCCCTGGAGTTCTTTGGCCTCAAAGGGGTGGTGGAGACCCTGCTCACGGGCCTGCTGATCCCGGAAGTGGCCTTTAAGGGCGAAGCGCCGCCACCCTGGCTGCGGCAGGGGGCCAGAGTTTATTCCCAGAACCAGGATTTAGGGGTTTTGGGGGAGCTCCAGCCGGAAATCGTCGACAGGCTTGACCTGGAGGGACCGATTTTCGTTTTTGACCTTAATTTTGAAACCCTGGCGGCCGCGGTCCAGGCTTTTCCCCTGTTTACTCCCCTGCCCCGTTACCCCGGGGTTTATCGGGATATCGCCCTGGTATTGCCAGACACCGTGCCCGCGGCCCGGGTGGCGCAAGAGATTATATCATCACGGCCTCCCCCTGGCTGGTGGAAGCGCAGCTCTTCGATGTCTATACCGGTGACCCCATTCCCCCGGGAAAGCGCAGCCTGGCCTTTCGCCTCTGTTACCGAGATTCCGAGCGCACCTTGACGGATGAGATCGTCAACCGGAAACATGAGGCCCTGGTAAAGGCCCTGAAGAAGGAACTGGGAGCAGAACTCCGTTAAGGTGTGGGGTGGAAGAAGAGTTTCCCAAAAAGCAGTTCATCTCGTTAGCGCGGTTTGCTGTTAGCTTATCAATAGCGTTATAATACAATGATGGTTTTATGGCTGACACTGTAGAGATGGTATATTCAGAGACTGACGGCTCATGTGCATATTGTGGCATAAAAGATTATCGCGTCTTAACAATTCACCACATTAACCAGCAAAAACCGAAGGATGAATCTTACGACAACAAGATTTTGCTTTGCCACAATTGCCAACATTTGTACCATCAAGGAAAAGGACCGTCTCAACAAGACCTGATTACTATCAAGAAACGCCTAATTTGTAAGTTATTAACTCAACAAGGTATCAACGCTTTAAAGGAAGCATATAGGAAAGGATTGGTTGTTGCTTCACCCTATTTGGTTAATCATCTCGTAGAAATAAATTTGCTAAAGTTTTCAGACTTCATTTCTACCTATGAAACTGACAACCAAATAATTCACGCAATATACGAACTGACGGAGAAGGGAAAGCAATTCACCGAAAAGTGGGATTTAAAATAATGGCCTTCTAACTACATGATCAATCGGATGCGAGAGGACAGTGTCGTGGTAATATATGAATGTTCTCTCCGCGCGCCTGTTATTCTGAACGTTGATATATACTATATATCTATAAATTGAAATGATTAGCGCTTATTAATTTGATATGGTCATGAATGTGCCAGTTGTCAGAATTAGTTAAGGCACCGTAAAATTGATTGTCGCTTCAAATCCTGGCTATCACGGTTAAGGCGAAGGGTGGAAGAAGAGTTCCCCAAAAAGCAGTTCTACACCATCGGCGAAGTGAGCCACCTCACCGGGGTGAGACCCCATGTGCTGCGGTACTGGGAGAGCCAGGGGAAGCTCCTGAAGCCCAGCCGCCGGCGCTCCCGGCACCGCCTCTACCGCCCCATCGACATCCAGCTCATCTTCGAAATCAAGCGCCTTAGGGACGAGGAAAAACTGACCCTGGCGGCCATGCGCCGCCAGCTTAACCCCCAGCTCCGAAGTGCGAAGGCGAGCCCCCCACCGCCGCTTCCTCAAGTCCCGGAGAATCAAACCCTGACCCTGCTGCGCACCATCCGCGACGAACTTATGGCCTTAAAAGCCCTCCTGGAATAGGTGGTGAGGGGAGGCAGCCATGGGTCGCAGCCCCTTGCCCCAGACCCCTCCCTCCAAGCCCTCATGAGATCAATTTGACGTCAAAGGTAGAGTTTTGAAATGCTAAGCCTAATATGTTTGCGCTTCTTTGGTGGCATAAGCCTCGCGACTGTGCTGGCGCAGGGTAACACTCATGACCTGACGGTCACAACAGAGGATGAAAATATTAAATTTTTTTTGGTAGCCGCAGGCTTCAGCCTGCGCAAGCTAAAGCTTGCGGCTACATATAAAACCCTTTTCATATAAAAACCTGCGGCCACAAGTTCCTCCAAAAAAGTTTCGTCAATTCATTCCTCCAAGTTTGACGTCAAATTTATATGAGATACCTCTGGCTTCCCAAGCTAACTTATCAGGTTGAGCTGCAGGAAGGGCAGGGGTTGGCCCCCAGTTACCGGCCATTTCTAAAGATCTGCTTCCCAAGTCAAAGAGAATCCCCTCCGAGAACTGGTTATTTAAAAATAAATGCTTATTTTTATTTTTAATCTTGGGGGAAAATTGGCCCAAACAATACAATCCTTTGATTATTCTTATAAAAATAAATATGAGAAAAATTCTCTCTCTTGCCTTAAGTCAAAGCGCCATCCGGCCGCAAGGATTAACCTTGGAACATGCGCAACTGGTGGACTCAATGCCGCCCATAAATCCATTAAACCCAATTAGGGAGGGAAACTATGTTTTGCTATCAATGTGAGCAAGCCGCCAAGGGTGAGGGATGCACCGTTTTGGGAGTTTGCGGCAAACAACCCGAGGTGGCCGCGCTGCAGGATTTACTGATTTACAGTCTCCAGGGCCTGTCCATGGTGGCCGTGGCCGGGCGCCAGGCAGGAGTGAGCGACCGGGAGGTCAACGTCTTTACCTGCAAGGCCTGCTTCGCTACCCTGACCAATGTGGATTTTGACCCCCAGCGCTTCGTGGAGCTGATCCATCGTAGTGTCCAGCTCAGAGATAGCCTTAAGGCCAAAGTTAAGGCGGCCGGCGGCCCGGGGGATTTTCCGGAAGGGCCCGCGACCTTCCAGCCGGAAGCCACCCTGGAGGGGATGCTGGAGCAGGCTGAGGCGGTGGGCCTGAAGTCGTACCCGGCTGACAGCCCGGACATTCTCTCTCTCAAGCACACCCTGCTTTTTGGCATCAAAGGCGTGTGCGCTTATGCCGATCACGCCCAAATCCTGGGCCAGGAAGACGAAAAGGTCTATGCCTTTATCCATGAGGGGCTGGCCGCCACCGCCGCCCCAGATCTGTCGCTGAACGAGGCGCTGGGACTGGTCTTGAAGTGCGGCGAGATCAACTTGCGGGCCATGGAGCTCCTGGATGCCGGCAACACCGGGAGGTACGGCCACCCCGTGCCCACCAAGGTTCCCTTGGGGCACAAGAAGGGGAAGGCCATCCTGGTCTCCGGGCATGATTTGCTGGATCTGGAAGAAATCTTGAAGGTGAGCGAAGGCAAGGGAATTTACGTGTACACCCACGGGGAGATGCTCCCCACCCATGCCTACCCGGGCCTGAAAAAATATGCCCACTTCTATGGTCACTATGGCACCGCCTGGCAGAACCAGGCCAAAGAATTTCCCAAATTCCCCGGGGCCATTGTTATGACCACCAACTGCCTGCAGAGGCCCCAGGAAGTCTATGCCGACAATCTCTTTACCACCGGCCTGGTGGGCTGGCCGGGTATTACCCATATCAAGGATCACAACTTCAAGCCGGTTATTGATAAGGCCCTGGCCTTGCCCGGCTTCCCGGAAGACACAGACGGCCCCTTTGTTATGGCCGGGTTTGCCAGAAATACCGTGATGTCCGTGGCGAGCCAGGTGATCGAGGCCGTGAAGAACAAGAAAATCCGCCACTTCTTCCTGGTGGGGGGCTGTGACGGCGCCAAGCCGACCCGGAATTACTATACCGAGTTCGTGGAAAAGGTCCCCCAAGATTGCGTGGTCTTAACCCTGGCGTGCGGCAAATTCCGCTTCTTTGACAAAGAACTGGGCGACATTGGCGGCATTCCCCGGCTGCTGGACATCGGCCAGTGCAACGACGCCTACTCGGCGGTGCAGATCGCCGTGGCCCTGGCCCAGGCCTTTAACGTGGGGGTCAATGAACTGCCCTTGTCCTTGATCCTCTCCTGGTACGAGCAGAAGGCCGTGGCCATCCTGTTGAGTCTGCTTTATCTGGGAATCCAGAACATGCGCCTGGGCCCCAGCCTGCCGGCGTTCGTCACCCCCAACGTGCTGGAGGTGCTGGTGAAGAATTTCAACATTAAACCCATAACCACCCCGGAGGAAGACCTTAAGGCGATACTGGGGTGAGAATAGGGGGGGCGGGGCTAAAGGCCGCAGGCCTTTACCCCCACCCCCCATTTCGTAAGGTTTCCGTTAGGCCGGCAAAGGGGGGCATTGCCCCGACTTTGCCGGCCAACCGCTGCGGGTTGCCAGGAAGTCGCAGGGAAGAGGACCTTCCCCTTTTTCTCCAGGAGGTCCTTGACCTCACTGAGGCCCTTTTCATGGTCGAGCCCCACCAAACAGATGCCTCGCCCTGGAGTCCCTTCAGTTACCCGGTGTTTCGGTCCCTGTGGATTGCCACGGTGGCCTCTAATATTGGGACTTGGATGCAAAGCGTGGGCGCGGCCTGGCTCATGACCTCTCTTTCCAAGTCAGCGGTAATGGTGGCCCTGGTCCAAGCGGCCTCGTTGCTGCCCATGTTTATCCTGTCGCTGCCAGCCGGGGCCCTGGCCGACCTGGTGGACCGACGCCGGCTCCTGCTGGTCACCCAGACCTGGATGCTGGCCGCAGCCGCGATCCTTTGGGCCCTAACCTCCCTGGGCGCCACCACACCCTGGGTGCTACTGGGTCTTACTTTCCTGCTGGGCCTGGGCGCTGCCTTTAACGGGCCGGCCTGGCAGGCCATAGTCCCCGAGATGGTGCCCCGGGGGCAGCTGCTAAAGGCCATATCCCTGAACAGCGCCGGATTCAACCTGTCCCGGGCGGTGGGCCCAGCCGTGGCAGGATTAATCGTGGCCGCCGCGGGCGCGGGTATGACATTTTTGCTGAACGCCGTCTCCTTCCTCGGCGTAATCATCGTCCTGTATCGCTGGCCCCGCCCGCCGGTCAGCTCGGCTCTACCCGCGGAACGCATGCTCGCAGCCATGCGCACGGGGCTGCGTTATATCCGCCATGTGCCAGTGCTGCGGGCTGTGTTCCTCCGGCTGGGCATCTTTATGTTTTGCTCCAGCTCGCTTTGGGCCTTGCTGCCCCTTATTTCCCGATACGAACTGGGAGGGGGCCCCACCGCCTATGGCATCCTCCTGGGATGCCTGGGTGCGGGCGCGGTGGCCGGGGCTGCCATTCTTCCGCTTCTGGGGAGGCGCCTCTCGGGAGAGTGGCTGGTTCGAGGCGCCACCCTGGTATTTGCCGCGGTGCTCCTGACCCTGGCCCTCGTGCCCGTCATGGCGGTAGTGGCTGCGGCCCTGGTAGTGGGCGGGACTGCCTGGCTGGTGTTGGTTTCCAGCTTCAACGCCGCAGTCCAGACCGCGGTTCCTTCTTGGGTCCGGGCTCGGGCCATGGCCGTGTACATGCTGGTCTTCGCGGGGAGCCTGAGTGCCGGCAGCGCCCTGTGGGGGGCGGTAGCCACGCACCGGGGCATCCTCGCCACCCTCATTTACTCCACCCTGGCGCTGATGCTGGGCCTCCTGGTCATGCTCGCTTCCCGGCTGAGGATTAGTGAGGACTTGGATCTGACGCCCTCCCTGCATTGGGGTGAACCAGCGGTGGTGATTGAGCCGCACCCGGAACAAGGACCGATTTTGGTCACCATCGGCTACCGCATCGATCCCCAGGAGGCGGAGGCTTTCTGTCAGGCAATGTGGGCCATGCGAGCGATCCGGCGCCGGGACGGGGCCATCAGGTGGGGGCTGTTCCAGGACCTGGCCGCTCCCGGCCGCTTTATTGAGTCCTTCATCGTAGAAACCTGGGTCGAGCACCTCCGGCAGCATGAGCGGATGACCATGGCGGACGGCTCGGTAGAAGAGCGGGTCCGGGCCTTTCACATCGGCGAGAACCCGCCGACGGTTTCTCACTTCATCTATGCGTATGGCACCAACGTTCCCGGGAAAATAAAAATATTCCGCGGCCTGAAGAAAATCAGGGAAAAGGGCATCAGCAGGTGAAATCGAGTGATGGTAGTCCGCCCGCCGCAAAGCATCTACCAGGCCCGGGGCGGGTCCGGTTAATCTAAAAGAATTTCCAGGAAGGCGGATAATATGAAAATTTCCATTAAAAACCTGTCTCTAATATTTGCCGCAGGGTGTCTCGGCGGCCTGGTAAACAGCATCTTCGTCTGGTTCTTCGGGGCAGTGGGAATAACTGCCGCGGCGGGGGTGCATCTCGCCCCCCCTTTCACTCCAGGCTGGCTCTACCCACGCCTGGTCTGGGGAGGCATCTGGGGTATTTTATTTCTCCTACCCTGGCGATTCCCGTATCCCCTGAAAGGGCTGGTATATAGCCTGGGGCCCTCGCTGGTTACCTTTTTTCTGGTGCTCCCCCTGCAAGCCCACAAAGGTCTGTTCGGTTTACAGCTGGGTACTCTAACTCCGCTGTTTGTGTTATTTTATAACGCCGTCTGGGGGCTTACCGCCGGCCTCTGGCTGGCATGGCTGGAAGAAAAATGACTTCTTGAGGTGCAAATTAGGGGTTCCGAGGCCCTACCAGGGGCTTTGGGTGCCAGGCCATTTTTCTCGGGAAATCAGGCCAGGAAAGGATGAACCATGGAAGATATGCCGATTACAGATGAGGACTTGCGGGCTGCCCTCCTCGAAATGAAGACTTATATGGACATTACCGAGGAAGACCTGAAAAAAATTTATGCCGTCGCTCTGAGACACGCCAGAGATAGGCTGGCCGCGCTAGTCCCGGTCAGAGAAGTTATGACCCCCAAAGTGATTGCGGTAAAAGCGGATACTCCTATCCGGGACGTCATCGCCCTGCTGTCAGAGAACCGGATCAGCGGCCTGCCGGTGGTGGACCAGGAAAACCGGGTAATCGGCATGGTTACCGAGGCGGATATTCTGGCCATGACAGGCATAAAACGAGAGCAGACCTTTAAAGAGATAATAAGGCATATCCTGGGGGAGCCAGCGCCCAGACCCAAGGCCGGGGATAAGGTGGGGGAGATCATGACCACGCCGGCTACTACTACCAGGCCCGAGGCCGATATCCGGGAAGTTGCCAGGATTCTCGATGAAAAAAAGATCAAGCGGCTGCCGGTGGTGGATGAGGGAAAGAGACTCATCGGCATTATCTCCAGAGCCGATATCGTCAGGGCCATGGGGCAGAGATGACACTGGGTGAATATTTGGGAAAAATGAAGGGCGGGGCCAAGGGCCCCCCAGGGGTGGGATTGACCGAAGTGCTCTGGTCATGGCTGGGCTCGGCCCTGGGCATCGGGATTTGTGGCTATCTCTCCTCTCGCTACTTTGAACCCAGGGATTTGACTCTGCTGATAGGCTCTCTGGGCGCCTCGGCGGTCCTGGTTTACGGGGCCATCAAGAGCCCTTTGGCCCAGCCTCGGAATCTACTGGGCGGGCACCTCATTTCAGCCATCATCGGGGTGGCCTGTTACCAATGGCTCGGGGGGGTAACCTGGATCGCCGCTACGCTGGCCGTCTCGTTGGCGGTGGCGGCCATGGTCATAACCAAAACCGTGCATCCGCCGGGAGGGGCAACCGCGTTAATTGCCGTTGTCGGGGGCAAGCAGATCCATGAGTTAGGATTTCTTTACCCTCTCGTGCCCGTGGGCCTGGGCGCGGTCATCCTTATGATCGTTGCTCTCCTGGTAAATAATCTCTCGAAAAACCGGCGATATCCTGAATATTGGTTTTAATCCTTCAGCCCTTGCTTGATTCCGGCCCCAGATCACTGGCTGAGAAACGGTAAAACAGCCGGACTGTCCTTCTTTCCCGGCAATCTCTCGGCCTTTCCTAAAGCCCCTTTGCTTTCCCCGGGTTAGATAGCCAGTTCTGTAAAAACATCACCTTAACTTTGCCGCAGGATGCTTTTGGCGGCCTTTGGAAAGACCTGGTCGCCTGGATATTCGGGGCCATGGGCCTTGCCGCTTTATGAGAATCTCCCTTTGCCCCCGGTGAGCCCCGCCTGGATTTAATCCCACGTCCTGTGGGAGAAGGGAGATGCCCCACATCCCCTTCAGATGGGTTGGACCGACCCGCCCCTGGTTTGCTTAACATTTTTGGGGATTCCCAGGTCTTAAAATTAGAAGATCTCCGAACCCCCCAATCCGACGCAGCTCGAAGATCTTTTTAAAATAAAAACAAATCTTTGCTCCTCCAAAAGGAGGAATGGTGAACATGATCTGCCTTTCCCATTCTTTTTGTTTTTTTCTCTAGTTTGTTTGTTTTAGGATGCTGTATCTTCAGCCTTTTCGACCATTCGCAGAGAGGGCAGGATCTATTCAGGCTTAAAGTTTGACGGCTAATTCGCCTAAACCCTGCTTTCCGAGATTATGCGGCAGCTATAGCGGTGTTGGTTCCCAATCGGTGTTTGGCACCTCGGTCCACGAGTTTAAACCCTAAAACACCCGCCGGTGGGAAAACGCAGTTTTTACGGAGAGTGGTAGCAAAATGGTAGCAAAAACTAAAAAGGGGTTACGGCCTGAAACCGTAACCCCTTGAACTTCCTGGTAGGCGGTGAAGGATTTGAACCTTCGACTTCCACCGTGTGAGGATGGCACTCTACCCCTGAGTTAACCGCCCGTATTAAGTATTTTCAAAAATAATCAAAAAAAATCGATTTGACAAGCCCCCGGGTTTCCACCGAGCAAGATTTTCCGAAGACGGGCCTGGCTACTCTGAAACCCCTAAATTTCTGCGCTCTTCTCTCAAAATTTTTCCGCGTTTAGCGGCGGTTGGCTCCGCTTCGGATTTTCCTCTTGATACTTCTGAAATGATCATATTCCCGGGTGGATCCTGGTGCAAATTGGCCCAGGGGAGGATGGAAGTTGGCGTTTGCCCTCCTTGATCGCTCAAAATTTAGGGGATAAGGGGATAAGAGGAGTAGTGAGGCCAGGGCGCCCCTCAGGAGAAGTGGACTAGGTCAGGTCCAGGAGGCCCTCTTTGGATTCGTACAGAAAGCCTTTTAGGGGGAGAGCCTTCCTGAAGACAGTTTTTTTGATATGAGCAAGACAATGGAGAAAAGGATTTAGGTTGGGGATATCCCATTGTTCGGCGATGATCCAGAGCTGATCAGACATGGTAGCTTTCAGGAAGGAGTCGCTATTAGGCGAATAAATGGCTTTATCTATGATAAACTGTAACATTTTGGCGATTGTTTGAAGGTAATTTTCAGAATTAAAGGCTTGCAAATACTGTATTTTTCTGGCATAAAAAGTGTTTTTGAAATCTAAGGGACAACCCATATCATCAAATAATCTTTCGACTCTATTATTTACTACTTCAGTAATCTCTTCTATTTCTGAATGTTCCTGGCAATATTTTAGAAAATAAATATATATCATTGATACATCCAAGATAAATATCTCGTGATATATCAACCTTGAGGCTGACTCATCAACATATCCTTGTGAATAATCTCTTATAAAATCTTCTACAAGTTTACTAAAGGCAAGTTTATAATCCTCATCATAATACAATCTAAGAGCAGATTCAAAGGTGGATATTATGTCCCGCTGACTTTTGAGCACAGGAGTCTCCTGAATATGGCTTAAGTGGATAAAATTTTATCAAATTTCACAAATAACCCCATAGGATTATACATTAATCTTACTATGGGAAATTGTCAAATGAGATTGCTAAGGAGATTCAGGCCTGCCAGAAAAATATTAAGTAAGAACTACGAGCCTTTTAAGGCAGAGCGGCTCCTGGCGGATGATTTCTCCGGCCAGGTCCACCACCACCTCTGCCTGATCGATGAGCGCGGTGTCGCTGGTGCAGATGGGGCTGGCGCAGGCCAACAGCTCTTTCTCCGGGACCGGCACTGCCGCGGCTTCCACCTTAAGGCCCCGGGTTGACCAAAGCTCCCCGGTACGCCGGGCCAGTTCTCCGCTTAAGCTTAGGGGGGCATCAAAGAAGACTCGAATAAGTCCCACGGGGCGGGGCGCCAGGAACTCGGCCAGGAGCTCCAGGACCAGGTCGGTCTCGGGAGTTGGCTTAAAGGCCCGGGAGACCTGGCCCACGTCCCGGATGAAGCCGTCGTCGGCGGCCACCAAGGGGAGACCGCGCATCGCGCATTCCAGGGTGATGAGGACATTGTGACCGTCCACCCCCAGGGAGTGGCCGGCCAGATCCTCCAGGTGGCGTAGTTTGGCGCGGCGGGCGGCGGCCTCGGGCGGAGCAAACACCCCTCGATGCAAAAGTTGCCGGGCGGTGTGATCCAGACCGTAGCGGTTGCCCGCCAGGGAGAGGGCCGCGTTCCGGGGGTAGCCCCGGGCCAAAAGGTAGCGCAGGTCCGTGGCGGCTTCTTTAAGAAATGGTGGGGGGGTAACGCTGGTCAATTTTTTCGATAAGGATCAGATTTTGGGGGGAGGGGGCTAAGGGCTTTCCACAGGCGAGACTTCTAAAGCCACCGGCCCTTACCCCCTCTCCCAAATCCCCTAACGCCAATCCCTTAAGGTTAATTTTGGGTCGGAGAAGTCGGAGCCATTGGCTCCGCCTTCTCCGACCGTCATAAGCGGGTTGGGAGGGGGTGTGGGGGAGGGCAGGGACCTCAGGTCCCTGGCCCTCCCCCACAAACGTATCACTTGCCCCACAAGTGCTCCCGGGCCAGCTTGGCTCCCAGGGTCCGGGCCGCGGCCAGCTCCTCCGGGTCCGGGATATACCTGCACCGGAAGCCTTCGTGCACCACCTTGAGCTTCATGGCTTCCAGTTCCTGGCTCATCAGTTTCACCGCCTCGCCGCTCCAGCCGTAGGAGCCAAAAGCCGCGGCCGCTTTATTCTTAGGGCGCAGACCCTTCAGGTAGGTCAGGAACTGGGCCATGGTGGGAAAAATCTGGTTATTGAGGGTGGGGGAGCCCAAGAGCAAAAGGCCTGCGTCCAAGACCTCGGTGATGATGTCGCTGTAATGGGTGCGGCGCAGGTGGTGCATCTGGGCCTCCACCCCGGCGTCTATCAGGCCCTGGGTCAAGGCCTGGGCCAGCAGCTCCGTGCTGTGCCACATGGTGTCGTAAATGACCAGGGCCTTGGGTCCCACCTGACCTGCGGCCCACCTGCGGTAGGCCGACAGCACCCAGGCGGGATCACGGTAGATCAGCCCGTGATCCGGGGCAATTATCTTAAATTCCAGCCCCAGTTGGGCGACTTTATCCAGGAGCTGGGTGATCAGGGTGCCGAAAGGCATCAGGATGTTGGCATAGTACTTCTTTACCTGATGGAGGTAGTCGGGAGGATTATCAGGCAAGTGGTCGTCAAATCGTTCACTGGAGGCCAGGTGGGCCCCGAAGCCATCGCTGGAAAACAGGATTTGCTCTTCCTTGAGATAGGTCATCATGGAATCCGGCCAGTGGAGCATGGGGGTTTCCAGGAAGGCCAGGGTGTATCTGCCGGTGGACACTTCGTCACCGGTCCTTACCTCCACGAAGGGCCATTCCTCTTTAAAGTGGCGGCTCAAGCCCGCCTTGCCCATGGGGGAGCAGAAGACCTTTTCGGGCTTGACCCGGGCGATGGTTGCCGGCAAGCCCCCGGAATGGTCCATTTCCACATGGTTGGAAACGATATAGGAGATCTTTTCCGGGTCCACGATCTCCGCCACCCGAGCCAGCATCTCGGGCACGAACTCCTCTTTGACGGTGTCTATCAGGGTGACTTGTTCATCGACAATGAGGTAGGCGTTATAGGTGGTCCCGGCTTCCGTGAGATAGCCGTGGAAGTCCCTGATGATCCAGTCAATTGCTCCCACCCAGTAAACCTTGGGAACCAACTCCACCGCCATAATGACCTCCCTGAGGTTATTTTCAGGATTAGTTTTGGGGGAGGGGGCGAAGGGCTTCCACAGGCGAGACGCCTGTGCCACCAGCCCTTACCCCCTACCCCACCCCCCCAATCCCTTGTGTTTTTTCTTTGTGGATAAGGCCTGCGGGTTGGGAGGGGGCTGGGGGGAGGGCCAGTAGCCCAGGCGTCCCGCCTGGGCTCAGGCCCCCTGACCCTCCCCCAAATTCACTAGCTTGCCTTACAGTCCTTCTTTGACCAGTTCTTCCAGGAGGGTTTTCTGTTTTTTAGTCAGGTTGGTGGGGGTGTCGATAATGATCCGCACATACTGGTCTCCCCGGGTTTTGCCGTGGGGAAAGGGGAGGCCGTAGTTTTTGAGGCGCATCTTGGTATGGCTCTGGGTGCCAGGGGGCACCTTGAGGCTCATGGTCTTGCCATCCAGGGTGGGCACCGTGACCTTGGTACCCAGGGTGGCCTCGGTGAACCGGATGTGCCGGTCTACATAGAGGTCATTGCCTTCCCGTTTGAAGACCGGATGTTCCACCTCTTTCAGTTTGACATAGAGGTCGCCAGGGGCCGCGCCACTGGGGGAGGGTTGCCCTTTGCCGGTAAGGCGCAATTTCTTTCCCGGCAAAGTCCCGGGGGGGATCTTCACAGCAATCTTTTCCACGTGTCCATCACGATTCAAGGCCACTAATTTTTCGGTGCCGAAGGCCATCTCATGGAGGGTGAGGGGCGTCTCCACCTGGAGATCTTCTCCCTTTATCGGCCCAGCCGGGCCTTGAAATGCCTCCGGGCCACCATAGCGGAATACCCGGGTGCGGGCTCCCCGAGGGCCGCCGGGGCCAAAATTCCCTGAGCCGCCAAACAGGCGGCTGATGAAACTGTCTGGAATGCCGAAGTTAAATATCTCACCAAAATCGAAACCCCGAAAAATATCTTCCTGGGAGAACTTGGCTCGAAAAGCCTGGGAGCCAAATTGGTCGTAATCGCTACGTTTCTCGGGATTGCTGAGGACCGCGTAAGCCTCGCTGATCTGCTTGAACTTCTCCTCGGCCGCTTTCTTGTCTCCCTTTACTTTATCAGGGTGGTATTTCAGGGCCAGCTTGCGATAGGCCTTCTTGATCTCTTCCGGGGTGGCGTTGCGGCTAACCCCCAATATTTGATAATAATCCATCTCGGCCATGTATTTTTCTCGCATTCCTGCCCACTGGCTAAGGTCACCCCTATTATAAGCCCTGAAGGAATTTTGTCAAGGCATCCTTAAGCATAACCTTCGTATTTTATTAGAAAAATCTTATGGCCCAACTATCTTCCGCGATTTATCTTCTTGCTTAATTTCTTTCATTGTGGTAAGAATTACAACTTACGTGGGTTTTCCCTGGTCCCGACTCGGCGAGTAGCAGGATATTCAATTTTTGTAAGGAGGTTGGGCATGACGGCTTTGATTGGCGGACTGGTCGCAGTAGCGCTGGGCTTAATCGGGCTTGGCTTATGGTGGAAGCAATTCCTCAATCTGCTGGCCGGCGGTGTTCCTTTACTACTTCTACTGGGTGGAGCCTTGGCGGTTTATTTGGGTTATGAAGAGGCCAAGGACAAAGTATTCAAGAAAACGGAAACCCCCGCTTACGAGCCTCCCAAGGTGAGCGAGGTCGAGGTGGAACAATATAAGGCGGAAGTAGACCGTCTTAAGTCGGAAATCGAAGATCTCAAGAAGAAAAGTTCCTAAGGGGAGTCCCCAGAAAGATCAACGCCCCGGCCCCGTCTCGGGGGCTGGGGCGATCTCCCCCGAAGCCACCCGGACGATTTCCCCCGTGCCCGTCTGGATCAGCAAGGCCCCGTCCGGGGCCACCTCCAGAGCTTGACCAGATATTTCCAGCGGTCCTTGCCGCACGGTGACTGGATGCCCCAAGGTCACCGTGTATTTCTTCCATTCCTCCAGGATGCCAGGGAACTCTCGGGCCAGAAAGCGCTCGTAGAGGTCCTCGAACTCTTCCAGCCAGCTCTTAAGGATGTCCAAGCGGGAAAAGGTGCGTCCCCCGGCCAGGGCCAGGGAGGTGGCGGTGGCTTGAAGATCGCTCGGGAACTCTGAATTATTGATGTTGAGCCCCAGACCCACCACTAAATAACGGATCTGGTCACTTTCGGTTTCCATCTCGGTGAGGATGCCGGCCACTTTCTTGCCCTGCAGGAGTAAATCGTTGGGCCATTTGATGCCGGGGACCAGGCCGGTGGCCCGGCGGATAGCCCTGGCCACGGCCACGGCCACGGTGAGGGTGATTTGGGGCATCTCGGTAGGGGGCAAAGGCGGGCGCAACAGTAGAGACACATAGAGGCCCGCGCCCGGGGGGAAGCCCAGCCGCGGCCCAGACGGCCCCGGCCCGCGGTCTGACCCTCGGCCACCACCAGGGTGCCTTCCGGCGCGCCTTTGGCCCCCATTTCTTTGGCCAGGTCATTGGTGGAGGCCAAGGTCTCGAAGTGGTGGATGGGCCCCTTAAGGATGCGGGTTTTCAGCCCCTGGGAAATCTCCTCCGGCAGTAGTTTATCGGGGATGGCCAGCAGCCGGTATCCTAAACGGGGGGAGCCCAGGATGGCATACCCCAGGGCCTTGAGGCGGTTTATCCGCTTCCACACCGCGGCCCGGCTCAAGCCCAATTGAGCCGCCATGGCCTCTCCCGAGAGGGGGACCTCCGAGCCTTTCAGAGCTCGCAGCACCGCCTCCAGGCTTTCTCGATCTTTCCCTGAGAACGAGGGGCCCTTGGGATTTCCTGCAGACTTCGGCCGTTCGCCTCCGCGATGCCGGCGGCTCGAACTTCCCACAGGTTTCTTATTCGAGGGTGCGCGGTTCAGTTTTTTGGCGTTCCACTATCTGGCGTTTAAGGGAGTTGTTATAGACTGCCGCTCCCAGCAGGCAGCCCAGCACCAGCCCCACCACCGCCGCGGTGGGCGTAGGCGACATAAGTAAGGCGATACACAGGCCGGTCAAGGCGTAGGCCAGGGGGATATAGAGCTGCGCCGCCCTCCAGGGGCAGGCCGGTACCAGAGCGATGATGAGAACTAAAACCGCCAACTTGCGTCCCCATCCTGGAATCCGGAATCCCCTCTGGATTGACATTGATTAAGTGTCTCCGGCCATGTTGGCCATCAAAGCCCTATCTGTCCTAATTATCATAAAATGGCAATTTTTGAAAAGAAAGGGACCAAGGCCTTTAGTCCTTAAGCCGGGATAACCGCGAGCTACCATTTTTAATTATAACCGCTGCCATAGCATCAGGTTAAAAGTAAGGCCTAGCCCCAAATGCAGCGCCAGGGTAAGCCAGCACAAAAGTCTTAGGCGAGCTTCGTGGCGATACGCCTTCCGCTTGATGAGCTCCTGGTTGACCGCCGCCAGCAGCAGCAAAGGCCATAAGGCCCCCCGGAGGGGCAGGGGGTATGCCGGAAAGAAAAGACAAAACCCCAGGCCGACCATGATCAGAACATTGCATAGGGTGTAGATAAAGGCCCCGGTCACCGGCCTTAGCCGCTGCGCCAGACTGTGGCGGGCCAGGGGGACCCCGGCTTCGGGGCCAGGAAAGCCATGCACCAGAAACAGGTTAAAAGCCCCGAAGGTCAGGGGCAGGCCATAGAGCAACACCTCCGACACCAGGTGGCCGCCTGATAGATAAAATCCCGCGGTCACCGGCAGCAGGCCCAAGCACAGCCCCCCCACGGCTTCCCCCCAGGCCCGGCGATGCCAGCAAATGGGGGGCGCAAAATAGCAATAGCCGCCCAGGACCCCCAACCATCCCAGGGGAAGGGTGAGATCGCCGGTACCCCAGCCAAATTGCAAAATCAAGCCCAGCAAAGCCACCAGGGCCAGGCAGGCAAAGGACAGCCTCCTGGCCGCATGGGGCGGCAGGCCTCCCAGGGAAGGACACTGCCCCACCCCAGGGCTGAAGGCCTCCCGGCTGGCGAACGCGGCCAGGATCAGGGCCAACACCCCCAGGGTCCCGGTCACCCAGATCCCCGGGCCCAGAGGAAACCCCGAAACTTGAGCCAGCAACATCCCGGCCCAAAAAGGCAATACGCCGGTCAGGATGTAAGGCAAAGGGTAAAGCCAGCGGCCGGGAAGACCCGGGGCCTCAGCAGCCATGAGCCTCGCTTCCAGGGTGCTTTTCGTTATTTATGTCACAACCCGGCCAGAGGTCAAGGAAATTCCCGGAAACCCGCTTCCGTGGCCCTGGTCCGAGTTATATAAAAGAATTGACAGCTACCAGCCTGGGTGATAGAAAAAATTGTTGGGAGAAGTTTCTGGGCCGTTAGCTCAATTGGTAGAGCAAGTGACTCTTAATCACTAGGTTTGGGGTTCGAGCCCCCGACGGCCCACCAAGAAATTCAAGGGGTTAGCTCAAATGAGCCACCCCCTTTTTATTTTTGGCTAGCATTCTGGCTAGCAAAGTTGAGAGTGCTGGGCGTATATGAAAGGGCAACAGGTCGGGTAGATGTCAGACGCATCGGGCCGACCATAAACCATAACCTACTCAATTAAGGAGGATAGGGCATGATTCAGGAGCATTCTACCATAAGTGGCCCAGTGTCTAACCGGCATGGAGAAGAAGACCCTCTCGGTGAACTATTGGGTGAACTATTGCATGATGCAGCCGGGGCAAGCCGGGAACTAAAGGGCTTGATCGCGGAGGTGCACGGACTAGCCAGGGTGGTCAAGGCCGGAAAGGTGCCAAGGCCAAAGCAGATTAAACGGATAGGAAAAGACCTGGCTCGGTGGGATTCTCAGTTTAATACCCTTATGTTGGATCTCGCGGTGCTGGTGGGGAAAGCAGAGAGAGAAGGATTAAAAAAAGGCCTTTTCTCTATCCCCATAAACGATGAACCTTTTAACTCCATTTTTTCGGCTGCGATGAAGTGGCAAAGAAGGGACCTGGAGGACGTGGAAAGAGAGCACCCCAAGGAAGCCCCTGAACTTCAATAACCTGAATGGGGGGCCCCTGGCCCCCTCCTTACCCTTGCCCTGACCCAAATCGCCTCTCCTGGGGCTTCTCAGAGGGTCGAATTTGCCGAGAGAGGGCCGGAAACCGGCAAGAAACACTGTGTGGGCTTGATTATCCACCCCACAGGTAGGCCCACCTGTCCCCCGCGTTTGTCTGATACTCCCCTCTACCATGCCCATTTCTTTCCCCAGATCCCACTGCTAACGGGTCATTTAACGGGTCATTTTCACAGGTTCTCCCCCGGGTGAAGGGTAAGTAAGTAAGGGGACTGCCCTTATCTTTCATTCTGGACCGTCTCAGCCCCCCAACGGTGTCCACCATCCCCACTTACTACCTCCGACCAGGCGCCGGCCTCCCCCTTCACCTACCCCTGTCCAGGCTGCAGCCGCAGCCCCGGGCCCCCGCCTGGCACCTCACAGGATTTTCCAGCCCCAGGAGCGAAACCCCGGGACTGGGACCCCCGCCCCCCTCTGCTATAGTGATGCCCACGGGGAATTTTTCAATTTTCTATCCTGACAAAAACCGTCAGGGTGGCACGAATGTGCCACTTTTAATCCCCCCCTGGGTTATGGGACCCAGCCCCAAAATTTTAAAGGCAAAATTTGGTCTGCCGCCGGGAGATTCTTTTGAAAGTCAAATACTCCCTGGCGCTCTTGACATCTCTCCCGTGATTATGAAATATGGAAAATATTTAGAAACATTAACCCCTATATCCAGGATGGGGCCATGATCAGGGGAATACTGAAATAGCCGAGCCGCCTCAAAGGAGATGTAGCTCGGCTTTTTATTTCCACAACCTGAGCAGGCTCAGGCCGGGGCCAAAAGGTTTATCCAGATATAGGAGGCACTATGAGCCAGACTCTCCTCTCCAGAAACTCAATGAGGCTGTGGGGGGAGTATGACATGAAAGGTAAGCCATGAGAAGAGGGGTAAGGGGGCTTCTCTACACCTTGGCTCGACTCCTGGGGGATGTTTCCGCTATTCACAGAGGCCCCAAGGCAATAGTCAGGCGGCTGGAGAGGCGGGCGGCGGGGAGGGCCACCGGGAAGCTCCTGGGGAAGCTATTTAAATGAGGGGCGGCGGCTGTTCAACTTATAGCGGTGAAGGCAAAAGATCCCCCATGGCCCCCCGCCCTCGGCGCCCTGCGCCCTGTAGGATATTACGGCCCCTGAGAGACCAAAACCCCGAGACGGGACTCCTACCCCCCCCTGGTCAATATTATCCGTCCGGAAATTTTTCGATTTTTCAAAGGCGAGGTTCGATAGCAGGCTCTGAGAGACAGCTATGATAGCAATATCAAAATATGATTTTCAGCTCGTAAGGAATTGATAGATAGCAGAACTCTGCTATTCTTCCCCGCTTGTTTAGGATGAAGCCGGCCCAGAAATAGGGGTGAGGTTCTTTAGCCCGCACTGCCTGGCGCGCTACCTGCAAGGCCTTTATCTTGGGCTGGGGATTTCATAGGGATAAGGCCTCAAATATATTAGCTCGAAAATTTTTTAGAAGATATAAAATTTCTCTTGACGTGGTATAAGGATTGTGCAATTGTTCCCATACAATCATCAAAAGCCAAACCCGTCGTAAGGCGGGGGCGAAAAGGCACGGGTCTAAGAAAGATAGCCTTCAGGAGGCGGAGACCAGAATGAAGCGGGTGGTCTTGCCCATTTTGGTGTTACTGCTGCTGATCAACCTGGCCGAGGACGGCTGTTTCGGCAAAGCCACGTTTGTGGCTCCCCAATCTTCCGCGAAAACTTCCCTCACCTCTCCCCTGCTCCATTGCTCCGGGAAAGTTGATTCCCGCTATACACTGCCATCAGACGGTGGGGAAATATCCCGCCTGATGCAATTCCAGCCGGTAACGCTCCTGACTCACCCAGCCCTCAAAATAATTATTTGCATCAATACCGGTAGTTCCGGCGGTATCCCCCTGTAAAGAGCCTTCCTCCCGTAACGCGTTTCTTTCCCATCCCTGATTTCTTGAAGGATCAAGGTTCGCCATTCGATGGGGCCCGCCCGACTTGGTCGCCAGGCCCATCGGAAATTCACCGGGGTGGTGCGGTCTATTGAAGGCCACGAGGAGAGGGACATGAATATTCATAGAATGGGTGGGATAGCAGCTTTCGCTCTCATGGTATGTATTGCCTCCGTCCTTAGCACCATGCCGGCTGGGGCAGACCCTTCCACTAATTATTCCTGCTACAACTTTAACTATTACTATAACAATGGCTCCGGGGATTACTATACTGGCTATGTGTATGCACCTACATCTTTTAAAACATATGGGGCAATTGTTGTAGGGACCAAATTAGAATATGAGCCAGAAGGGCTGGGTGAAAAATCTTTTAATGGTGGCTATTATCAAATCACGTCTATCACTGACGGCTATGACTCTTCCTACGACAAACAAGAGTTTATCACTTCCTATTACGACGCGAACAAAGCCGCAGCTTCCTTGGGCGTAAACACCATGGGTTCCTCCTATGTTGCTGGCTCGATCCATGTAGCGGACCGGACGACATCCTATGAGTCCGGCTATGCCCTCAAGGGGACCGCAGACGCCAGCTTTTCCCCCTACCAGGAGGCGGATGTTTCTGATTCATTGCGTTTTGTGGTGTTCGGAGACAGTCAATCAGATCCTTTTGTTAATAATTTTTTTGAGGAATATTTATGGGGTGCGGGAGAACCAATTAATAAATCTGTGCTAACATCTATTGTGGATGAGGTACTGAAATTAGACCCCCAACCCGATTTTGTGGTCTTCTTAGGCGACATAGGGAATTGGGCCGTTAATTATGGCGACAATAATGAATGGCATATCTTCCAGGATATCATGAAGCCCTTAACTGATAAAGGAATAAAGTATTATAATGTTGTCGGCAATCATGATCTGTATGACATAGATGTATTAGGGGATAAATTTCTAGAGTATACTGGTACGTCAAAAGATTGGATATATGCGGAATTGGCTTTGTTTCCATGGATGGGAATAGAGGATATTGTTAATTCATGGTCAAACAAAGATGAGGCTGGATCTTATGCCTCCGAGCAGGCCCTTTATTCCAATGAGGCCAAGAATTTACAGACCGATTTTGCAAATACTTTTAATCAAACCGCGTCTTCCGAATACAACTATGAGGTAGACCCTAACAATCCCTTAAATTTCTCTTTTGAAGTCGGAAATTCCCTTTTTGTCTATCTGGACAGCTTTTATATCGAATCTGATGGTACAGTTAACTACGAGAAGATAAGTCAAGAGGGACTGGATTGGCTGACGAATCTGGCCGCGACCTCGACCGCGACCCACAAATTTGCCTTTATGCATAAACCGGCCTGGTCGGTCACGGGCAGCACCGTAGACCCGGCTCTCTGGGAGATTTTAGATAAGTATGGTTTCGACGTCTCTTTTGCCGCGGATGAACATTGTTATTCGCGCGGCACTGTGGATACTGTTGATGGATATGATTATACCAACAATGTTACCCAGATAATCTCGGCCGGAGCCGGGGCCCCGTTGGATAAGAGTTTCAACGGTATTTTTGCCTCCGACGCCTATAATGCCAGTCAATACAACTTTGTGGTTATGGATGTGAGTGGAAACACCGCAACAGAAAGCGCTTATTTCCGGGACCATACCTATTATTATTCTCAAGAAGAGCCTGTTTATGATCAGGATGGAAATCCTGTTTATGTTGTGGATTATTATGATGAGGATGGAAATCCGCATTATCTTGTGGACCATACTGAAACTGACTCGGACGGAACTGTTCATTATTATTATGTCCAACAAACACAAACTGTTTGGTATTCGTACGAGTCTTGGGGCGGCGTAGATGATTCGTGTAGCATTACTAAAGACTCTTGCTATAGTTTTACGTATTACTATAATGATGGGAACGGGGATTACTACACCGGTTATTTTTATGCGCCCACCGACTACAATGGTTATGCGATAGGCTATAAGCAGTATACCACCGATGAGAATGGGCAGACGGGGTATTATGAAATCACCGGGGTTGCCGATGCCGCCAATAATGACAGCCGTTCAGGGCAGGTCTACGTCACCAGCTACCACGACCACGAAAGCCGAAACACCTATAAGCTGACTGATAACAACCTCTTCGTTACCACCGGCACCGCTTACCTGGGGAGTGAGTCCGGCTATATCATCCAGTCCGGGGTCCCGTCATTCTACTTCGGCGGCGGCTACTACGAGGCGGATGTGGGTGCCTACCGCTATGATTTTACCTTCACCTATGGCAATGGGGATTACTATACGGGTTTCGTTTTCGCGGCACCGGATTATGGGTATGACAATTACTATTCTAAGACGACCACCGATGAAAACGGCCAGACCGGCACCTATACCATCACCGGGGTGAGCACTGGCTATGATGTGAGCAAGGCGGGGCAGGTCAAAGTCACCAGCTACTACGACCACGAAAGCGGCAACACCTATAAGCTGACTGATAACAACCTCTTCGTTACCATCGGCACCGCTTACCTGGGGAGTGAGTCCGGCTATATCATCCAGTCCGGGGTCCCGTCATTCTACTTCGGCGGGGGCTATTACGAGGCGGACGTTGCCTACGCTTACAGCTTCAAGTTAACCTATGGCGATGGGGATTACTACACCGGCACGGTCTACGCCGCGCCGGAATACGGCTACTCAACCAGCTATACCAAGACCATTAACGATATAGAGGGCACCGTTGAGACCGCCACCTATACCATTACCGGAGTGACCACCGGCTATGATGTCAGCCTGGAGGGCCAGGTCTCCGTCGACAGCTATTATGATGCCCAGAGTGGCAGGACCATCACCCCGGCGAGCAACCCGCACCCTAAAGGCACCAATTATCTGGGCAGCGAGTCCGGCTATATATATATCAGCGGGATTGCCGAATATCTCTTCGGCAGCAGCGGCGGCACCTTCTACGAGGCGGATTCGGTGTGCTACGAATATAATTTCACCTTTACCTACGGCGACGGGGATTACTATACCGGATTTTTTTGTGCGGAGCCGAATAAGGTTAACGGCACCAATTACAGCAAAACTGTCACGGACGAAAATGGCCTAACAGGCACCTACACCGCCACTTGGGATGGGACTACCTGTAGCCTGGTTTGGTCGGGATATGTTTGGGTGACCAGCTACTACGACCACGAAAGCGGCCAAACCTTAACCCCCGTTTGGTCCTTGTGCGGGGCGAATTATCTGGGCAGCGAGCACGACTATATCATCCAGTCAGGGGTCCCCGAGTACTTGTTCGGATCAAGCGGCGGCACCTTCTATGAGGCGGACCTGGTGGCCTACGCTTACAATTTCAAGCTGACCTACGGCGACGGGGATTACTACACCGGCACGGTCTACGCCGCGCCGGAATACGGCTACTCAACCAGCTATACCAAGACCATTAACGATATAGAGGGCACCGTTGAGACCGCCACCTATACCATTACCGGGGTGACCACCGGCTATGATGTCAGCAAGGCGGGTCAGGTCTACGTCGACAGCTATTATGATACCCAGAGCGGCAACACCTACACCCCGGTGAGCAAAGGCACCCCGGTGGGCAGCAGCTACCTGGGGAGCGAGTACGACTACATCATCCAGTCAGGGGTTCCCGAGTACTTGTTCGGCAGCTACGGCGGCACCTTTTACGAGGCCGACGGGCCCCCCGGCGCCTACTTAGACCTGGGCACCCTGGGGGGGACTTACAGCTATGCCGAAGGCATCAACGACAGCGGCTGGGTGGTGGGATATTCAGCCACAGCCTCTGGCTATTCGCATGCCTTTCTCTATTCCGGGGGCGCCATGACCGACCTGGGCACCCTGGGGGGGACCCTCAGCTATGCCTACGGCATCAACGACAGCGGCTGGGTGGTGGGAGAGTCAACCACAGCCTCTGGTGCTGACCATGCCTTTCTCTATTCCGGGGGCACCATGACCGACCTGGGCACCCTGGGGGGGGCCTCCAGCGCGGCCAGGGGCATCAACGACAGCGGCCAGGTGGTGGGATATTCAAACACAGCCTCTGGCTATTCGCATGCCTTTCTCTATTCCGGGGGCGCCATGACCGACCTGGGCACCCTGGGGGGGAACTACAGCTATGCCTACGGCATCAACGACAGCGGCCAGGTGGTGGGATATTCAACCACAGCCTCTGGCTATTGGCATGCCTTTCTCTATTCCGGGGGCACCATGACCGACCTGGGCACCCTGGGGGGGACCCTCAGCTATGCCTACGGCATCAACGACAGCGGCCAGGTAGTGGGATATTCAGCCACAGCCTCTGGCTATTGGCATGCCTTTCTCTATTACGGGGGCACCATGACCGACCTGGGCACCCTGGGGGGAACCGAAAGCCTTGCCTGGGGCATCAACGACAGCGGCCAGGTGGTGGGATATTCAGCCACAGCCTCTGGCCATTGGTATGCCTTTCTCTATTACGGGGGCACCATGACCGATATGGGCACCCTGGGGGGGACCTACAGCTATGCCTACGGCATCAACGACAGCGGCCAGGTGGTGGGATATTCAACCACAGCCTCTGGCTATGGGGATGCCTTTTTATATAGCCCTTGACCTGTCCCCCAAAAACTGATCCACAAGTTATGTTAGATTAGTGGATCGAAGGGAGGCAGGGAGATGAGCAAGAAGCAGTTTACTCCGTCCTATAAACTCAAGGCCAGTACCGCCCCGTAATGGTGCGCTAAAGGAAAAGCTGAAACAACAAGGCCATACCCCTTCTTGAGCTAAGCAAGGTAGCTGATA
>CAVTZS010000004.1:0-450797 GCA_963739295.1 uncultured delta proteobacterium | reverse complement strand
TTTCCCCGCAATCCAACAAGACTTTTAGCGTTCCCCGGTGCTGGGCCCACTCCAGGGCGGCCAAGCCTTGAGAAAGGGGAAAGCGGCGGTCAATCAAAGGTCGGGGATCGACCAAGCCTTTTTCCAGCAGGCTCAGGGCCGGAGGAAAGGGGCCACAGCGGCATCCCATCAGACGCACCTCCGGCACCACCAGGGACGCGGGGTCCAGGGGAAAACGGCCCAGGTAAGTGCTTTTCAACACCACGGTGCCCAGGGGCCGGACCCGCTTAAGGGCCAGATCCAGACCTCCAGGGGCACCGCTGGCCTCCACCACGATCCCGTAACCGTATTCCTGTAATTCCTTGTCCAGAAAAGTCTCGATGCCATACGGCCTGGCCAGCTCCAGATGCTCAGGGTGATGGCCCACCAGGTGGACCTTCCCGCCCTTGGCCTCCAGGACCCAGGCGATGAGCAATCCCAGGGGGCCATCCCCCACCACCAGGATGCGGCCGCCGGGAACAAAGGGCGCCACCTCCATCACCCGCACCGCCGCGGCCAGGGGCTCGGTAAAGACCGCGACTTCATCGGGCAGATTCGAGGGGACCGCATGCAAGTTAGCCGCGGGCAGAGATAAGTACTGGGCAAAGGCTCCATCCCGGCCTTTGAGGCCCAGCACCTGGCGCTCGCGGCAATGGCGGGCCAGACCCCGGCGGCACAACTCACAGCGGCCACAAGAGATATTGATCTCCCCCACCACCCGCTGTCCCTGCCAGGGGGAATCGTCCGGGGCCACCACCTCTCCCACGAACTCGTGCCCCATGGTCCCCCGGAAGCCGTGATACCCATGGAGAACTTCCAGATCAGTGCGGCAAATGCCTGCCAGATGCACCCGGATCAGGACTTCCCCAGCCTTTAGTGGGGGTTGCGGCACTTCCTTAACTTCCAGATGTCCATTAAAATTAAGGGCCAGCATCATCGACTCCTGTCAAGTTATGGCCGTTGCGAAAGTCTTTTGAGGGGAGGACCGGGGGACCGCAGGCCCCCCGGTCCTCCCCTCAAACTCCCCTCCCAACCCCCCTTGAGACTGTGGCAATCGAGGCCTTAAGGCCTCGATTGCCTTAAATTATATTAACAGGTTGGGGGAGAGGGTTTGGGAGAGGGGGCAGGGGCCGTCAACCCCTGGCCCTTAGCCTCCAACCTAAACCCCGCTTTCTGCCGCCGCTTCTTTTAATACCGCCAGGGTCTGGGAAATAGTGAGATCCCAGGAAAGATGGGCCACCGCCTGCTGGGCCGCTTGGGGCACCTGCGGGTCACCCTGCCGCTGAAGATAGGCAGTCAGGCCCTGCCGCAAACCGGTTACATCATCAGGCTGGAGCAGAATCTCACCGTTTCGGCCTGGAGTGATAAATTCCGAGGCCCCGTTGGCCGCGGTGGTCACTACCGGGGTGCCGCAGGCCAGGGCCTCCAGCACCACGTTGCTGCAAGGATCATATAAGGTGGGCAGCGCCAATACCGAGGCGACCTGATAAAAGGGCGCCACCTCAACCTGGGGGCCCCAGAACTTGACGCGACCTGCCACCCCCAGCCGGCTGGCCAGTCGCTGGTAGGGCGCCGGAGACCCTTTCCCCACCACCCAAAGGAGACTCTGATTATCGCCTAAATGGGCAAAAGCCTCAATCAGATAAGCCAGCCCTTTGCGGGCGAAGCCGGAGCCCACAAACAAGACGATCCTGGCTCTGGGCGGAGCCCCCAATCCGGCGCGCATGGCCTCCTGGGAGGACTCGGGCAAGGGCTTGAACCTCTCAGGCGCCAGGCCGTTATAAATTAACTTAATCCTTCCCGGATCCACCCCGTAATGGCGGCTGATCTCCTGCTCCACCTGGCGGGAGTTGGCTATCACCCGCAGCAGCCCCGGGTCGGTGAAAAGGCGCTTTTCCAGGGCCAGCATCACCCGGTGAAAGGGGCTGAGACGCTGCGCCGCCCGGCCCAGCCGCGTCAGATACGGGGTTCGCCGCTCCAGCCACTCCCGGTGGCAGCCATCCCCAGCCCGGTAAACCTGCTGAAACAGGGTGCGCTCCAGGCTGAAGACCACCTGGAACCGGGCCTGCCTGAGAAGCCGCCGGGCATTAAGGGCATAAGTAAGCAGCCTTCCGGTCTTGCCGCCCCAGACAGGCACCGGCGCATACCCGATTCCAGGACCTAAGGCGCGTTGAGCTTGAGCCTGGGCCTCTGCCCCATAGACCACCACCTCATGGCCGGCGGCCGCAAATCCCCGGGCCAGATACCCCAGGGTGGCCTCGGCTCCGCCAGGGCTCGTTACCCGCTGTCTTAGAAGGGCGATTTTCATTAAGCTCGATTGGTAGCACAGGCGTCTGTCCTGTGCGGGCGCAAACTATCCTGAATAATCAAGTGCAACGAAATTTAGTAGGCCCATGCCGGCGCTGGACCTTCTGTACAGTTCCAAACAGGGATTTCCTCAGATTTGGCAGCAGTTTCGAGTTTTTTATCCGCGGTGATAAGAACTGACGCCGATCCGCGAGCAAAGAATGAATATTTCCCACTCTTGATAGTTGTTAATTGAAGCGCGTCGGAGAGATCGAGGTTGTATTTTCCAGCCATCTGCTCTACTTGGACATGAACTGAAGGATCAACCAACCCGAGATCGTCCAATTCAATACGCTTGCCCCAGCAATCGATTATTAAACTGCGCGTGGCTGTAAAATATTTGTCGGTGTTGATCTGGTTGCGGTCCCACTTTTGTTTCAATTTAGTGAGTGCTTCAGCAAGGCAAAGCGATGTAGCACAGAAGTTCGTGTTTGAGTTAAAGAAATCTCTCAAGGGTTGTTCGTCGCCTTCTTCTATGACGAGCTTAATCAGTGCATTTGCGTCGAGATATTTAACTTTCACTGCTCCTGCTGCCAGCATGTGCCACGTCCTAAGGCAAGCTTTGGCCTGTATAACATAAATGCGAATTTCATTAAGCGCAGGCTAAAGCCTGCGGCTACAGCCTAAATTTATAAGGGATTGGGGGAGGGGGTTTGGGGGAGGGGGTAAGGGCCTGTGGCCCTTAGCCCCCTTCCCCACATATCCATCTTCTCCAACACCTCCTTCGGGGTCAGTTCAGTAAGGCAGCGGCTGATTTTAGAGCCCTGGCAGCCGTCGATCGCCACAGGGGACGCACTCCCAGTCTTTTTTGATCACCAGGTGGCCCTTTCCCCAGGGGCCCCAGTTGAAGTCCCCGCTAGGGCCGAAGAGGGCCACGGCGGGGGTGTTCACGGCCGCGGCCAGGTGCATGGGCGCGCTGTCCACCCCGAAAAAGAAGCGGGCCCGAGAGAGCAAGGCGCCCAGTTCCTTTAAATTTAGCTGCCCGGCCAGATTGAGGGGGGAGGCTCTGGTCTGGGCCAGGATGGCGGCCAGCAGTTCCTGCTCGTGGGGGGCCGGGGTGCCGGTGAGCACCACGGGCAAATGCCAGTCCTCCTCAAGCACTTCAATCACCCGGGCATAGCCGGCGGCAGTCCAGCATTTGAAGCGCCAGCCCGCGCCGGGATGCATGACCACAAAAGCCCCGGGGGCCAATCCCCGGGATTGGAGTAATTCCTGAACCCGGCGTTCCACCTCGCTCTCCCAGAAAAATTGCAAGCGAGGGTTTCCGGGGTTCAGGCCCAGGGCCCGGAGGATCTCCAGGTTATGCTCCACCATGTGCATTCTGAGGGAAGGAAGGGGCAGCATCCGGGTAAAGCAGAGGCGTTGCCAGAAAGATTTCCGCGGCCGGGCAAAGCCCAGGCGCTCTCTGGCCCCGGAAGCCAGGGAATAAAAGGCTCCCCGATCGCCGCCGGAGAGCTCCAGGACCAGGTCAAAACGCTGCCGCCTAAGATCCCTGATTAACCTCCAGGTCTCGCCCCAGGTCTCGGAGCGGCGATCCACCACCAGGAGCCCGTCCAGTTGCGGGTGGTCAGCCACCATCTCTTCGGTGCCCCGGGGCACCAGGTAGCTGACCTGCGATTCAGGCCAGGCCTCTTTTAAGGCAGAGAGCACCGGGGTGCTGACCAGCACATCCCCTGGCTGTTTTAATTTGATCACCAGGATGCGGTTAAATTTCGGCATCTTGGAAAGATTTGGGGGCCCGGGCCACGCCCCGTTCTGAGGAACGGATAAATTCCAACAGGTGGGTGACTTCAGGGGTAAGGGGGACTTCTTTCTCCACCCGCTCCAGGGCCAGCCGCAAATTCGTCCGCCGCCCAAAGAGCAAGCGGACGGCCTGGCGCAAGGGGCCGATTTGCGCGCTGCTAAAGCCGGCCCGGCGCAACCCTATGACGTTGAGCCCCCGCACGGTGTGCTCCCAATCGATGATGCAGTACGGCGGCACATCCCGGGAGGTGCGGGAGCCGCCCCGCATCAGGGCCAGGGTTCCCACCCGGCAGAACTGGTGGATGAGACAATTAGCGGAGATATAGGCCCGGTCCGCCACTTCCGCATAGCCCCCCACCAGGGCGCCATTGACCACTATGACATGATTGCCCAGCACGCGCATTGTGGGCCATGTGGCTTAAGCCCATGAGAAAGTTGTGGTTGCCCACCCGGGTGGCGCTCCCCGGTTTGGTCCCCCGGTGAATGGTGACGTATTCGCGAATGAGGTTGTGGTCGCCGATGATGGTGTAGCTCTCTTCGCCCTTAAAGGCATAGTCCTGGGGCTCGTAGCCGATGACGGCTCCGAAGCCGATGAGATTATCCTGGCCTATGGTGGTGTAAGGACCGATGTAGGCGTGGGCCAGTATGCGGCAACCCGGACCTACGCGGCTGGGGCCTTCGATGATCACTCCGGGCCCCACCTCCACATCCGGGGCCAGTTCCACTTCAGGGGCGATCCTGGCGCTGGGATCGATGGGCATCGCAGTCGGCCTCTTGGAGCAGTTCCCGCAGGTAATAATATTTCAAAAAATTATACTGGCTTCCCAGCACCGCCAGGGTATATCCCTGGGTGCCCTCCAGGAAGCCCCGCCTGAGGAAAAAGAGTTTCAGGAAGGTGAAAAAGGGCCGCCACACCAGTTCTCCGAGGAGAGGGCGCCGTCCCTGTTGGGCCAGCTCCCGGGCGGCCAGATGGGCGTAGCGATCCATGCGCGTCACATAGTCGCTGACATTCTTATAGGTATAATGTTCCAGGGGGGTGTTCAGGTTTCCCACCGGGCCCTTCACTTCCACTTCTTCGTGCACTTCCCGTTCCCGGAAATGTCCCTGGCCCCGCCGGAACAGCCTCAAGGTATAATCCGGGTACCAGCCCAGGTGCCTGATCCAGCGGCCGCCAAAGTAATTTTTCCGGGGCACCCGGTAGCCGGCCAGGGGCCCATCGGCCTTAACCACCTTAAGGATCTCTTCCTTCAAGGCCGGGGGCACCCGCTCGTCCGTGTCCAGGCTGAAGACCCACTCCATCCGCGCCTGGTTAAGGGCGTAATTCTTGGTGCCGGCAAAGCCCTGCCAGGGGGCGTCAAAGACCCGGTCGGTAAAGGTGCGGGCCACTTCCACCGTGCGGTCCTGGCTGCCGGTGTCCACCACCACAATCTCATCCGCGAAGCTTACGGATTCCAGGCAGGGGCCGATATTGGCCTCCTCATTTAGGGCGATGACGGTGACCGAGAGCCGGGGCATAGGAGATGGTTTTTGATTTTCGGTTTTCGGTTTTCGGTTCGGTTCATGTAGATTGGGGCCTCCTCGCCCGTTCTTTTACCGAAAACCGAAAACCGGAGACCGAAAACTCTTAATTAATGGGTTTGGCCTCCTCAATGAGCATGATGGGGATGTCATCCTTGATTTCGTAAAGCAGGCGGCACTGTTCGCAGATGAGGCCGTCCCCTTTCTCGGTCAGGCGGATGTCCCCCTTGCACTTGGGGCAGGCCAGGATCTCTAACAATTCCTTACTGATGGCCATGTTACCTCCGTAAAGAAAAAAGGTGCCGTTGGCGCTGAGTAAAGTCTCCTCGACAGCGCTTTAACTCATATACCAGCCGCCGTTGACGTTGATGGTCTGGCCGGTGATGTAGCCATTCTTAGCCAGCATGACTGCCACCGCAGCCACTTCTTCCGGCTCGCCGAAGCGCCCGATGGGGATGAGGTCCGGATGGGCCTGGAGGTTGCGGGTAACCATCTCGGTCTCAATCAAGGCGGGAGAAATGGCGTTAACGGTGATGCCCTCTTTGAAACAGATGCCGGGCGTAGGAGTGGGTCAGCCCCAGGAGCCCCGCCTTGGACGCGGCGTAATGTGGCCCGGTGACCCCGCCGGTTTGGGCCGCGACCGAAGATATATTGATGATCCGTCCCCAGCGGCGGGCCCGCATGCCCGGCAGTACCCTCTGGGTAACCAGGAAGGCGGACTTGAGGTTCACCGCGATCATCATGTCCCAATCCGCCTCGCTAATTTCTGCCAAAGGTTTTTGGGCGACGATGCCCGCGTTGTTCACCAGGATGGCCACGGGCCCCAGATGCTGCTCAATGGCGGTCACCAGGTGGTCAACTTGGGCGGACCTGGAGACATCGGCGCGGCGGGGGAGGGCCCGGCGACCCAGGCTTTCGATGCGGGCGCAGGTTTCCAAGGCCGCGGCCTCCCTGGTCCGGTAATTGATGGCGACGTCGGACCCCGCTTCGGCCAGGGCGATGGCAATGGCCCGGCCGATGCCGCGGCTGGCCCCCGTGACTAAGGCCACCTTTCCGGTCAGGTCATCCATCGTGGGCTTAATTCCCTAAAGGCTCAAATTAATAATAATTCACATATTAACAATTAATGTCCCCGGGAGACAAGACTTTCTCGCAGGCGGCCTTAACCGCCTCCCAGGTGAGGTCAGTGAGGCAACGGGGCTGGTCGCACCGCCGCTTAAAGCAGGGGCTGCAAGACAGCCCCAGCCGGACGATCTCGTGCCCCGCCCCAAAAGGTCCGGTGCGCCAGGGCGCGGTGGGGCCGAAGATAGCCACCACCCTGGTTCCCAGGGCCGCCGCCAGGTGCATGGGGCCGGTGTCCGTGGTGACCGCCAGAGAAGCCCGCTTCATAATCCCGGCCAGCTCATCTAAAGTGGTCCGACCTGCCAGGTTTACGACTCTGCCGCGGGTTAAAGCGGTGATCTGGTCCGCCAGTTGCCGGTCCGCGGGACTCCCGGTGAGAATCACCTGCAAGACGCAATCCTGGCTGAGCCAGTCCGCCAGCCGGGCCCATTCTGCGGCCGGCCAAAGTTTGCTGGACCACCGGGCCCCGGGGTGCAAAACGACCTCCTGCCGGGGGCTGGTATCGGAAATAAATTGGCCCAGGTGCGCCGAGGCATCCAGACCCAGACGGAAGCGGGGCAGAATATGGGGCGCGCCAAGATAATAGGCCAGGTTCAAGTAGCGCCAAACCGCGTGGGCGTTTAAGTCATAGGGCGGTACCCGCTCGGTGAGCACCAGATAGCTGCCCTCCCGGGTACCCCGGTAACCCACCTTGCGGGGGCTATGAGCCAGGGCCACCCAGAGCGCGCTCTTGAGCAAACCCTGCAAGTCAATGACCAGGTCAAAGCGCTGAGAGCGGACCCGGCGGATGAGACGCCCCATTTCCATCAGTTCTGGACGCCGGAGCTTCTGGCCCAAGCGCACCCGGGGCACCGGCCACACCTCGTCCAGGGCCGGGTGGCCCGCCAGCAACGGCGCATAGGGGGACTCCACCAGCCAGGTGAGATGCCCCTGGGGAAAGGCGAGGCGCAGGGCCTCCAGGGTGGGCAGCGCATGGAGCACGTCCCCCATGGAGCTCAATTTGACCAGTAAGATCCGGGGCTGGCTTGGGTTTGATTCTTTTAGGGTTATGCGCCTAACCATCGCTTGCTCATTTTATTGGCCGGGGAGTTGGGACTTCGGCCTCGACTCCCTGGCCACACCTTAAGCGGGTTGGGAGGGGGGCTTGGGGGGAGGGCAGGGACCTCAGGTCCCTGGCCCTCCCCCCAAATCTCACCTTCCCAAATCCTTTAAGATAAACGCCGCGGCCGCCAAGACGTCGGCGGCCACGTAAACCGGCTGCACCTTCTGGGTGGAGGCAAGGTATTGGTATTCCCCCCGGCCGTAGCCGGTCAGCACCAGAATGCCCTTCACCCCGGCATTGGCGGCGGTTTCCAGATCGTCCAAGCGGTCTCCCACCAGGTAAGAGCGAGCGAGATCCAGGTCCAGATCCCGGGCCGCTTGAAGGATCAGGCCGGGCCTGGGTTTGCGGCATAGGCAACCCTCGTCGGGACCATGGAGGCAGGTATAGATGCCGTCCAGGTGGGCTCCCCCTGCGGCCAACAGGTTTTGCATCAGCTCATGCACCTCATCCACCAGGGAGGCCGGGAAATAGCCCCGGGCCGCGCCGGACTGGTTGGTGACCAGCACCACCTTCAGCCCCGCCTCATTGAGGCGCCGGATGGCAGGGATGGCTTGGGGCAGCAGCACAAATCTACTCAAATGGTTGATATAACCCATCTGTTCATTGATAGTGCCATCCCGATCTAAAAAGACCGCTACCTTGCTCATGGGCTCTCCGTGAGCCAATTCCGGGCCGCGGCCAACACCTGGGCCACGCTGATGTCCGTCAGGCATCGGTAGCCTTCCTCGCAGGTTCTCTTAAGACAGGGACTGCAAGGCAGAGGATGGCGCAGCACCGTGGCCTTGGGAGTAAAAGGCCCGGTGGCCTCAGGATCGGTGGAACCGAACAGGGCGATGAGGGGCACTCCCAGGGCCGCGGCCCCGTGCATCAGCCCCGAGTCATTGGTGATCAGCAGTTGGAGTAGGCTTAGCACCCCCAGGGCCTGGCGCAACTCTGTCTGCCCCACCAGATCCAGGACCGGGTGTCTAAGATGCTCTTTGACCTGTGCCGCCACTTCCCGGTCCTCCGGGCCTCCCAACAGCACGATGCGGGCTCCCAACTCTTCCTGGAGATTTGCCGCCACGGCTGCGAAGCGCTCCGGGGGCCAGCGTTTGGCCGGGCCGTAGGCGGCGCCGGGACTTAAACCCACCCAGGGCCCGGTGCTAGAAAGAAAGGCCCCGCCCAGGAGGTTTACCTGCCGCCTCTGTCTCCTCAGCTTCCAGGTACAGAGTGGGAGGAGTAAAGGTGGTAAATTGACCCAAGGCGGTAAGGATCCCCAAAAAGTAATATACCGTGTGCAACCCCGCCAGTTTCCGCCGGCCGGACACGGCCAGGGTCAGGAAGGGGCGGCGGGCATCGGTGTTATACCCCGCCCGGACCGGGACCCCCACCAGCCACAGCCCCAGGGCCGATTCCATGGAGTTGGGCAGGGCCAGGGCCAGGTCAAATTGCCCCCGGAGGTCCCAGAGGATCTGCCATTTGCCCCGGCCGGCAGGGTGGGGCACGATCTCGGTGACCCCGGGTTGGCCGCGATAAAGTGGGACTACCCGGGGCGCGGCCAGCATAGTGATTTGCGCCTGGGGAAAGAGGCGCTTAAGAACGCTGAGCACCGGCAAGCTCATGATGGCATCTCCCACCCAGTTGGGAGAGCGCACCAGAAGGCGATGGACTCCATCAGGATCGCGGGTAAAGGACCCGGCAACCTTAAGCTGCTGAAACCGCTGCTGCACCTCGAGGGGAGAGACTGCTCTTTACTTGCCAAAAGCGACCTCATAGGGATTTAGGGGAGGGGGCTAAGGGCCGCAGGCCCTTACAATCCTCCCCCAAGCCCCCTCCCCCAATCCCTTGTGTATTCTATTGTGGGTTAGGCCGGGGCTTAGGCCCCGGCCTAACCCACAAGCATACGCGGGTTGGGAGGGGGATTGGGGGGAGGGCAGGGGCTCAGCCCCTGGCCCTCCCCCAAAACTTTTTCCATTATATCCCCTGGCAGCGGTTCTCGCAAGCTGGCCTCCACCTCCAAACCCAAAGGGGCAGGTCGGCCTCCCATCTCTCTCCCAGGCGGGCCCAGTCTTTGCCGGTGGTGATGAGAGCCGTGGCCTCATAAGCCCGGGCCTCCCGGACCAGCATTATCAGGTCATTGTACGTGAAAGAATGGTGGTCGGGAAAGGCCCGGCTGCCTTTCAGGTCCACGGCCAGCTCATTCAGGGTCCGGCTGAAGACCTGAGGCCGGGCCAGCCCGGCGAAGGCAAACAAGGCCTGGCCTTTAAGGTCCTCCGGGGAATGTTCTTCACCTCCGGGATAAGATCGCGCCGCCACGGGGGAGATGGCGGCGGTGAGCACCGTTTTCTCCGGAAAAGTTTTCCTCAAGGTTTGCAATTGGGCCTGGTGGCGTTCCTCATAGCGGGTCAGGATGAGGAGGTCGGCCGCGGCCAGGGCGGAGACCGGCTCCCTGAGCGGCCCCCGGGGCAAAAGGAAGCCGTTGCCGAAGGGGGAGGCCGCGTCCAACAGCACGATATCCAAATCCCGGCGCAATTGAAAATGCTGGAAGCCGTCGTCTAACAAAAACAGGTCTGGTTTATGCTCCTTCCAGGCGGCCCGCCCGGCCTCATAGCGGGAGGCCCCGGTATAGACGCCCACCCCGGGGAGGGCCCGGGCCAGCCAGTAAGCTTCTTCCCCCACCTGAGGGGGCCGAAAGCCGATCTGGGAGCCGTCCGACAGCCGGGTGACGCCATGCAGATTGCCGCCGTAGCCCCGGCTGAGGATGGCCACCCTTTGGCCCCGCTCCTGAAAAAGGCGAGCCAGCAGCGCCACCATGGGGGTCTTGCCGGTGCCGCCCACGGTGAGGTTGCCCACACTTACCACGGGTGCCGGCAGGCGTTTGGCCTTAAGCCACTGCTGGGCATACAGCCCCCGCCTGGCCCTGGCCCCCAGGCCGTAGCAAGCGGCCAGGACAACTGCCAGACGCCGCAAGAGCGCCCCAGGATTGGGGGGGCCATCTGATTCCTGCAAGCCCTCAAAGAGCTTATGGAAGTAAGGCTTCATAGCAAGCCTGGGACAACTGTCCTTTTCTAAGTGATGCCATCAGTTTAGGGCGTAATTTTATCCTGCGGTAATCTATTCTATTTTGGCTGGGGAAGGCGGGGTCCGAGGCCCCGCCTTCCCCAGCCAGCTTAAACGGGTTGGGAGGGGGGGTTGGGGGGAAGGCAGGGGGCTTAGCCCCCTGGCCCTCCCCCCAATGAACAACCTCCGTCGGTGTAGGGGCGACCCGGCGGGTCGCCCCTACAACCAAATTATTTTCTATTAGGCATTATAACACAGCCGCCTCCCGGTTGTCTGCCCGGCAAAGGCGGCTGGGGGAAATCCCTGCCTTCCGGAAATCTCGCGCCTGAGCCAGTTTACTTTAAAGCAGATTTTATCGCCTCCTGGTAGGCCTTGAGGGAATATTCCTTGACCATTCTCCGGGCGCTGAATGGCGCGGCGGTGCTTTTCATGGCCTCTTTCATGACCTGGACCCAGCCCTGGGGGACGCCGTCGGCGTCCACCTGGTAATAAAGGGGCACCACCTCTTTTTCTAGAATAGTATAAAGGGCCTCGGCGTCTTGGGCGTCTCTATTTTCTCCTCCTTCAGCGCCGAAGGCCCAGCCATTTTGGCCATTAAACCCTTCCAGCCACCAGCCGTCCAGGATGCTCAGGTGGGGCACCCCGTTGAGAGAAGCCTTCATACCGCTGGTGCCGCAGGCCTCCAGGGGCGGCAGGGGATTGTTGAGCCAGAGGTCCACCCCGTGCACCAGGTACTGGGCCAGTTGTTCCCCGTAGTCTTCCACAAAGGCGATCCTGCCCCCCAGTTCAGGGTCCCGGGCAAAATTGAAGATCCTTTGCAGGAGCTGTTTGGCCGGGTCGTCCGCGGGGTGGGCCTTGCCCGCGAAGATGATCTGGAGAGGCTGCCAGGGATTATTGATAAGTCTCTTCAAGCGTTCCAGGTCGTGAAAGAGAAGGTCAGCCCTTTTGTAAAGGACCAGACGCCGGGCAAAGCCGATGGTTAAGGCCGCGGGGTCCAGTATGGTCCCCCCGGTGACGATATTGCAGGTAGGGGCCCGGTCTTCCACCCAGCGCCGCCGGACCTGCTCCCGGATGAAATTGATGAGCTTGGTCTTCAGCCAGCAGTGCAGCTGCCATAGTTCTTTATCGGGGATGTCGTCCACCAGTTGCCAGATCTCCGGGTTGTCGTGGTCCGCCAGCCAGTTGGGACCCAAATATTGATTGAACATAAGCTCCATCTTGGGCTCAATCCAGGTGGGGACATGGACGCCGTTGGTAATGTGGTCAATGGGCACCTGGTCCTCGGGGAGATCAGGCCAGAGGACCTGCCACATGCGCCGGGAGACCTCGCCGTGCTTCTGGCTGACCCCGTTGCGGTAGGCGCACATCCTCAGGGCAAGGGCGGTCATATTGAAACCCGCGCCGGGGTCCTGGGGCGAGATGCCCAGTTGGAGGAAGGCGTCGCGGTCCAGCCCCAAAAGCGGGTAATAATGGCAGAAATATTTATCCATCAGCTCAAAGGGGAAGACATCGTGCCCCGCGGGGACCGGGGTATGGGTGGTGAACACCGAGGTGGCCTGCACCTCCCGGACCGCCTCCTCAAAGCCCATCCGGTTTTCCACCCTTTCTTTGATCCGCTCCAGCAGGGCAAAGGCCGGATGCCCTTCATTCAAATGGATGACGGAGTGCCTGATCCCCAGGGTTCTCAAAACCTGGCTGCCGCCGATTCCCAGGACGATTTCTTGCAACAATCTCGTCTCCAGGTCACTGATGTAGAGATGGTCGGAGATAGGCCGGCAGATGGGCACATTCATCTCCATGTCGGTGTCCATCAGGTAGAGGGGAATGCGGCCCACCATGGCCTTCCAGACCGACACATAGAGAGGCGGGTCGAAGGCCGGCAGCTGGACCACCAGTTGTTCTCCCTTCTCATTGAGAACCCGGTCAATGGGCGCGGCATCCCGGTCCAGGACCTCGTCCACATTCTCCTGCCAGCCGTCGGCATTGATCATTTGGCGCACGTAGCCATCCGGATACATAAAGCCCACGGCCACCAGGGGGATTCTCAGATCGCTGCACTCCCTGAGATGGTCGCCAGCCAAAAACCCCAGACCTCCGGCGTAAAAGGGCAGGGAGTGCTGCAGGCCGTACTCCAGGGAAAAATAAGCGATGGGCAAATCACCCGCATCGGTAATATTTTCCGGGAACCATCCCCCTTTGGCGGCCAGGTCGGCGTGAAATCTGGCCATCAGCGCATCATAGTGGTGCAGGTAATCCGGGTGGTTCACCGCGGCTTGAAAAATTTCCGGCGGCAGCACTTGGAGGAGCTTCACCGGGTTGTGGCTGCTGTCTTTCCAGGCCTCCCGGTCCAGCCTTTTAAAGAGCATCCGGGCGGCGGGATGCCAGCTCCACCAGAGATTGTAAGCGAGTTCGCCCAGCCCGGCGATTCTCTCGGGAAGATGAGGAAATCTCTCTCGGATATTATCCACGGCTTCCCCCCCTGTTGACGGCTGATTGATAAAATTTCCCCAGGATCGTCATAGAAGGCAAATTAATCATCCTCCCAGGATGGCGCTATGGTTTAGATATCTTGGGACAGAGGGCGACCCTGATTTTCCCGTAATGAGGAGGCCACCCTGTGGCATCTGGCTAAATTGGCGCCCAAACTGAAAGGGCGGGTTTTAAACCCGCCCTGAGATGGCGCCCCAAACCTTGGCTAAAGAAAGAAAGTAAGCCGGCGGGCGGGGGGACCGACAAACTTTCGCCTCCGGCCCCTATTTAACTCACCCCGGAGACTTCCGCCCGGGGGCTGGCCGCGGCCAGTTCCTGTTCCTCTTCCCTGGCGAACTGCATCTCATAGAGGCGTCGGTAAAGGCCGCTCTGCTTAAGGAGGGAGGCGTGGGTGCCGGTCTCCACAATGCGGCCGTCGGCTAAGACCACGATGCGGTCGGCGTTGCGCACGGTGGAGAGGCGGTGGGCGATGACCAGGGTGGTGCGGCCCGCAATGAGGCGGTCCAGGGCTTGCTGCACTTCCCGTTCGGATTCGGAATCCAGAGAGGAAGTGGCCTCGTCCAGGATCAAGATGGGGGGGTCTTTGAGCAGGGCCCGGGCGATGGCCAGCCTCTGGCGTTCACCGCCGGAGAGGCGCACCCCTTGCTCGCCGATCACGGTATCCAGCCCCTTGGGCAGGGCCCGGACAAAGTCATAGGCATAAGCCGCCTTGAGGGCGGCAATAATATCCTCTTCGGAGGCGTCCAAGCGACCATAAGCCACGTTATGGCGCACCGTGTCATTGAACAAGATGGTCTGCTGGGTGACCACCCCGGTCTGGGACCTGAGGGAGTTTAGGGTGACTTCTCGCAGGTCATGCCCATCAATGAGGATGGCCCCCTGTTGCACTTCGTAGAACCGGGGGAGGAGGTTTAATAAGGTGGTTTTGCCTGCGCCGCTGGGACCCACCAGGGCCACCAATTCGCCTTTGCGCACATTAAGATCAACGTCCTGAAGCACCGGGCGCTGATCATAGGCAAAGGAAACACCCTGGTAAGCGATGTCCCGGGAAAGGGGTGGCAATACCTGAGCCTCGGGGCGGTCCTGGATCTCGGGCTCCCGGTCCATCAGGCCGAAGACCCGCTGGGCCGCGGCCAATCCCTCCTGGATGGTGTTGTGCACCTGGCTCAGGCTCCGGATGGGGGCGTAGAGCATCAGCAGCGCGGCCAGGAAGGAAAAGAAGGTGCCGGGGGTGGAATAGCCCTTAATGACGTTAAAGCCGCCGTAAAAAATGATGGCCGCCATCCCCAAGGCCCCCAAGAGCTCCATCACCGGAGCGTTCAGTTCCCGGACCACGGTCCATTTGAGGCGCATGCGGAAATACTCGTAGTTAACCCGGGAAAAGCGCTCCGCCTCGTAATTTTCCCGGACAAAGGCCTTGACGATGCGCTGCCCGGTGATGCTTTCCTGTAAGACCGCATAGAGGTTGGCATTGGCCTCCTGGTTCTGTTGGGAGATTCGCCGGAGAATAAGCCCAAAGCGGACGATGAAGAGAACTGCCAGGGGGAAGACCACCATGGCCAGCAGGGCCAGACGCCACTCCCGATAAAAAATGACCGCGGTCAATCCCAGCACCATGAAGCTATCCTTGAAGAAGCTGGTCACCACCCGGGTCACCGAGTCCTGCAGCAGGCTGACGTCAAAGGTGAGACGGCTCATCAACTCGCCGGTGGCCTGGGAATCGAAAAAGGCCAGGGATTGGCGCTCCAGGGAGCAGAAGAGTTCATCCCGCATCCGGGTGACGGTGTCATTGCCGATAAAGCTCATCAGGTATTGGTGGGCGTAGGCCAGCGCGCCTTTGAGAAGGTAAAGCAGGACTACCAAGGGTGGCAACACGTAAAGCATGTGCACCCGGTGGGCGAAGAAAACGTCGTCCAGGACCGGCTTCACCAGGTAGGCCAGAAGCGCGGTGATCCCGGAGACCGCGAGCATGGCGACGATGGCCAGCACCAACCGCAGCCGGTGGGGCTTGAGATAAGCGAGCAGGCGCAGATACAGACGCAGGTCTTTGACCATAACTGGCTGGTATGAGAAAAACCTATATTTTTATTAGGATATATCCCATCCCACAAAAATTTTCCAGCCCTTTCCCGGGGGTAGCGGGAGGAAGTAATTGGGGGGAAGGGGTTGAGGGCTTCCACAGGCGAGACTTCTAAAAGCCACCGGCCCTTAGCCCCTCCCGCCACCACCTCTACTCTCCCAGAACCTGCTGCAAGGCTTGGGGGATCTTAAGGATGAGTTCCAGCACCTGGGTGGCGGGGGTGGGTTGGGCCAGGTGCCCGGCCAGGCGGTTGGCCTGGGCGGCCAGGACCGCGGCTTCTAAAAGCTGGCGGCCAGAGGCGGTGAGGGCCGCGACCATGCCCGTCAGGGTGTCTCCGGTGCCGCCGATGGCCTCCAACGCTTCGTTCTGGGGCCAATCGATGGTGGCCAGAATCCCCTGGGGCCCGGCCAGATAGTCCAGGCTCCCTTTGACCAGTAAATACCGGGAGGCATTATCGTGGGCGTAGGCCCGGGCTATGAGGTCAGGCACCCGATTGTCCTCATGCAGGATAAAGCCCCGGGTGTAGAAGGGGTGCGGCGCGGCTTCATCCGCCAGAAAGGCCATCTCCCCCACATCCGGGGTAAAGAGATCGTAGGCCCCGGCCTGGCCGCTCATCTTGGCGGCATACATAAATCCCGCGTCCGCGATCAGGATAGGCCGCCTGGCCATTTCCTCCACGGCGAACAGGACGCGGTTGTGCCAGTCCACATCCGGCAGCAGGTAATGGAAGGCGATGGTATGGAAATCAGCCTGGCCCAGATGTTGGGCCAGGTATTCATAGAGCCTGCGGCTACCCTGGCCCCGGCCGATATCCCCCGCCAGATAGGCAAAGGGCATGGGCTGCCCCAGAAATTGCGCGGTCTTAATGGCCGCGGCCAGAAGCGCCGGAGTGCCCCGGGTCACGCGCAGCCGATGTCCGCCTATTCGCGAGATGGTGATCTTCCAAAGTGACCTGGGCCGCGAGCAACGGGAAATCCGCATCAGGTATAGTGCCTACCACCGCGAGCATTGGCGTGCCATCTCCTCCCAGGCCAATTGCAAGGCATAGCCGCACAGGGTGTGGCCCAAATCTCTAGGTTGAGGGGCCTGGGCCATGGTTTGGTTTAACAGCTCCTGGGCCAGGTACGGGACATCCGGGCAGCCACCCCCGGAGATGTTCACGATGGTTTGGGTCTCCTTAGCTACGGTCAATTTCATGTTGGCGGCCCGGACCATCAGGTAGGGGCCAAAGTCCTTGACCTGAAAGAGGTCCACCGGCTTCAGCAAAGGGCTGTTCACCGGCACCACCTGCAAGGGTGGCACCCCCGCCGCTTCCAGGGTGCGGGTAATCTTGAGTTCAGCCAGCAGGGGGAACTCAATGACCAGGTCGCAGCCCCGGCGCAATTCCGGAGGCGGCCCCATGACTCGAACCTGCCAACCTTGGGTCTGCAGCACTTTCATGGCCCGAATCACTTCGCTGGTATTTTCAAAAGCCAGAAAGCCGCGATCTGATTTGGGGGCCGCCGAGGCGGGAGCTGGCTTGGGCTTGCGCCATCTCCAGATAGCCATGGCTAGCCTTTCTCCAGCACGATCCGGTATTCCGGGCCCTGGGGTATCACCTGCTTTACCTGCCACCCCAGGCTGGCCGCGGCCCGGCTGACATTCTCTTTGGAGGTGTCCGTATCCACCAGGATCACAATTTCTCCCTGATTAACTTCCCTGATCTTTTCAATAGTCAAGAGCACGGGCTGAGGACAGGAAAGTCCTCGGGCATCCAGCACGTTTTCCATGGCAGGCTCCTTAAGTCACTTTTTGTCTCATGGTAAAGGCGATGAACAGGCAGAAAAGTAAGCCCAGTACCACCGCCGCCGTCCCGTAAGGCCCCACCCCCGCGGGGGAGCTGGCCAGGCCGAAGTTGTGAGCCAGGGCGGCTCCAGCGATCATACCCAGAACAAAGACCGCGGCGTCGCCATCGCCTTCCCCGGCCATGAACAGCTGGCGGCCGGGGCAGCCCCCGGCCAGGGCAAAGGCCAGTCCGGCCAGCATCATGCCCCCGAAGTTCCAGAGGCCCTGGCTATGGGCCACCGGCTGTTGGGCAAAGCCCGGGTGAAATTGCCCCAGAATCAGATTGGTGATAAAGGCGAACCCCAGAAAGGCCAGGACTCCTGAGAGCAGGTGGGTCTGCCGGAACAGCAGCAGGTCCCGGATGGCCCCCATGGTGCAAAAGCGGGTGCGTTGGGCCAGAATTCCCACCCCCAGGCCCACTCCCAGGGAGAGGAGCAGAGGCGCGTGCATGGCCCCCGGGCCTTTGAGGCTGTAGAATAATACCGCGCCATGGTCCTGTCCGGGGATTTGCGGGTCTATGAGCCTCAGGATCAGGAACCCCATCATGATCAAAGGGAGCAGCCAGCCCACCGCGGCATAGGTGGGGTGGGCTCGGCCCAGGTTATAGCCGGCCTTGAAAAAGAGGGTGCCGATGCCGATGCCGGCCACCAGGCCCAAAATTCCCAAAATGGCGTTGCCGTCTCCGCCGGCCAGGCGCAGGATGGCCCGCCAGGGGCAGCCCAGGAAGACCAGGGCCCCGATCATGGCCAGGGCCCCCAGGACAAACCTGACGATGGGAGCCGAGCCGGCCCGGGGCCGAAATTCTTGAAAAAGATAGGCGGAGAGCAGCGCCCCCAGGACAAAGCCGATGATTTCCGGGCGCATATACTGCACCAGCGCGGCGCGATGGAGACCCAGGGCGCCGGAGATGTCTCTCTCAAAGCAAGCCACGCAGATGCCCATGTTGCCCGGATTGCCCCATTTCTGCAACAGTGGCGCCAGAACCCCGATGAAGGCTCCGGCCACAATTATCCCTGGGCGGGTGGCAAAGAAGGTTCGTAACCAGTTCATATGTCCTCCCGGTTTTGCCTGCGGTTTAAGGGAAGGAGGCAGGCGTTAATGGCTGCCCCGAAAGCTTCCCAAGAGTAAAGAGGGTTTGGAGAAACGGGATTTGGGGGTAGGATAGTCCTCTCCACCTGGCCCCGCTTACTCAGTCTGTGGCATCTTAACGGCAGGCCGGAGAATTTCTGGGGAGGGGTTAAACCGGGGGAGGCTGATTATGCCAAATCAGCAGGTGACCCCGGGTGATCCGCCTGTCCCTGTCCCGGCCAACGGTTCCAGAGCCTTACCAAGGCTCTAAAGCTGCCGGGAGTTCAGGGGCTGAGGGGCATGAAAATTATCGGCCGATGCACCAGGATCACCTCCTTTGTGGGGAAATGGCTGGCTAAAAATATAAAAATCATTTTGGAAAGAAGCAACAGATTTTTCCAAAACCCGCGGATTTTGGTAGGATAATAAAAACTCTAAACCGTGAACCGTTTGCCATGATGCTTATAATTATTTTCCTGATTGGTGGTTTGTGGCTCTGGCCCGGGGGCCTGGGGGCGATTTCCGCCTCTCCTCCCTCCCCCGCCGCCCCCCCGGGTGCAGCCGAGGAGGTCTTTCATTGGCCTTACTATCGCGTGCCGGAAAACCTCAGCTTATGCGGAGAGGTGGTCCCCCTCAACGAGCCCCTGGTGCGGGAGGAGCTGGATCGGGAATTTACTATCGTGGTGTGGAGCCGGGCGCAGACCACCATGTGGCTCAAAAGGGCGCATCGCTACTTCCCGGAAGTCGAACAGAAACTCAGAATCCGGCGGCTGCCGGCGGATTTAAAATACGTGGTCCTGGTGGAGAGCGATCTGCGCCCCAAGGCCCGTTCTGCCAGCGGGGCCTTGGGGCCCTGGCAGTTCATGGCACCCACCGCCCAACGGTTCCAACTCAAGTGCAACGACACCCTGGATGAGCGCCTGGAGTTCAGCGCCTCCACCGACGCGGCCTTGCGCTATTTAACCGAGCTCTACCAAATCTTCCGCAACTGGCCCCTGGCCCTGGCGGCTTACAATTGCGGGGAAGGACGGGTCCAAAAGGAGATGGCGCTCCAGGGGGTGAACAATTTCTACCACTTGAGCCTCCCGGAAGAGACGGAGCGTTACGTCCACCGCATTCTGGCGGCCAAGATCCTGGTGGAGACCCCGGCCCGCTACGGCTATGACATTCCTCTGGAGCAACTCTATCCGCCCCTGGAATACGATGAAGTGGGGTTTACGGCCGCTAAGGAGGTGCCGGTCAAAAGCTTGGCGGACGCTTGCGGCAGCTACTTTAAAGCCCTCAAGGGCCTTAACCCCTGGATCAAAGGCTCGACGTTGCCTCCGGGGACCTATCGCCTCAAAATCCCCAAAGGCACCGCCTCCCGCTTTCAGGAACGGCTTAGGCGGGAAGTGGCGGATCTTAGGATATTTGCGAGGAAGGAGCCAAGGGCCGCAGGCCCTTACCCCCTCCTCCAAACCTCCTCCCCCAATCCCTTAAGTTTTGGCCTGGGAAGGCGGGCCAAAGGCTCGCCCGAGCCGCCTTACGCCAGTTAGCGGGTGGCGTGTGGAGGGGGGGAGGGGGACCTGGGAGGGCGTGATGAATCACGCCCCTACGCCCCTGACCCTCCCCCCACATCCATATTCAGGAGGGAACCATGGCCATCCCCGGAAAAGAGTCGGTCTCCCTGCTGCTCCAGGGAGCCTGGGTTCTGACCATGAACCAGAATCGCCAGGTATTTAGCCCGGGGGCGGTGGCCCTTAAGGGGGAAGAGATCGCCGCGGTGGGTCCGCCGGAAGAGATCAAGGCCCGCTACCAGGCCGACCGGGTGCTGGATTATCCTAAAGGCCTGATCCTGCCGGGCCTGATCAATGCCCATACCCATGCCGCCATGTCTCTGTTCCGGGGGTTGGCCGACGATCTGCCTCTGGAGGAATGGCTCAATTCCTACATCTTTCCCGCAGAGCGTCGGGTGGATGGGAATTTCGTCTATTGGGGCACCAAGCTGGCGGTGGCGGAGATGTTGCTCTCCGGCACCACCTGCTTTTGCGACATGTATCTCTTTGCCGACCGGGTGGCCCAGGCGGCCGCGGAGTGCGGCATCCGGGCGGTGGTGGGAGAGGTGCTTTATGACTTTCCTTCTCCCAACTACGGGCCCTGGGAGGCAGGATTAAGCTTCAGCGAACAACTCTGCCGCACCTGGCAGGGCCATCCCCTAATTAAGGCGGCCATCCAGCCCCACGCGGTCTATACCTGCTCTCCGGACCTGTTGCAGAGATGTGGGGAGTTGGCCGAGCGCTATCATACCCAACTCATCATCCATCTGGCCGAGACCCATACGGAAGTGGTGGATTGTGAGGCCCGCTATGGCGCTACCCCGGTGGCCCACATGCATCGTCTGGGGCTGCTTTCGCAGAGACTGGTGGCCGATCATGCCGTAGCTTTGAGTGAGGCGGATATGGAGATGCTGGCCACCAGTGGCGCCGGGGTGGCCCACTGCCCGGAAAGCAACATGAAACTGGCCTCGGGCATCGCCCCGGTGACGGAGTTGCTGGCCCGGGGGGTAAAGGTGGGCCTGGGCACAGATGGTTGCGCCTCCAACAACAACCTGGACCTGCTCCAGGAAGTGGACACCGCCGCCAAGCTGCAAAAAGTCCGGTACCTGGATCCCACGGCCCTACCCGCGGGAGTCGCCCTGGAGCTGGCTACCCGGGGCAGCGCCCGGGTTTTGGGCCTGGAGCGGGAAGTGGGCGCGCTCATGCCAGGGCTGAAGGCGGACTTGGTGGTGATCGACCTGGATCAGCCCCATCTGACCCCCATCTACGACCCTTATTCCCACCTGGTGTACGCAGTCCGGGGGGCCGATGTCCAGACGGTGTTAGTGCACGGCCGGGTGGTGGTTCAGGACCGGCGGCTGCTCACCTTCGACCTGGAGGAGACTATGGCCCGGGCCCGGGAACTGGCCCGGGGGGTAAAGGAACTCGGTCCCCGGAGGTAGGGAAAACCGGAGGATCAACCAAATAGCAGGATAACCCGACGGATGGACAACGGCCCGGCGGACCTAACTCCGGGCAATGAGGAACACGCCCATGCAGGTGAGGAAGATGCCGGCCACGCGGGTGAGGGATAAGGCCTCTCCGAAAAGCATGCGGGCCAGGATGGCGGTAAACACGTAGCCCAGGCTGATCAGGGGATAGGCATAGCTCACTTCCGCCTTGCTCAAGACGATGAGCCATACCAGGAATCCCAGACCATAGCAGAAGAGGCCAAAGAGCACATGGAGGCTGGTGGCCGCCTTCAGGAAGACGGGGGGCAGGGTGGAGAAGGATAAGGCAAAATTGCCCAACTGGGACATGCCGTATTTCAAAGATAACTGCCCGGTGACATTGAGGACCACATCAATAAGAATCAAGGCCAGCACCACAAATTTGACCATGGCAACGCTTCCCCAACAAAGCGAATTAGTTAATATATTAGAAACAAAGTATCCGAAACATTAATCTCGGATGCAAGAAAATAATCCGTCCAGGTGGCTTTTGTCCCCTACTTTAGTGCACCGGCTCGATCCCCGCACCAAGATCGCCCTCCTTTTGGCCAGCTTCATAATAGTCCTATTGCCGCAGCGGCCGGAGATAGTTGGTCTGGGAACCTTGGCGGTTTTGGCTCACCTTGCCCTGGCCCGGGCCTGGGGGGAGCTGGCCCGCATCCGCTGGCTGCTGCTGACCCTGGCTCTCTTCACCGTGGCCATCTGGTCCATCATGGCTCGGGGGTCCCACCTCCTTTTCTGGCGGATCAGCCAGGAGTCTCTGGCCTTTGGGGTGGCCACCTTTCTGAAGCTGGGGACCATGATGGTGGCGGGCCTCACGCTGCTCGCCACCACCCCGGTGGAAGAGTTATTTCTGGGCCTGGTAAAACTGCGCTTGCCTTATCCCGGCGCCTTTGCCTTTGCCCTGGCCCTCAGGTGGGTCCCCGAGGTCTTCGCCACCGCCCAAAGGGTGAAGGAGGCTCAGGAAGCCCGGGGCTTGACCTGGGAGGGGGGCAACCCGTTGGCGCGCCTCAAGCGTCATCTGCCCCTTTTGGTTCCCATCTTCCTTCTCACCCTGCGGCGCAGCCAGACCATGGCCTGGGCCCTGGAGGCCCGGGGTTTCCAGATGAGCCCCCGGCGCACCTACCTCCGGGAAATCCGCCTGGTTACCCGGGATTGGCTGGCCCTGGGCGTGGCTGGAGCCTTGCTGGCCTTTTTCATCTGCCTCCATCTACTCCAGGCAGACCGGATATCGGGGCTGATATTATGATGCGTTATGAGCAAGGGGCTTAAATGGAGGCAGGATTGGGGGAGGGCGGGTTCAGGGGGCTAAGGGCCTGGGGCCCTTAGCCCCCTAGGGTTCATCTGGGGTCCGCGGCACGCACTTCCGCATCTACCTGAGGAGCATATTTGGTGAAGTTTTCCTTGAAACGGCCCGCCAGTTCCCGGGCGGCCCGGTCATAGCCCCGTTTGTCGTCCCAGGTCTTCCGGGGATACAACACTTCCTCCGGCACCCCCGGACAGATAGTGGGCACTTGCAGACCAAAGATGGGCTCAGTGTAGGTAGGGACCTCATCCAGTTGGCCGGTCATGGCGGCATTAAGGAGGGCGCGGCTATAAGCAATCTCCATGCGGTGCCCCACGCCGAAAGGCCCTCCTGTCCAACCGGTGTTAACCAGCCAGCATGAGGGCTTATGGCGCGTGATCTTCTCCCGCAACATATGGGCATAGACCGAGGGCGCCAAGGCCATGAAGGGGGCTCCGAAGCACGTGCTGAAGACCACCTGGGGTTCCTCCCCCAGGCCCCGTTCCGTACCCGCCACCTTGGCGGTGTAGCCCGAGAGAAAATGGTACGCGGCCTGCTCGGGAGTCAGCCGGGCGATGGGCGGCAACACCCCAAAGGCGTCCGCGGTCAGCATGAAAATGTGCTGGGGGTGACCCCCTAGTCCCGAGCGCACAATATTTTGCAATTGGGAAATGGGATACGCGGCCCGGGTGTTTTCCGTCAGGCTGGCATCGTCCAGGTCCACCTGGCGGGTGGCCAGGTCGATGCCGACATTCTCCAAGATAGTGCCGAACTTGCGGGTACAGGCGTAGATCTCCGGCTCCGCAATGGGGCTCAGGCGAATCACCTTGGCGTAGCAGCCGCCTTCAAAATTAAAGACGCTGGTCGGTCCCCAACCGTGTTCGTCGTCGCCGATGAGTTGGCGCTCCGGGTCGGTGGACAGGCTGGTCTTGCCCGTACCGGATAAGCCAAAGAATAAGGATACATCTCCTGCGCTGCCTTCATTGGCGGAACAATGCATGGAGAGCACTTCCTTCTGGGGCAGCAGATAGTTGAGGATGGTAAAGATCGACTTTTTGATCTCGCCGCCGTAACTGGTGCCGCCGATGAGGATCAGCCGCTTGGCGAAATTGACCAGGATGAAGGCCTCGGAATTGGTGCCGTCCAGCTCCGGCAGGGCGTGGAAGTCCGGGGCGCTGATAATGGTAAACTCCGGGGCATGCTCCTTGAGTTCTTTATAATCGTGGATGCGAATGAACATGTTGCGGGCAAAGAGGTTCTGCCAGGCCATGGTGTTGATCACCCGAATGGGCATGCGGTAATGCGGGTCAGCCCCTACGTGGCAGTCTTGCACAAAAATCTCTTTTCCCTGCAAGAAAGCCAGCAGGCGGTAGTAAATAAGATCGAATTTCTCGGGGTCAATGGGCTGATTCTCCGGGCCCCAGGATATGTGGTGGGCACTGGAGGGCTCATGGACAATAAATTTGTCCTTGGGGGAACGGCCGGTATAGACGCCGGTGCGCACCACTAAAGGGCCCTGATGGGCCACGATCCCCTCCCCCCGGCTGACGATCCTTTCATACAGAGCTGCGGTGGTCAGATGCCAATGAACCGCAGCAACGTTTCTAATGCCGTGAAGCTTTAGGCTGGACATAAAAATACCCCCTGCTTCGCCTCGCAGTCACTATATTATGATTAGGGAATAAATCTCTACTTTAAGATTATTATTGCTCACTTCCTCAACTAATTTCATCCCCTGCTCATTTCCCTTTCTTTCCAAAGGTGGCAAAACTTATCCTGGTGTTTATGATTGATGCGGGAATCAGGAGAGGCTAATCCGGATTTTATCAAATAAGCATTAATGAATATTTTGTTCTTTAGAAAAATATAAGCCATATTCATATCAGGAGATGGAACGTTATTGAATTTGACAATTATATTCTTTCCTAGAAGATAATCATGCAAATATTGAATAGTTTCCTCTTTTTGATCTATCTTAACACCCAGAAATTTGATTATGCGCCCGTTGTCTAATCTCAAGGTATTTTCGTTGATAATCTGCACTACCTTCGCCAGGTGCGTGGGTGGAAAATTTTGCTTCTGGGATTCTGCCTGGGGCCTGGCATCCGAAATTCTAGCAGTATAGTCAATTATCGGCAAATCAACCACTTTTTTATGGCGCTTTGTTATGTCTACATCTCCAAATATAGGTAACTTATCTTTAGCGCCGATTTTTTTCCGGATCAGGTCCAGGAAATTCTCGTTGATCTCGTAGCCCACGCCGTTCCGGCCCAGTTCCAGGGCCACCTTCAGGGTGGTGCCGCTGCCCAGGAAGGGGTCCAGCACGGTATCGCCCCGGAAGGTGAACATCCGGATGAGGCGCCGGGGCAGTTCCTCGGGAAATACGGCCTCGTGGCTAATTTGCCGGGCTCCCCCGAAATGCCAGTGTCCGGAGAAATACTCCTTCCACTCCTCCTTGGTCAGCCTGGAGGCTTCCTTGAGCTCCGGCGGCACCTTTTGGCCCGGGCCGGGTTTTTTAAAGATATGAATGAATTCATAATCAATCTCCACCAAACCATTGGGGGGATAAGGGTAGGAACCCATGACATTGGCTCCCCCGGTGGTGTTCATGGTGGTCTTTTTCTGCCAGATGATGGAGCCCATGAAGTCAAAGCCGATGGTTTCGCATTGGCCGATGAATTCGGCATGGAGCGGAATTACTTTGTAGCGGCCATAAATGCTGGCCCGGGCAAACTGGTCGCCGATATTGAGGCAAAACCTGCTGCCTTTTCTGAGAACCCGGAAAGACTCGCTCCAGGTATGATACAAGTCGGTTAAATATTCATGGAGGCTCTGGCCAAAGCCGATTTGCCCCTTAATTCCGTAATCTTTAAGCTGCCAGTAGGGAGGCGAGGTGACGACCAGATCGATGCTCTCATCCTCCACTTCCGGCATAGCGCGGCTGTCGCCGATGATTATTTTGGCCCAGTTGTCCATAAGATTTTTCGCTTCCCTCAGAATGACAATGAGGAAAAGGCTTTCAGCCGTTAAAGCACAGGCGGGACGCCCATGCCACCGATCTTTAGCATTTGAGGGCACGGCACGCCGTGCCCCTACATCATCTGGAATTGGGGGAGGGGGCAGGGGCCAGTGGCTTTAGAAGCCCCCGCCTGTGGAAGCCCCTGGCCCCCTCCCCCAAAGAACCCTGCCCCCGTCACCTGGCCAGGAGTTTCAGGCTCTGGCGCAGCAGCTCTTCCAGGGTGGTGGCCCCTTCGGCCCGGGCCGCGTCCAGGGCCTTTTCCGCCACGCCTCGGGAATAGCCCAAATTAACCAGGGCCGACAGGGCATCCTGAGCCAGGCTCGCACCCGGGGCCGCGGGGCGCCAATAGCTGGGGGGGGGTGGGCGGTCTTTAAGCTCCAGGAGGATGCGGGCCGCGGATTTCTTGCCTATCCCGGGAATCCCGGCCAGGCGCTTCAAGTCCCCGGAATGGAGGGCCTGTTGGAATTCCTCCGGATTGATGCCGCTCAGGATATTCAGGGCCATGCGGGCCCCGATGCGGGGAATCGACAGGAGCTTAAGAAACAGCTCCTTCTCCTCCGGGGTGAAGAAGCCGAAAAGCTGCAGGGCCTCATCCTGCAATCTGGTGTGGATCTGCAACGCCACCTGGGCCGGGGGGTCAGGCAGGGCATAAAAGGTAGAAAGGGGGATCAGGACCTGATAGCCCACCCCCCCCACCTTCACTATTACCTGGCCGGGGGTTTTTTCCAGAAGTTCGCCTTCCAGGAAGCCTATCATCGGGAGGGGTCCGGCCACCGGCAGTGGAAGAGGTGGCACATGCCCACCGCCAGGGCGTCGGCGGCGTGTTGGTTGGTGATCTTAAGCCCCAACAGGTGCTCCACCATGAGTTGCACCTGGGCCTTGCTGGCCTGGCCGTAGCCCACCACTGCCTTTTTAACCACCAGGGGGGGGTAATAAAAAATGGGCAAGGAGGCCTGTGCGGCGGCCAGCAGCACTACTCCCCGCACCTGACCCAGGATGAAGGCGCTCCGGACATTGGCAGCCAGAAAGATATCTTCCAGGGCCAGGGCCTGGGGCTGGTGCTGACGGATCAGGGCACTTAGCCCGTCATAAATTTGACGGAGGCGGAGCTCCAAAGAGGGGCGGGATCCGGCATTAATGGCCCCGGAGGCCAGGTGCAGCAGGCGCTCGCCCTCCTCCTCCAGAACCCCGAAACCGGTGTTCCGGGAGCCGGGGTCCACCCCCAACACTACCCGCCTCACATTAAGGCCTCGAGAAGCTTATCCGGGATGTCGAAATTGGCGAAGACGTCATTGATATCATCATGCTCCTCCAACGTCTCCATTAGTTTCAACACCTGCTGGGCGGGCTTCTCTTCTTGGATATGGACCGTGGTCTTGGGGCGCAGCTGCAACTCCGCCAGTATGGGCTTCAGGCCCCTGGCCTCCAAGGCTTCTTTAACCTCCACAAAACTGGCAAGGTCGGTGAGCACTTCAGTTTGGCTCTCGGTGCTTTGCAGGTCCTCGGCGCCGCATTCCAGGGCAGCTTCCAGGAGCTCGTCTTCCTGGACCCCTTCCCGGTCAAAGACAATAACCCCCTTTTTCTCAAACATCCAGGACACGCACCCGGGCTCTCCCAGGTTGCCTCCGTATTTGGTCAAGAGGTAACGCACATCGGAGATAGTGCGGTTCTTGTTATCCGTAAGACTTTCGATCATCAGGGCCACCCCGGCGGGGCCATAGCCTTCCAGAATCAACTCTTCCAGGGCTGAGCCTCCGGCCCCCCCGGTCCCTTTGCGAATGGCTTTGGAAATATTATCTTTGGGCAGGTTTTCCGCCTTGGCCGCGGCGATGGCAGCCCTGAGACGGGGATTGCCGCTGAGGTCGCTTCCCCCCAGGCGGGCGGCTACGGTGATTTCCTTGACCAACTTACCAAAGATCTTGCCCCGTTTGGCATCCACCGCTCCTTTCTTGTGCTTGATGGTGCTCCACTTGGAATGACCAGACATCTTAAACTTCCTCCTGCAACTGCCTTTCTAAAGTTTTGGGTCAAAGCTGGCGATGTCCAGGTTTATTTCGTCGCTTGGCCTGAGCCGGGGCGGCCCGTTTCTTGAGGCCCAGAAGATAGATTTCGGCACTGGCGGGGCGGGAGCCGGCTGGCTTCACCCGGCGGCAATGGCTGAAGGTGGTTTGCAGCACCGCGGCCAGGGCCGGTAAATCCGGTCCCTCAAACACCTTGACCAGGAAATGGCCTCCAGGACGCAACAACTTTCGGGCCTGGTCCCAGGCCTGGAAAGCCAGGGTCAGGGAGCGTTGCTGGTCCACCTCCCGGCTGCCGGTGGTTTTGGGGGACAGATCACTTACGACGACATCGAAAACCGGGCTTAGGGCGGTAATCTGCTCCAAGTCTAGACTTGCTATCTCCCCGGGGATAAAGTATAGGGGCGGGGCCAGTTCGATTTCCGGGGGAGCCAGGTCGATCCCCAACACCAGACCCCTGGGGCCTACCCGGGAAGCGATGTATTGCAGCCAGGAGCCGGGGCTGCAACCCAGATCCAATACCCGTTGACCCTCCTTAAAGAGGCGGTATCTTTCGTCGATCTCCTTTAATTTGTACACCGCCCGGGCCACATAACCTTCCAGGCGGGCCCGGGTCCGGTAGGGGTCCGAGAGCCCAGGGCGAGGCATGCTTTACAGAGCCTATCTAAGTAGATTAACTGAATTTCTTTTACCATAAGCCCTACTCTTTAGCAATGAATATTCCGCTAATCGTCAATATTTTGACGGTATTAAGGTTCTTTGACAGGCCCAAACCGCCTTTGGCCGCCTTCCTTTCAGAAATTTTCCTCTCCTCCTGATTGTCTGGGCAGTAGGTTCTGTGGCTTCCCTGAGGCCTGGCGCTGGTCTCCGGGGCAGCAGAAGTGGGAGCGAATCCGCCCCTGCCAGGATGGCACAATCATTGCTCACTCCCGAAATACGGGTAGGGGTCGGGAGTAGAGCGTGACCAAAGTACCTGGTCCACCAGAAGTTAAGGTCCTGCTCCGGGGCCTAAGGGAGGGGGGAGGCCATTTGGAGACCGACCCTTCCGCGCCGGAGGGTCAGGCGGCCCCCAATAACCGGCCCTGTCCGGAAGAGAGGCCGGGAAAGGGGCCAGAAGACGTGCCGTGGCTGCTGCAAAAGTTAAGGAAGTGTCGCCAGTCTGGCCTTCCAGACTTAAGACCTGCGGCAAGCGGGTGGAAATGAAACAAACAGTGCTCTGGGATGGAATAGACAATACGCCTCAGGAGCTGGCCGCTGCCCAAAGGTGGAGCCGGCCGCCGCTCCGGGTCATCGCCGTGACCTCCGGCAAAGGGGGAGTAGGGAAGTCCAATATCGTGGTTAACCTGGGCCTGGCCCTGGCCCGACGGGGAGGCCAGGTCCTCCTCATCGATGCCGACCTGGGATTGGCCAACCTGGATATCCTGTTGGGCTTGACTCCCAAATTTACCATCCATGATGTCCTGGCCCTCCGCAAGCCTCTGTCCGAAGTCCTGCTGGATGGCCCGGGCGGGCTGAGAATCCTCCCGGCCTCCTCCGGCATCTCGGAACTGGCGGAGCTGGACGAATACCAGAAGATGTTCCTGCTAAACGAACTGGATCATTATGGGGAACGCCTCGATGTGGTCTTGATCGATACCGGAGCCGGCATCTCCCGCAATGTCTTGTTTTTTAATATGGCGGCCCAAGAGCGCATCGTGGTGGCCAATAATCAACCCACCTCCCTCACCGACGCTTATGCTCTCATCAAGGTCTTAGTAACTCAGCATGGCGAAAAACGGTTCAAGTTATTGGTGAACGGGCTGTCTCACCCGGGCCAGAGCGAGGCGGTCTACCGGACCCTGCTCAATATAACGGATCGTTTCCTAGGTCGAGAGATCTGCCTGGAATATCTGGGATTCATTCCTCATGATAAAGCCATTCCTAAAGCGGTGATGAAACAGCAGCCCGTCTTGACCTTATATCCCCAAGCTCCGGCCAGCCGGTCTTTCACCGAATTAGCCCAAAGGCTGTGGGAGACTTCGCCGCCGCCAGACGTAGAAGGCAATCTCAGGTTTTTTTGGCGCCGCTTGCTCCAAGATCTAGGAGGGAAAACGGAGCGACTATGAAAGAACAAGCCTTAAGCCAGGCTGATGTAGTTTTGGTTCCGGAAGGTGGCCCCAAGAAGATTGACCCTGCCACTCAAGAGCAAATGGTCTTGCAGTATGCCCCCTTCATTAAATATATCGCCTCTCGCTTGGCCCTGCGCCTACCTTCCCATATTTCCCTGGATGATTTGATTAGCTCGGGCATCATCGGCTTGATCGATGCCATTCAGAAGTTTGATCCCAGCAAAAACATTGGCTTTAAGACCTATGCGGAGTTCCGCATAAAAGGGGCCATGTTGGATGAGCTTCGGAGCCTGGATTGGATCCCCCGCTCAGTGCGAAAGAAAGCCCACCTGATCGAGAATGCCTACGCAGATCTGGAAAAAAAGTTGGGGCGTCCAGCCGAGGCTGAGGAGGTGGCCCAGGCCATGGATCTCGAGCTGGTGAAATTTTATCAACTCCTGGACGAAGCCAAGGCGATATCCCTGGTGGCCCTGGAAGGGGCCTGGCAGGGTGCCAGCGGCAGTATCGAGTTGTGGGAGCATGACCTGCCCGAAGTCCTCCAAGACGAGAATTTCCGGGACTCCTTCATGGCCGTACACTTTTCGGAACTCCAGCAGGTCATGATTCGAGCCGTGGAGGCACTGCCCAATAAAGAAAAATTATTAATCTCTCTTTATTATTATGAAGAACTGACCATGAAAGAAATCGGGGAAATCATGGGCTATACCGAATCGCGGATCTCGCAATTACACACCCAGGCCATATTACGCCTCAGGCACAAGCTGCGGGAATACCTGCGCGAGGCGGAAGGCTGATTAACTGGCGGACACGCCACCTTTGGTGGGGGAATAAAAAACCATGATATTTTACGGGCTTCTGGCCTTAGGATTTGGGCTCGGGGTGATGGTGGTGCTTATCATCTTAAGCCTCCTTCATCTGGGGCAAAGAGAGGATGCCTACCTGGAGAAATTAGAGAGCCTGGAAAGCTGGGAGCATTTTGCTTCCCCGCCTGGCCCGTTGCCGCCCGAAGAACTTGAGAAACTCTCCTTGTCGGAGGCGGACCGGGGAAAAAAGGCCACCCGCGCCGGGAAGCCCCGGGTTTTGCCAACTTAAGCATCCAGTTGCGCGGGGCTTTATCTAGCGGCCCCAAACTCTCTTCTGCCAGGATTATTCCTTACTTCGCAGTCAGCCCTGCCAGCCTTTTCGGGTTTCAGTCTTATAACCCTTTCCTCCCGTTATTATTAAGTTCGTTGCGCCGGGGATAATTTTCCTCTAAACTGGCCGCTAGCTCAGCGGCTCGCAGCGCCCAGGAGATGAAACCATAATGCCCCTTGCCAAGCTCAGGCGTCGCCTCCAGGCTGCCCGGGGTGAAGTGCCGGCAGATTACGTGCTCACGGGCGGGTGGGTGGCCAATGTCTATACCGGGGAGTGGCTTAGGCAGGATGTGGCCGTGTTTGACGGGGTTATCCTGGGGTGGGGAGATTATGCCGGCCCCAGGATCGATGTTCAGGGGCGGTATCTTCTGCCCGGCTTAATCGACGGCCACCTGCACCTGGAGAGCAGCATGCTTACTCCCCGGGAATTGGCCCGGGCTCTCTTGCCCTTGGGGACCACCACCATCGTGGCCGACCCCCATGAGATTGCCAATGTCTGGGGCACCGCTGGACTCGATTATCTGCTGGACGCGAGCCGGGGCCTGCCCCTGGATATCTTTTTTTTGCTGCCCTCCTGCGTCCCCGCCTCCCCCCTGGAAACCGCGGGGGCCCGTCTGGAGGCCGCGGATTTGCGGAGATATCGTAATCACCCCCTGGTTCTGGGCTTGGCGGAAGTGATGAATTTCCCGGGCGTGGTTTCCGGGGATGGGGGCCTTTTGGCCAAGATCGCCCTGTTCCCGGACCGGCCCAAGGATGGCCATGCGCCCCTGCTTTCCGGGAAGGACCTCAATGCCTATCGCTTAGCCGGCATCGGCTCCGATCATGAATGCACCCGAGTGGCCGAAGCCTGGGAGAAGCTGGAGCTGGGCTTTTATGTGATGCTGCGGGAGGGCAGCCTGGCCAAAAACCTGGCCGATCTGCTTCCCGCGGTGAATTCTGCCACCTTGCGCCGCGCCATGCTGGTCACGGACGATTGCCATCCTGGAGATCTTCTGGAGTTCGGGCATCTCAACCACCTCCTTAAGAAGGCGGTATCTGGGGGAATGGCCCCGCTCCCCGCCATCACTATGGCCACCCTGAACCCGGCGGAATATTTTGGCCTAAAGGACCGGGGGGCCCTGGCCCCAGGCCTCAAGGCCGATCTGGTGGTGGTGAAGGACTTGCAGGACTTCCGAGTTGATAAGGTTTTAAAAAATGGCCAATTATGGGTGGATCAAGGCAGACTCCTGGCGGAATTGGACCTGCCGGAGGCTCTTGTCCCCGCCCTGCCGCTCCAGGTGAAGAACCTGAGCCTGGAGGCTTTGTATGCCCCGGCTTCTGAGGGCCTGGTCAAGGTCATCGGATTGATTCCCGGGCAACTGCTTACGGAAAAGCGCCTATTGCCGGCGCCCGTCCGGGACGGCCGGCTGGTGGCCGATCCCTCCCGGGACCTGCTGAAGCTGGCGGTGGTGGAGCGCCATCGTGGCAGTGGCAATCTGGGGCTGGGTCTGGTGCAGGGATTCGGCCTGAGGCGAGGCGCGCTGGCCTCTTCCGTGGCCCATGATTCCCATAATCTCATAGCCGTGGGAGCCCAGGAGGCCGATATGCTTAAGGCCCTGGAGCGCGTGATTGAGCTTAAGGGAGGGCTGGCGGTGGTGGCCGAGGGCCAGGTGCTGGCGGACCTGCCCCTCCCCCTGGCCGGGCTGATGAGTCCGGCTCCCCTGGAGGAGGTGGCGGGAGCCTGCGCCCTTCTGAAGGCGGCCTATCAGACTTTGGGGGGAGAGCTTCCCGACCCCTTCATGGCCTTATCCTTTTTGGCCCTGCCGGTGATCCCGGAGTTGAAACTCACCGATCTGGGGCTGGTGGAGGTGAGCCGTTTCAGGTGGTGCCCCTATTGGGGGCGGATTAAAAAGATCTGAAGGCCGAGGCCTCCCCCCAGAGACCGGGTGGTCTCAAATCCCCGCTCCCAATGCTGGTTTGGGGCAACCCGCGGTTCGTGCCTCTTCTCCAGGCGGGAAATAAGACCCCGGAAAACACCGCCTGGCGCGGCCTAATACTTGAGGACGGAAAATTTCTTCTTATATTTAAGCCAATTATTGAGCCTTAGCCAGATAAGGGATTTCCCCAGCTGGAGGAAGAAAATGAGCCTGGTACTCACGGGTTCCGAGATTATGCAGGTGCTGGATATGGACCTGGCCCTGGCCGCGGTGGAGGAGGCTTTCCGGGCTCATGGCGAAGGGCGGGTGAATATGCCCCCCAAGGTGCATCTCCCCCTGGCCTCCGGCAGTTTCAAGGCTATGTTCGGGGAGATTTTTGTGCCCGGCGGCCATATCTGCGGGGTCAAGTGGAACGGCAACTTACTGGAAAATCCCCGCCAGGGCCGCCTGGCCATCACCGGCAAACTCCTGCTCAATGACCCGGACTTCGGCCTGGAGCTGGCAGACATGGACGCGACTTATATCACCCGGTACCGCACCGGGGCGGCCGGCGGTCTGGGGGTTAAGTATCTGGCCCGGGAAGATGCCGCCCGCCTGGGGCTGGTGGGGGCAGGGGAGCAGGCCCGCACCCAGGTGGCCGCCATCCTCAAGGTGCGCCCCATCAAGACAATCACCATTTATAGCCGCACGCTGGCTCACGCCCAGGCCCTTCAAAAAGAGCTTCAAACTACCTATGGCCTGGAGGTGGAGGTAGCCGCAGACGTGGCCCAGGCGGTGCAGGACCAGGACATTGTGGTCACGGTCACGCCCAGCACCTCACCCCTGGTGCGCCGCCAGTGGGTGCGCCCCGGCACCCACATTAACGCCTTCGGGGCCGATAGCCCCGGCAAGCAGGAACTGGACCCTGAAATCCTGAAGGCAGCCAAGATCGTGGTGGATGACTGGGCCCAGTGCCAGGAGATCGGCGAGATCAACGTCCCTCTGTCCCGGGGGGAAATCACCCCCCAGGAGATTTACGGCTCCATGGGCGAAATTATCACGGGTCATAAGCCCGGGCGGATAGATCCCCAGGAGATCACCGTGTTCGATGCCACCGGTCTCAGCATCGAAGACCTGGCCCTGGGCTTAGCGATCTACCGCCGGGCCCGGAAGCTGGGCCTGGGAGAAATTAAAGATTTTTTGCCGTAAGAGACAGGGTGAGGGAGAGGACCGGAACTGGGCCGGCTGACTCCCGAATTCTGGTGATACTTTTCCGACCTTAAAAGGAGGCAGTATGAGCTTAATCCTGACGGGTCCAGAGGTAAGGCAGGTTCTGGACCTGGACCTGGCCCTGGCCGCGGTGGAGGAGGCCTTCCGGGCTTATGGTGAAGGCCGGGTGAACATGCCCCCCAAGGCTTACTTAACCCTGGCCCGGGGGGATTTCCGGGCCATGTACGGGGAGATTTTTCTGCCGGAGGGTCATCTTTGCGGCCTCAAGTGGGTCAATGTCCATCCCCAGAACCCGGCTCAGGGTTTGCTCACGGTAATGGCCAAGATTTTGCTCAATGATCCGGACACCGGCCTGGAATTAGCCGACCTGGCGGGCACGGACATCACCAACTACAGAACGGGGGCCGCCGGGGGGGTGGCGGCCCGCTATCTTTCCCGGCCAGATTCCACCCGCCTGGGGCTGATCGGCGCGGGGGAACAAGCCCGGACTCAGGTGGCGGCCATCATCCAGGTGAGGCCCATTAAGGAGATAGTCATTTTTAACCGCCACCTGAAGCATTCTTGGGCCTTTGCGGATAAGGTGAGGGCCAGCTACGGGATTGAAGCCCGGGCGGTGGCCAGCGCGGTGGAGGCGGTTAGAGGTCAGGACATCGTGGTCACTACCACCCCCAGCACCAGCCCGGTGGTATTCCGGGACTGGGTGTCTGCCGGGACTCACATCAATGCCATCGGGGCCGATGCGCCGGGCAAGCAGGAGCTGGACCCGGCCATTTTGACGGACGCCAAGATTGTGGTGGATGACTGGGCCCAGGCGAGTCATTCCGGGGAAATAAATGTGCCCCTGGCCCAGGGCCAGTTAACTCCGGAGCACATTTACGGTTCCCTGGGGGAGATTGTGGCCGATAAGAAACCGGGACGGCAGACTCCCCAGGAGATCACCGTATTCGATTCCACCGGGCTGATTATTCAAGACCTGGCCCTGGGCTTCGCAGTTTACCTGCGGGCCAAGGAAAGAGGGTTGGGTGAAGTGAAGGATTTCTTGAGGTGAAACGCTGGGGAGGTTATAGAGCCGGGGACCCTTACTTCCTCCTCTTAACGTTTCAAAAAGGCAGGGAAGGGTGGCCAAAGGCCAACCTTCCCTGACAACTTTAAGTGGGTTGGGAGGGGGCGTGGGGGAGGGCAGGTTGGGGCGGTTCGCGAACCGCCCCTAACGTCCCTGGCCCTCCCCCACAAGTATCCTCAACCCTCTTAAGGCAAGCCCAGGAAGGCCCGCACTTTCTGGAGCACTTCCGGTCGGGACGCGGCGGCGAATTCCCACAGGGTGGTCTCCAAGGGCGCGTCCTTGTCGTCGTCCATGCAATCGCCGAAGCCGCAAACCGCAGGGGCTTGTTTCGGGGGCCCCAGGATTTGGGCCAGGTTAGAGGATATTTGGGCCACCTGGGGCCGGATGGGCCAGACGCTCAGGACCAGGTGGTCTCGGTCCACCCGGATAAGCAGGTTGATGGCTCCCTCCGGGTCTCGGTGGCCGGCCTCAATGCCTTCAAAGACAGTGCCCCGTTTATCTTCCCTAACCTGGAAGTCGAATTGTGTGGGGTCCATTAGAGCTTTCCGTCAGCCGAGGCGCAGCGCAGACACTTAAGGCCCTCGGGTCCTTCCCGGTGGAAGCCTTCAAGGACGATGGCGCCGCAGCTTGAACAAATCCCTAAAATAGTTGGGGGATCTTCCCCCCAGACGGGTATGCCCTTGCGCCTCCAGCCGATTTTATGGAGGAGGCGCTGCCACCACTTCTGGAGATGCGCAAAAATCATAATGTCGTATTATAGCAGATAGAAGGAAAGTTTTCCGTACTGGAGCTTTTAGTACCAGAGGGAGGCGGGGAAAATTTTCCCTTTGAATTTTCTATCATTTAAGGATATTAAGGTGGTAGGAAACAAAGTATGACCAGAAAAAAGAAGAGGAAAACTGAGATGGAGAGAGCTGTCTTGGCAGAGAGGCGTTATTGCTATGCCTTCGAGGAAGGCGATGGTAAGAATAAACAATTATTGGGAGGGAAGGGCTCAGGCCTGTGTACTATGACCCAAATAAAGCTGCCGGTCCCCCCAGGATTTGTCATCACCACCGAAGCCAATCTGGAGTATTTTGACCAGGGGTCGCGCATGCCGGAAGGTCTCGTGGATGAGGTGCATCGCTACATGGCGGATCTGGAAGCCAAGACCGGTAAAAAATTCGGCGATCCCACCAACCCTTTGTTGGTGTCGGTGCGTTCCGGTTCGGCGCTTTCCATGCCGGGCATGATGGACACCATTCTCAACTTGGGTCTCAATGATGAAACGGCCAAGGGGCTGGTGGGCCTAACCAAGGATGAGCGCTTTGTCAACGACACGTACCGGCGCTTTTTGCAACTATTCGGCAAGATCGGCCTGGGGGTGCCCGATGCCGCCTTTGAAGGCATTTTTGAAAAGGTCAAGGAAAAACATCAGGCCACCGTGGATACCGAGCTCAGCGCTGCGGCTCTGGCTGAGGTTTGCAATGAGTTTAAGAAATTGATCAAGCAACACACGGGCGTGACTTTTCTCCAAGATCCCTGGAAACAGTTGGAGATCGCCATCGAGGGGGTCTTTAAATCCTGGATGGGCAAACGGGCGGTGGATTACCGCCGGCAATTTAATATCACCCCGGATATGGCCAATGGCACGGCGGTGAGCATCTGCACCATGGTCTTCGGCAATATGGGCACTGATTCGGCCACCGGGGTGGGTTTCTCCCGGGACCCGGGAACCGGGGAGAATCGTCTGTACGGCGACTATCTGGTCAACGCCCAGGGGGAAGATGTAGTGTCGGGCATTCGTACCCCCAGGCCCCTGCGGGAGTTGCGCACTGACATGCCGGGGATCTACCGGGAGTTGGAGAGGCTGCGACACACCCTGGAGAAACACTGCCGGGAGGTGCAGGACTTTGAGTTTACCATTGAGCGGGGGAAGCTCTATGTCTTGCAAACCCGCAATGGCAAGATGAATGCCTGGGCGCTGTGCAAGACCTCGGTGGACATGGTGAATGAGGGCTTGATCAACGAAGAGGAGGCCCTGTTAAGGGCACCGGCGGAGATGCTGGAACAATTTCTGCACCGCCGCATCGATCCCAGTTCCGAGTTGGATCCGGTGGCGGTGGGCATTACCGCGTCGCCGGGCGCGGCCACCGGCAAGGTGGTATTCGATGCGGACCGGGCCGAGAGATTGGGAAAGGCGGGGGATAAAATCATCCTGGTGCGGATCGAAACCAAGCCTGAGGATATCCATGGATTTTTTGTGGCCCAAGGGATTTTGACCAGCCGCGGTGGCAAAACCTCCCACGCTGCGGTAGTGGCCCGGGGCATGGGCAAACCTTGCGTGGCTGGCGTCGAAGGCCTGGAAATCAATTATGAGCTCAAGGAGGCTCGCATCGGCGACAATATTATCAAAGAAGGCGACCTAATCACCATTGACGGCAGTGATGGCAAGGTATTCCTGGGGGCCGTGCCGATGCTGGACCCGGAATTCAGCGAAGATCTCCAGGTGCTGTTGCAATGGGCCAATGAAGTAGCCCGGCTGGAAATATGGGCCAACGCCGATACCCCGGAGGGGGCCGCCCTGGCCCGGGAGCACGGGGCCCAGGGTATCGGTCTGTGCCGTACCGAGCGCATGTTCAATGACCCGGACCGCCTGCCCATCGTGCAAAGTATGATTTTGGCCGATACCCCGGAGGAGCGGAAGCGTTATGCCGACCGACTCTTGCCCTTGCAACGCAAGGACTTCCTGGAAATTTTCCGGGCCATGGATGGGTTGCCGGTGGTCATCCGCTTGCTCGATCCGCCTATCCATGAATTCCTGCCCAGCAGGGAGGAATTGGTCAATGAAGTGAGCCGCCTGAAGGAATTTAACCAGATTATGTACTCCCTGGAACAGCTTCCCGGGACTTTGATGATGATCGACACCGAGCTCCATAAGTATGTTCCCAGCATTGAGGCAGTGACCCGGGAATTTAGCGAATACAAGTCTAAGCGCCTGGATAAGACTCTGTTGCAGCAAAAAGAAGAGACCTTGCGGAAGGTGCGGGTCCTGGAAGAGGTCAACCCCATGCTGGGCCATCGGGGGGTGCGTCTGGGGATCTCCCATCCAGAAATCTATGATATGCAGACTCGAGCCATCTTCGAGGCCGCGGCCCTGGCCTTGCGGGCCGGGATAGATGTCCGCCCCGAAGTCATGGTACCCCAGGTCTGTACCTATATGGAATTGGTGTGGGTGAAGGACCGGGCCGTCAAGATCCATGCAGAGGTGGAAAAGGCCTATAACGTAAAAATTAAGTATAAATTCGGCACCATGATTGAAGTGGTCAGGGCCTGTGTGCGGGCCGGGAAGCTGGCGGAGGGCGCAGAATTCTTCTCATTCGGAACCAACGACCTTACCCAGGCCACCTTTTCCTTTTCCCGGGAGGATGCGGAAAACAAATTCCTGCCCATCTACAACACCGAGGGGATCTTGACCCACAATCCCTTCGAGCTCCTGGATGTGTTGGGGGTTGGCGAATTGATGCGGCTCGCAGTGGAGAAGGGCCGCAAGACCCGGCCGGACTTGAAGATCGGCATCTGCGGCGAACATGGCGGGGTTCCCCAGGCCATCGAGTTCTGTCACCAGATAGGGCTCAACTACGTGTCCTGTTCTCCCATGCGCATCCCCATTGCCCGCATAGCCGCAGCCCACGCGGTGATCAAGGAGAAGCGGGGCGTGGCTGCCATTTCCAAGTCCTTATAAGTGAAGGGAAACATCCCCAAAAGGGGGCAAGGCGGGGCCACCGTGAGCATCTGGTGGCCCTGCCGGAAACGGGCCCATGACCCAGATCATCTTGGTGCGCCACGGGCAGACACCCTGGAACAAGGATAAGATCTTCCGGGGCACGGTGGACATCCCCCTTAACGACACCGGCCGGGAGGAGGCCAGGCTTGCGGGGGAGTGGCTCCAAGGCGAAACCATCCACGCGGCATACAGTTCTCCCCTCTCCCGGGCCTGGGACACCGCGGCAGCCATCTGCGTCTACCACGGCCTTAAGGTGGAGGTCCTGCCCGGGCTCGCCGACCTCAATTACGGCGAGTGGCAGGGTCTGCCCCTGGCGGAGGTTAAAATAAAGTATGCTGACCTTTATCGCCAATGGGAAAGCGCTCCTCATACGGTGCGGTTTCCCGGGGGCGAGACCCTGGAGGAGGTCAGGCTGCGGGCCTGGGCCGCAGTGGCAGAGGCGGTTAAGCGCCATCCGGGCCAGGTGATCCTCCTGGCAGCCCACCGGGTGGTGAACAAGGTCCTCATTGCGGCGTTCATCGGCCTGGATAACTCCCACTTCTGGCGCATCGGCCAGGACACCACGGCCATTAACCGTTTCCAGCTCGTGGGAGACACCTGGCACCTGAGCCTCATCAATGATACCTGCCACCTGAGGGCCATGCAACGCGGGCCTTATGTGGATTTCTAAGAGGGCGGGAGGGCTAAAGAGGGCGATCTTAAAGCTTTTTTGGCACCCTCCCGCCGCGTCAGCCACCCTCAAACCTCCTTCCCCACCCCCAGCTCGCGATTGATTTTTTTTCCAGATAATCTTTCCCTGGAGGTACCAGGAGCCTTCGACTGATATTGCCTATCAGGGTTCCTAGACACCCATGTTGAGGAAGAGAATCAGGCGGGTTTTCTTGGAGGAGCGGGCCCGGGATTATGACCTGACCCGGCGCATCCTGGCTGGTCTTCCCGGGGTGCCGGTGGAAGTCCTGGAAGAGCGGGAGCTCCTCAAGGCCGCCGCCGGCCGGGAGCGCACCCGTTGGCTAACCGAGGCCAAGACCACCCTGCTGCTGGCCGTGCAAAAAGGGCCTTTCTTAAGGCCCTGTCCCGGCACCCGGGAATATCTCTGCTGCGGCTACCAGGTTTTACAGGTGACGGTAAATTGCCCCATGGATTGCACCTATTGCGTCCTGCAAGGCTATATCAATCTCCCCGCCCTCACCGTCTTTGTCAATGTGGAGGACTTGCTGGCGGAACTGGCAGATAAGTGGGCGGCAGAACCGGGCCGGATCTGGCGCCTGGGGACCGGAGAGTTCGGGGATAGCCTGGCCCTGGATGATCTCCTGGGCCTCAACGCCCGGCTGATTCCCTTCTTCGCCCACTCTCCCCAGGCAGTGCTGGAGATTAAGACCAAGTGGCATCACTTGGAGCCTTTATTGCCCCTGGGGCCCAATCCCCAGGTGATCTTCGCCTGGTCCCTCAATCCGGCGGAGATTATTCGAAAGGAAGAAAAGTTCACCGCCTCTTTGGCGGAAAGGCTCAAAGCCGCGGCCCAGGCGGCGGCCGCGGGCTTCCGGCTGGCCTTCCACTTCGACCCGCTCATCTTTTTCCCTGGCTGGGAGACGGCTTATCGGCGCACGGTGGAGCAACTCGGCGCCGCGGTGCCTTCCCGGGCCATTGCCTGGATCAGTCTGGGGGCCTTGAGGTTCCTGCCGCCCATGCGCCGTCTCCTCCTGCATCGCTTTCCCTTAAGCCGCATTGCGGCTCAGGAGATGGTTCTGGCCCCGGATGGCAAGCTCCGCTACTACCGGAGCCTGCGCGTGGAGATGTACGCTAAGATGCGGGAGTATCTGGCCCAGGCAGCGCCCGGGGTGTTGCTCTATCTTTGCATGGAAAGCCCCCGGGTGTGGCAGGAGGTCTTCGGATTCTCCCCCGAGGGAGAGAGATTGGCCCATCTTCTGGATGAGCGGGTCATGGGCCGGCGGGCCGGAGCAAGGATTACCTCATCTTCTAGCCAGATTTAGTTTTCCCCCCGCGGTATCCGCTTTCCTCGGTAAGGATTCCTTCCAACCGCAGGCGTACCCCTTGAGCCGTGAGATGCTCTTGCTCTAGTAAATGCTTGATGGTTTTGACCAGGTCCAGATCATCCAGGGAATACTTCCGGCGGTTGGATGGGGTCCGGGCGGGCTTCAGGAATTCATCGAAGGATTTTTCCCAGTAGCGCAAGGTTGACTTGCGCACCCCGGTGAGTTGCGAGATCTGGTCAATAGTGAGCATCAAATTGGGGGAAATCCCTGTCGTTCCCATCGTCCGCCTCTTTATGAACCCCAAGCCAAGGCGCGGGTCCACCGGTGATGGCTTGGTCCGGGCCTTAGGGGGGGATGAAGGGGTACGGGCTTGTCTGGCATGAACGGCTCTGTTTTCATCTTGAATGGATTACTGTCGTTCCTTGCGGCGCTTCCACCTCCTCTTAATTGGATGCGGTGAAGGGGTCTGAGGCCTTGGTGCAACTTTCTTAAAGGTTTGGAGAAGCGAATTTCATTTTTAAGTCGATATTATTATGAGAAAACTTTAGAAAAATATGGTTCCCCTGGGCCTTTACTGGAGCTGCTGCCAGCTAAGGGGGTGCGTGACCCCTCTAACTACTCCTCTATATATCAGTCCATCGGCATCTCAGGCCTCCAACTTTAAATTCACCGCGGGGGCGGTTATAATGACCCAGAGGATCATGGCCGAAAGATTTTCTGGGGAGCGCCGCGGGTGATTGAACTGAGGGAGGTGAGCAAGATCTACCACCAGGGTCCGGAGGAGATCCTGGCCCTCAAGCAGGTTACTCTCACCATCGCCTACGGGGAATTTGTCGCCATCACCGGCAAAAGCGGCTGCGGCAAAAGCACCCTGCTGCACATCATCGGGGGCCTGGAGCCCCCCAGCTCAGGCCAGGTTTGGGTGGATGGCCATAACCTGGCCCATCTTCTGGAACCCCAACTCACCCGCTTTCGGCGGGACCGGGTCGGGGTGGTCTTTCAATCCTTCAATCTCCTGCCCCTGTTGACCCTGGAAGAGAACGTGGCCCTGCCCCGGGTTCTCCAGGGGATGCCCTACAGCCAGGCCCGGGAAGAGGCGGACCACTGGCTGGCCGAGGTGGGCCTGAACGCCCGGCGGCACCATAAGCCCCACCAGGTCTCCGGCGGGGAGATGCAGCGGGCCGCCATTGCCCGGGCCCTCATCAACCGCCCCGCAGTAATTCTGGCGGACGAACCCACCGGCAATCTCGATTCCGTCACCAGCGGGCAGATCCTGGAACTCTTCGCCCGGCTCCACCAGGACTGGGGCCAGACGGTGGTCCTGGTGAGCCATGCGCCGGAAGCGGCGGGCAATGCCCAGCGCGTGCTGCGCCTCAAGGATGGCCGGCTCCAGCCATGAGAGCCTGGCTGCTCCGTCTATCTCTCAGTCATCTGGCGGAATATCCTGGGCGCACCCTCCTGGGTATCCTGGGCATCGCCCTGGGCACCGCGGTCTACCTGAGCATTTCTCTGGCCGCAGATAGCGCTTTGCAGAGCTTTCAGGCAGGCGTGACCGCCGTGGCCGGAAAGGCCCAGTGGCGCCTCCAGAGCCCCGGGGCGCCCCTGGACGAATCCCTGTTGGCCAGGGTCAGCCGCCTGCCGGAGATCAGGGCCGCGGCGCCGGTGGTGGAAAGCATCCTGGAGATGGACTCTCCTAAGAAAGGCCCCGTGCTCCTCCTGGGCATCGACCCCTTCTCCGAGAGAGGTTTTCGCAACTACGAGTTTGTCCAGGGAAGCGGGCTCACCAATGACGCCTGGATTGAATTCCTCACCCAGCCCTTCAGGGTCCTGGCCAGCGACCGCCTGGCCGCCCGCCTGGGCTTGCGGAGCGGGGATTCCGTGCCCGTGCTCATCGGCGCACTCCGGCGCCATCTGAAGGTAGTGGGGATTTTCCGCTCGGAAAGCGGCCTCTACCCCATGGACGGCGCGGTGCTCCTCATGGACCTGGCCGGGGCCCAGGAACTCCTGGACCGGGTGGGTAAGCTGGACTATATCGACCTCCTGGGAGTGGGGGAGGCGTCCCGGTTGCCCGTCCGCCTGGCGGGGGTGTTGCCCCCGGGGGTGGAAGTGGTCCGGCCCGGGTCCCAGAGCAGCCGGATGGAAGGCCTGGTGGCCTCCTACCGCCTCAACCTGGCGGTCTTGAGCGCCATCGCCCTGTTCGTGGGCATGTTCCTGATCTACCAGTCCGTAACGTTGTCCGTGGTGCGCCGGCGCCGGGAAATCGGCCTGCTGCGCACCCTGGGCATGGCCCCCGGGCAGGTGCTGGTCCTCTTCCTGGCGGAGGGCTTGGCCAGCGGGGCGGTGGGCGGCCTCCTGGGCCTGGCCCTGGGGGTGGGACTGGCCCGGGGCGTCCTGTCGGTGATGACCCATAACCTCACTTCCCTGTATGCGCCGGTTACGGCCCAGGAGGTCTGGGTCAGGAGCGGCCTGTTGCTCCAGGCCTGGGGCCTGGCAGTGGCGGCCACGGTGGCCGCGGCCTGGCTCCCGGCCCGGGAGGCGGCCCGCACCAAGGTCAGGGCCGTCTGGTACCGGGAGGAATTGGAAGAGAAAATTGAGAGCCAGGCGGGAGTCATATTTGGGGGAGGCATCCTGGCCCTGGCGCTGGCCGGGGTCTTAACCTTCGTCAAATTGGGCTCCGGGCCGCCGCTGCCGGCCTTTGTGGCGGCCTTTCTCATCTTGCTGGCCTTTGCCCTGTTTGCCCCCCTGGCCGCCCGGGTCCTGGGGCAGGGGCTCCAGCCGGGCTTGCGCCGCCTGCTGGGCCCTGCAGGGGACCTGGGCTGCCGGTACCTCGCCGGGTCCCTGAGCCGCAGCGCGGTCTCCATCGGCGCCCTGGCCTGCGCTCTGGCCATGCTCATCGCGGTGGTGGTGATGATCGGCTCCTTCCGCCAGACGGTGAATGACTGGGTGAGCCGCTCCATCAGCGGGGATATCTTCTTCGGCCCCGCGGTTTTTTCCACCGCTGACTATGACCACTACCTTCCTCCGGAAATCTACCCCCAACTGCGCCAGGACCCGGAGGTGGCCGACATCTATCAGTACCGCTGCGTGCGCCTCCCCTTCCGGGACCGCTATATCCTGGTGATCGGGGGGAGCTTCGAGGTGCTGGCCCGACACGGCGGCCTCTGGTTCCGAAAAGGAGATACGCAGGAGATTATGGAAAGCGTTGGGGGAGGGGGCCAGGGGTCGCAGACCCCTGCCCTGCCTGCGGGTGGGGAGGGGGGCATGGGGGGAGGGCAGGGACCTCAGGTCCCTGGCCCTCCCCCCATATCCCTGATTCCAGCCGGGATAACCGGAGAGGTGGTGATTTCCGAGCCCCTGGCCGAGACCTTCCACTTCCGGGAGGGGGACACCATAACTCTGCCCACGCCTTCGGGGCCGCAGAATCTCAGGGTCGCCGGGGTCTTTTACGATTACCGCACCGACGGCCCCAGTGTCTGGATGGACATCAACTTATTCCGCCGGTTCTGGCATGATCAGGAATTGAACGCGGTGCGTCTCTATCTGAAGGACCCGGCCAGACTAAAGAGGTGCAAGAAAGGCTGCAGCAGACCTACGGGAGCCGCTACCGCCTGCTGACCGTGTCCCACCGGGACTTGAGAAACGGGATTTTGCGCATCTTCGACGAGACCTTTGCCCTGACCTACGCCCTGGAGGGGGTGGCGGTGGTGGTGGCCGTGTTCGGCATCATCACCACCTTTCTGGTGCTCATCATGGAGCGGGAGCGGGAGCTGGCCCTGCTCCAGGCCCTGGGGGCCTCCCGGCGCCAGATCCTGGGCATGGTCCTGGTGGAGTCCGGCCTGGCCTCGCGCCCTGAGCTACGTCCTGGGGGCCCTGGCCGGCTCGCTCGCTGTCCCTGCTCCTCATCCTGGTCATCAACAAGCAGGCCTTTGGCTGGACCATTCGCCTTTACTTCACTCCGGGCATCTACTGGCAGACCCTGCTCCTGGTGATGGCCCTGGGTCTGGCCGCAGGGGCCTACCCCGCCTGGCGGGCCCTCCAGCCGCACCTGGCGGCGATTCTTAAAGAGGAATAATGCATATTAGATTGGTGGAACAGGCTTTTAGCCTGTTCTGAGGCACAGGCAGGAATGCCTGTGCTACCAGGTTTCAGGAAGATATGCTGGGATGACAGAATGGGCTGGCGGTGATATGTTAAAAATATGCTGAAACGCACCTTCATCCACCTCCCCGGGGTGGGGAGCCGCACTGAGGCCCATTTCTGGCGTAAGGGGTTGCTCTACTGGGAGGATTTTCTGAGGGCCTCTTATGTCCGGGGCTTTTCCCCGGAGAGGCTTAAGCGGCTGAAAGAAGGCGTCAGGGAGTCCCTGGCCCAGGAGGACAACCCCGCCTATTTTGGGCCCCGGCTGCCGGCCCAGGAGCACTGGCGGCTGTTTCGCCAGTTCCGGCCCCGGGCCGCTTATTTGGACATTGAGACCACGGGCATTTACTGGCCGGGGCTGTTGGTGACGGTGGTGGGCTTATATGACGGCAGAGGCTTCCGCCAATTCGTCCAGGGCCATAATTTGCAGGAGTTTCCGGCGGCCCTGGAGGACCTGGACCTGCTCATCACCTACAACGGCACCCAGTTCGACCTGCCGGTGCTTCGAGCCTATTTCCCCCACTTAAAGCTGCCCCCGGTGCACCTGGACCTGAGGTTTATCCTGGCCCGGCTGGGATACCGGGGCGGCCTCAAGGGGATCGAGCCTCACTTCGGTATTGTCCGGCCCCCGGAGGTGGCCGGGATGGACGGCTACGAGGCGGTGCTCCTGTGGGAGCGGTATCAGAGGGGGGACCGTACCGCCCTGGAGCTTCTGCTCACCTATAACCGGGAAGACGTGGTGAACCTGGAGGCCCTGATGGATAGGGCCTTCGCAATGTGCCAGGCCCGGCTTCTGGCTCAGGTTCAGGGTTAGATGTTATGTGGGGGGAGGGCCAGGGAGCTGAGCTCCCTGCCCTCCCCCCACACCCCCCACCCAACCCGCGTATCGCTTTTCTGAGGCCTGGGAAGGCGGGGCTTTGGCCCCGCTTTCCCAGGCCTCTTATATCTTAAGGGATTGGGGGAGGGGGCTTGGGGGAGGGGGTAAGGGCCAGTGGCCCTTAGCCCCCTCCCCCAATTACCTGCTTTGCCCCCAAATTCCCTGACAAATTCGTTGGTGCAGGTATGGATAGTATCGTAAGATAAATAATGGTAAAATATATTGAATTGGAGTGCTTATGCGTTTTTCCCGGATGCTCATCCCCACCCTGAAAGAAAATCCCGCGGAGGCCGAGACGGTATCCCACCGGTTGCTGCTCCGGGCGGGGATGATCCGCAAGCTGGCCTCCGGCATCTATAATTTTCTCCCTGTGGGCCTCAGGGTGCTACGGAAGGTGGAGAATATCGTGCGGGAGGAAATGAACCGGGCTGGGGCCCAGGAGGTATTGCTGCCCGCGGTCCAGCCCGGGGAGTTGTGGCAGGAGTCAGGCCGCTGGCAGGTGTACGGCAAGGAATTGCTGCGCTTCAAGGACCGCCACGGCCGGGACTGCTGTTTCGGGCCCACCCATGAAGAAGTGATCACGGATTTGGTGCGCCGGGAGGTGCATTCCTATCGGCAATTGCCTCTCAACCTCTATCAGATCCAGGTGAAGTTCCGGGATGAAATCCGGCCCCGCTTCGGGATTATCAGGGCCCGGGAGTTCATCATGAAGGACGCCTATAGCTTCCACATGGATGAGGCTGACGCGGAAGCCACTTATGCCGAGATGTATGCGGCCTACAACCGCATCTTTCGGCGGTGCGGACTCCATTTCAAGGTGGTGGAAGCGGACACCGGTCCCATCGGCGGCAGCTTCTCCCATGAATACATGGTGCTGGCGGACACCGGTGAGGACCGATTGGCCTCCTGCAGGGCCTGCGACTACGCGGCCAACCTGGAAAAGGCGGAAGTGGCCGCCAATCCCGGCCATCCGGCTCCCATGCCGGCCGCCGCGCCTGAGGCCGTGTACACCCCCGGGGTGCGCACCGTGGAGGAGGTGGCCGCGGTTTTAGGGGTGAGCCCCCAGGAGATCGTCAAGACCCTGATTTATGAGACCGACGCCGACCCGGTGGCTGTCCTCATCCGGGGCGACCATGAAGTCAACGAGGTAAAGGTCAGGAACCTGCTGGGGGTTACGGAGCTGACCCTGGCGGGAGCCGGCCGGGTCCTGGAGCTTACCGGCGCGCCGGTGGGCTTCTCCGGCCCGGTGGGCCTGAGCCTCCCCCTCTATGCCGACCAGGCGGTGGCCTCTCTAAGCTCCATGGTGGTGGGGGACAACCGGGAGGACTATCATTTAGTAAACGTCAATCCCTTCCGGGATCTTGACCTCACCCAGGTGGCCGACTTAAGGACCGTGACGGAGGCGGACCCCTGTCCCCGGTGTGGCGGCGTTCTGGAAATCCTTAGGGGCATCGAGGTGGGCCACATCTTCAAACTGGGACTCAAGTATTCCCAGGTCCTGGGAGCCACTTATCTGGATGCGGCAGGCCAGGAGCAGTACATTTTCATGGGCTGTTACGGCATCGGCGTCAGCCGCATCATGGCCGCGGCTATTGAGCAGGGGCATGATGAAGATGGCATTATCTTTCCGGTGGCCCTGGCCCCCTTTCAGGTGGGCCTCATCCCCATCTCTTTAAAAGACGTGGAAGTTAGGGAGCGGACCTTTAAATTGCAAGAGGACCTGGAGGCCGCGGGCCTGGAAGTGTTGCTGGATGATCGGGACGAGCGCCCGGGAGTGAAGTTCAAGGACTGCGACCTGCTGGGGATCCCCTGGCGGGTGGTAGTGGGACCCAAGACCCTGGCGGCAGAATCCGTAGAGGTGCGCCCTAGAAAGACCAAGGAGATCGCCCTGGTCGCCCTTAAAGAAGTGATCCCTTATTTACAGGACCAGATCACTCATGAGCTCCGCGGTTAGAATCATCCGCCTGCAAGACATTGTTGCCGAGGTGGTGAAGAACCACCCGGAGGCGGATACCGCGCTTATGGAGAAGGCCTACGTCTTTTCGGCCCGAGCCCACGAAGGACAATTGCGCCTGAGCGGCGAACCCTACCTTTCTCATCCCCTGGAAGTAGCCTATCTTCTGGCCCAGATGGGTCTGGGGGCGGTTACCGTTACCTGCGGTCTGCTCCACGACACGGTGGAGGACGCGGCCACCACCCTGGATGAGTTGGATGAATACTTCGGGGAGGAAGTGGCGGACATCGTCAACGGGGTTACCAAGATCGGCCAGCTGATCTTCGGGGACCGGCTCACCCAGCAGGCGGAGTATCTTCGTAAGATGGTCCTGTCCATGTCCAACGATATTCGGGTGCTCCTGGTGAAGCTGGCCGACCGGGTCCACAATATGCGCACCCTGGGATTTATGGAGCCCGCCAAGCAGAAACGCATCGCCCGGGAAACCCTGGATATCTATGCTCCTCTGGCCGGACGCCTGGGGATCTTCCGCCTTAAGGCGGAACTGGAAGACCTGGCTTTCTTCTACCTGGAGCCGGACGCCTACCAGCAGATCCAGGAAGGGTTAGCCCGGAAAAAGGGGGAACGGGAGAAATATATTGAGGAGGTCTGCCAACTCCTCCGGGAGAAATTGGAGGCCAACCACATCCAGGGAGAGGTGAGCGGCCGCCTTAAACATTTCTACAGCATTTATCGCAAACTCCAGGCGCAGCAGATTACCCTGGACGAACTTTACGACCTGTTGGCCTTTCGCATCGTAGTAGGCACAGTCGCTGAATGTTATGAGACCCTGGGGGTCATCCATGCCCTGTTCCGGCCCGTGCCGGGCCGCCTCAAAGACTATATCGGCATGCCCAAGGCCAATATGTACCAATCCATTCATACCACCGTAATTGGGCAGTATGGCGAGCGACTGGAGATCCAGATCCGCACCCGGGAGATGCACCAGGTGGCCGAGGAAGGCATTGCCGCGCATTGGAGTTACAAAGAAAGGCTGCGCTTCCAGGAGGACGACGCCCGGCGCTTCAGCTGGCTCAAGGAGATGGTGGATCTCCAGAAGGAATTGAAGAGCCCGCACGAACTCCTGGAGGGGGTACGCCTGGAACTCTACCCGGACGAGGTCTATGTGTTCACCCCCAAAGGCGAGGTCAAGGAATTGCCCCGGGGCGCCACCCCGGTGGACTTTGCCTATGCCATCCATACCGAAGTGGGACATCGCTGCACCGGCGCCAAAGTCAACGGCCGCATAGTGCCGCTACGCCATGAACTGCAAAACGGGGACACGGTGGAAATCACCACTTCCCCTCATCACCATCCCAGCCGGGATTGGCTACAGTTTGCCCGCACCACCAAAGCCCGGCACAAGATCCGCCAGTGGCTCAAGGCCGCGGAACGGGAGCAGAGCATCGCCCTGGGAAAGGAGATTCTGGAACGGGAACTGCGCAAAAGTGGGGCCGGTTTTCAGAAGCTACTGAAGGAGGGCGAGGAGCTCAAAAGGGTGACCCAAGAACTTTCCTTTGTACGTCCGGACGATCTCTTGGCAGCCATCGGTCACGGCAAAGTCTCTCCCGGACAAGTGACCAGCCGGCTTTTTAAGAGCGCGCCGGCGGCGGCCGAGGAGCCCGCCTTGCCCCAGGAGCACGAGGGGCGGCGAGAAATGGATTCGGGTGGCCTGAGGATCAAAGACCTGGATGATCTCCTGGTGCGGTTGGCCAATTGCTGCCAGCCCATCCCCGGAGATATGATTGTGGGTTATATTACCCGGGGTAAAGGGGTTACCATCCATCGGGCCGACTGCCCCTATCTGGCTCGCACCGAATCCTTTCGCCACATTCCCGCCGAATGGGATGGAGACCAGCATAAACTCTATCCGGTAAACATTCAGGTAGTTACGGTGGACAAACCCGGGCTCTTGGCGGATATCACCAGCGCCTTGAAGATGGCGGAGGTTAATGTCACCCGGGCCAAGGTGGAGACTACCGCGGAGCGCAAGGGGATTGCCGAGTTTACCATTCAGGTGGCGGACCAGCAGCACCTGGAAAAGGTCTTTGCCGGCCTCAAAAGGCTGAAAGAGGTGATCTCGGTCCGGCGCCTGGCGGGGTAGGAAGAAGCGGTCAGCCGTCAGCGATCAGTTCAAAATATTTGGAAATAATTCTTCCTAAGATTAAATTACAACCTATTAGAGACTAAGTGGGGCCTAAGAATGTTGATAGAAGCCTGACCATGAGTAACTTCATTAAAATAATAGAGGCAGGCGCAGAGGCCTGCCCGCGAAGATTTTGCCTGATCTTTTATCTGACCGCTGATCGCTGAAAGCTGATAAGCTTCTAGGCGGGCTTAACCACCAAACCGGAGCGCAGGCAGCGGGTGCAGACCTGGATATAGCGGACCGTGCCCTGGCTGACGGCCCGGACCCGGCGCAAATTGGGTTTCCAGCGGCGCTTGGTGTGGTTGTTGGCATGGCTGACATTGTTCCCCACCTGGGGACGCTTGCCGCAAATATCACAGGCATAGGCCATGAGCTGATCCTCCCTCAAACTTTAAAATTTTAACTTAAGATTCATAAAAAACAAGGGAAAAAGGATGAAATTTGCCAGGGTGCGGCGAATTTGGGTGTTGCTCCTGCTAATTGGCCTGGGCCCGCTGATGACGGGCGCGGGGGGCCGAGATCTGAACCCCCGGGATGAAGCTGGCGCTGTTCTCCTTTGCGGACTTAGGGCCGGTGGATCTGTCCCCCAAGACCGTAACCGTGGAGACCTATGTGGCCCCGGAGGCTGAACTGGCCGAGTGCCGGAGGATGCTGCCCCTGGTGTGGCAGCGGGTGCAGCAATTTTATGCCCGCCTGGGGGTAATCCTGCGCCAGGAGACGATGGGAGCCGAACCGGGCCCCTTAGCCCCCGCCCAGCGCCTCCGGATCGAGCTCCTGCCCGATAAGGAATGGCTGGCCCGGAGCTTCAAGGCCTTTGAGGTGGCGCCCCCTTTCCGCCTGCGTTTTCTCCAGGTTTGCAAAGATAAGTGTGCCTTTGCCCACATGCCCCTGTCCACCATCCATGTCTCTTTCAAACGGTTTAAGGAGGCAGGAGCTAGCCTGGGACCCCGAAAGGCCCATCATACCCCGGATTGGCTGGGCAACCTGTTGATCCATGAGCTGGGGCATTTGCTGGGCCTGTACCACGCCCATGAATTCATGGATCATCCCATCCCCGAGTATCTGCCTGACAAAACCCCAAATTTCATGGGCAGTCAGGTGGTCTTTAGATCCTCTTTGGGGTTTGTGGAATTTCAAAAGCTTCTGGTCCACAGTTACCTGGGACAGGGTAAGGTGTTTCAGGAATACCAGTATGTTAACTTTGACCCCTTAAGGTATCTGGACCTGGTGAAACGTTACAATGGTTACCACGAACCACTGCCGAAACTGGCCAAGATGGCAAATAAGGTGAAAAAGCCGGGGAAAGCCAAGACCTTTGATGACGATGAAGATGATGAGGACGATGATTAAAAGGAGGGGAAAGAGAGCCACTTAGTATTTTTTACTGCCCCCATCTTATCTAATCCAGGCCCTTATCCAGGCAGCAAACAAATTTCCGCGCTCCTGGCGCTTTCAATCTAATCCCTCCACCTGGGGTTGCGATAGCTGCCGCTGCAGCCACACCATATCAAAATCCTGCCCCAATTTGCGGCCCACCCTTAAGAACCTGCCGCACTTCTTAAAGCCGTTCTTTAAATGGAATCCTAGGCTCACCTCGTTGTGGGAGGAGACGCTGGCCAGGAGCGAATCTATGGCCATCTGCCCGGCTTTCTGAATGAATAATTCCAAAATAGCCGTGCCCAGCCCCTTATGGGTATGCTCCGGCAGAATAAAGTAGGTTATCTCGGCGGTTCTTCTGAAGGTGTCCGTGAAGTGGTACGGCCGCATAAATGCAAAACCAACCACCTGGTGGGAAGCGGTTTTAATGACCAGCGTGGGGTAGCCCCGGGACATGGTCAAGAAAAGGTCGAAGAACCGATAATCCACTACTTTTTCCGGATAGGCCGCATGAGTATTCCTGATGAAGTAGTTGAAAATATCGATGACGGGCCTCCGGTGACTCTCGGACATATCCTCAAAGCTATAATTCATGGGTTGGCTTCAATTCTTATTTGCGGCGGTTATCCCTGGAAGGATAATAAGTGAGAATGATTCCTGGTCTAGACCGGGAGTGCTGATAACCGTTCCAAAAACCTAATAACTGATTAATTGATTATGAAGCAGACCGCTTACGGCGCGTTTAAGCCTGCCAGATATTGATCCCTTTCACCCCTTTGAAGGCATTGCGGGTATCGACTATCAAACGGGCCCGGGAAGCGATCCAGGGGTAGTCATAGGCGCTGTGATCCGTCACCAGCAAGACGCAATCCGCCTGCTCCAAGACTTCAGCGGTGAGGGGCACTGACGTCATGTCCAGGTCGGGGTAGCGCCGCATGCCGCCGCATCGGGGAAAATGCGGGTCGTTATAGCAGACCTGGGAGCCTTCCTGCTTCAGGAGATGAATGATCTTCAGCCCGGGCGATTCCCGCCGGTCATCTACATCCTTTTTGTAGGCGATCCCCAGCACTAAGATTTTGGCTCCATGGAGCGCCTTGCCCTGCTGATTCAGGGCCTCGGCCACCCGCTGGACCACGAAGTAGGGCATGTTAGTGTTGATCTCTCCGGCCAGCTCGATGAAACGGGTGGCAAAATCGTATTCCCGGGCCTTCCAGGTCAGGTAAAAGGGATCGATGGGGATACAGTGCCCTCCCAATCCCGGCCCGGGATAAAAGGCCTGGAAGCCAAAAGGTTTGGTTTTGGAGGCCTCGATGACCTCAAAGATATCCACCCCCATGCGCAGGCAGAGCATCTTGAGTTCGTTTACCAGGGCAATGTTCACGGCCCGGTAGATGTTTTCCAGAAGCTTGGTCATCTCGGCCACCTGGGTAGAGGAAACCGGGATGACCCGCTCTACCACCTGGCCATAGAGAGCAATGCCGTGTTCCAGGCAGGCCGGGGTGATGCCCCCCACCACCTTGGGGATGACCTGCATCGGAAATTGGGGGTTGCCCGGGTCTTCCCGTTCCGGAGAGAAGACCAGATAAAAATCCTGGCCTACCCGGAGCTTGGCGTCCAGGATGGGCAACACCAACTCCTGGGTAGTGCCGGGATAGGTGGTGGACTCCAGGGAGATTAGCTGGCCGGGGCGCAGGCTAGCCGCGATTAAGTGGGTGGTGCTTTCCACATACTGCAAGTCTGGCTCCCGCTTGCGGGTGAGGGGCGTGGGCACGCAAATGATTAAGACATCCGGTTCTCCCAGGCGGTCCAGGTCGTGGGTGGCTTCAAATCCCGGGCCATTCCGTGGTTTCCGTAAGTCGGCCAACTGGCTGGAAGGAATATGGTTGATATAAGACTCTCCCCGGTTGAGCAGATCTATTTTTTTCGCATCCGTGTCGAAACCCAGGACTCGGAAGCCCACCTCACCGAAGCGCAGGACCAAGGGCAGGCCCACATAGCCCAGGCCGATGATCCCCACCAGGGCCTGCTTATTGGTAATCTTTTCTAACAGAGTCATCTTGTATGATCCATTTTAGCTTTAGCTCATAGCGGCTTATTATTAGTAGTCAGTAGCCAGTAGCCAGTTTTCGAAAGGACCAATAAATTTTTCTGGCTGCCGCCAATTACTGACACTGACAACTGACAACTGACAACTGCCTTTAATGTTTAAAGACCCGCTGCCCGGTGAAGACCATGGCCACCGGAGGATCAGCCTCATTGCAGGCCTCGATGACCTCATAGTCCCGGATGGAGCCGCCCGGCTGGACTATGGCGCTGATCCCCTGGCGGATGCCCACATCCACCCCGTCCCGGAAGGGGAAGAAGGCATCTGAGACCATGACCGCGCCTTTCAGGCCCCCTTTGGCTTCCTGGGTCTCCAGGTCGATTCCCACCTTATCCGAGGCATCCCGTTTGGCCTGCAAGATCTCCAATTCCAGGTTTTTATAAGGCATACAGAAGCGCTTGAAACAGAGGGCGTCGGCATACTTGGTGTAAGCCTTGAAAATGGCGATCTCCGCTACCCCCACCCGGTCCTGTTCGCCGGTGCCGATCCCCAAGGTGACCCCGTCCTTCACAAAGAGCACCGAGTTGGAGCTCACCCCTTGCTCCACCCACCAGCCAAAGAGGAGGTCTTCAAACTCCGCCTCGGTGGGCTCCCGGCGGCAGCGGTATTCCTGGCCCCGGTGAGTGGCCTGGGCGGGTTTAAAATCTTCTTTGCTGAGGATGGTGTTTAAGGGGGATTGCTGTACGATGAGGCCGCCGTCAATGAGGCTCTTGAATTCCACAAAGCGCTGGCGCACCAGTTCCTTAAGGCGATGGAAGCGGGAGATGCGGATAATGCGCAAGTCCTTGGCTTTTTTCAAAATCTCCAGGGTGCCTTCCTCAAATTCCGGCGCGGCCACCACTTCCAGGTAGTTCTGGGCCACCAGTTCGGCGGTGGTGCGATCCAGGGCGCGGTTAAAGACTGCGGCGCCCCCGAACGCGGCAATGCGGTCGGCCATGTTGGCCCGGTCATAAGCCTCCGCCAGGGAGGGGGCCCGAGCCGCGCCGCAGGGATTATTATGCTTCAGGATCACGGCCGCGGGTTTGGCATCCAGAAACTTGATAATATTGAGACCGTTATCGATATCCGTCAGGTTAATTTTGCCCGGGTGCTTGCCGGCCTGGAGCATGGCCGCTCCATCGATGGCGCTTACCAGTCCCCGGCCCGGCTCCAGGAAATGGCATTGCCCCAGGGTCAGGTGCCCCCCCACCAGTTCGTAGAGGGCCGCTTCCTGCCCTGGGTTTTCCCCGTACCTCAGTCCCATTTCGATCAATTCGCCGGTTTTATCGTCCGGAAGTTTCCAGGTGCGCTTCCGGTAGATGAGCTTCTGATCTCCGAAAGTAATGGTCATCTCCGGGGGGAAATGGTCGGCCATCACGGTGCGGTACATGGCCTTGATGTCACTCATAAGGCGAATCCTCCAGCAGGGTTTGGCCTTATTGTGCCATGACCCACAAGCGATGACAAGCCGCTTTTCAAAGGCAGGCGAAATTGACAAGCAGGCCATTGGTTTAGTAATATTTTAATTAAACTGGATTTTTGGGGGGAGGGCCAGGGACTTGAGCGAGGGCAAAAAGGAATTTGGGGGGAGGGCCAGGGAGTTGAACTCCCTGCCCTCCCCCCAAGCCCCCCACCCCACCCGCGTAAGTTTTGGTCAGGGAGGGCGCTGCTTAAGCAGCGCCCTCCCTGACCAAAGAAAAACTTAAGGGATTGGGGGAGGGGGATTGGGGGAGGATTGTAAGGGGGCCAGTGGCCCTTAGCCCCCTCCCCTAAAAACCACCACAACCTTATGGAATCTGACTTTTACTACATGGGAGAGGCTTTGGCTGAGGCCCGGCAGGCATTGGCCGCGGGTGAGGTGCCGGTGGGCGCGGTGGTGGTGGGAGAGGGAGGGGAGATCCTGGCCCGGGCCCATAACCGCCCCATCGGTCTTCATGACCCCACCGCCCACGCCGAGGTCTTGGCCTTGCGCGAGGCCGCGGCCCGCCTGGGGAATTACCGGTTGCCGGGGGTGAGCCTTTATGTTACCATCGAACCATGCCTCATGTGCCTGGGGGCCATGCTTCAGGCCCGGGTGGGGCGTCTGGTCTTCGGCGCCCCGGACCCCAAGGGCGGGGCCTGCGTGTCCCTGTATCGCATTCCCGACGACTCCCGCCTCAACCATCGTCTGGAAGTCTCTGCGGGGGTCAGGGAAGCCGAGTGCCGGGAGCTGCTCCAGGCTTTTTTCCAAGCCCGGCGCTGAGAATGTATCGGGGCGTTCCGCCGCCCTAAATAGGGCGGGGAACCCCTTCCACCACGCAAAACTAACAACTGACAACTGGCAACTGGCAACTGTCTTTAAAGGAGGGGTACCGAAGAGGCCGTAACGGGGCCGACTCGAAATCGGCTTGGGGGCTCATCACCTCCACGTGGGTTCGAATCCCACCCCCTCCGCCACTATAACTTGCAAATCGCCGCTGAAGAGGACAATACAATGCAAAAAGTTGGATCATTGACGGTTTTGATTCTCCTGGCATAGTTTCTCTTCACTCCCCATATGCCTTGGGCAGGCTCCCCGCCTCCCCTCATCCCGGAGAATGTTAAGGTTATCCCTCCTTCCCCTGATCTTCCTAAGGAAATCAAGGCATTTTCTGGGAAATGGATGGGTACATGGAGAAAATTTGGCACACCAGAATCTAGGGGTCAAAATGCATTTTTAGTAATAGAAGAAGTTGACCAAAAGGGAGCTAAGATATTCTGTTGTTGGGGAGACGAGCCTTATTGGTGGGTTACAAGAACGAGCACGCAAAGATATGTAGGCGAATTCATTCAATATGAAGGGAAAATTTTTCTTGTAATCCAAAGAGGGGATGGCAGAACTTATGATTATTTCATCAATGATGCTGACCAGCTAATAGGTACAACTGTAACTAGAGGTATGAAAAGTGGTGGAACCAAAATAGATGTTATTATGAATCGAATGCCTTAATCTGGCGCGTTTAGTATCGTCCCTCAACTGTTCGTTACTAAAAATGTAAAATATAACATACTGGAATTTTAGAGGAAATATGGTGGTGGGAGTAGGTTCGAATCCCACCCCCTCCGCCAAATAAATTTTCAAAATCATTGCACGATTTATGGATACTACTGAGGCCATAAAGCGGTTGGTAACGGAAAAACTCGGGTGCCGTTGTCCAGAAGAGGTCTTCCGGCATATTGACATTCAGCATGAGCCGGTAGTAGCTGAAGACCTGAAATTAACTAAAAGAATAAATATCGGGAACCGATTATTAATCTACCTTCTTAAAGTTGATGACAGCCAAGATATTAATAAAATTTTAGAAAAGTTGCTGGATACTGGCATTAAGGATAGGGATGTAAATAAGTTTAATAGAATAAGAATTGTCATCATTGTCGATAGAAAAAATGATTATGAAAAATATGCTGTTGAATTCAGCAAATTGAATAAAGACGACAAAGCCCATTTACATATTCTCGGCCCGGATGAAATTGGCTAAGGGACGGTACCCTGAGCCATCTCTATGCTAATCACTAAATTCTCGCTCCGCTCAGAATGACATTTCCCGTCGAAGCAAGGTTTTGGAACAGCTTCTAGTGGCACAGGCCTCTGGCCTGTGCATTAAAGGCCAGGCGGGACGCCTGGACCACCTGAACAGTAAGGGATTGGGGGTGGGGGCCTGGGGGAGGATTATAAGTGGGCTCTGCGGCCCTTTGCCCCCTCCCCCAAGACACCGCGGCAATCATTTAGTACGGAGAGATGCCCGAGCGGCTGAAGGGGCACGACTGGAAATCGTGTGAGCGTCTAAACCGCGCTCCGAGGGTTCGAATCCCTCTCTCTCCGCCATTTTTGGTTTTCTGTTTGCGGTTTTCGGCAATCTAGCATAACTTCTTAGCAGACCCTAATTCTCACTTTTTACATCCAGAGCGGAAGAGTTTCTTTACTCCTTATTAACCGAAAACCGAAAACCGGAAACCGAAAACCGTATTTTTATGGCATACCAGGTTCTGGCTCGCAAGTGGCGGCCCCAAACCTTTGAGGAGGTGGTGGGCCAGGAGCCCGTCAACCGCACCCTGCAAAACGCCCTGAGCGCCGGCCGGGTGGCCCACGCCTTTCTGTTCAGCGGCCCCCGGGGCGTGGGCAAGACCTCGGTGGCCCGCATCCTGGCCAAGGCCCTGAACTGCCTGAGCGGCGGCCCCACCCCCCACCCCTGCAATTCCTGCCAGGTATGTAAAGAGATTACCAGCGGCTCCTCCCTGGACGTGCTGGAAATCGACGGCGCCTCCAACCGGGGCATCGACGAGGTCCGGGACCTGCGGGAGAAGATCAAGTATTTTCCGGTGCAGGGGCATTACAAGATTTACATCATTGACGAAGTGCACATGCTCACCAAGGACGCCTTCAACGCCCTCTTAAAGACCCTGGAGGAGCCCCCGGCCCACGCGGTCTTTATCCTGGCCACCACCGAGCCCCACAAGGTGCCGGTGACGATTCTGTCCCGTTGCCAGCGCTACGATTTTCGCCGGATTCCCACGGATTTGATTCAGAGCTCTCTGGCCAAACTGGTGGAGCAGGAGGGTTGGCGGGTGGACCCGGAGGGCCTGGCCCTGCTGGCCCGGGCCGCGGAAGGCAGTCTTCGGGATGCCCAGGGGTTCCTGGACCAGGTGGTAACCTTCGGGGGCGAAGGGGTCACCGCCCCGGAGATCGCCCGCATCCTGGGTGTGACCGAGCGGGGCGCCCTCATCGGGGCGCTCCAGGCCATCATTGCCAGACAGGGCCCAGAATTGCTGGCCCTCATCGATGAACTTTTCATTCAGGGCCATGATTTAAAACGCTTCCACCAGGACCTGGTAGCCTATGCCAGGCACTTGCTCCTGGCAGGGCTCCACCAGGAGTCCCGCCACCTGGTTCCGGTGGCCGACACTGAGTGGGAGGAACTCTCCCGCTTAGCCCGGCGGACAACCCCCGCCCACCTGCACAATCTGCTCAGCGTGCTGCTCCAGGGAGAAGAAGAGCTGCGGCGGGCGACCCAGCCCCGCTTGGCCCTGGAGGTGCAACTGCTGCGGCTGATCCACCTGGAGCCGGTTCTGCCCCTGACCGAGTGGCTGGCCCGGCTGGAGGCCCTGGAACAGCGTTTAGGGACCCCAGGGCTGGTCGCTTCCGAAGTTCAGGGCCCTTTACAGGTTGCCCCTGAGACGGTTACGACTCCGGCGGGCGAAGCCGCCCCGGCTCCAGCAGCCTTGACCGGCGCGGACCTGGAGGAGAAATGGCAAGCCTTTCTCCAATATGTCCGGGAAGTCGAAGGCGGGCCCCTTTATGGCAAGCTCGCCCAGTCCCGCCTTAAGGCCCTTACCGATCACCGGGTGCAAGCGGCCGCGGGGCGCTCCTGGAATGCCGCCGGGCCGCGCCACGAGGCCCGCTTGCAGGAGCTGGTGCGCAACTTTTTCGGTCCCCAATATACCCTGGAGATAGAGGTGCAGGAGACGAAGCGGGGGGTGAAACGCCCGGCCCCCCCCAAGCCCCTGGATATGGCGGCCCTCAAGCAGCAGGCGTGGGAAATCTTCGGCGGCCAGTGGGTCTCCACCACCCCGGAGAAGGAGGAATCTGAGTGAAGAATCTGACCCAGATGATGAAGCAGGCCCAGAAGCTGCAAAGCAAAATGATGGAGTTGCAGGCGGAGCTGGGAAACCGCACCGTGAGCGCCCAGGCCGGCGGGGGCATGGTGGAGGCGACTGCCAACGGCCGCCAGGAGCTGGTGTCCCTGCGCATCGACCCCGAGGTGGTTAACCCCGAGGATGTGGACCTGCTCCAGGATTTGATCCTGGCGGCAGTGAACGAGGCCTTGAATCGGGCCCGGGAAATGATGGCCCAGGAGATGAGCAAACTCACCGGGGGCCTGCAGATACCTGGTCTGTTTTGAAAAAGTAGTCAGGGGTCAGTGGTCAGTAGTCAGTCAGCTATCAGCTATCAGCAGTCAGCAGTCAGCTTTTTCGGATAAATGAACTTTATTTAGAATGGTTTTTTCTGACAACTGAAAGCTGACCGCTGATTGCTGACGGCTTTAAGAAAATGGCCAGAAGCGCCTATCCGGCAGCCCTGAGAAGAGTAATTATGGCCCTGAGCAAATGGCCCGGGGTAGGGGAGAAGACTGCCGGCCGGTTGGCCATGTATCTGCTCCGGGCGCCTAAGGATGAGGTGTTGGAACTGGCCCAGTCCCTGTTGGAATTAAAGGAGAAGATCCGGCTCTGCCAGCGCTGCTTTGCCTTTGCGGATACCGAGCTTTGCCCCATATGCGCCGACCCGGAGCGCCGGCAGGGGCAGATCCTGGTGGTGGCGGACCCGGGGGACCTCCTGGCCCTGGAGCGGGTGGGGTGGTACCAGGGCCTTTATCACGTCCTGGGAGGCCTGATTTCTCCCCTGGAGGGGGTAGGGCCCGATGATTTGCGCCTCCGGGAGTTGCTGCACCGGGTAAAGGCGGAAGGGGCCAAAGAGGTGATCCTGGCCCTCAATCCCAGCCTGGAGGGGGAGGCCACCACCACCTATCTGAGCCAGGAACTCAAGCCCTTGATGGTTAAGGTGACCCGCATCGCCTACGGGTTGCCCATGGGCGGGGACATCAAGTATGCGGACCATCAGACCTTGAAAGAGGCCCTGAGCCATCGGGTGGAGGCGTAGGGAGTTGTCAGTTGCCGGTTGCCAGTTATTCATGTTTTTGATGCACTTTGGAACATCAAGATATGAGAGTGGCACAACCAAGGGCAGTACGAGGAAGTCAAAAATGGACCCAAGATCTAATAAACTCTTGTCCTGAATTACTCAATGGCCGTATACGAGAAAAGGTTGCATCACTATCTGGACGAGAAATTTGTTGGGTCTCTCCTTTGAAGCAGGACAACTTCGCAGAATATCGAGATACGGCCTTCCTCAAACTAATAAATCATCAAGAGCTGTCCGAAGAATTGAAACAATTCTGGCCGAAGAATGGACCTCAATGGGATGCCTTAGGGAAAACATCAGGCGAGGAAATCTTCATTTTAGTTGAGGCAAAAGCTAATGTGCCCGAAATAATCTCTAACTGCGTTGCAAAGGATGAAAAATCGCTTAATATTATTTCTGAACGACTGGTTGAGACCCAGCGGTGGCTAAATTGCACAAGAGCCATGATCGATTGGAGATCAGGTTTCTACCAGTATGCGAATAGGTTGGCTCACCTGTATTTTCTTAGGCAAAAGAGCCATAAGGAAAGTTATCTGATATTCTTGTATTTCGTGGCCGATTTAACCCATATCCCTACTTCTCTTGATGCCTGGAATTCCGCTCTGCAACTTCAGAAGAAACTCATGGGACTTTCCGCCAAAAGTCTCAATGGCAAAGTCATCGATATATTCATATTCACTAACGAAATTAGAACGATCAAGCAATCGTGAAATTCAGGGGCTGCCTCACGCCAAGCAGCATATAATATTAACATTTTCAAGCCTATCGACTGACTACTGACCACTGGGAACTGCCATGTTCGATCGCCGCTTGGTGCAAAATTTTGACTGGCTGTTGGTAGGTCTGGTGTTCCTGATTACCGCCTTTGGCCTGGTAAATTTATACAGCGCCGGGTACAGCCGCCAGCCGGGGGCCGGCACTCCGGTCTATATTAAACAGATCTATTGGCTGACGGTGGGCCTGAGCCTGATGTTCATAACCCTGTTGTATGATTACCGCCACCTGGAGAAGCTGAGTTACCCTCTATATCTGCTCAGTTTGGTGCTGCTGGTGGCGGTGATGTTTGGCGGTAAGCTGGTCTCCGGGTCGCGGCGCTGGCTCCCTTTAGGCCCCTTTGCCTTCCAGCCCGCGGAGATTGCCAAGATTGCCATTATCCTGGCCCTGGCCAAGTACTTCAACCGCCGCCCGCACCTGGAGTCCATGCGCTTCAAGAATCTCCTGGCTCCCCTGTTTCTGGTGTTGGTGCCGGTTTTATTGATCGTCAAGCAACCCGACCTGGGTTCAGGTATCCTGGTGGTGATGGTGGCTTTCTCCATGATCCTGTTCGTGGGGGTCCACTGGAGGACCCTGGTGGCTTGCGCTCTGACCCTGGTCCTGTCCTCCCCGGTGATCTGGAGTTTTCTCAAGGATTACCAGCGCCAGCGGGTTTTGACCTTTCTCAACCCGGAGCAGGACCCGTTGGGAGCCGGATACCACATCATCCAATCCATGATTGCCGTGGGCTCCGGCCAGTTCTGGGGCAAGGGTTTCTTGCAGGGCACCCAGAACCAACTTCATTTCCTTCCGGAGCAACACACCGACTTTGTCTTTTCGGTATTTGCCGAGGAGTGGGGTTTCGTGGGCTCGGCGCTACTGCTGCTGTTGTTTGCGGCCTTAACTCTCTGGGGCCTGCAAGTGGCCCGGGATTGCAAGGAGCGCTTCGGCAATCTCCTCGCCCTGGGGGTGACGTCGCTGATTTTCTGGCAGGTCTTCATCAACCTGTGCATGGTCACCGGCTTTTTGCCGGTGGTAGGCATTCCCCTGCCTCTTTTCAGTTATGGCGGCTCCTCTCTGATCACCACTCTCTTGGGAGTGGGATTCCTGCTCAATATTCGTATGCGCCGTTTCCTGTTCGGGGGCTGAAATTTTTTTCAAAAACATTTTGACACCACGGGCAAAATAGGTTAAAAGGGCATTCGTGAAAAGTTACACATGGATACCAACCGAGAAATTGCTAACCCTTTGATTTTCTAAATAAAGAAACAAGGTGGCAACCAGGGATGATCGATATTGATTGGACTCTTTTCGTACAGATTGCCAATTTCCTGGTCCTGGTCTTTCTCCTGAACCTGGTCCTGTTCCGTCCTATTCGGAGGGGCCTGCGTCAGCGGCAGGCCGCGCTGGCCGCCCACGAGGCTGAGATCAGCAACCTCTCAGATCGTAGTAAAGGTATCGGCGCCGAGATTAAGGAAAGCCTGGCCGAGGCCAGGCGCCACGGTCTAAGGCAGAAAGATGAGCTGACGCAGGAAGGGACTCAGGCGGAAGCTTCTTTGTTGGAGGCCGTAAAAAAAGAGGTGGAAGCTCAGTGGGCCAAGGTGGAGCAAAAGATCAAGGAAGATATGGCCCAGGCCCGGAAGACCCTGAAGGCCCAGGCCCGGTCCTTTGCCCAGGCGCTGGCCGCCAAGATTCTGGGGAGGGAACTCACATGAGCCTGGCGCGCCGAACCGGGTGGCTTAAGGTCGGGGGCATTTTCCTGGGGTTAGGCCTGGGCCTGGCTCTGGCCGGAGTGGCCGGGGCCACCGAGGCAGGCGGCCATGGGGGCATGGACCCCGCCAAAGTTACCGACTTCATCTGGCGCACCGTAAATTTCGTGGTGTTCGCGGTCATCCTGGTTTACCTGCTGGCCAAGCCGGCCAAGGGGTTTTTTGCCAAACGCTCCCAAGACATCAGCGAATCCCTGGAAGATCTGGAAGCCAAAAAAATGGCGGCGGCCCAGGCCCTTAAAGAGGCCGAGGCTCGCCTGGCCCAGGTGACCGGGGAACGGGAGAAGATTATCCAGCAATACCTGGCCGAAGGCGAGGCGGAAAAGGCCAAAATTCTGAAAAAGGCCGAGATGGTGGCCGCCCGCCTGCAGGAGATGGCGGCCCTTACCATTCAGCAGGAAACCAAGAAGGCCACCCAGGAATTAAAGCAAGAGGTGGTGGATGCGGCCACCCAGATGGCCCAAGACCTGATTAAAGAGAAGGTTACTCCCACCGACCAACAGCAGTTGGTGGAGGAATATCTGAAGAAGGTGGTGGAAGCCCATTGATTGACATGACTGTGCCTCGACGCTATGCCAAGGCCTTGCTGACCCTGGGCAAGGAGGATGGTAAGTATAAGGAATATGGGGAAGGGCTGCGGGGATTCGCCTATCTCCTGGAGCGGGAGCCGGAACTGCAAGACGCGCTGCTCAACCCCATTCACAGCCGAGAAGACCGCCGGAAATTGCTGCTGCATATGATCGAAATCTTGCAGTTGTCCCCTCTGGTGGGTAATCTGCTGCAGCTTTTATTCGACAAGCACCGCCTGGGGGCCGTGGCCGGAGTCTCTCAGGCGTATCAACAACTGGTGGATGTCCTGGAAAATGTCAGCCGGGCCCGGGTGACGTCAGCCATTACCCTGGACGAAGCCACGCAGGGGCGCTTGCGCAGCACCCTGGAGAAGCTGACCGGCACCACCGTGGTGATGGACGTGGAGGAGGACCCCAAAATCATCGGCGGCATTATCGCCCGGGTAGGCGATCTGGTGCTGGACGGCAGTGTGCGCACGCAGCTCTTTTCCTTAAGAGAATCCTTAACAAAAGGCGAGGTTTTATAAATGGAGATTAGAGCCGAGGAAATCAGCCAAATTATTCGCACCCAAATCCGGGATTATGAAAAGAAGGTGGAAGTTGCCGAAACCGGCACCGTCCTGTCGGTGGGTGACGGCATTGCCCGGGTTCATGGCGTGGAAAAGTGCATGGCCATGGAACTCCTGGAATTTCCGGGGGGGATTTTTGGACTCGCCCTCAACCTGGAAGAGGACAATGTCGGTGTCGCCATCCTGGGGGAAGATACCCACATCAAGGAAGGCGACATCGTCAAGCGCACCGGCCGCATCGCCCAGGTGCCCGTAGGGGATGAGGTCATCGGCCGGGTCATCGACCCGGTGGGCAACCCCATGGACGGCAAAGGCCCCCTCAATGCCAAAGAGTTCCGCCGCATCGAGGTCAAGGCCCCGGGGGTAATCGAGCGCCAACCGGTGAATGAGCCCATGTACACCGGCTACAAGGCCATCGACGCCATGACCCCCATCGGCCGGGGCCAGCGGGAGCTGATCATCGGCGACCGCCAGATCGGCAAGACGGCGCTGTGCGTGGATGCCATCATCAACCAGATGGACTCCGGGGTCATCTGCATTTACGTGGCCGTGGGCCAGAAGAAGTCCACCGTGGCCCAGGTGGTGGACGCGCTGGAGCGCTTTGGGGCTATGAAGCACACCATCGTGGTGAACGCTTCCGCCTCGGAGCCGGCTCCCTTGCAGTACGTGGCCGCCTATTCCGGCTGCGCCATGGGGGAGTATTACCGGGATACGGGGCGCCACGCCCTCATCATCTATGATGACCTGACCAAGCAGGCCCAGTCCTACCGGCAGATATCCCTGCTTGCTGCGGCGGCCGCCGGGCCGTGAGGCCTATCCAGGCGATATCTTCTACAATCACTCCCGACTGCTGGAGCGGGCCTCCAAGCTGAATGATGAACTGGGCGGCGGGTCCATGACCGCCCTGCCCATTATCGAAACCCAGCAGGGCGACGTCTCGGCCTACATTCCCACCAACGTCATCTCCATCACCGACGGCCAGGTTTACCTGGAGCCGAGCTCTGTTCTTCTCCGGGGTGCGGCCCGCCATCAACGTGGGGCTGTCGGTCTCCCGGGTGGGCGGCGCCGCCCAGGTTAAGGCCATGAAACAGGTGGCTGGCTGCTGCGCCTGGATCTGGCCCAATATCCGGGAACTGGCCGCCTTCGCCCAGTTCGGCTCCGAGCTGGACAAAGCCACCCAGCAGCAGCTTAACCGGGGCATCCGCCTGGTGGAAGTCTTGAAGCAGCCGCAATACCAGCCCTTGCCCATGGAAAAGCAGGTGACCATCATCTATGCCGGCACCCGGGGCTTCCTGGATGCCCTGCCCATTGACGTGCTGGGGGATTATGAAAAGCAACTCTATACCTTCATAGAGACGAACTATCCGGAAATCTTCGCCGAACTCAAGGAGAAGAAAGAATTCACGCCGGACATGGATGCCAAGATGAGATCCATTCTGGAGGAATTCAAGACCGTGTTCCAGCCTGCCGCCGGCGCCGCGGCTTAACGGACCCAGGGGTAAGGGATGGCAACGCTACGAGACATCAGACGCAAAATTTGCGGCGGTAAAAAAGACCCAGCAGATTACCAAGGCGATGAACATGGTCTCCGCCGCCAAGCTGCGGGGCGCGCAGCAGCGCATGGAGGGGTTCCGGCCTTATGCCCAGGCCTTTTCCATGATGCTGAGCAATATGGCCCGCCGGGTGGACCCGGAGATTCATCCCTTTTTCCAGGTGGCCAAACAGGTAGAAAAGGTGGGGTTGGTGTTGATGACGGCAGACCGGGGCCTGTGCGGCTCCTTTAACGTCAACCTGATCAACGCCGCCACCAGGTTCATCAAGCGGCAGGAAGACCAGGGCCGGGAAGTCTCTTTGACCTGCGTGGGCCGCAAAGGCCGGGACTTCTTCCGCCGCCGCAAGAGGGAGATGCGGTCCTTTTACGTGGACGTCTGGAGCAAGTTCGACTTTTCTAATGCCGTGACCGTGGCCCGGGAGATCATGAGCGATTATCTCACCGGCGAGGTGCAGGAAGTCCACTTGATCCACGCGAATTTCATCAATCTAGCCATTCAACGGCCCCGGTTGGTGCAGCTTTTGCCCATCGTTCAGAGAGGAGCCGGAGGCGGAGGAAGAGGCGCCTTTACTGGAATATCTCTTTGAGCCGCCGGTGGCCCAGTTTCTGGAGTACCTGTTGCCCAGGTACATTAACGTGCAGGTGTACCACGGTTTCCTGGAGAATTCCGCCAGCGAGCACGCGGCCCGCATGAACGCCATGGACAACGCCTCCAGTAACTGCAAGGAAATGATCACCCATCTCACCTTAGTGATGAACAAGGCCCGGCAGGCGGCCATTACCAAAGAATTAATGGATATCGTGGGCGGGGCTGAGGCCCTTAAGGGCTGAGCCGCCCGGATGAGGAGGACTTGGAGACGATGAATATTGGCAAAATCGCCCGCGTTATCGGCCCGGTAGTGGACGTGGAGTTTGAGGAAGGCAAACTGCCGGCCATCCGTAATGGCCTGCTGATCAGCAACCCGGCCATTGATGATACAGCAGACAACCTGGTGGTGGAAGTGGCCCACACCTGGGCAACAACATGGTGCGCACCATCGCCATGGACACCACCGACGGCCTGGTACGGGGCATGCCGGTGAAGGACACTGGCGACGCCATCCGGGTGCCCGTGGGCCGGGAGGCCCTGGGACGGGTGCTCAACGTGGTGGGCCGCCCGGTGGATGGCTTGGGCCCGGTAGAGGCCAAAACCTATTACCCCATCCACCGTCCCGCACCTGCCTTCGTGGACCAGGACACCACCGTGAAAGTGCTGGAAACCGGCGTCAAGGTTATCGACCTGCTGGTCCCCTTCCCCCGGGGCGGCAAGATGGGGATGTTCGGAGGCGCCGGCGTCGGCAAGACCGTGGTCATGATGGAGATGATCCACAACATCGCCATGCACCACGGCGGCATCTCGGTCTTCGCCGGAGTGGGGGAACGCACCCGGGAAGGCAACGACCTTTACCTGGAGATGAAACATTCCGGGGTACTGCCCAAGGCGGCGCTGATTTACGGGCAGATGACCGAGCCCCCGGGAGCCCGAGCCCGGGTTGCCCTCACCGCGCTCACCGCGGCGGAATATTTCCGGGATGAAGAGGGGCAGGACGTGCTCCTGTTCATCGATAACATCTTCCGTTTCACCCAGGCCGGCTCCGAGGTTTCGGCGCTCTTGGGCCGCATGCCCTCGGCGGTGGGATACCAGCCCACCCTGGGTACCGACCTGGGCGAACTACAGGAGCGCATCACCTCCACCAAGAAGGGCTCGGTCACCTCGGTGCAGTGCATCTACGTGCCTGCCGACGACCTCACCGACCCGGCCCCGGCCGCCACCTTTGCCCACCTGGACGGCACCGTGGTGCTCTCCCGGCAGATCACCGAGCTGGGCATCTATCCGGCCGTGGACCCGCTGGATAGCACCTCCCGCATCCTGGACCCCATGGTCTTGGGCGAGGAACACTATTATGTAGCCCGGACGGTGCAGCTGATTCTCCAGAAGTACAAGGACCTGCAGGACATCATTGCCATCCTGGGCATCGATGAACTCTCCGACGAAGACAAGATCACGGTGGCCCGGGCCCGGAAAATCCAACGCTTCCTGTCCCAGCCCTTCTTCGTGGCCGCCCAGTTCACCGGCGTAGAGGGCAAGTTCTGCACCGTGCCGGAGACGGTGAAGGGCTTCAAGGCCATCATCGAGGGCCAGATGGACGACCTGCCGGAGCAGGCCTTCTACATGGTGGGGGGCATCGAAGAAGTGGTGGCCAAGGCCCAACGGCTGAGTGAAGCCGCGTAAGCCAGGCGGGAGTAACCCTTATGGCCAGACAGATTCGTTTGGAAGTGATTACCCCGGACCGGGTGGTATTGTCCACCGAAGCGGATGTGGTGGTCTGCCCGGGAGTGGAAGGGCAGTTCGGCGTCCTGGTGGACCACGTTCCCTTTTTGAGCGCCCTGGAAATCGGGGAGATGTATTACCGCCTGGGCAACAAAATCGAATACCTGGCGGTCAGCGGGGGCTTTGCGGAGGTGACCGGCTCCAAGGTGACCGTTGTGGCCGAATCCGCGGAATTAGGCCACCAATATCGATCTGGAGCGGGCCCGCCGGGCCAGGGAGCGAGCCGAGAAGCGCCTGGCCACAGGCCAAACCGAAAACATTGACTGGGCCCGGGCCGAGGCGGCCATGCGCCGGGCCCTGACCCGGGAGAAGGTGGCCGGCCGCAGCTAACGAAAAATGAAGAAATTGCAGGGAGGGCCGGGGGAACCCAGTTCCCCCGCCCTCCCTGCAAACTTCCCTCCCAACCCCCGTAAGGGGAAAAAGGCAAGCCTGGCAGGCTTGCCTTTTTCATTTTTACAAAATGACTGTTTTTTTATATGTTTTCTGTATCAGGTTGAGAAATGGGGCGTGGTGGCGATATGTCCGCCAAGAGGCTAACTATTACCATTTCTGACGAAGATAGACTTTGGCTTAACGGGTATGCCAAAGTTCACAAGATTTCAGTGGCTGAGGCTATTCGTCAAGGGATCGGTCAATTGAAGAGAGGGCTGCGGCAAAAGACTTATCGAAAACTGGTGGAAAGAACCTGCGGCATCTGTAACAAAGGGATGGTCTTTCTTATCAGCGAATGAAGCGCAGCGAATGGGAATAGTTTTTGAATGATTTCTTTTCGGTTCCCAAGCTGCGCTTGGGAACCGAAATGGGTGCAAAGCAGCGCTTTGTATTGCCAAACAAAGCTTTGTAGCCATGGCGTTCTAAGCAAGCCGGCAACTAAGGGAAAAATTATAGAAAATTTGGGAAGTTCGGTTTTGCTGAGCTTGCCTTTTCTTTTTAAATAAAGTTTGATACTCTTGAACAAATAACTAATATTCTGATAAGTAGAAAGACTGTTAGTCAAGCGATTGACTCCTTAGACGGGAGAATAACAATGCCTAAGACGAGATCTATCTATTTAATTTATTTTATTTTTTTTGGCAGCGGTATCAGTGGTTTGATGTATGAAGTGGTATGGCTCAGGATGTTGGCCAGGATCATGGGCGTTACCATCTATGCAACTTCAACCGTTGTGGCTGCGTTTATGGCAGGTTTGGCGCTGGGTAGCTTTTTGTTTGGGAGGTTCATCGATAGACGGGAAGACCCCTTAAGAGTATATGCCACCCTGGAATTTTTGATCGGCACCACCGCCTTGCTTGTTCCTGTGATTTTTTCGATTTCTCTGCCAATTTATAAATACGTATATGCAATCAGTGGTGAAAATCAGCTATTGATTACTGTTCTTAGAACGCTAATCTGCTTTCTAGCGTTGCTATTGCCGACCACAATGATGGGAGGCACACTGCCGATACTAACCAGCTGGCTGGTTAAAAGAGGTATTTTATTTGGCAGGAGTTTTAGTCTTTTATACGGGATTAACACCTTCGGGGCAGTATTCGGGGTAATAATTAGTGGTTTCATAACCCTCGAATTTTGGGGAGAATATCGGACTATTCTTGCTTGGTGTGTTTCTCAATTTCCTGGTCGCGATTTTTGCCTATGCTATCTATAAAAAGGATATTCAAATAGAAGAGCAACCCGCCGCCGCCTCAGTCTCCCAAGCCGGACTCGACCGGAGGATTTCTCCTTATTCGGACCAGGTACGGAGGGTGGTGTTGGTGGCTTTCATCATAAGCGGCTTTACCTCATTGGCTTATGAAGTTATATGGACCCGGCAGCTTATTTTGTTTTTAAGAACTTCAATCTATGCGTTCTCTGGGATGCTGGTCGTATTTTTGGCCGGGATCGCGTTGGGCAGCATCTTTATGAGAAATATGGTGGATAAATTCGTCCGCCCCATAGTGGTTTTTGGGTTATTGGAGTTAGTGGTTGGTATCTTATCGGTTATCAATCTTTTTTTGTTTCCTGCTTTTGGAGGTTATTCTTTAGATACGATGGCGGGTCGAATAGGTGTGCTTGCCGCGACCGTTACCATTGTTTTTCCTTTAACTTTTCTTTTTGGGATGATCTTCCCTACCGCCAGCGTTTGTTATGCAAGAGATGTATCCGGAACGGGTTCCTCCGTGGGCTGGCTGTATAGCGCCAATACCATTGGCAGCATTTTAGGAGCATTGCTGGCAGGATTCTGGTTAATTCCCAGTTGGGGCTCTACTAATGCGGTGATTTTACTTTCCTTGCTAAATGTTAGCCTGGGTTTGCTGCTCTTATGGCTAACGAGTAATAGTTCCATGCGGACCAAGATTTGCTACCTAGCTGTAATTCCCGATTTTATTTCTGTTGATTTTATCAAGTTAAAGGAAAAGATCCTTTTATGTCAACCATCGAATTGCGGATCAAAAAAAAGGAATTAGCCTGTAAAATAGAAAAACATTGTCCTTACGAGATATTCTTTAATAAAGAGGGAATTGAAGGGACCGTCACAGCTTTTTCAATAAATAATTACAAGGCATTGTGGATTAATGGTGTAGGGATGACTTTGTTATGTACAGAAACAAAATTGATGACCCATCTGCCTATTATGCATACAAACCAACTCGCCTAAGGAAATGTTGATAATATGTTTTGGCATGGGGACTGTGCTTAAATCGGCCATCATTATATCAGGATTTAAATATTACTTCGGTAGAACTTGTTCCTGAAACATATGAGATTTTTTCGGATACTATCATAAAAATGGACAAGAGATTTTAAAAAGGAAAAATGTTCATGCTATCGTAAATGATGGACGAAATTATATTTTGTTATCCCCAAAGAAATACGATATCATTACAGTTGATCCAGCTCCTCCGATATACAGTGCTGGAACCGTTAATCTTTATGCCAAGGAATTTTTCCAAATCTGTAAAGAGCGGCTAAACCCCAGAAGGCGTCATGTGCCTATGGTTTCCCGGAGCCCCCGGGCAGATGAGATAAAAAGCGTTTTGAAAACCTTCTACGCGGTTTTCCCGAATACCAAGGTATATATTGGCCCCAATGGTTGGGGCTTTTATTTCGTAGGCTGCATGAAAAAAATTTCAGATGCTGACTTCCGTCGTAATGCGGAGAAGGCTTTTGACAGCCCTGCCATTTTAGAGGATCTAAGCGAATATAATGATTCTTGCGTAACTGCTCAGAAGCTTCACAAAATGTTCCTCTGGGAAAATGGTGAAATAGAGACAGTCATTAAGGATGCCGCCTTGATTACTGATGATACTTCGTACACGGAGTTTTTCTTATGGCGGTTTCTGCTTAAAGGGAAGTCAGCACCGCTAAATTTGCCTCCTTCTTATAGGGCCCAAGAATAGCTTAAACAAAGGGTGATAAATGCAATGAGCCTCGCATCTAATATCACCGCCGCCGTCCTGGCCGCAGGCCAGGGCACCCGCATGAAATCCCAGCATCCCAAGGTCCTGCACCAGCTCCTGGGCCGGCCCATGATCGCCTACCTCATGGATACCTTGAAGGCGGTGGGCGTCACGGACATCCTGGTAGTGGCGGGTTATCAGGCTGAGAAGGTTAAGGAGGCGGTTAAAGACTATGGGGTGCGCTTCGTGATACAGGAGCCCCAATTAGGCACAGGCCATGCCGTACAGGTGGCCCTTGAGGCCCTGCCCGTCGGAGTCGACACGGTCATGGTGCTCTGCGGCGATGCGCCCTTGATTTCCGCAGAAAGCATTCAAGCCCTTTACCAATTACATAAACAGACCGGCGCGGCGCTAACTGTACAGACGATTGAACTCCCGGACGGCGCGCATTATGGCCGGGTGGTGCGGAATCAAAAGGGCCAGGTGGAAGCAGTGCTGCAAGCCAAGGATTCTCAGGGGCGCCCCGACATTTTGGCTATCCGGGAGATCAACACCGGAGCCTACTGTTTTGACGCCGCCTTTCTCAGGCAGGGGTTAAACGTAATTCCCAAGAGCCCGGTTACGGGAGAGATCTACCTTACCGATATGATCCATATCGCCTGGGAGCAGGGCCAGGGGGTGGAAGCCCTGGTGGACTCGGACCAGGAAAATCTCCTGGGGATCAACAGCCGGGCCGAGCTGGCCAGCGCCATGCAGACGGTGAAGCGCCGCATCAACGCCCAACACATGGACCAGGGCGTCACTATTATCGACCCTGAAACCACCTATATCGAGCCCCTGGTTACCATCGGCCGCGACACCGTCATCTATCCCAATTGTTATCTCCAGGGCCGCACCGTCATCGGCGAAAACTGCGTCCTGGAGCCCAACGTCAAGATCAGCGACTCGGTCCTGGCAGATAATATCCTGGTGAAAATGGGCAGCGTCATCACCGAGAGCTGCCTGGGGCCGGGGGTGCAGGTGGGGCCCTACTCTCATATTCGGCCCCTGAGCGATCTCCGGGAAGGCGCCCGGGTGGGCAATTTCGTGGAGGTGAAAAAATCGGTGCTCCATCCCGGGGTCAAGGCCAATCACCTCACCTATTTGGGGGATGCCGAAGTGGGTCCGGGAGTCAATGTGGGGGCTGGCACCATCACCTGCAACTACGACGGCGTCCATAAGCATCGCACCGTGATTGAAGCCGGGGCCTTCATCGGCACCAACGCCTCGCTGGTGGCCCCGGTGACCATAGGCGCGGGAGCCTACGTGGGGGCCGGCTCCACCATCACCGAGGACGTCCCCCCCGGCAAGCTGGCCATCGCCCGGGGCCGCCAGGTGATCAAGGAAAAGAAGAGAATTGCCCAGGAACCGCATGAGATCAAGGTCCCTGATTTACTCAGCGCCCAAAATCTCCCTTGGGTGCTTAATAATGTCGGTCTGAGTTGCCCCGCCCACGAGATAAATGAGCTGTTAGGGCTATTGGTCGGCTGTGGGGTGCAGACCGTGGAATCTTTGCTTCGGGTGGCCACTCAAGAGAATCTGGAAATAATCAAGAATATGATCCGAAGTGAAGGTAAAGAACCGGATAACTTTGAAGTGGTGGCCAACCTGGCAAATCTCGCCAGATGCATCATGTCCTCCACCGAACCTGACTAGATGGAGGACTTAGGGCTCAATCCTTAACCTGATTAGGGGAAGCTATGTGCGGCATTATCGGTTACTTGGGTTCTCAGGAGGCCATGCCCATTATTCTGGACGGCTTAAAAAGGCTGGAATACCGGGGCTATGACTCTGCCGGGATGGCTATCATCGGCGAGAATGGTCTCAATATCCGCCGAAGCCTGGGGAAGTTGCGGGAACTGGAGAGTCTGGTGCGACAGGAACCCCTCCCGGGCCAGGTGGGGATCGGCCACACCCGCTGGGCCACCCACGGCCGGCCCTCGGAGGCCAACGCCCACCCGCATCAAGTGGGGGACATCGCGGTGGTGCACAACGGCATCATCGAAAATTACCTGGAAATTAAGGAAGAATTACTCAAAGCAGGTCATCGCTTCTCCTCGGAAACCGATACCGAAATCGTCTCCCATCTCATCGTCAAGTATATGCGCCAGGGCGCCCAATATCTGGAGGCGGTGGCTCTGACCCTGGAGGCGATCCGGGGCTCCTATGCCCTGGTGATCGTCAATGCCCAGGAACCCCGGATGCTGGTGGCGGCCCGCAAGGAAAGCCCCCTGATCCTGGGGCTGGGGGAAGAGGAGTACTTCCTGGCCTCGGACATCCCGGCTATTCTCCCCTATACCCGCCGGGTGATATTTTTGGAAGATCATGACCTGGTAGTGGTAAGGGATGGCCAGTTTCTCCTCCTGAATCAGCAGGGAGAGCAGGTGGAACGCCCGGTGCACGTCATCACCTGGAACCCGGCCATGGCTGAAAAGGCGGGCTATAAGCACTTCATGCAAAAGGAGATCTTTGAGCAGCCCCGGGCCCTCATCGATACCTTCCGGACTCGCATTCACCAGGAGCAGGGCGAGGTAATCCTGGAGGAAGTCGCCCTGGCCGCCCAGGATATTCAGCAACTCCGCAAGATCTTTCTGGTGGCCTGCGGCACCTCTTATCACGCGGCGCTGGTGGGAAAATTCCTACTGGAAGGCCTCTGCCGCATCCCCGTGGAGGTGGACCTGGGCTCTGAGTTCCGGTACCGCCAACCTCTGGTGGATGACAAAACCCTCCTCATCCCCATCTCCCAATCCGGGGAGACCGCGGACACCCGGGCCGGCCTCAAGGCCGGCAAGGAGCTGGGGGCCAAGACCATGGCCATCGTCAATGTGGTGGGCTCCAGCATCGCCCGGGAGGCCGACAGCGTCTTTTACACCCACGCCGGCCCTGAGATTGGGGTGGCTTCCACCAAGGCCTTCACCACCCAATTGGTGGCCCTCTATCTCATCGCCCTGTTTTTAGCCAGCCGTTTAAACCGGCTGAGCCGCTTTGAAGTGCGCCAGCGTTTGACCCAGATGCTGAAATTGCCCACCTGGGTGCAAGATACCCTGGATTTGGACGCGCACATCCGGGAGATGGGCCGCCGCTATATGACGGCTAATAACTTTCTCTATCTGGGGCGGGGCATTCATTATCCCCTTGCCCTGGAAGGGGCCCTGAAACTCAAGGAGATTTCCTATATTCACGCCGAAGGCTACCCCGCGGGGGAGATGAAGCACGGCCCCATCGCCTTGATAGATGAGAAGATGCCGGTGGTGGTCCTGGCTACCCGAAGTGCGGTCCTGGAAAAAATCCAGGGGAACATCGAGGAGGTCGCGGCCCGGGGTGGCAGGCTCATCGCCCTCACCGAGGGAGACAATTACCAGGTTCAGGAAAGGGTGGAAAGCGTGATCCCCATACCCCAGGTCCCCCAGGAACTCTCCCCCATTGTCCTGGCGGCACCCTTGCAACTCCTGGCCTACCACATCGCCGACCTTAGGGGCACCGACGTGGACCAGCCCCGCAACCTGGCCAAAAGCGTGACGGTGGAATAGGGATATTTGGGGGAGGGGCTAAGGGCCACAGGCCCACTTACAATCCTCCCCCAAACCCCCACCCCCAATCCCTTAAGTTTAGCCTGGGAAGCCGGAGCCCTTGGCTCCGGCTTCCCAGGCACTATACGCGGGTTGGGAGGGGGTGTGGGGGAGGGCAGGGACCTCAGGTCCCTGGCCCTCCCCCACAATCATCTCTCCTTCACCAATGCAAAGCGCGGGCGGCGGAGGGATTGATGGCGGCAGAGGGGGCACCGGGTGGGAATGGTGAGCCGCCGGCGTTTTTTGAAGATAAAGCCGCAGTGCTTGCAAACCGCGGGAGTGATCTGGAAATGATTCCCGGGGCCAGGGGCCCGGGCGATATGAGCCAGATGTTCCAGCACTTCCTTTTCAGAAATCGACAGGCGCTGGGAGAGTTCCAGGGCGGAAAAGGGTTGCCCCAGCAACAGTTCCTTGATGGCTTGACGTGTGGTAATCATCCCTAGGGGACCCCAGGTCTTAACTCGCAGGGTGGAGGAAGGGGCCAGGACCCGCAATTCCCCGGCCCTCCCACTCTCGCGCCATTCTTCTGCTTTCCCGCCTATTTGGTGATGGCCCCGCAGGCGATGCGGGGCCCGGCGTTGCCCGCAGGATCGGTCATATCGTCATCCGGGCCGGCGTGGATCACCAGGGAAGTCCCCCCCGGCTGGAAGAGGGAATTTTTTTCTCCGGCCTTCAGGGTCACCAGGGTGGCCACGGTCTCCAGGGAACCCCGGCCATCGGGGCCCACGGTTAAATTGGGCAAATCCCCCGCGTGGGGGCCCTGGGGATTTTTCAACCCGTGTTTCTTGCCAAAGGGGTTGAAGTGGCCAGCCGCACTCGTGAAATCTGGGGCAGTGCATAAACCCTTCTCATGGATGTGGAAGGCGTGCACCCCTGGAGGCAGGTTTTCCACCTTCAGGCTAATCTTAACCCCCTGGGGGGTTTGGGTGAGGGTAGCCTCTCCCACCTTCTGGCCCTGGGAGTTAATGAGCGTCGCCTTGGCCGGGGGGGCGCGCTTTCCCCACACCCCAGGATGACTACCAGAATCGCCAACCATAAGCAAGCCATGATCTTCGCTTTCATCCAGCCCTCCTTTAAAGACCCGCTCCTTAAGCGGAGTCGATGGTTAAACCGCCAGTAAAGACGTATGTCCTTAAATTAAAGACCCCCGGGACCATAATCCATATTTCCGTGAAAAAATTTTCTTCCGGGAAAGTTTTTCAGGGGAGTCCAACTCAGGTAGGAGGGCGAACCGGGCCGGAGTCTCAGTTTGCCCCAGGCCATGGGGGGCCGGCATCGAGGAACAGACCGATGGGGAGATAGATGAACCAGGGGAGGGGGCCGAGGAATGATCCTGCCCACGTCCCCTCAAAATTGACGCCTGGACAGGGGGCGCAGCCAGGGGCGCAAAAGACTGGTAACCAGATATAGCAGGGCCAATACCAGGACGATGGTGGCTCCGGAAGGAAAATCCAACCCGTAGGAAAGCACCAGGCCCCCCACCATGGCCCCCACGGCAACTCCGGTGGAAGCCACCGCCATGCTCTTTATCTGTTGGCTCAGGTTCTGGGAGATGGCCCCGGGGATTACCAGGAGCGCGGATACCAGGATAATTCCCACCAGGTAGATGGAGACGATGACCACCAGGGCCATCATCACCAGGAACAGGTAACGCAACGCCTTCACCGGCACCCCGCTCACCCAGGCCATCTCCTCGTCGAAGCTTATAAAGACCATTTCTTTGAAAAAGGCCAGCATGATGGCCAGAACCGTGGCGGTAACCACCGCAATCTGAATTACCTGTTTATTGCCGATGGCCAGGATGTTGCCGAAGAGAAAGCCGAAGACGTCGACGTTATAAGTCGCGGAAAGGTGGAGGAAAACCAGGCCCAGGGCCATGGAGGCCGCGAAGAAGATGCCGATGGCAGTATCTTCCTCCACCCGGGTGTGAGTCTGAGCCCATTCGATGAGGAGGGCCACCAGGGTGGCAAAGCCGATGCCGGTCCAGAGGGGGTCCACCCCCAACAAGAAGCCCAGGGCCACCCCGCCGAAGGCCGAGTGAGAGATGCCTACGCCGATAAAGGCCATGCGCCGTAGGATGACGAAGACGGAAAGCACCCCGCACAGCAGGCTCACCAGGACCCCCGCCAGCAAGGCGCGCTGTAGAAATCCCATGGTTAACAGGTCAATCATCCTGTGCCTTCACAACCCGGTGGGGAATCTCCCCGTGAAAGAGGTACTCAACGCTGCAGCCAAAGGTGCTCTCCAGGCCCAGGCGGCCGATGGGAGGAGGCTGGTGCACGTGAATCTTCCGGTTGATGCAGATGACATCGTCCACGTGACGGGCCACCCCGCCAATATCATGCGAAACCATCAGTACCGTAAGCTTTAACTCTTTTTTGAGCCCGTAAACCAATTCGAACACCTCGTCCTGGGCACAGGCGTCTAAAGAGACCGCGGGTTCATCCAGCACCAGGAGCCGGGGCTGTACGCACAGGGCCCGGGCAATGAAGACCCGCTGCTGCTCACCCCCTGAGACCTCCCCGATGGGGCGGTGGGCCAGATGGAGAATCCCCAGGCGCTCAAGATTGCGTCGGGCGATCTCCAGGTCTTCCCGGCCCGGCCTCTTCACCAGCCCCACCTGGCCGTAGCGGCCCATGAGGACCACCTCCAGGACCGACAATGGGAAGTGGGGATTGGCCAGGGGCCTCTGAGGCAGGTATCCCACGATTTGGCCCCGGTGGCGCAGCTTGAGCGGAGGTTCGCCAAAGACCCTGACCTCTCCCCGGCTAGGCTTTACCAGGCCCAGGATGACCTTGAGGAGGGTGCTTTTGCCCGCGCCATTGGGCCCCAGGATACCAACATAGCGGCCGGTTTCAATGGCCAGGTTGATCTCCTCCAGGGCGGGGGAGCTATTAAAGAGGACGGACAGGCCCTTAAGTTCAACGGCAATTTCGTTCATGGCGCACCCTTCTCACCTCATGGCCTCCTCCAGGATGGCTAAATTATAACGCATCAACTGAAGGTAGTCCGAGCCGTAGGGCGGCCGGCCGCCCACGGGGTCCAGCATCAGCACCTTCACCCCCGCCTCTTGGGCGATCACCTCCGCCACCCTGGGATTGAGTTGGGGCTCGGCGAACACCACCCGGATGCCTAGCTTGCGGATGTTGTCCACGATTTCGCGGAGGTGACGGGGAGTGGGCTCCCGCCCCGGCGCCAGTTCGATCACCCCCGCCTCCCGGAGGCCGTATCTCTGGGCGAAGTAGGAGTAAGCATCATGAAAACAGACAAAATCACGGATGCTCCAGGTTTTGACCTGCTGCCGGATATCTTGATCCAGCTTCTCCAATTCTTGCAGGTACTTTTGGAGATTCGCCTCATAGGTCTGCCGGTGGGCCGGGTCCACCTGGATGAGAGCTGCCGCAATCTTACGGCAGATCTCCTGGGCCAGCACCGGGTCCAGCCAGATATGAGGATTTCCCGCCTGGTAGGCTTCCTCCTTCGGAGGTCCCGGCTTTCCTTGGGCCAAAGGCGCTTTCTCAACTTCAGCGGACCCCTGGTGATGTTCCCCCACCTCCCGAATCAAGGGGATGCCGTGGGCCGCCTCTACCACGGCTAGATTTTTAGTGCCCCGGGCGTCGAGCAGCCTTTCCGCCCAGGGCTCCAGACCCGCGCCGACATAAACGAAGACCCGGGCCTGGGTGGCCTTTAGAATGACCGAGGGGGCGGGCTCAAAGACATGGGGGCTGGCCCCCGGCGGGATGAGAACCTCCACCGTTACCAGGTCTCCGCCGATATGGCGGCAGAAGTCCCCCAAGGGAATGATGGTGGCGACCACGGGGATCTTGCCGGGAGCGGCTGCCGCCTGCGCGCCCCCCGGAAGGAGGGCCCAGCCCAACCACCCGAAAAACAGGAGCAAGAAGAATCCCCTCCCCCTGCCGCTCATTTTGCTAAAGATTTTTCCCATATGCAACATGGTTTCCTTAACTCCTTAAGCAGGGATTTTCCCTTCCTGAAAAATAGTCCTGGCCCCAAGAGTCTCAAGGGCTTTCCCGGCACTTGTGGCAGACCCCGGCTACCCGAATCTCGATCTGGTCGGCGCGGTTGCCCACCGGCCCCTGGAGTTCCCTCCACATGCGCAACAAGGGCACAGCCTGCAGGCACTGAACCTCAAGGCAGGTCTGGCACTGGAAGTGGGGGTGGGGCGGGTGGTGTTCGCAGGCCAACTCGTAATGGCACACCCTTCCCTCCAGGGAGAGTTTGCGCAAAATGCCCCGCCGGGTAAAATCGTCCAGGATGCGGTAGATGGTAACTTTGTTGACCTGGCGCCGGGCCCGGAGGGAAGCCAGGATCTCCGGAGCGCGCAAGGCCCGGGGAGTCGCGGCCAAGAGCTCCAGGAAGGCCAGGCGCACCGCGGTGGGCTTCACCCCATGGCTAGCCATTAATTGAGATAGATTGCATTGGTCAGACATAAAACCTATTATAATTGAAATGCAACTCAGTTGCAAATATTATTTGGTGAAATTATTAAGGGGGGAGGGCCAGGGAGCTGAGCTCCCTGCCCTCCCCCCTTAACCCCCCACCCAACCCGCGCAGTTGATTGGGGGAGGCGGGGCTTTCAGGCCCGCCTCCCCCAGCCAAAACCCTAAAGGGATTGGGGGAGGGGGTTTGCGGGAGGATTGTAAGTGGGCCTGCGGCCCTTAGCCCCCTCCCCTATAAGTTTCCTAAGGTAATTAACAAATGCGCATCGGCATTGATACGGGCGGAACGTTTACTGACTTCGTCTTCCTGGGAGCAGGGGAGGGTAGGGTGCACAAGGTGCCTTCCACCCCGGGGGACCCCTTGCAGGCCATTCTCTCGGGGTTAAAGGAGCTCAGGCCCGAGGGGCTTAACGGGGTGGAAGTGGTGCACGGCACCACGGTGGGCACCAATGCCTTTCTGGAGCGCAAAGGCGCCCGGGTGGTGCTCCTCACCACCCAGGGGTTCGAGGACGTGTTAGCCATCGGCCGCCAGACCCGACGGGAGCTGTTTAACCTGGGGGTGGAGAAGTCCAGGGAACTTGTGCCCCGGGAGCGCATCTTAGGGGTAAGGGAGCGTCTGGGGCCGGAGGGGACGGTGCTCACGCCCCTAAGGACCGAAGAAATCGCCCGGCTGCGCCAGCAAGTCAGGGAGTTGGCCCCGGAGGCCATCGCCATCTGCCTGCTCCATGCTTACGCCTACCCGGAGCATGAGGAGCGCCTGGCCGCGGCCCTGGCCGACCTAAGGGCGCCGGTGTCCCTGTCCAGCCGGGTGCTGCCGGAGTTCCGGGAATATGAGCGCACCACCGCCACGGTGCTCAACGCCTGCCTGGGACCCATCCTGGATAAGTACCTGAAGGCCTGGTCCCGGGAATTTCCAGAAGTTACTTTGTTCATTCAGCAGTCCAACGGCGGTTTCTTGCCCGCGTCCCGGGCCGCGGCCTGGGGCCTCAATACCATTCTCTCCGGGCCGGCCGGTGGGGTCTTCGGGGCCATGCGCCTGGCTCAGGCAGTGGGGGAGAAAAATATCCTCACGCTGGACATGGGAGGCACTTCCACGGACGTGGCCCTGGTGGCCGGGGAGATCCCCTTTACCCGGGAATATCAGCTGGAGGATTATCCTCTGGGCCTGACGGTGATGGACATTAAGACGGTGGGGGCCGGCGGCGGGTCCCTGGCCTTCCGGGACCGGGGGGGCGCCTTGCGGGTGGGGCCCCAGAGCGCCGGGGCCGATCCTGGCCCGGTGTGCTATGGCCGGGGCGGTCAAGTTACGGTCACCGATGCTCAGCTTATCTTGGGCCGGCTGCGGCCCGAGTCCTTTCTGGGGGGCCGCATGTCCCTGGACCCGGCTGCCAGCCGGAGGGCCATGGAACGCCTGGCGGCTAGCTTCGGGGTTGGCCCGGAGGAGCTGGCCTTGGGAATCATCCGGCTGGCCACCAGCCATATGGCCAAGGCCTTGCAGGCGGTGAGCCTGGAGCGGGGCCTGGATCCCCGGGATTTCACCCTGTTTTGTTTTGGCGGCGCCGGCGGGCTGCATGTGTGCCAGTTGGCCCAAGAGCTGGAGATGCGCCGCATCCTGATTCCGGCCCAGGCGGGGGTGCTCTCCGCCCTGGGGATGGCCCTGGCCGGATTCCGCCGGGATTTCAGCCGCACCCTGCTGGTAAGCGGCCCGGGACTCCGCTGGCAACATCTAAAGAAGGAGTATCACCGCCTGAAGGCCCAGGCACTGGCGGAACTGGCGGCGGACGGCCTGGAGGCCAGGGGCCTGATGGTGGCCGGGGACCTGGACCTGCGCTACCGGGGCCAGAGTTATACCTTGAGCGTGCCCTTAAGCCCGCATTTCCTGGAGGAATTCCAGGCCCGGTACCTGCGCCTCTATGGTCACGCTTTCCCCGACCGGGAGGTGGAGGCCGTGGTCTTGCGCCTCCATTTCCAGTCGCCGGAGGCGGCTTTGAGCCTGCCCCCCATCAAGCCGGTGGTTGCCTCCCGGGTCAGGCTGCCCCGGAGAGGCACTGTCTGGCTGGACCAGGGGCCGACTTCCCTGCCCCTGTACCATCGCCCGGAGCTAAAGGAGGGGGAGGCTTTTTCCGGTCCGGCCCTGATCGTGGAAGATCATGCCACGGTCCTGGTCTTGGCCGGCTTCCGGGTAGAGGTGCTGGCCCAGGGGCACCTCAGGCTGAGCCGCTGAGGGGCGCCGGAATATTTGCCAGTGCCTTAATAATCTGGTATTATAATTTAGGATTTCAGGCTCCCGGCAGCCGCCGATCTGCCTGAGAGGGCCTTGGAGACAAAAAATTGAATCCGCCCAACACCAGGTGCAAGTACGATATTATCAATAATATTAGTAAATTAAATGTTCTATAGCGGCGTTCCCGCAATAACAGTAAAAAATATTGAACCGCAATATGGCCGGGTCTAAGTTATAACTGATTGAAATATCTGGTAAATATAATTATTGAGCCTTTGGCACGATTACTGCATCTTTATAAGCCGTATATGGACCCTATTAAGGTACCCACATCCCCCCCTTAATCAAAGTTCATATACCATTTTCTCCTTTCACCGATTGGCCGGGTTCCTCCCCCACCCGGCCAGTTTTTTTTTGGCGCCAGCACCCAACCTGCCAAAGAAAAAGGCAGGGCCATGGCTGACCCTGCCTTGCAAGAGCCCAGATCTTGGGCTAATTAGCCTTTAAACCTTCTCCTCATCAACGCCAAGCTTATCAAGCCGCTGCCCAGCAAGAGGACCGTGGGCGGCAGCGGTACCGCGCCGCCGCCGCTGGGCGTGAAGCAGGTCATCCCCCATTCATACATGCCGGCATAGGAGCCTCCCCAGTCCATGGTGTGTTCCTGGTCGTCCCAGGTGTCGTGGAAGATAATTTTTCCGTCAGTGGTGTAACCATAACCAAACACCGAGTGGCCTTCGAGCTGGATCATCACCACCAAGCCGGCGTCGATTAAGGCCTTGTAATCTGCGAAAGTGCATCCTAAGTCCGTGATCGAGCTCGAGGTCTTGATATGCCAGGTATAAAAATTCATGTCGCTGGCAATGTCGCCGGTGCCGTAGCCGGCGAAGCGAAAATACAGGTCCATGCCATACATCCCGTCCTGACCCTGGAGCCCAAGGCCAGCCGCGTCTGAGGCATAAAACTTCGCATGATTAGTCCAGTACCAAAAGGTGGTCCAGCCGTTGGCATTACCCACCCAATCCTGGCCGCTGCCCATAAAGTCGGCCAGGCTATTGGCGGCGTGGGTGGGTACGGCGACGTCATCACCTGCAACGTTATAGGCGGCGTTACCGGAAGAATTAGTGTCCGGCACCCCATTAGCAAACCGGTAATAATCGTTCACATACCCCTGGCTGGCAATGACATTTTTGACCAGCGCGTCCCAGGCATTGCTGACAGGAAAGGTGGTGGCTTCTGCCTTACCCCCGGGAACAAGGCTGTCATAGGACAGCCCGGCATAGCCGTCTCGGTCGTAAAAACCCATCATCATCCCGGCGCTGGTGGGGGAGCAACCATACCACCAGGCATATGCGGGCCCGCCCAGATTTATGTCTCCCTCCTGATAATACCCCAACGAGTCTGCGCCGGCTAATGAGGCCCACCCGAAACCCAGGGTCAGTCCTACCATGATAAGAACGATTAGCCTTTTCATATGAATATCCTTTGCGTTCCACCAGTGGATATCATCTGTCATGCGGCGGTTCCGGCTCATCGCTGCCGTCTCTCAACCGCCGGCCCTATATTCCGACATTCCGGCTTTCTCGCCGGGAAAAAATGTACCTTCCGGTCCGGCTTGAACCCGAATTCCTTCGAATTGCCAGAATTTTGGCCCGGTTAGCCCCCAAGTTTCCTACGGCCCAGGGCCATCAGACTCGCCAAGCCGGAAGCCAGCAGCAACAGGGACGGAGGCAGCGGAATGGCGCAGAAGCTTACATCACAGGGCAGATACAAATCCACCCCGCTGGGCCCGCCGAAGTCTTCAAAGAACTGCACCTCAAAGGTATGGAGGCCGGCCGTCAGAAAGGTGCTGCCGCTTACGATTGTGGGGGCATGACCCCCGCCATTGTCCACGACCAGGCTGGCGTCAATATATAACATGCTGCCGTCGTCGGAACTCAAGGTGAAGCTGTAGGTACCGTCTGCCGTCACGCAAAGGGCGCCGGTTATGTCAGCCCCGAAGGCGCTCAGGCCAAAGGGGTGCCAGGCATATCCGGTATTGGTGGCGAACAGGATGTCGTCCGCCAAAAACGACCCCACATAGCCGGTATAAGGAGTCCCGCCGCCGGAGGTACTGTGGCCGGAATAAACATCCACGTTGATGACCCCCGCGCCGGCGGCTCCAGACAGGGCCAGAACCAGCGCCAGGGCCAGGAAAATCAGGAGTTTTCTTGCCATGCTAACCTCCCCGGTTTTTACCGCTTAAAATTCGCCCTGGACTTCCTGAACCTCCGGCCCAGGCCAAAATTCCCAAGGCAGGGTCATGGCTGACCCTGCCTTGGGGTGGCGGGTGATTGACAGTTTAGCTTCGCTTAGGACTTCCTGGCCCTCCAGCCCACCAGGCCCAGGAGGCCGGAACCCAGCAGCAGCGCCGAAGGCGGCACCGGGATGGGCTGGCAGGATCCCTCGATCATCCGACCTTCGGCAAAACCCAGTGCATCCGCTGAGGCAACGCTCAGGGTAAAGCCGGTGATAGTCGGCCCGCCAAAATAGCCGAAGAACGCAGCCCCGCCATCGCCAGCAACTGATTGAGATAAACTAGTGCCATCAGAAAGCAGGTAGGTCATAACGAACGAGCCGGTGCGAGAATTGGGTTCCATCTCCAGCCCGAAGGCCGCTATAGCCGAGGAGAAGGTGCCGGTAACGGTGAGTCCGTCCTCATAGAGGACAGCCGGCGTGTTCCCCCCGGACCAGGTGGACCAACTACCGGGGACCTGGTAGCGTATAAGATCATCGCCGAAACTCAAAGTTTTGCCGTCGGGCAAGGGTACGGCCGTGCCGGCTAAAAGGGTGGAATACTCTGCAAGGTAGGAGATGTCTACGTCAGCCGTATAAGGAACGGCTGCTATAAAGGTAGCCCGATCGGTGGTGGTCAAGATTGCTTGACTGGACAAAGGCAGCAGGGCCACCCCCATCATAACCAAAATTAGGATTGTCAATCTCTTCATGATGCTGTACCTCCCAAGAATTTTTTTGACTAAGGCCACTTTAGCTAAAGGGTTAAAGGTTTGTCTTCTTAGTTCCGGGGCTTACCTTCCCCCATCCACTTCTGCTCTTCGCTGGCCTTCTTAAGGGCATCCCTCCTTTCTAAACTGCCAGCGATAGAGCTGGCGATCCTTTGCAAATGAATCGTTGGTGGTAAGAAAATCACCCCAATTTAATTAGAAAGCCAAGCCGGCCCGGGGCCGGCGCCATCCGCTAGCTCCGCCGCCGGCGTCCCAGCAAGATCAGCCCTGCCAAACCAGTGCCCAGGAGCAGCGCCGTGGGCGGCAGGGGGACGGGCGTGATGCTGATAATCATGTCGTTAAAGTCCCCAATCCCACCCTCGTCGCATCCCAGTTGGCTTTCGGTGAGGTCTTCGCAGGCGATAAAGAAGGTGTTCGCGGCGCCATCGCCCTTAAACAAGGCGAAATTGTTGACCGTATCACTCTTGCCCGAGGGGATCACGTCAAGAGATGATTGGGTAAAGAATGTCGCGCCGTAATTGGTCTTCAGGTATAATCCGAAATTTCCATTAGTGGCAGTAATGGGGATCGTTTTAGTAAGCACTGCACTATCTGATCCGTAGAAAATGGGGTGCAGGGTTTTCGTGCCCGCCTGATCAACATCGTACCAGCCAAGCTCGTTATTATCCTTGAGCGCGGCCACTTCAATCAAGAGCACCTCGGTGTGGCCCGTAACATTAGTGTGGAGATAAAAGTTGGGATCAGCGGCCCCACCGGTGTCAGCGGCCGAATTGTAACTGCCTCCCCAAAACATGGGATTGGCGCCCAGATAATTTGTAGAGTAGACGCCGCCGGTTCCAGTCAGAAAGAATCCGGCATTTCGGTTGCCCCCATCAAGTGAAGTATTATCCCAGTAAGGGCTGCCATCGCGATCTAGGTCGGCGGATGTGAAACTACGCCAAGTATTGGTTCCAGTTCCACTGACGCTGTCGGCCAGGGCCAGGGAACTGGTGAGGCAGAAGATACAAAGCATAATCATGATTTTTTGCCGAAACAGTCGCTTCATAGGAGCCCCTTTCTAATTCCGCAAGTTATTCCTCAGGTTAGATCCCTGCCGGCACGTGGCAATAATCGTTTATAGAAACTTGGTAGTTCATAAAAAAAGCCGGGTTACCTTTAAAGCTCAGGCAACCCGGCTATCTCCCTTCAGAGACCCGTGGCTTTCCGTCCCCACCTTGCGATGAGTTTGGCTTTTTCTGCGAAATTCTTAGAGATTCAAATTGTCGGTGATGCGCAATATATATTTACTAGATTTTGCCTGTCAATAGGTAAAAATACCTATTTTTCCCAAATTAATAAATTTTTTGTTCGTTAATTTTTTCGATTAATAAAGCCCCGCCGAACCTAAAACTCCGTCGCCCTGGTAGCAAACTTGGGTCGATCCCAAAAACAAAACCGGACTGCCTTATTTTCAGGCAACCCGGCTATCTCCCTGCTCAGAGACCCGTGGCTTTCCGTCCCCACCTTGCGATGGGTTTGGCTTTCTCTGCAGACCCTATCTAAGCACTAAGAATAACCTTTGTCAAGAAAAAAACGTGTATCAATGAATTTTTTTCATAAGAATATTTATTTAATGCTGAAAGAGGCATGAGATGCCTCATGGGAAATTTTCAAGTAGGCAAAAAAGATTCTTCCCCCGGAGGGAGCAGGGTAGCCTTGGGATCCATGATCTTGGCGTAACACTCCTCGGTGGTCAGGCGCCCCGCAAAAAACTCTTGCAGGGTAAAGAGGAAGGGGTTGCTGGTGAAGAATTGCTGTAAGGCAAACCGGTCTCCTAAATTGGGAAACTCCAGGGGGACCTTGAAGTGGTTGGCCAGCTCCCGGAAGAGCTCCAGTTGCTGGATCTCGGCCTGGCGCATCTGGGCCTCGATCTGAAAGAGAAGTTTCCTTAAGCCCGCCAGATAGTCTTCTCGCTCCTGGTACTGGCAGCGTTGGTGCTCCAGGAAGTTGAGATGCTGTTGCCGGACCAGGGTGCTATAAGGGATAATTTTGCTCACTCGGCCATGATCTCCTGGAGGGAATTTTATCATCTAACCTTGCGAAGTTAAATTAAAAAGGGTAATTTTTCGCATATGAAGAAAGAAGAGACCCTGGATTTTGCCAAGATGGGAGGCCTGATCCCGGCCATTGTTCAGGACGCGGCCAGCGGTGAGGTGTTGATGCTGGCCTTCATGGACCAGGAGGCCTGGGACCGCACCCGGGAAACCGGCGAGGCGCATTTTTACAGCCGCAGCCGCCAGACCTTGTGGCACAAAGGCGGGACTTCCGGCCACGTGCAGCGGGTCAAAGAGATTTACCTGGATTGCGATCAGGATACGGTGCTCTTGAAGGTGGAACAGGTGGGAGGCGCCGCCTGTCATACCGGCTACCGCTCCTGCTTTTACCGCCGTCTGGAAGGCGAGGACTGGCGTCTGGTGGGCGAGCGCCTATTTGATCCCAAGGAGGTGTATGGGAATGGATAAACTGCGACTGGGGCTCCCCAAAGGCAGTTTAGAGAAGGCCACCCTGGAGCTTTTCTGGCGCTCCGGTTGGCATATCAAGCCCAATGGCCGGAACTACTTCCCGGACATTGACGATCCGGAGATATCCTGCTCCATGTGCCGGGCCCAGGAGATGAGCCGCTACGTGGAGAACGGCACCCTGGATTGCGGCCTCACCGGCAAAGACTGGATCATGGAGAACGACTCCCAGGTGGTGGTGGTGGCTGATTTGATGTATTCCAAATCGAGCCAGAACCCGGTGCGCTGGGTGCTGGCGGTGCCGGCGGAATCCGAGGTGCGGGGCCTCAAAGACCTGGCCGGCAAGAAGATCGCCACCGAACTGGTGCACTTTACCAGGCGCTATTTCGCCCAGCGCCAGATCCCGGTGACCGTGGAGTTTTCCTGGGGGGCCACGGAGGCCAAGGTGGCCGCAGGGTTAGTGGATGCCATCGTGGAGGTGACGGAAACCGGCAGCACCATCCGGGCGCACGGCTTGAAAATCATTCACGAACTCTTTCAGTCCAATACCCAATTCATCGCCAACGCCCAGGTGTGGGACAACGATGCGGTCAAACGGGAGCAGATGGAAAATATCTCTTTGCTGCTCCAGGGGGCCTTGCGGGCGGAAAGGATGGTGGGCCTGAAAATGAACGTGCCCGAGGGGCAACTCAAGGAGATCGTGGCGCTGCTTCCCAGCCTGCTCGCTCCCACCATCGCCAGCCTCTACGAGACGGATTGGTTTTCCGTGGAGGTGGTAGTGAACCAGTCCGAGGTGCGTCAACTCGTCCCCCACCTGATCCGGGCCGGGGCTCAAGGGATTGTGGAATACCCCCTGCACAAAGTGATTTAGGCGGGGGACCTGCAAGGCGGTGCGCTAAGGTGGGCTTTAGGCCCACCTTATTATTTTTTACAGAATGGCAATTTCCAGGATGGCAAACTAGCGGCGGCCGCGTCCGAACCCGCCAAAAGAAGTCTTTCGCTGCGGCTTGGCTTCATTGACTTTTAGCGCCCGGCCTTCCACATCCCTGCCGTTAATCAAGGAGATGGCCTTCTGGCCTTCGGCCTTAGTGGCCATTTCCACAAAGCCGAAACCCCGGGGTTGCCCGGTGTGGCGGTCCGTGATGATCTTGACGGACATGACCTCGCCGGCTTCCGTAAAGATCGTGTGTAACATTTCTTCAGTCATCTCCGGGGGTAGATTACCCACATAAACTTTTACACTCATGGTCTCCTCATAAGTCAGTCCGCCCGAGGGCCCTGAAAAGTAAAGGGGAGAGGCGCCCCGGTCGGGTCAGACCCTGCCCTTAAGCCTGGCTCTTTTCTTCCCCCGCCGGGGCTTCAGCCGCAGCCTCGGGGGTGGCCTTCTTCTGGCGGCGCTGCCTTTTTTCTTCGCCTTTCTTCTTTCGGGCTATCTCTTTGGCGCGCTTTTCGTGGGTGTAATTGCTGCGGCGTCGGGCCAAGCCAACCTCCGATGTGGCATGGTAGCCGAACTCCAGGGGTCCTAAGACCCCTGGAGCCTTGCCCCTGGGCCTTCCGGGCTTTAAATCTTTACGACGTTCTGGGCCTGGGGACCTTTGGCGCCCTGGACCACCTCAAACTCCACCGCCTGATCCTCTTCCAGGGAGCGGAAGCCTTCGCACTGAATGGCGCTGTGATGCACGAACACATCTGGGCCATCCTCCTGGGAAATGAAGCCAAAACCCTTAGAATCATTGAACCACTTAACTTTACCTCTTACCTTCATGCTTAAAGAAACCTCCTGAAAATGGTGAAACCAGATCCTGCCATCTGAGCAGGACTGCGACAGCAGTCAGAAAAAAAATCGGGACTGTACTAGCATACCGTCCCGATTCGCTTTGAGGACCTGAGCCCTGCTAACAGTCTGACATGCTAACTTTTTGCATCGTAGCAGGTAAATTCCCTTTTTTCAATAAAAAAAACACACGCCGGAGACCAGGGCCAGGGGAGTCCGGCTCTCCCCTGCAAGCCTTTCTCTTCCCGTAGGCTCCTGGTTACACCGAGCAGAGGCGGCAGTCTTCGCCGAATTCATGGGATAAGGTGAGAGCTTCCGCCTCCGGTGGCAGGCTGAGAACCTGGCCGGGTTTGGAGCCGTAGCGGTAAACCGTGATTCCCTTCAGTCCCAAGCGGTAGGCCATGTGGAAGGCCTCGGCCACGTCGGCTACGGTGGCGTCCGGGGCCAAATTTATGGTTTTGGACACCGCGTTCTCCACGTGGCGCTGAAACGCGGCCTGCATTTTAACCTGGTACTCCACGCTGACCTCGAAGGTGGTGGGAAGGAGCTTGCGGATTGCCCCCGGGAGTTCGGTGAAGGGCCGCACCCGCCCGGTGGTCAAGACCCGGGGCACCCATTCGGCTTCTTTCAGGCCAAATTGGAGCAATTTTTGCAGAAACAAGGGGTGAACCTGATCGAACTCCTCCCCTTCCAGGGCCCGGCGGCGGTAGGCCACGGCGAACAGGGGCTCGATGCCGCTGCTGGCGCTGGCAATCAGGCTGATGGTGCCGGTGGGGGCGACAGTGGTGACCGTGGCGTTGCGCCGGGGGGGGTGGCCCTCCTTATGCCAGCGGCTGCGGTAGAAATTGGGGAAAGGACCTCTTTCTTTGGCCAGGGCCTGGGATACCCCCACAGCCTGGACCTGGATGCGGGTCATGACTTGTTCCGCCAACTCCAGGGCTTCCGGAGAATCGTAGGCTATCCCCAATTGGATGAGCAGGTCCGCCAGGCCCATGACCCCTAAACCGATCTTGCGGTTGGCCCGGGTGATGGCAGTGATTTGGGGCAGGGGGTAGTGGTTCTGGTCGATGACATCGTCCAGGAATCTGACCCCCAGGGCCGTGAGCCGGTCCAGCTCTTGCCAATCCAGGTGGCCACCGACCACCAGGCGGGACAGGTTGATGGACCCCAGGTTACAGGATTCGTAGGGCAGAAGCGGCTGCTCGCCGCAGGGGTTGGTCGCCTCCAGGCGGCCCAACTCCGGGGTGGGGTTGGCCCGTTCGATGGCATCCAGAAAAAGCAGGCCGGGGTCACCGGTCTCCAGGGCATAGCGGCACATGAGGTCGAAGACCTCCCGAGCCTTAAGCCGGGTTACTTCCTGCCCATTCCGGGGATTGATCAGGGGATAGGTCTCATCGGCCTCCAGCCGCTCCATGAAGTCATCGGTGACGGCCACAGACAGGTTGAAATTGGTCAACATCCTGAGATCGGCCTTGACCTTGATGAACTCCAGAATGTCAGGGTGATCGATGTTGAGGATGCCCATGTTGGCGCCCCGGCGCCGTCCCCCTTGTTTAACTACCTCGGTGGTGGTGTCAAATATGCGCATGAAGCCCACCGGGCCGGTGGCCACTTGGCCGGTGGAGCGCACCTGGTCGCCCTTGGGGCGCAAATGGGTGAAGCTGAAGCCGGTGCCCCCCCCGGTCTGGTGAATGAGGGCCATATCCCGCACCCCCTCCAGGATACTCCTCATATCATCGTGAATAGGTATCACGAAGCAGGCGGCCAACTGCCCTTCTGGCAGCTCGGCGTTCATCAAGGTGGGGGTATTGGGCAAAAATTTGAAGGAGGACATGGCCTCATAGAAGCTCTGGGTCTGGAGAGCCACGGCAGTGGTGCCGCCATAGCGGGCCTCGGCCGCCGCCACCCCCCGGGCCACCCGGCGGAAGAGTTCATCGGGTGTTTCCACCAGCCGGCCCTCGGGGTCCCGCCGGAGATAGCGCTCCTCCATGACCCTGCGGCTAATGGGTCGAAGCTCCAGGGGAATCGGCTCACTCATGGTCAGGCTCCTGATGGATGGGGATAGGTCATGATCGGACCTTCGGCCGTCTCCTAATTCCCCTCAAATAAGTCCCCACTTCCGGGCCCGGGCTTGATATTGCGGGGGAAAGGCGGGGGTAAAGTTTTGGTACACGGTGATGGGGTAGCGGGCCCCGATTTTGCGCGCCGCCTCCTTCAGGCCCAAGAGCAACCCCTCCAGAAATTGGGTGGGGAAACTGAAGACCATTTCATCATCCTGGGTCATGGAAAAGATCCGGTCTCCCATGCCAGGAATGGCGACGCGCATCTGGCCCGAGCGATAGGGCGCGATCAGATAAGCACTGCATTCGATCTTGCCCGTGAAATCGCTGGTAATCCGTTCCCCGAAACTAAAGTTGGCCGCCTGGATCAGGCGCATCAGCTGGGCCGGATTACCATACACCACTATGACCTCAGGCGTAAGGGCCAGACGGTCCAGGGGGCAGAGGTAAAGGGCCTCTATCTCGCCCGGTTGCAGGCGGGGCAGGGACTCCACATCCTTGAGGGCCGGGCCCAGTTCTTTATGGAAGCCCACTTCACAAAAGAGCTGAGCCATTTCCGTGAGGGCATCGGCCGCGGGCACGAAGCCAAAGGCAAAGGCCCCAGGGATGCAGATAAGATCATCCCGGGCCAGCCCCACCGGCCAGCCATATATCCGGGCCATAGTGACCCCCTGACAGATGGTGACCTTCTTGCCAAAGACCTGGGAAGGCCGCCGGGTCTTCTCCGGCAAGGCGGCAGCCTCCTTTAAGAAAGCGACTCCAAAGGGTTCGGTCCTGAGGCGCAAAGCCTCCTTCAATTGGACGGCAGCGGCTTGGTAATCCATCGTCTCTCCTAGATTGACAGGTCTGCCTCAGCTAGGGCCAATGGTGCCGGGATGACAAGATATTAAGAACTAAAACGGCAATATGCAAGATTATATCGGCCTTTTCCCTTGGCCGGGGATGGGGTCTCTGGTTAAAATGAGAACCGAGGCTGGCAAGTAAGGCCTGAGGCTTAGCCATGAGAGAGACGCCTTTCCATACCTTGAATCCGCCACAGGTCCTGGAACTGCTGGAAACCGGCCCCCAGGGGTTAAGCGCCTCCGTAGCGCAGGCGCGCCTGGTGGAGTTTGGCCCCAATGAATTGGCTCCGTCCAAAAAAATTTCTCCCTGGCGGATTTTCTTCCGGCAGTTTGAAAACCTCCTGATCATTATTCTGCTGGTCGCCACTGTAGTCTCCTTTTTTCTGGGGGAACACCTGGACGCCTGGGTGATTCTGGCCATCCTGGTGGCCTGCGCCCTTTTGGGCTTCATCCAGGAGTATCGGGCCGAGCGGGCGGCCGCGGCCTTGCAGCAAATGGCCGCGCCCGCAGCCACGGTCGTCCGGGACGGGAAGGAGCAGGTGATCCCAGCCCGGGAGGTGGTGCCAGGAGACATCCTGTTGCTGCATGCCGGAGATCGGGTGGCCGCGGATGGGCGCTTGCTGGAAGAAGTTAATCTAACGACCGATGAGTCGGTCTTAACGGGGGAGTCCACCTCGGTCTTAAAAGAACTGGCGGCCCTGCCCGCCGATGACCTCCCGGTAGGGGACCGCACCTGCATGGTGTTCGGAGGCACCGTGATCACCAGCGGCCGGGGCCGGGCGGGGGTCATTGCCACCGGTATGGAGACCGAGTTCGGTCAGATCGCCCGCCTGCTGGCGGAAGTGAAAGAAGAAAAGACCCCCCTGGAAGTCCGCATGGACACCATCGGCAAGGTGATCACCATTATCTGCCTGGTGGTCAGCGCGGGCGCAGCCCTCCTGGGGGTATTGAGGGGTTATGGTTGGCTGGAGATGCTCATCTGGGGAATCAGCCTGGCGGTGGCGGCAGTCCCGGAAGCGCTGCCCGCGGTGGTCACCGGCGCCCTGGCCATCGGCACCACTCGCATGGCCCGGCAAAACGCCATTGTCAAGCGCCTGCCGGCCGTGGAGACCATGGGTTGCACCACGGTGATTTGCACGGATAAGACCGGCACCCTCACCAAAAATGAAATGACGGCCCGGCGCCTCTTCTTGGACCACCGAGAAATAGAGGTCAGCGGCATGGGTTACCAACCCGTGGGGAGCTTGGTCGCGGGGGAGCATAGGATAAATGCAGAATCAGAGCCCGTGCTGGCGGCGGCGGCCCGCATTGCCTTATTGTGCAATGACGCATCCCTGGAAGAAGAGGGAGGCGCCTGGCGGCTCCGGGGCGACCCCACCGAAGGGGCCTTGCTGACGTTGGGCCGGAAGGCGGGGCTGGACCCGGTTCTTCTGGACCTGGAGTCTCCCCGGGTGGCGGAAATCCCTTTCTCCGCCGAGCGGAAGATGATGACCACCATCCATCAGGGGAGCGAAGGGGTTCTGGCCTGCCTCAAGGGGGCCCCGGAACGGGTGCTTCACCGGAGCACCCGAATATTGACCCGGCACGGGGAAAGAGAATTATCTGAAGAAGACCGGCAGCAAATCCTGGAGCAAGCGGGCCGGATGGCCGGCCAGGCCCTCCGGGTGCTGGGCCTGGCCTACCGCGCCTTCACCGCCATTCCCGAGCCTGCTCCGGAGGAGGTGGAAGTTGACCTGGTGTGGGTAGGCCTGGTGGGCCTCATGGACCCGCCTCGTCCCGAGGCCCGGGAGGCGGTAGCCCACTGCTACCGGGCGGGTATCCGGGTGATCATGGTCACCGGCGATCATCCGGACACGGCCCAGGCCATTGCCCGGGAGGTGGGTCTGCTTGCCGCTGAATCCGAGCACCAGGTGGTCACCGGCAGAGAACTGGGCCGCATGAGCGATGAAGACCTGGCCAGAATCTTGCCGGAGGTGAGGGTCTTCGCCCGGGTCTCCCCGGAGCACAAGCTCCGGCTGGTGAATGCCCTCAAGGCTCAGGGAGAAGTGGTGGCCATGACCGGGGACGGGGTAAACGACGCCCCGGCCTTGAAAAGGGCCGACATCGGGGTGGCCATGGGCTTAAGCGGCACCGAGGTGACCAAGGAGACCGCGGCCATGATCCTGGCGGACGACAATTTTGCCACCCTGGTGGCCGCGGTGGAGGAAGGCCGGGCCATCTTTGACAATATCAAAAAGTACCTCATCTATCTGTTGAGCTGCAACCTGGCGGAGATCCTGATACTCACCGGGGCGTTTTTCTTAGGGATGCCCCTGCCCCTCATCGCCCTACAGATTCTCTGGGTCAACCTGACCACCGACGGGTTGCCGGCCCTGGCCCTGGGGGTGGACCCCAAGGAGCCCGATATCATGCAGCGCCCGCCGCGACCGAAGAGCGAAGGCGTCTTCACTTTCCACGTGAACGTCCTTTTGGGGGTGATCTCCGGGTACCTGACCATGGTCCTTATCTTGCTCTTTGCTTATTACTATTACTTTGACCCCAGGGGTCTTAAGGACCCCAAAGAAATCCTGGTCCAGGCGCAGACCATGGTATTCATCACCCTGGTGCTGGCAGAGCTGATCAATGCCTTCAACTGCCGCTCGGAGCGCCACTCTCTGGTCACCGTGGGAATCTTTCCCAACCGGTTCATGGTGGTGGCAGTCCTGATTTCCCTGGCGATGATGGTGGCCGTAATCGAGTGGGACCCCCTGGCCCGCCTCTTCCACACGGTGCCCTTGAGCCCCAAGGATTGGCTGGTGGCGACAGTCATCAGCCTCATTATCGTTCCGGTGGTAGAAGCGGCCAAATGGTGGCTGCGCCGGGGCGCGGCGAGGGCTGTTTGAGGAAGTTGTGGGGGAGGGCCAGGGACCTGAGGTCCCTGCCCTCCCCCACACCCCCACCCAACCCGCATAAGCTGGCGGGGGGAGGCGGGGCCTATGGCTCCGCCTCCCCCCGCCAAAATTCATAGGGGGTTGGGGGAGGGGTCTTAGGGGAGGGGGCAGGGGTCTGCGACCCCTGGCCCCCTCCCCTAAAGTAATTCTTGCCAATCAGCTGCGGTAACTGGCGTTGATGCGGATGTATTCTTCGGTGAGGTCGCAGGTGTCGTAGTAATCCGAGAAGGTTCCGGCGTGAAGATCGATGTGGATGACGAAGGAGCCGGACTCAATCAGCTCTTTGGCTGCGGCTTCCGCGGCCTCGCCCAGGGCCTGGCCGTTTTTGGCGACCGGGTGGTGGCCGAAGGCGATTTCCACCTGTTCCGGGTCAAAGCGGGCCCCGGAGCGGCCCAGGGCGGCCATAATTCTTCCCCAATTGACATCTTCGCCGGCCATGGCGGTCTTGACCAGGGGGGAGGTGGCCACCGTCCGGGCCGCCTTCAAGGCCTCGGCCGGGCGTAGCGGCTCCCCGGACTTCCACCCGGTAAAGGTGCCTGGCGCCTTCGCCGTCGGCCACCACCTGCCGGGCCAGGTCGCCCATGACCTGAGTCAGGCCCTCACCCAGAGCGGCCATAGCCGGTCCTGCCTCCTTAATGGGGTAATTGCCGGCCCGGCCGCTGGCCAGAAGCAGGATAGTGTCGTTGGTGGAGGTATCGCCGTCCACGGTGATGCGGTTAAAGCTGAAGGGCAGGGCCTGGCGCAAGCAGGTTTTTCAAGACCCTGGAGGTCACCGCGGCATCGGTGAAGAGGAAGACCAGCAGGGTGGCCAGGTCCGGGTGGATCATGCCGGCCCCTTTGGCGATGCCGGCCACGGTTATTTCCCGGCCGTCCATCTTTCCTTTAAAAATCGCGGTCTTAGGGCGGGTATCGGTGGTCATGATGGCCTGGGCCACCTCCGGCAAGCCTTCGGGGGCGAGGTTAGCCACCAGCTCGGCAACCGCCTCATTAATCCTGGACACAGGCAGGGGTTGGCCGATGACGCCGGTGGAGGCGGGCAGCACCAGGCGCTCCGGGACATCAAGCAGTTCCGCGGCCAGGCGGGTGGTTTCCCGGGCCGCGGCCAGTCCCCCGGGGCCGGTGGCGGCGTTGGCGTTGCCGCTGTTGACCAGGATGGCCTGGGCCTTACCCGAGCGCAAGCGCTCCCGGCACAGGAGCACCGGCGCGGCCTTGACCCGGTTGCGGGTGAAGACCCCCGCGGCCGCCCCGGGCTGATCCGCCACCATCAGGGCCAGGTCCAGGCCGCCGGTTTTCTTAATGCCCGCGGCCGTGGCCGCAAATTGAAATCCAGGAACGATCATGTGAGGACCCTAAAGTGAATTTTGGGGAGGGGGCTAAGGGCCGCAGGCCCACTTACAATCCTCCCCCAAACCCCCTCCCCCAATCCCCTATGTTTTGGCCGGGGCAGGCGAGCCCTTGGCCCGCCTGTCCCGGCCACTTAAGCGGGTTGGGAGGGGGGATTGGGGGGAGGGCAGGGGGCTCAGCCCCCTGGCCCTCCCCCCAGATCTCACTTCCCACAGCACTTCTTAAATTTCTTACCGCTGCCGCAGGGGCAGGGGTCGTTGCGGCCCACCTTGCGCTGTTGGCGCTGGGCCGGCTGGGCCGAGCCGCCGTTGCCGTGGCTGTAAGACAACTGTTGGCGAGGGGCTCGCGCCTCCTCGGGCAATTCCTGGTGGGGCCGGACCTGGAGATGGAAGATGGTGCCCACCGTGTCCTTTTTAATGCGGTAGATCAGGTCCATAAAGGCGTCGTAGCCTTCCCGCTGATACTCCCTTAAGGGGTCCACCTGGGCATAGCCTCTGAGCCCGATGCCATCCCGGAGGTGGTCCATGGACAGGAGGTGATCTTTCCAATGGTTGTCCACGATCTGGAGGCTGACCATTTGCTGGAGTTGCTCGAAGAGTTCCGGGCCGATTTCCGTGGCCCGGGCCTCGTAGCGCTTCTGGACCTGCTCCACCAGGTATTCCTGCAGGTCCCCGTCCAGGTGGTCGGTAAGGCGAACCCGGAGGCCGAACTGCCTTAAGAAAGCCTCTTCCAGGCCTTTAAGGTCCCATTCTTCCGGGGTTTTATCCCCGGTGTATTCCTCCACCAGGTCTTCCACCAGTTCCGCGGTCATCTCCAGGATATCTTCCTGGAGGTTCTCGCCGGCCAGGATCTGGCGGCGTTGGGCATAGATCACCTCCCGTTGTTTGTTCATGACATTGTCGTATTCCAGGAGGTGTTTGCGGATCTCGAAGTTATGGCCTTCCACCCGCTTCTGGGCCTTCTCGATGGCGTTGGACACCAGGCGGTGTTCGATGGGCTGGCCGTCGTCCATCCCTAAGCGGCCCATGAGGCCTTTAATACGGTCGGAGCCGAAGATGCGCAGCAAGTCGTCTTCTAGGGAGAGGTAAAAGCGGGAGGTGCCAGGGTCGCCCTGGCGCCCGGAGCGGCCCCGCAGTTGGTTGTCAATGCGGCGGGCCTCATGGCGCTCGGTCCCCAGGATGTGGAGGCCGCCCCGGCCTACCACGCCTTCTCCCAGGACGATGTCGGTGCCCCGGCCCGCCATGTTGGTGGCAATGGTCAGCATGCCCAGTTGCCCCGCGGTGGCCACGATTTCCGCTTCTTTCTCGTGGTGCTTGGCGTTCAGCACTTCGTGCCTGATGCCTTCCCGTTTCAGGGCGCGGCTTAAGCGCTCCGATTTTTCGATGGAGGTGGTACCCACCAGCACCGGCTGCCCCCGATCGTGGCAGTCCTGGATCTCCTCCACCACCGCCCTAAACTTTTCTTCCTCGGTCCGGTAAATGACATCCGGATAGTCGGTGCGGATCATCTTTTTGTGGGTGGGAATGACCATGACCTCCAGGTTGTAGATCTTTTTAAATTCCTCGGCTTCGGTGTCGGCAGTGCCGGTCATGCCCGCGAGCTTGTTATACGTGCGGAAATAATTCTGGAAGGTGATGGTGGCCAGGGTCTGGTTCTCATTTTCGATGCGCACCCCCTCCTTGGCTTCCAGGGCCTGATGCAGGCCGTCGGAGTAGCGTCGTCCGGGCATGAGGCGCCCGGTGAATTCGTCCACGATAATGACCTGGCCTTCTTTGACGATATAGTCCACATCCCTTTTAAACAGGTTATGGGCCTTCAGGGCCGCGTTCAAATGGTGGAGCACCTCGATGTTGCGGGGATCATAAAGGTTATCTAAATTGGTGAGCTTCTCGCCATGGGCCACGCCCTCTTCGGTGATCAGCACGGAGCGGGCCTTTTCGTCCACGGTGAAATCCCGCTCCCGTTTGAGCTGGATAGCCAAGCTGTTCAGGATATAGTAAAGCTGGGTGGATTCTTCCGCGGGGCCGGAGATAATCAGGGGGGTGCGGGCTTCGTCGATGAGGATGGAATCCACTTCGTCCACGATGGCGTAATTAAACCCCCGCTGGACATAATCGGCCAGGGAGAATTTCATATTGTCCCGGAGGTAGTCGAAGCCGAATTCGTTGTTGGTGCCGTAGGTGATGTCCGCGGCGTAGGCCTGGCGGCGCTGCTCATCATCCAAGCCGTGGACGATGGTGTCCACCGTGAGTCCCAGAAAGCGGTAAATGCCCCCCATCCACTGGGTGTCCCGGCGGGCCAGGTAGTCGTTGACCGTGACGATGTGCACGCCCTCGCCGGTAAGGGCATTGAGGTAGGCGGGCATGACCGCCACCAGGGTTTTGCCTTCCCCGGTCCTCATTTCGGCGATCTTGCCCTGGTGCAGCACAATGCCGCCGATGACCTGGACATCGAAGGGACGCATGTTAAGCACCCGCACCGAGGCTTCCCGGGCCACCGCGAAGGCTTCGGGGAGGAGGTCCTCCAGGGTCTCGCCCCGGGAGAGACGCTCCTTGAACTGGGGGGTCTTGCCCCGGAGTTCGGCATCGCTCAAGTTGCGCAGTTCCGGCTCCAGAGCATTGATCCGGTCCACTAGCGGGGCCAGGCGCTTGAGTTCCCGCTCATTTTTGCTGCCGAAAATTTTTTTCAGAATCAGTTCTATCATTTAGGCCACAGCCAATAAAAAACCCGATAAAGCGAGGCTTCACCGGGAAGGGTCAATCCAGGGTGAATTTTGCCGATATTTTCGCCGCTATTCGCATATTTTTGGCGGCCACCGCTCCTGGGCTGGTCCGCCCGCCATTGCCTCTCACGGCGGGTGAGGCTGCTATAAAGATAACAAAATGCTGATGAGGTGTCAAGCTAGCCCTCGGTAGCCGTGGCCGCCAGATCCAGTAACATGGGGATTTCATCGCAATCCGGGTATTTGAGGCAATTAACGCATTCAGCCCAAATAATAGGGGGGAGGTCTTCCTTGGGCACGTCCCGGAAGCCGAAACGTTTAAAGAAATCAGCACGTTTCACCGAGGTGAGTACAAATACCCGTTTCAACCCCAGATAACGGGCTTCGTCCAGGCAACTGGCCAGCAGGCGGGAACCGATGCCCCGCTCCTGAAATTCCGGCATTACCGCCATAGACCTGATTTCTCCCCAGTCTTCCCAAAAGATGTGTAAGGCGGCGATGCCGCGAATAGGGCCCTGGTCTTCCCGGTAAACAAAATAATCCCGCACCAGCCTATAAAGGTCGGCCATGGTCCGGGGGAGGATATCCCAATCCTGGTTCCTGGCGAACTCCGCCAACATGCGGTAGATTTCCGGAACTTCTTGTACCCGGGCCTTGCGAATCATGGGGCAAGTTTACGGTTTTGGCCGCTCCTCAATTTAATATATAATTATACCACTAGTTGGAAGGGAGTAACAATATGGGGATCATTACCCAGGACCGATATGTCTGCCTGGAGTACCGGTTGCGGCTGCCCTCCGGAGAACTGCTCCGGGGAACGCCAGAAGAGCCGGATACCCTCATCTTTGTGGCGGGTGGGGGGGAGCTGTTACCGGGGCTGGAGCGCCGCCTCTGGGGCTTAAGAGAGCAAGACTGCCTGGAGTTTGTGGTGCCGGCGGAGGAAGCCTTTGGCCCTTATGACCCTGAGTACGTCCAGGTGTGGAGCCGCAAGTCTTTCCCGGAGAATATGGAGCTCCAGCCGGGCGTGAAGGTGGTCCCGGCCAATCTGCCCTTCCCCCCGGAATATCCCCTGACCGTCATGGAAGTCCAGGGAGATCAAGTGGTGCTGGACCTGAATCATCCCCTGGCGGGGCAGGACCTGCACTACGCGGTGCGGGTGCTGGAGGTCAGGCCGGCCACCCCGGAGGAGTTGGCGCCGCTGAGACAATGCCAGTCCTGCCAGGAAGAGATGACCCGTTAGGCAAAAAAGCCTCGGATGGTTTTCAAAAGGGCTTATTCAACCCAGAGGTTATGAAGATCTAAGGGAAGAGCAGCAGGTCCATCTTAAGAATCAGGAAAGAAGAAGGGGAGGGCGGGAATTTTGGAAGATTCCCCGCACCTCCCCTTAAACTTTTCCCAAGACCTTTACAGGGCTCAGACTTCGGTAACCGTGATGGCTCCCGAGGGACAGACCTCAATGCAGCTCTCGCAGCCCAGACATTCGTCTTCAGCAATGACGGCCGCTTTCCCTTCCTGCATTTCAAAGACAGCGGTGGGACAAACATTGACGCACTCTTCGTCCCCGGTGCATTTGTCTAAGTCAATTTCTACCCGCCAAGCCATTAAACCTTACCTCCTTAAGTATCTCGCGTCACTTAATTGATGTGCGCTAAATAGTGTATAGCACAAAAAAACGTCAGCCTGAAGAGAGGCCAACGTTTTATAGGAAAAAAATATTTCGGCTCAGGTCTCGGTTATGGTAATCGCTCCTGAGGGACAGACCTCGATGCAGCTTTCGCAGCCCAGGCATTCGTCTTCAGCAATGACGGCCGCTTTTCCTTCCTGCATTTCAAAGACACCGGTGGGACAGACATTGACGCACTCTTCGTCCCCGGTGCATTTGTCTGTGTCAATTTCTACCCGCCAAGCCATCCAGCCTCACCTCCTTTGCTTAATCGCATCAGGCTCATTGATTGCCAATTTTGGGCCCAGATGATCCTCGCTCATTTTATGCCGAAGCCACGATACAGTCAAGTGGCCCTGGCGCACTTCGTCTTTCAGTACGTGGCCCATAAGAGGGTGTTCCCAGAGCTGGTAAAAGGCAGCCGGGTTGGGGAAGTCACCCTTGTCAGAGCCTGGCCTCTTCCGGGGCGGTACACTCCTGGGCTGTGGGAATTTTCCTCAAGGCCCGAAAATCTCGGCGATATTTTCGGGCTCGGCGCACCAGGGCCGGGGCCCACAGGGGGGCACCCAGGGCGTGGAGGTGAGTGTAAGTGGCCAGCACGTTACGATATACCAGGCCGTCCCGCTGACCGCCGATACCCGCACCCCGGGCAACCCGGAAGGCCAGGGATTCCTGGGGTCCAGGGTCCGGCAGGATTAGGGAATAATGGAATTCGTGGCCCTTGAGAATGGTGCCTGGAGGAAAGTAGGGGTTATCCTGAATCACCTCTAAGATGGTGTAGCCGTGTCCCTGAGGCGTTTTACTCATGACAAAGTCATAAGGGAACAGGCCCACCATGGGGAATTTCTCCCCCTGGACCTGGATATTCTCCCCCAGGTACATCAAGCCGCCGCACTCCGCGTAGATGGGCAAGCCGGCCTGGGCCGCGGCTTTTATGGAGTTCCGGAAGCTCTGGTTGTGGGCCAGGGCCTGGGCATGGGTCTCGGGAAAGCCGCCGCCGATGTAGAGGCCATCCAGCCCCAAGGGCAGGATGGGATCTTTAAGGGCGCTGATCTGCACCAGAACCGCGCCCTGGCGTTCCAGGGCCTCCAGATTCTCGGGATAGTAAAACTGGAAGGCCGAGTCCCGAATGATGCCGATGGTTACCGGCTTACCACCCGGAGGGGCGACCTCCAGAGGGAGGGAGGCCCAAGAGAAGGGCGGGGCTTGTGTTGCCACCTGCCAGAGGCCGGGCAGATCCAGGTGCCTTTGGGCCAAATCCCGGGCGGTGCTCACGGCCCGCTGGGCCGTGGCATGCTCCTGGGGCGGCACCAAACCCATGTGCCGTTCCGGAAAGACCTGGCACTTGAGGCGGGGCAGGGCCCCCAAAACCGGCAAGCCGCAGTATTGTTCGATGGCGCTGCGGAGAATAGCCTCATGGCGAGGGCGGGCCACCTGATTAAGGATGACCCCCTTGAGGGGCACCTCGGGGTCAAAATGCTGGCAGCCCATAACCAGGGCCGCCACGGTGCGGGTGGTCATGGTGCAATCCACCACCAGCACCACCGGGGTGGCGAGTAATTTGGCTAATTCTGCGGTACTAGAGGTGCCCTGGGCATCCAGGCCGTCGTACAGGCCCCGGTTGCCTTCGATCAGGAGGGCGTCTGCCTGGCTGGCATAGCGACCCACCAGGTCCATAATCTGGTCCCGCTCCATCAGGAACGGGTCCAGATTATGGCTGGGGCATCCTGCCGCCAGGGCGTGCCAGGCCGGATCAATATAGTCCGGGCCCTTTTTGAATGGCACCACGCGCCGGCCCTGGTCCCGCCAGGCGGCCAGGAGCCCCAAGGTCAAGGTGGTTTTGCCGGCCCCACCCCTAAGAGCTGCCAGCAGCAGCCGGGGACAGGCCTGGACCATCAGACTTTCTTGGCCGCCCCTTCTTCGTGGGGCAACTCAATGTAGCTCCCGCCAAAGTAGGTGTAGACACAGCGGCCGCCATCAATCAAATCCTTGATGGCGAACTTGATCTCGGTCTTGTCCTGGTCGGGATGATCTTTGAGTACGGCCTTCTGAAGGTCCATGGCCTTGAGCTGTTTTTTGCCCGTGGCTGCAACCACTAGGTTGTAGATGTATTCCACCAATTCTGCTTTGGAAAGTGCCATTTACTCCACCTGCTTAGAATTTAAAATGCATCGACGTCCGGTAGGTATCATAGGCCCACCGGTAGTCGTCGATGTGCTGGAAGGTGAAGGGAATCTCGCATACTTCAAAGAATTTCTCCCAACCGATGCGCTCGACCCATTCGCCCACCCGCTCCCACTTGTTGGCGCCTTCGGCGTACTTGGTGACAATCTTGCGGATGGTCTGGACCGCTCTCCGGCCAGCGGGGCGGGTTGTTGGGCAGATAAGGCACCGCCAGCTTGGAGAACATGGGCGCGCTCTTGGCATTGGAGACCTTGCCGCCCACCAGCAGGGCGACGCCGCCTTTCTCAGCGTCGAACACCGGCAGGGCCGGGCACATGGTGTAGCAGTTGCCGCAGTACATGCAGCGGGGCTCATTCACCACGACGCTCTTGATGTTCTTGTCCGGATGGGGCCGGATGGCGCCGGTGGGACAGGAAGCGATGGTGGTGGGAATCTCGCACAGGTGGCGCAGCTTATCGTGCATGACTTTGGGAGCGGTGCGGTGGATTCCCAGGATGGCGATGTCGGAGCAGTGCACCGCGCCGCACATGTTGAGGCAGCAGGCCAGGGAGATGCGCAACTGGGCCGGCAGCTTGTGGCTGCCGAAATACTCGTACAGGTCGTCCATCACCGCCTTGACGACCCCGGAGGCGTCGATGGCCGGGGTGTGGCAGTGGATCCAGCCCTGGGTGTGGACGATGTTGGTGATGGAATGGCCGGTGCCGCCTATGGGGAGACCCCACTTTTTCAACTCCGCCTTCAGGCCTGCGCAGCTTCGACTTGATCGGTTACCAGAAACTCACAGTTGTGGCGGCTGGTAAAGCGCAGGTAGCCACCACAATATTTATCGGCGATGTCGCACAGTTCCCGAGCAAAAAGGGTGGTACAGGATCCGGGGGGAGGCGATGCGCACGGAATAGAGTTCGGCGCCGGACTTTCCGCCACGTGCATCAAGACGCCCGGTTCCGGAATCTCGTGATATGCCCACTTGCCGTAATTCTCTTTGATGACCGGGGGCAAGAATTTGCTGTAATGTGGGGGGCCAATATCGGTAATCCGTTCAGACATGTTATTTTTTCCTCCTTCAATGTCGTGGATTCGATATTTATAGTTCGTTCCAGAGAAGCTCTTACTTCGTGGTGTAATATTTCCTGCCGGCGGCCTCGGCGTCGAAATCTGCCTGATGCCAGAAGAAGAAGGGGTTGGCCCGGGGGGTCTTGATGCTCTGGGGCACCGGCGGCAGACCCACGGCCTCCAGGAAGGCCCGCATGCCCAGGCGCAGGATGAGCTCGCCCGCCCGCTCCCGGTTCTTGCCGTTCTCCGCCCACCATTCGGTGATGTTGGTGGTGAGTTCTTTCAATTCATCAAAGGGGGCTCCATTGTCATGAAGGGCACGATGACCCAGCTCATCTGGGCCCCTTCCAGGATGGGGGCATGGGAGCCCAAGAGGATGGTGGCGCCGGTCTCGGTGCCGGGCCGCAGGGCCTGGGGCATCATGTTGATGCAGTGCATGCAGTGGTTGCAGTTCTTGTTGTCGATCTTCAGGGTCTTGCCGTCCCAGCTCATGCAGGCGGTGGGGCAGAGGTCGGTGACGTCGGCCTTGACGTCCAGCTTGGCATAAGGGGCGCCGCCGCCCCGGGGTTTCAATTCGCCGCCGGCATAGGCCTTCACCGCGGCCTGGTCGATGCGGATGTCGTCTTTCCAGACGCCGATCATGGACATGTCGGCCCGGGCCACCGCGGCCACGCAGTCATTGGGGCAGCCGGAGAATTTCAGCTTGTACTTATAGGGATAGGAAGGCCGATGCAGTTCAAATTGAAATGCCTGGGTCAACTCATAACAGGCCTCCATGGTGTCATAGCAGGACCACTCGCAGCGGGACGGAGCCTACGCAGCAACTGGGGCTGCGCATGGCCGAACCGGAGCCGCCGATGTCCCAACCCTTATGGGCCAACTCCTGAAAGCAGGGCTCCAGGTCCTCGGTGCGGGTGCCCAGGAAGATGAGGTCGCCGGTGGCGCCGTGCATGTTCAAGCACGCCGCTGCCGTGCTTATCCCAGATGTCGCACAGCTCCCGCAGGGCCTGGGTGGTGTAATACCAGCCGGAGGGCTGGTTGATCCGAATGGTGTGGAAGTGTTCCAGGCCGGGGAATTCTTCCGGCAGGTCGGAGTAGCGGCCGATGATGCCGGAGCCGTACCCCAGGACACCCACGATGCCGCCGTGCTTCCAGTGGGTGATTTTCTCTTTATAAGACCGTTCCAACTGCCCCAAGCAGGTCATTTACCTGGGGCTTGATGGCGGCCAGCCGCTTCAGATCTTTCACAAAGCTGGGAAATGGACCGGATTCCAGTTGATCCAACAATGGGGTTTTGTGACATGAACCTTTCCTCCCTTTCTTAATGATTGCCGATGACAAGTGATTATCCTTTTTTTCACAAATCCAGCTTATCACATACTATCCCATGAAATTTGTCAACTAAAAAATGGGTAACTTAAATTTCGCCAATAATCTTCACTGGGCCCAAATCCGCCATGGCCGGGGCGCATTGGGCCGCGGGGCCCATTACCAGGGTCACCAGGGCCTCCGGCCGAAGATGAGCCCGGGACGCCTGGGCCGCGGACTCCAAGGTGACCCTGCGAATTTGGTCACAATATCCCTTGAGGTAGTCCTGCCCCAGGCCGTAGAGATCGATGCCGATCACCTGGCGACTGAGGCCCCGGGGCGTCTCCAGTCCCAGGGGGAAATGGCCCACGTAATAACTCTGGGCCTCCGCCAGTTCCTGGGCGGTCACCCCCCGGTCCACCACCTCCTGGATCACCGCCTGGATCTCCTGGACCACCCGGGCAGTGTTGCTGGCGGGCGTGAAGGTGGAAACCATAAAGGGTCCCGGGGCCCGGCGAAAAGAGAAGTTGCTGCGGATCCCGTAAGTAAAACCCAAATCGGAACGGATGCGGGCCATGAGGCGGGAGGAGAATCCTCCTTCCCCCAGGATATAATTCATCAATTTTACCGGGAAGTAATCCGGGTGGGAGCGGGCCAACCCCAAGTGCCCCATCCGGATCTCGCTCTGGGTCAGTTCCGGCCGGTCCCAGAGATAGAGGCCGGGGGCGCAGAGCCCCTCGGGCGCAGCAGTATAAGGAGGGCTGGCCGGGCCGCCGCCGCCAAAGCCCCCCCAGAGCCGGCTAGCCTCTTCCTGGGCCCGGGCCCAGGGCACCATGCCCACCACCACCAGGGTGGAGGTTTCCGGGACAAATTCCCGGTGATAAAAATTCTTTAGATCCTCCGGGCTGAGGGCCTCCAGGCTCTGAAGATCGCCGACCACCGGGTGGCCGTAGGGCGCGTCGCCAAAAAAGAGGCTTAAGAAACGCAGGTTGGCCATTTCCCGGGGTTCATCCAGGAGATGCACCAGCTCCGCCCGGCGGCGCTCCTTGAGCAGGGGAAACTCCCCCTCCGGGAATCCCGGCGTCTGGACGATTTCGGCCAAGGTAGCCAGGAGCTCGGGAAAATCTTCGGCCAAACCCTCCAGGGTGACCAGGGTGGCGTCCCAGCCTCCCCGGGCCTGAAGGACCGCGCCCCTGGACTCGATATCCTCCGCCAGCTGCAGCTGGTGCCGGCGGGCCGTGCCCAGGGTGAGAAATTCCGCCGCCCAATCCGCCACCCCCGCCTTGCCCGCCGGGTCGGTCTCCGAGCCTCGTTTCGCCATATAGGTGAGGCTCACCCAGGGAACCCGGTCGTACTCCACTCCCAAAAGATGCATGCCCCCGGGCAACTCAGCCTGATGGATCTCGGGAATATACGCAGCCATGTTCCGTCCTTTATTAGCTTTCAGCTTTCAGCTTTCAGCAAATAATTTATTGAAAATTTTACCAGTTAATCCTCAGGTTCACACAAATAGCAGTTACTTTGGACTTTTAAAAGCTGACCGCTGATTGCTGACCGCGGATAGCTGCGTCTTTAGGCCAACTCGCCCAGGCTCTCGCTTTCCTCCGGGGAGACCGGTTGCAGGGTCACCACGGTGCGATTGTCCTCCCGGAGATATTGGTTGGCTACCCGCACTATCTCCTCGGCGGTGACCTTCTCAAAAGAGGCAACCAGGTGGTTGACTTGCGTGGCAGCCCCGGTCTTCAGATGAAACAGCCCCACCAGCAAGCCCCGGAAAAAATTATGCGCCAGGCTGCGGGCCGCCTGGGCTCGGAAAATCTTCTTGGCCCGGGCCACTTCCCCGGGGGTAACTCCCTCGCTCTGGAGGCGGCTTACGGCGGACCAGAGCTCTTCTTCCAGTTTTCCCAGGGGGTTACCCGGCGCGGCCACCGCCGCGATCACCAGCAAATCGTGGTCCTGGGACGACCAGGGGGGAGGGTTCAGCTCCATGCTCATGTCGATGGCCTTACCCAATCGCACGAACTCCTGATAGAGCCGGGAAGATCTCCCCCCGGAGAGGATGAGGGAGAGCAGGTTCAAGGGATAGAGGTCCGGGTGGTCCATCCCCACCATATGGAACCCCGCGAACAGGGCTTCCACCTGGGAGACCTTTTTGACCACGGCCCGGCGTTCCCCCCGTTGGGGTGGCTCCTGGACCTGCCGGATCGGAGGCAGCCCCGGATTGGGAATATCGCCGAAATAGCGCTCCACCAGGGCCCGGGCCTTCTCTGGGGCTGCGTCCCCGGCGACCACCAGGGTCATATTCCCCGGATGATAATAGGCGCGAAAATAAGCCAGGCAATCATTCAGGGTCAGGCGCCGCAAGTCCTGGTCCCAACCTATTATCGGCCAACCGTAAGGGTGCTGGGTGAAGGCGGTGGCGAACAGTTGCTCTTCGGCCAGGCCAAAGGGGCTGTCCACGGACCTCAGCTTTCTCTCGCTCCTGACCACCTCCCGCTCCGTCTGGAAGTTCTCGTCGTTCAACTTCAGATGCTTCAATCGGTCGGCTTCCAGGCGCAGTCCTAACTCCAGGTGCTCGGCCGGCAAGTTCTCGAAGTAAGAGGTATGATCCCGGGTGGTAAAGGCATTCACCTCTCCTCCCTTGGCCTGGAGGATGCGGGAGAATTCTTCCGGTCCCAGGGTTTCCGTGCCCCTGAACATCAGGTGCTCAAAGAGGTGACTGATGCCGGTGATGCCCGGAAGTTCATGCCGGGAGCCCACCTTGTAGTGTACCTGCAAGGAGACGATGGGCAAGCTAAGATCGGGCAGCACGAAGAGGGTGAGGCCGTTTTTTAGGGAAAATTTCTCCATTTTAATCTCCGGCTGCCAGGCGGCCGGGTCTAACTGCCGGGGATGGGTCATGGGTGGTCCTCCTGAGGCCCCGCCGGGGTTAAAGGCGGGGAGACCTGAGTCTTAATTAAGGGATCGGGGCCGTTTGCCGGGTGGGTAGCCGCTCCAGCGGGCCAGCAAGGCCTCGTCCACTTGAATGCGTACCGGGTCACTTTCCCTGATGGGTATTTTAGCCGGCTTCTCTCCTTTGAGGACTCGCTGGGCCAAGGCCGCGGCCTCTTCCCCCAGGCGGCGGTAGTCCAGGGTCACCACAGCACCGCCCCCTGGTGGGCTTCCGGGTGCCCGCTCACCACCAGGACCCTTTGCTCTCGGCCCCAGGACAGGAGCCGCGGGGCGTAACGGGCCGCGCTGGCAGCTGCGGGAAGATAAATCACTTTGGCCCCCCGGGCCAGCAAGGCCTCCAAGCCGCGACGATCCTGGGCGGCATCCCCGGCGGCTTCGGTCAAGGGCTTGATGCCAAAGCGCGGCGCTTCCTGAATGAAGCGGGTGGACAGCTCCACGGCCGCCCCATCATTGGGGTCATAGAGCAGTCCCCAGGGGCCGGGGCCCAGGAGGCTGGCCCCTTGGCTTAAAGCCGCCGCCAAGGGCGCGGGCGAAGCAATGCCGGTGACGTTTTCCTGGTGATTCTCAGGATGCCCCGGCCTATAAGCCGCGCCGGTAAAGTAAGGATTGGCCACCAGGGCAAAGACTACCGGGGTGTGTTTCTCCACCGGGGCCACCCACATCAGGGCCGGAGTACCCAGAGTTACCAGAAGCCGCAGGCGGCGCTGGCGCAGGCGACGCAGGTCCTGCGGCCCCTGATCCCCGAATTCCGGGACGCAGACCACCTCCAGGGGAGCCGGTCCTAAGTTAGCCTCCAATCCGGCGATGGCCTCCCGCAGGCGAGGAGAGTCCGGGGAGCAGAAGATGGCAATGGGATCTCGGGGTGACGGGGAACAGCCCCAAGAGGCTGCCAGCAGCAGGACGATCAGAGTCAAGGTCCACCCGGATCTTAGCCGGCACCTGATTGAGCCGATTAGGGAGAGGAGCGGTGGGCGCAAGTTGCCAGCTTTCAGGTGTCAGGGATCAACCCAGCTTTAATCTTAAATAAATAACAACTAACTGCTGACTGCTGCAAGGAGGCTGCTGCTCCCTGAATTCTCCACCAAAAAATTGCCTAGTGAATAATATTGCCGATGCGGTCCCAGCGCAGCCGGAAGCTTTGCGTATCCCAGGAAAAATTAAAGATCAGGCCCTTCAGGCCTCCCCAAAGGGCGGGGAGGAATGCCAGGCCTGGAGGCCCCTCCCAGGAAAAATAGATGATGAAAGCCTTGCCCCGGAGTGCGTCCAGGGAGACAAAGCCCCAGAAACGGCTGTCATAACTGTGATCCCGATTATCCCCCATGACGAAATAGGAGTCTTCAGGCACCACCACCGGGCCGAAATTGTCCCGGGGCGATTCGGTGGGGTGGCTGGGGGCCGGGATCATGGTGGAATCAGTGTACACGGCCTGGGGCGTCTCCACCAGGCGGCCATTGATATAGACTTTTTTATTGATGATCTGCAGCCGCTCCCCAGGCAAGCCGATAACCCGCTTGATATAGTCTTTGGAGGGGTCTTGGGGAAAGATGAAGACCACCACATCCCCCCGTTGGGGTTTGCCTACGGGGATCCAGATCTTGTTGGTAAAAGGGTTGCGGATGCCGTAAGTAAACTTGTTCACCAGGAGATAGTCTCCCACGAGCAAGGTGGGCTGCATGGAGCCGGAAGGAATGGAAAAGGCCTGCACCAAGAAGGCCCGGACCAGCAGGGCCAGAATCAGGGCGATAAACAGGGCCTCGCCATATTCGCGAAAGAAGGATTTGCTCCGGCTGCGACCCCGCTGGGCCTGGGATTTATAATTGAGTTGCATTTGCGCCATAATTAAGGGTTATCGCCTTTAAGGCCGGCTCAGGACCGCAGCCGCCTTAGGAGAGGGAGCATTAATCCACGGGGACGAATTGGTCTTTATCGGCCCCGCAGATGGGGCAGACCCAATCCGGAGGTAATTTTTCAAAGGGGGTGTTGGGAGAAACTCCGGTATCCGGCTCCCCTTCGCTAGGATCATAGATATAGCCGCAGATGCTACACTGATATTTCTTCATTACTTGCTCCTTTCCAATTCCTGCTGTTCCTGCGTAATTAGGGCGGCTTAGCCTGGAGGGCGCAACTGCTTTTTCTTGCCAGCCGCCGGGTTCCTCCCCGAGGTCAGGTCCATTGATCAGGGCCGGCCCCGCGGCAAAGGAGTCGAGATAATAGGCCGCGTTCAGCTCAGGGTTACGATAGGCCACCAGGGGTACCCCGGCGCGGGCGGCAAACTCCTCGTCCACCCGGGAGTCACCGATGTAGATGGCCTCTTCCGGCGTAAGCCCGAAGTGCTCCAGGATGCGGAAGAAGGATTCCGGATGGGGTTTGGGCCGGGAGACATCCTGGGCCGAAACCACCAGGTCGAATTCATCTGCCAGGCGGTGATAGCTAAGTACCGCCAGGGTAGTGGTGGTGCGGTTGGTGGCCAGAGCCGTATAGCAGCTGGGTCGCAAAAACTGGAGAAACTCCCGGAGATGCGGCTCCTCCACCATCAAGGGAATGAACGGGCTATAATCGAAGGTGCGGCAAAACTGGAAAACCGCCTCCAGATCAGGATAGCCCTGGAAGATATAGGCCAGCGATTCCCAAACCGTGTGGCTGTGGACATAATCCACGGCCGGGGGGCTTAAAGGCGGCTGGCCAAAGTTGGCCAGGATGGTGTTATAAAAGGCGGTGTTGGCTTGCCGGGAGTCGAATAGCACCCCGTCGCAGTCAAAGGCAACCAGTTTCAGCAATTTATGAATCCCGGAGAATTTGGTATGAAAATTCCCTTACAACTCTCTGCGGCGGCTGAGCAAAATAGGCGGGCGCCACCACCTTCTGGGAGAACAAATATATAAAATAATGTTTAAATTTAATTTTTAATATCTAATCCCGGACTTGTCAATAAAGAATGGCGGCAGGGAGAAATACTTGTGGGCCAGTAGTGGCCGTTAGAAGGAAACCGGGCCCAGGGATCAACGCCCCAGCCTGCTTTCCCACCCTCAAACAAAAACCGGGAAAATGGGATCAAGGCCCCACTTTCCCGGTCTATAAAAAACTTAAGGAATCAGAGTAGAGGTTGGGACCTCTGGCCCATAAAACCTAATCCTTCCACCTCCGCTCCTTTGGGTTTCTTGCGAACGGGCCGTTTCTTCCGCACCGGCTTAGCTTTGCGCACCGGCTCCGCTTTGACGATCTCCGCCACGAAATCGTATTTCTTACACATAAAGGCATAGTTTTTGGGGTTGGCATGGATTTTCAGGCAATAAAAGGGCTTGCCCTCATGATAGGCAGTGACATCGATATGCTTGGACCAGGCGGTATATTCAATCCACCCACTGGCCGGCAGGGGGAGGGTGGCCCCGCTGTTAGCCGAAGGCACCGATAAGTCATACCGGGTTTTATTTTTGATGATGCCCGTGTAAGATCGCACATCTTTGGCCATTCTTACTTTGGCTGGCACAGGAAGATCGCTCATGCTGGGCAGCGCCGATGGGTCGACATCGACCGGTTCAAAAACCAACCCCCCCAGATTGGGCCTCGCAGAAACACCCGCCGGTGAGGATTTTTGGGCTTGCTGCTGATCCGTGGCGCAGCCGACGACGCATAAGCTTATTATAAGCAGCATATAGATGATCTTATTTTTCATGGCAGGGCCGCCTGTTTATTCAATGGGCTGATACCCAAAGGATGAAGGGAGGCTGGAGGTACTCGGCGCCGGTTGATATCCGCTTTTCTTCAATATCGGTTTATGCTCGAATTCATATTCGACAATGCCGGAGGCTTCATCATACTTGATGGTATTCAATTTTTTGCTGTAATTTATAATGGCAATAGATCTGGCAAAGTTCCTGGGGTCGCTCTCCCTCTTACTCGCCCCCCAGGGCCAAAACCAAAGCGGCTTTGCACCAGAGGCCGAATCGGAAGTATTATAACCCCCCAAAAACCAGAATCCCCATTCTCCCATTTGTCCGTAATGGCTATCCTTGTATTGGCCCGAAGCATAGCCATCGAGTTTATCGGTGTCAATGACAACCGAATGATCAACGGTGGCGCATCCGGAGGCCCATAAGAAGATAACTAAGACTACTCCAATTAAACCCGATCTTTTCATTTCGCCCCCCTTGATAATTTCGAACACGCTATTGAGTAAGATAGTTAAACTCCCGTTTAAGAGCTTTTTAATGATTTGTCAAGGAATTTTTTTAAAAATTATCGATTTTGCTAATATCAACTCGGGCAAGACGTGGAACTTCTACGCCTTCACCTGACTTTGGGACGATTATTTTACTTGAGCAGGCTTAAAGTAAATCAGGTAATCCCTGATTTTGAGGTTCCAAATTCCTTAAATCTCAATAGAGGGAAAAGCCGAATAGGAAAATAGTCAGGGAATCACCATTGCAAGGGGAAAATTTCGCCAGGCGGGTTCGAGGAATTATTAAAAAAGTTGCTATTGGTGCTATTCACTGTTGATCCGGCAGCAGCACCTCCTCACCTGAGAGAGCCGCCACTTCCTGAAGCAGGGCTCTGAGAAGCTCCCTTTCCGGAACCTTACGCACCAGTTGGCCCTTCTTAAACAGGGCCCCGACCCTCAGCCCCCCGGCAATACCCACATCAGCCTCCCGGGCCTCCCCCGGGCCATTTACCACACAGCCCATAATGGCCACCTTAAGGGGGGTGACCACGTTCACCAGGCGGCGCTCCGCCTCTTCGGCCAAATTAAAGAGGTCGATGCGGCAGCGGCCGCAGGTGGGGCAGGAGATGAGTTCCACGCCCCGCTCCCTTAAGTGCAGGGCTCGAAGAATCTCATAGGCGACCCGCACTTCCTCCACCGGATCCCGAGTCAGCGACACCCGCAGGGTGTCGCCGATGCCCTGGGCCAGAAGCAAACCGATCCCTAAGGCGGACTTGACCGTGCCGGCAATCAGCCCGCCGGCCTCGGTAACCCCCAAGTGGAGGGGATAGTCCACCTGTCGTGACAGTTCCTGGTAAGCCGCCACGGTGGTCAGGACGTCAGAGGATTTCACGGAAATCTTGAAGTCAAAAAAGCCCCAATCCTCGAATTGCCGCACCCATCTCAGGGCGCTGGCCGCCAGCGCCGGGGCGCTGGGCGCGCCGTACTGGTTCAGAAGGTCTGCCTCCAGGGAGCCGGCATTCACCCCCAACCTCAGGGGCACGCCTCGCTGTAGGCAGGCCTCTACCACCTGGCGGGTTTTTTTCAGGCCGCCCAAATTTCCCGGGTTGATGCGGATGGCGTCGGCCCCCTGCTCCAGCGCGGCCAGGGCCAGGCGGTAGTTGAAGTGAATGTCCGCGATGAGAGGCACCGGGCTTTGCGCCTTAATTTCCCCGAAGGCTCTGGCCGCTTTCAGGTCAGGGACGGCCAAGCGCACCACTTCGCACCCGGCCGCAGTAAGCCGCTGAATCTGGGCCAGGGTGGCGCCCACCTGGGCGGTGTCGGTGTTGGTCATGGACTGAACCACCACCGGGGCGCCGCCGCCTATTTGCACCGGGCCCACGTGAATGGCCCGGGTGGGTTTGCGCTTAAGGTCCATGATCGAGGCTTTCTGAGACATAAGTTATCCAGATTTTAGCGGAATCAGCCGCGTTGCGCAAGTTCCAGCCAAATAATTAACCACCAAGAAACGAAGGACACCAAGAAACACCAAGAAGAATTTTATGAACAGGTGGAAACCACCTTGTCATAAGCATATTTCCTTGGTGCCCTTGGCGCCTTGGTGGTTAGAGAAATTTCGGTTTGCGTTTCTCCAGAAACGCCACCGCGCCCTCGTGCGCGTCCGGGGAGGCAAAGCACAGGGCCCAGGCGTCGGTCTCCATGGCGCAGCCGCTTGTCAGATCCACGTCAAACCCGCGGTTGATCACCTGCTTTAAGGCCTTAAGGGCCCCCCGGCTCTTATCTGCCAGGGACCGGGCCACTTTCAGGCACTCGTCCATCAGCCTCTCAGCCGCGAAAACCTGGGCCACCAGGCCCATGGTCTTGGCTTCGGCCGCGTCAATCACGCGCCCGGTGAGGCACAGTTCCTTGGCCAGGCCCTTGCCCACCAGCCGGGCCAGGCGCTGGGTGCCGCCAAAGCCGGGAAAGATTCCCAGGTTGATCTCCGGCTGGCCGAACCTGGCCTGATCCGAGGCGTAGATGATATCGCAGGTCATGGCCATCTCCAAGCCGCCTCCCAAGGCAAAGCCGTTCACGCAGGCAATGACGGGAATACCGAGTTGCTCGATCCTAAAGCCGACTTCATGGGCCGATTGGGAGAATTGCCTGGCGGCCAGGGGGTCGAGTTCCAGAAAGATATGGATGTCCGCGCCGGCGATAAAGGCCCGGCCCGCGCCGGTCAGGAGCAGTACCCGGATGGCTGGATTGCGGCCCACCTGATCCAGGACGTCGGCAATCTCAGCAAACATTTGCCGATTAAGGGCATTCAACTTATCCGGGCGGTTAAAAGTCAGGATGGCTATGGGGCCATCAGTGGTAAAAAGCACGGTGTTATAAGACATGATGCTCTCCTGAGGTTATTAAAGCTTGAGGCGAAAAACTTTCCGATAATTTTCCCAGGTTTAAATCAAAGTTACCTTAAACAGTATTATGATGATGCCTCAGGGGCGACCCAACGGGTCGCCCCTACATTTATGGGGTTGGGGGTAGGGGTTTGGGGGAGGGGGCAGGGGTCCGCGACCCCTGACCCCCTCCCCCGAATTATTACCCCACCTCCAATGGCCCCACTTCCTCCAGGGTGGCGGGCTGCCAGCGGGGCTGGTCGTCCTTGTCCAGGATGCGGGCCCGGATGCCCTCCAGGTAATCGGGATGGGTGATGATAAAGCGCGCCGCCCGGATCTCCGCGGCAAAGACCTCCTGGAGAGGGCGGCCTTCATTATGGCGCAAGAGCTTCAGGGTCAGAACCAGGGCCGTGGGCGAGCGCTCCGAGAGGGAGTGGAACACGCCCTCGCACAACTGGCTCTCCACGCTGCATAAGCGAAGCGAAGCCATGATTTCCTGGAGGCTGCTTTTCCCGGCAAAATGTTCCGCCACCCAGGCATCCATCTCCGGCTTTGGGGGGCTGGGCGGTTCAAACCAGGGAGCGAGCTGCGTCCTGAGTTGCTGCACCGCCTCACCTTTTTGGGTTGCAAGCCTTCCCGAAAATCCTTCCAGCACCTGCACGAGTTCGGGCAAACGGGTGGACCTTAGCAGATGCGTGGCCAACCCCAGGCGCACACATTCCGCCCCGGCCATCTCATAGCCGGTGAGGGCCAGATATTCCGGGTAGCCCGGAGGGCATTTGCTGAAAAGCCAGCCCGTGGCCCCCACATCCGGGAAAAAACCGATGCGGCTTTCGGGCATGGCCATGCGGGTGCGTTCGGTGGCGATCACCATATCTGCCCCCGCGGCCAGGCCCTGCCCTCCGCCCATGGTGATACCGTCGGCCAGCACCACCACCGGTTTGGGGAACCGGTGGATAAAGAGATCCAGGGCGTACTCTTCCAAGAAGAATTCTTCCGCGTCCCAGAGATGGTTCTCCTTCACGGCCTGGGCCAGGGCCTTGAGGTCACCGCCGGCGCAAAAGCCCCTATCCCCGGCCCCGCGCAAAAGCACCAACTTATAGCGCTCCTGGGCCAGGGCTTCATTGAAAGCCCGTTGCAGCAGGCGGATCATGTCCGGGTTGAGGGCATTCAGGTCGTGGGGGCGGTGGAGGATAAGGCTCATCACCGCGGCCTGGCGCTGCACCAGGACGGGGACCTCCGCCTGCTCTATCATGGCCTTCACTCCATGTTAGATGTTTTTGGGGGGAGGGCCAGGGACCTGAGGTCGAATGGGCCTCCGGCCCATTTTTATGATACGGGTCATTTGCTAACGCAAATGACCTGCCCCCCACCCAACCCGCGGGTGGTGGCCGGGGGTGGCGGGGTCTTTAGCCCCGCCTCCCCCGGCCACAAAATTATAAGGGGTTGGGGGAGGGAGTTTGAGGGAGGGGGCAGGGGTCCGCGACCCCTGGCCCCCTCCCTCAAATTCATCATTCAATTTTCTGGGCCCAAAACACCAGTTGCGGCAGTTGGGCCCCGTCCATAAAAGGGATGGGGGCCAGGATCGTCTCCCAACGGTGCACCCGATAGCCGGAAAATTGAGTCCGGACTTCCTCCGGGGTGGGGAAATGGTGCACCAGGTCGCCGTCAGGCGTGTCAATCTCCACCAGGGTGCCCGGCTCCAGTTCCCGGGTCTGGGGCAGCCTCACGTGCTCCACAAATTCCCGGGGAGACACATAGATAAAAAGGTGGCCGCCTGGCTTAAGGACCCCATCCATTTCCTGGCAATAGCGGTGAAAGGCTTGGCTATTACCATGATTGATGACATTGATGCTGATCACCAGGTCGAATCGGGACGCCCGGAAAGGAAGACGCTGAAGATCAGCCTGGACCAGGTGGGCCGGGTGGCCAACAGCCGGCAGCCTGGCCTTCAAGACCTTGAGTACCGGAGCCTGCCGATCCACTCCCCAGACCAGGAAGCCGGACTGCACCAGGGGCAGCAGGTGGCGACCGGCACCGCAGCCCGCGTCCAAAACGCGCCGGCAGCCGGCCTCCTTCAGGGCCGGAAGCAGCGCCAGCAACTCGGGGTTGGGCGCCAAGCGCTGCATCTGCGGGTCAGAAAAAATCTCTGCCCAATCGGGCATGTAAGCCTCACCAGACTTTTTGCCGGAAGGTCATGGGCCCTTCCCCTCCTGAAGGTATAACCTTACCAGACCTGCGTCAACCTTAATAAGACCGACGGTTTCTTATTCTCGCCTGGCCCTGAACGTAAATTCCCTTACCCGGCTCAAGGATTTCTGATTATAATCAGACGTTACTATTTCCCCTTCTTCTCGCGAGGTGGAGCATGATTCCCAGATATAGCCGCGAGGCCATGGCCCGCATCTGGACTGAAGAAAGCAAATTTGCCGCCTGGCTCAAGGTGGAGCTGGCGGCCCTGGAGGCCATGGCGGAATGCGGTCTCATCCCGCCGGACCTTCCGGAGCGGGCGTGTCAGAAGGCCATTTGCGATCCCCAGTGTGTCATAGATATCGAAAAACAGACCCACCACGATGTGGCCGCGTTTGTGGACCATGTGGCCTCATGTTTGGGGGAAGACGGCCGCTTCTTCCACTTCGGCCTTACTTCGTCGGATGTCCTGGACACGGCCCTGGCCCTGCGTCTCAAGGAATCCGCCGACCTGTTACTGGATGACCTGGATGAATTGCTGGCAGTACTGCGGGACCGGGCTTATGCCGCCAAGGACCTGGTCATGGTGGGGCGGACCCATGGGGTGCATGCCGAGCCCATTACCCTGGGCTTGAAGTTTGCCCTATGGTTTGCCGAGTTTCAGAGGCAGCGGCACCGCCTGGTCCAGGCCCGGGAGACCGTCAGCGTGGGGAAAATCTCCGGCGTGGTGGGGACCTTTGCCCACCTGCCCCCGGAGGTGGAGACTGGGGTCTGCGCCCGTTTGGGACTTAAGGCGGCCCCCATCTCCACCCAGATCATCCAGCGGGACCGGCATGCGGAGTTTTTCCTCACCCTGGCCCTCATCGGCGCCAGCGTGGAAAAGGTGGCCACCGAGATCCGTCATCTCCAGCGCACGGAGGTGCGGGAGGCAGAAGAACTCTTCGCCGCGGGGCAAAAGGGCTCTTCGGCCATGCCTCACAAACGCAACCCCGTTCTTTCCGAGAACCTCTGCGGCCTGGCCCGCCTGCTCCGGGCCAACGCCCTGGCGGCCCTGGAAAACGTGGCCTTGTGGCACGAACGGGACATCAGCCACTCGTCGGTGGAACGCCTCATCACCGGGGACAGCGCCATTCTCCTGGACTTCATGCTGGACCGGCTGACTCGGGTCCTCAAGAATCTCCGGGTTTACCCGGAGAATATGGCGGCCAACCTCAACCTGACCCGGGGCCTGATCTATTCCCAAAGTCTGCTGCTGGCGCTGATCCAAAAGGGTCTCAGCCGGGAGGCGGCCTATAACTTGGTGCAGCGCCCGGCCATGCAGGTATGGCAAGAGGGAGGGGATTTTTCCCGGACGGTGCGGGAAGACCCGGAGATCGGGCGGTACCTGACGCCCCAGGAGTTGGCCGCAGTTTTCGACCTGGGACACCATCTGCGTCACGTGGACCAGATCTTTGCCCGGGTTTTTGGGGAAAGATAAGGTTAAAAAATGTAGCCGCAGGCTTTAGCCTGCGTTGTTTTTGCAAACCAGATCTAGGTAAGCGCAGGCTAAAGCCTGCGGCTACCATGAATATTAAATTTTTCCGCTGGCTTCTGGCTTCCCTTTTCTAAATATTAAATGCTGACAACTGGCAACTGGCAACTGGCAACTGACAACTGACAACTGGCAACTGACAACTGACAGCTGGCTACTGCCTTTAGGCCAGGGAAAGCTTGACCTGGTCCTCCCGGGGCAGCACCCGGTCCAGGCGGACCTGGACCGTATCACCCGGAGAGAGGGTGAGGGTGGCCGGAGCCGCCAGAAAGACCTCCAGAAGCAGGTCGGGCAACATCAGGCGGTAGCGGTTGGGATGCCTCTCCAGGACCAGGGCTTCCATCTTCTGGCCCACCCGGGTGGCCAGGTATTTGAGAAGCCAGTAGCGCAGGCGCTGGGCCTTCACCATGGCGCCCCGCCTCATGGCCGGCTCAATGGCGGTAAGAACCTTTTCCAGGTCTTCCCTCCGGTAAACCGGCGCCCTGTCACACAGCGCGGCCATAAGCTGCCGATGGATCACCAGGTCCAGGTAGCGGCGGATGGGCGAAGTAACCAGGGTGTAGCAGGGAAGCCCCAGGCCCCAGTGGGGCGAGGGCTTCAAGTCCATCACCACCCGGCTCAGGCGGCGGCGGTCTTGCCATAATTGCAGCAGGTTCTTGCCATCCTCCCGGCGGATGGGTTCCCGGGGCTCAGGCTGGGTGCGGTAGATGGCGGGAAGGCCCTGCTCCGCCAGGAAGCGGGCCGCCAGCCGGTTGGCCAACACCATGGCTTCGGCTACCAGCTTACGGCTGGCGGTCTCCTGGTCTTCCACGAGAACCTGAATTTCCCCTTGACTGTTGAAGCTAACCCATACCTCCGGTAACTGGAGCTCGTACCCCCCTTGGGCATGGCGGCGTTCCTTGAGGGCCCGGGTTAATTGCCACAGAGCTGCGAGCTTCTCCTCCTGCGGCAGGAGTTGCTCCACTTCATGATAAGTGAAGCGCCGCTGGACCTTGATCAGGCTGGGGAAGATGACCCACTCTTTCAGCTCGGCTTCCGGAGTCAGGGTCACCAGGAAGGTTAAAGCCGGACGTTCGCGCTGGGCCAAGAGGCTCAAGAGGTCTTCGGAGATTTCTTCCGGCAGCATGGGCAACCTGCGCTCCGGGAGATAGATGGAAGCGCCCCGTTCCTGGGCCTCGAGATCTAAGGGAGTGAAAGGCTGAACCAGGGCCGAGACATCGGCAATGTGGACTCCCAGGCGCAACCCTTCAGGCACCGCTTCCAGGCTAAGGGCGTCGTCAAAATCCCGGGTGTGTTCGCCATCGATGGTGATGCATTCCAGATGGGTCAAATCCTCCCGACGGGCCGCATAAGGATCAGGGGGGCGGGAGCTTATGAGGTTAAGGGATAGGCTCCGGGCCTCCGAGGAGAACTCTATCGGCACCTCCAGGCGGTAGAGGTTCAGGTCTTCATCTTCCTGAAAGACCCCCAGGCGCACCAGCAGGTGAAGGGGAGCCTCCCGAGGGCTGAGGCGGGCCTTTTCCAGGTAGGCCTTTCCCTGGGCGTAATCCGGGGCCTCGGTCCCCAAAATCGCCAGCTGACGCAGCAGTTCTAAAAGCCGCGGCCTAAAGTGCGGATCAGCGACGGGCCTGCCTTCCCAGACTGCCTGGAGCCAGGCGGCGACCTCCTCCAAATCTTTTTGGCGCTCAAGCTCCCGTTGATGTTGCTCTCGCAGTTGGGCCACGACCTCCACCGGGTTGGGAACCCAGCGACCGTCTCGATATTTGAAGAGGAAGCGGTCTTCGTAGAGGGCCCGCCCCAAGGCGGCCACCTGATCCAGAGATTCGGTGCCGAACCACAGCCCGGCCATTTCTTCCACGGTCAGGGCCTGGTTTTCCTGAGCCAGCAGCTCCCACAGCTCTTCCAGGTTGATGGCAATCTTAAGAGACTCCCGCTTCCGGGCGGTTTCCTCCAGACGGTCCAATAACGACTGGCGAGGGAGGGTAGGAGACCAAGGGCTGGCGCAGGCGTGGAGAAGGCGTTTGGGGGCCAGGGTCATCTCCCGGTTATTCTGAGTGAGGACATGCAGGCGCTCGCCCTTTAGGTCCAAAATGACCGCACAGAGGACGCGCTTCTCTTCAAAGAATTCCACAATATAACCGGGTTCCATGGCAACGGGGCAAAACTTAACAGAATCCCTGGAAAGGTCCAGGAAGGGAGCCTGGGTGCGGAGGCAGGGTCGACCACCTCGGGTCCCAATAAGTCAGAGTCATTATGACATTATTTCCGCCAAAATAATAGAGTCTTGGGGGGAGGGCCAGGGAGTTGAACTCCCTGCCCTCCCCCCAAGCCCCCCACCCAACCCGCATATGGTTTAGGTTGAGCCGGCGCTTTCAAGCGCCGGCTCAACCTAAAAATAACATATGGGATTGGAGGTGGGGGATTGGGGGAGGATTGTAAGTGGGCCTGCGGCCCTTAGCCCCCTCCCCCAAATCACCATTCATAAAACCCCAGGCGGTTCAGCACCTCCGCCCGGTGGGGGTGGAGCAGCACCAGGTCTTCCAGGCGCACCCCGCCCCAGTCCGGCAGGTAGATGCCCGGCTCCACCGTGATCACACTGCCAGCCTGGAGTATGGTGATCAGTTCTTTGGAGGGGCTGAGTCTGGGGGCTTCGTGCACCGCCAGGCCCACCCCGTGGCCCAGGGAATGGCCGAAGGCCTCGCCCAAGCCGGCCGCGGCGATCACCTCCCGGCCCAGGGCGTCGGCGGCCAGGCTGTCCAGGCCGGCCTTGAGCCCGGCTTCGGCGGATTTCTGGGCCTGGCGCACGAGGGTGTAAATCTGGCGAAATTTCTCATCCGGGGCGCCCAGGACATAGGTGCGGGTCAAGTCGGCGCAGTAACCTGCTACCTTCGCCCCCAGGTCGATGATGATGGGTTCGCCCTGCTTGAGGCGGTATTCTCCGGGCTGATGGTGGGGCCGGGCGCTGTTTAGCCCCGCGGCCACAATGGGGGGAAAGGCCGGGGCGTCCGCCCCGGCCTCCCGCAGGCGTTTTTCAATGTCCCAGGCCACCTGGCGTTCCGTCAGGCCCGGGGTCAGTTGCGCGCCGATCTGGCCTAAGACGGATTCGGTGAGATCCAGGGCGCGCCGGATGGCGGCCAGCTCCTCTTCTGACTTCACCTCCCTGAGACCTTCCACCATGCCTTCCTGGGGGAGCCAGTCAATCTGCAACCCGGCCTCCGCGACCGCCTGGGTCAGGCGCTGGTACTGGCGATAAGTAAGGTAGGCTGCTTCAAAACCCAGGCGCCGTATTGCCCGTTGGCCCAAAAGTTCCGACAGGGTTACCCCCAAGCTTTCTTTATAGACCACCACTTCAAAGTCCGGGGCTTCCTGCCGGGCCCAGGTCTCGTAGCGGAAATCGGTGAGCAGGACGGCCGTTTTCGGGGTAAGGAGGAGCATCCCCCAGTCCGGGTCCTTCGCGGGAAAGCCGCTGAGATACCAGCGATTTTCCGGGCCCAGCACCAGCAGGGCGTCCAGCTCCGTTTGGGCCAATAGCTCCCGGAAGGCCTGGAGGCGAAGTTTGGTTGCGGATGTCATCATGCCTGGGATTCTGAGAGAATCAACCCGGGAAATCAAGGGAAAAGGGAAAAGTTTTTCGGGGCCAATAAGCTGGGGCAGGGGGAGCCCAGGACTCTACCTGCCCCAGCAACTATACGCGGGTTGGGAGGGGGTTTGGGGGAGGGCAGGGAGCTCAGCTCCCTGGCCCTCCCCCAAAAACCTCTACTTATACCGGACTTATACTGGCCGCTGCACCGGGCGGGTGAGATTCTCCAGGATGTCCAGATAGACTTCGGAGTAATTCAGGCGGCCCTGTCTCAGAGCATAGAAGCCGTTGAGCATGAGGGCGGCCACCATGACGTTGGTGAACAGCAGTTGGGGTGCCCCGGCAGCCATGAGTTCCTCGCAGGAAAGGGTGGCGGGATGTCGATCCTGGGGCTGGGCAATCTCCGGATGATACCGGCCCAGCGATGGGGTCAAGTCCCGGCCTTCCTGGCGGAGGTAGACCTGGACATTGCCGTCCTCATAGTCGTTACCCCCGGAGATGAGAGTGAGGTTCTGCAAGGTGGCGGCGTGGGCGCTTACCAGGTGGCGGGAGGCGTGATTGTCCACCATCAGGAAGACCAACTGCCCTTCCCCGATGAATTGGGCGACATTCTCTTGGGTCACAAATTGCGGCACCGCCCGGAAAGACAGAACCTCAAACTCCTGGGCCAGTTCCAGGGCCTTCACCTCGGCCTTGTTGCCCAGGCGGCCGAAGGCCTGGCGAGGGGCATTTTGGCGGTTAAACTCATCCCCATCAATGAGGGTGAGGCGAGCCCGCTGGCCGGCATATTGGAGAAAACGGCAGAGAAAAGGGAGCAACGCGCAGCCCACCCCCCCGATGCCAATGGCCTTAATCTCTAACATGGCTATTTCTCTGGTGGGGTTTCCTCTTGGCCCTTTCCCGTTCTGAATTGGGCCAATTTCTGGCCAAATTCCCCCAACCTCGCTTCCAGAGTCTCGTCAAACCCCTGGACGAATTTCAGGTAGGGCATCTCGTGCCGATAAATGAACCCCTGGTTCAGGGGGAGGATCATCTTGGTATAGAGTTGGTGCATCAACGGGGAGGCTTTCTGATAGCCTTCGGCCAGATGCTGCCCCAGGGCTTCAGCCGCACTGCAGCGAGGGCTGCAAGGGAAAAATTGAAAGATGAAATAGGCATAATAGGGGGAGGGCAGGCTGGGTTGGAATTCAGACCTTAAATTTTCCTGCACCAGGTCTGCCAGGGCCGCGGATTTGAAATCCAGGCCCTGGGAAAACAAATCGATGTTCGTCCGGGAGCAGCACTCCGGGTAACCTAAAAGGGCGGCCTCTTTCTCTAAATATGCCTGCCAACCCGGGCCTGCCTGCTTCAGAGTAGCGGAGTCCCAATAAAGATTTTCGAGTTCCTGGACCCGGGCGAATATGTCCGGCTCCCGGGAGAGATATAACTTAACATACGGAATCCCCAAGGTGTTTTGCTGGGCCGCAGTGAAATAAGGCATAAACGCGGTATAAACGCCGAACTCCAGATAAAGCACGGTGGCCACGGCCAAGTGCCCCCTTTTCGCCTCGCTGGGATGCAATCCCTGGGTATGGACCAAAAAAGGGATCTGGCTATCAAGACAACAGGTGGCCGCGCGGGAGTCCCAGAGCAAAGGGGCGATATTCTCCAGGGCAAAGTGGTAACCCAGATTTAACTTGGAGGCTTTTTCCAAAACAGCCTCCAGGCTGTCCGGCTGGGGCTTGATTTGGTCCGGGGGGATATCCGTCAAAAGGTCGTGAATTTCGGTAATCCCGGGGATGTGCCAGTTGGAAATTTTCAGGGCCTCCTGGGCCTGGGCCTTGGTCTCGGTGTTCCAATAGGCGGTGGCCAAATCCTGGGCTGCCAAGGCGGGCATATTTCCCGGGCCCCCCAGGTCTTCTCCCAGGGAGATGACCCGGGGAAAATCCTTTTTCATCAGATAAACATGGAGGGTTAAGAACTGGGCCATCTGGTGAGCTTCAGCCTCAGTCTCGGGAATCTGGCCCAAAACCTTCAGGGCTTGATCATAGAGGTAGAGATTCACATACTTCATGGCCAATCGCAGCATAAAGGAATATTCTGGCTCCATGGGTGGGGGTCTCCTTGTCTCAAGTGCCAAATTCAATGGGCCTGGGAAGGGGGGTGATCTTGACGGCCACCTCTGTGCTCCAGTCTTCCTCCGGTGGCGCCTGTTCCCAGGGAATGGGGTAAGGGGAAAAAAGTCGGGCTGGGGGGAGGTAGCCCCGGTAACCCTGAACCACCAGGGAGCAGGACAGGGTGATGTCTTCGTAAACATTACCCTCGGGGAGTTGGTAGACCTCTTCAGAGATGTTACCCACGGTAATGTGGAAGCCGTCTTCAAAACGCTCGTCGTTCCAGTCCCGCTCAGAATGGAAGGCCTCGGCGCCGGCGTGGCTGTGGATGGTGCCCAGGCGGATAAGGTCGGCCGGGAACTCCCTCACCTCATAATCCAAATGCGCGCCCCCCACGGTTTGGTAGGGGATGACCAGCTCATAGGTGCCGCTGGCCTCCCGCCAGGCCAGGAGGGCCACGGCTTCACTCTTATAGCGGGAATAGACCGCCCGGAAGAAGGCCACGGCTTGGAGCAACAGCGCGGCAGGCAGGGACGGGGCCAAGAGGCGCACCTCGGATTCCTGGGGTTTAAGCCAGGGGATACCTTTAGCCGGCACGATGGCCTCAAAGAAGGGGGTCCGCTTTACCAGAAATAACCCATCCTGGGTGAGGAGATAGTAGATGGGGTCCGGCGGCGGCGTGAAATCCTGGTCTTTCAAATAAATGGGCAGCATGGGGCCTGGGCGCTGGTCAGGTCTTCCTTTAACGTTTAATTATATCCGAAGAAACGTGGTTGGCGGCTTTTTATTTAATGGGGTTAAGGCCTGCCCTCTTTTTCATGGGGTGGGCCGCTTTGGGGTCAAGCATCTATCCCAGTGGGCGAGAGACTTTTCGCCGGCGGCTCAGGGCGAGGGGAAGGAAGATGGGGGCCAGGGCAAAAATTAAGGTGAATCAGCGCGCCAAGGCCTGATTATGGCATGCGGTGTTTGTAGTTCCTGGCGCCTGGAGTTAAAAAATGGCTCACCCGGAATCAGCTTCTCTCCAGGCGCATTCCCGGTTACGCCTTGGGGTGAGTTACAGGGTAGGGGCGATGACCACCAGCAGGCGTACACGAGTCTTGGCCTTTAAGCCGTGGGGCGTACTTACCGGCATGATTTGCAGGGAGCCGGCCTTGGCGGGAACCTCCTTGGGCCCGCCGGTGAATACTCCTTCCCCTTCCAGGATAAGCAGCGCCACTTCCGAGTCCGCGGGGTGGGAATGCACCGGCAGTTCCTGGCCCGGCTCAAAATTGAAGGTCAGGACGCGCATGTTGGGAGAATCGAAGAGCAGTTCCCGAAAGGGCTTGTCACTGGTGAATTTGGCCACTTCCTGCAAGTCGATGAATTTCATTTAGCCTCCCTAGGCCCTGGGCCAAAATCGTTTTGCTAAGAGAAGTGATCTTGAAAAATTCCCCTGCATCCCGTAGGTGGCCGACTCTATGCAAAGTTGCGAAAATCATAAGGTTTTGGAAATCTTTTGTCAACCCATCGCCTCTTTAAAACCCTCTCTTGCTGTCCAGGAGCAAGGTGACCGGACCGTCATTGATCAGGCCCACCTCCATCATCTGGCGAAAGCGTCCGGTGGCCACCTTAAGGCCGAAGGCGGTCAGGGCCGCGGCCAGGTCTTGGTAGAGTTTTTCGGCCAGCTCCGGTGAGGCCGCGGCGTCAAAAGAAGGGCGCCGTCCTTTGCGGCAGTCCCCCAGGAGGGTGAATTGGGACACCACCAACGCCTCCGCCTTAAGATCCAGGAGGGAGAGGTGCATGAGGCGGCCCTCATCGGCGAAGACCCGCAGGTGGGCCAGCTTCTGGGCCAGGTAAGCCACATCCTCGTCCCCGTCATCCGCGGCTACCCCCACCAAGATCAGCAGGCCCACCCCGATCCTGGCCACTTCCTCCTCAGCCACCTGTACCCAGGCCTTTTTGACCCGCTGCACCACCGCCCGCATTGTTGTGCCTCCCGGGGGAATATTTTGTATAATTATCATTATTGGGGGGAAGGCTAGAATACCGCAGCCGGCTGTCAGCAGTCAGCTAATTACATCGAATTGCCAATGGCTGAATGCGGTCAGTTAACCGCTAAAATGATGCGGCCCTTTAGCCCCTTCGGTCAATATCCTTTCAGGGTGATAAAAAATCTCTGCCCCGGTTCCCCAAAAATTGGTTTCCCACCAGATCTTATGGTAAGCTGGTTATCTGACAACCGACAAGCAAAAACTCACAACTAATAATGCTATCCAGGCCTCTAACCCGAGTCAGCCTCACTATCCCCAACCTCATCACCCTGGTTCGCATCCTCCTCACCCCTTTATTCATTATTTTTTTAATCCAGGGCTGTTACTTAAAGGCCTTGATCGTCTTTCTCTTGGCCGGCGTGAGCGACGTGGCCGACGGTCTCATCGCCCGGGTTTGGCGGCAGAAATCGCCTCTGGGAAGCTATCTCGATCCTCTGGCCGACAAACTGTTGATGTCCTCCAGCTTCGTTACCCTGAGCATTGCCCACCTGATTCCTTCCTGGCTCACGGTGGTGGTTATCAGCCGGGATGTGGCTTTGGCCGTGGGGGTTGTGGTATTGCGGCTGGGGGATTATCCCTACGTGCCCCGGCCTTCCCTGGCGGGCAAATGGACCACGGTTTTGCAGGCCGTCACGGTGTTGCTGGTGCTGGTGGGCAAGATCTGGTATCTGCCGCCGGAGGTGCTGTGGGGCCTTTTCTGGGCCACGGGTGGCCTTACCATTGTCTCCGGGGTTCATTATATTTACGTCGGGCTGACGATGTTGAGCCAGCCCTCGGGAAATGGACGGGGGCAGGACCGACATGGCTGAAATTATCGACCTGGAGCGGTTCCGGGCCAAGTTGGCCGCGGACCAGGGCTTTCGCACCTGGCTGACCCGATTTAAAGAGCAATTCGGCCCGGAGACCCGGCTTAAGGACTTGAGCCCCCAGACCCTCCTCTACCTGGCTACTCCCGGAGAAGATCACCTGTACGTCTATTTCGATCTGATCATGGGGGCCCGGGGCCTGGGCGGATCCCTGCGGTTTCGCCTGGATGACCTGGACCACGACATTAAACTGAAAATTATGGACAGCGCCTTCGCCCTGGTGGACCGGGTGCGGTTTGAAGTCATGCGGCGCCTTAATTGGGTGGAGGCCGCGCTGGGGATGGACACCCCCATCATCGAGTTGGTACAGCAGGCCTGGCGTCGGGGAACCCCGTTCGCCCGGGAGGTTCCCCACCTCAGCCCCCAACACCCGCAGTATGACACCTACGTCAAACTTACCTCCATAGATAAGGCAGTTTTTATCCGCAGGCTCATACCTCGGGCCGTAACGCAATTCCGGGAGCTGATGGAAGGGACGGGGTAAGGCCCCAGGACTTTCTTTATTTACCCCCATCCATAAAAAAGCCCCCCGCAGGGGGCTGGAACTCCTGAGAATGGGCGGCTAGTCACTGGCCCGCTTTCTTGTACAGGGGGGACATCTCCCTGAGAGTCTGGACGATGCCGGGCATCACCTCCAGGACCCGGTCGATGTCCGCTTCGGTATTGTCCCTCCCCAGGGTAATGACCAGCGTGCCCTGGGCGGTGGCGAAATCGAGGCCAGTGCCGATGAGGACGTGGGAAGCCCTAAGAGACCCGGAAGCGCAGGCCGAGCGGGTGGAGACCACGATACCTTCATCATCCAGCATCAGCATCAGGCTTTCGCCCTCGACATACTCCACCGACACGGAAAGGAGGTGGGGCAGACACTGGGTGGGGTGGCCATTGATCCTGAGGTCGGGAATGCGGGCCAGCAGCCCCTGCTTCAAGCGCTCTTTCAGGGCCTTAAGGCGGGGCAGCCTCTCCGGCATCTCCAGGCGGGCCATTTCCGCGGCCGCACCCATACCCACAATGCCGATCAGGTTTTCGGTGCCAGCCCGGCGCTTGTTTTCCTGGACGCCGCCGTCCAGCAAGGGCCAGACCGGGGTGCCCTTACGGATATAGAGCGCGCCTATTCCCGGCGGGCCATAAAATTGATTGGCCGCCAGGCTCAGCAGGTTCACCCCCAATTCCTGCACGTCCACGGGGATGACGCCCGCGGCCGCCACGGCGTCGGTGTGCAGGATCACCTTGTATTTTTTGGCGATCTTGGCGATCTCGGCAATGGGCTCGATGGTGCCGATCTCGTTGTTGGCCAACATGATGCTGATCAGGATGGTGTCACCAGTGATGGCCCGCTCCACCGCCCCGGGATCCACCAGACCGTAGGCATCCACATCCAGAGAAGTGACCCGATAGTCCAGCAGGCGCAGGGTCCTCAGCGAATTCAAGACCGCTTTATGCTCGATGTTGGAGGTGATGATATGGCGTCCCTTCTCCCGCAAGCCGATGGCCAGGCCTTTGAGGGCGTGGTTGATGGATTCAGTGCCTCCCGAGGTGAAGACCACCTCCTGGGGCTGGGCATTGATGAGGGCCGCCACCTGGACATGCGCCTGCTCCAGGGCCTGGGCCGCGGGCTGCCCCACCTGATGGTCGCTGGAGGGGTTGCCAAAGACGGTCTCCATATAATTGATCATGGCCTCTTTCACCCGGGGGTGCAGGGGCGTGGCGGACAGATGGTCCAGATAGATTAAGCCCATGGCGGCATCCTTTCCCCTACCAAGGGGTCTCAATGCTCATGTTCGTGCGGTATTTCCGCGCCGCAAAAGATACAGAAGGGGGAGTCTTCTTCCACTTTCTTTTCACAATAAGGGCAGTAACATCCTTCGGCGCCCCGATGCCCTAAGTGCTCCTGCCGCTCAGACTCGGGAGTGACCACCTTTCCGGCTTTGCGGTCCAGATAATTCTTGATGGCGGAATGCAAGGCATCGGCCCCCAGGTTGGAGCAATGGAGCTTGTTGGGAGGCAGGCCGCCCAGGGCCTGGGCCACGTCCTTATTGGAAATCTTCATGGCTTGGTCCAGGGTTTTGCCTTTGGCCATTTCCGTGATCATGCTGGAGACCGCGATGGCCGCACCGCAGCCGAAGGTCTTGAACTTGACGTCGGCCAGGCGGTTGTCCGCCACTTTGATGTAAACGTTCATAATATCCCCGCAGACGGGGTTGCCTACCTCGCCCACGCCGTCGGCATCCGGGATCTCCCCGACATTGCGGGGATTTTTAAAATGATCCATGACTATATCGGAATAGGCCATGCTGCCCTCCTGGGTTTGAATTCCACAGAATTTGGCTAAATAAATATAAATCTTAGAGAAAATAGGGTCAAGGGGAAACCGGAAAACCAGGCTCCCGCAGATTTCCCCTGACCCGGCCGCCCCTTTTTGGTATCATGGGGCTAAGGGAGGTCAAAGGGAACTTTGGCCCAGCACCTCAAGGTTGGCTGGCAATCACCTTCATTTAAAAGGAATTTGAGAGAAGGTTTACTTATGAAAATCATCTGGAGTCTTCTTATGGTTGCGCTGGGATTCTTTTTTACTCCAGCCGGAGGCCTGGGTGGGGAAGTTATCAAGCTGCCGCCCCCGGCTCATAAAGGCACGATGTCAGTGGAGGAGGCCCTGAAGCAACGGCGCACCGTGCGCCATTTTGCCTCCCGGGCCCTGGATCTGCAACAGGTATCCCAACTTCTCTGGGGTGCGGACGGGATCAGCGACCGCCGGGGTTACCGGACCGCCGCCTCCGCCGGGGCCACCTACCCCCTGGAGCTCTACCTGGTGGTGGGGGAGCGGGGCGTGGCCAACCTGGCCCCGGGCATCTATCGCTACCACCCCCAGGAACACGCCCTGGAGCCCACCGCCAGGGACGACCTGCGGGGCGCGGTGGCCCGGGCCTCGCTGCACCAAACCTGGATGGCCGAGGCGCCCATCATGGTGGTGATTGCCGCGGAGTTCCGCCGCTGTACCGCCAGGTACGGGGAGCGGGGCATCATGTACACCCACATGGAGTCCGGCCATGTGGGGCAGAACCTCTTCCTGCAGGCCGAGGCTATGGGGCTGGGGGCCGGTATCGTGGGGGCCTTCGACGACCGCGGCCTCTCCCAGGCCCTGAAACTCCCCGCCGCCCACGTGCCCCTCCTGGTCATGCCCTTGGGGTATAAATATTGAGGGTTGGGGGAGGGGGCTAAGGGCCACAGGCCCTTACCCCCTCCCCCAAGCCCCCACCCCCAATCCCTTATATTTAACGTTAGGTCGGAGAAGGCGGGGCAAAGCCCCGACTTCTCCGACCAACTTACGCGGGTTGGGAGGGGGGTTTGGGGGGAGGGCAGGGGCCTCAGGCCCCTGCCCTCCCCCCAAGCTTTCATTCCGTCCCCGCCTAACGTAGGGGGAGGTGGATATAGGTACACATGCCCTTGGCCACCAGTTTCTCGCCCTGGCGCACCTCCACTTCGCCCAGGGAGATGGTCCGGCCCCGCTTGGTGATATGGGCTAGGGCCTCCACCTCTCCTTCCTTGACCGCGGCCAGGTAATTGATCTTCATCTCCACGGTATTGAAGGTTTCGCCCTCGGGGACCAGGCTGTACAGGGCGTAGGCCACCGCCTCATCCGCCAGGGCGGCCAACACTCCCCCCTGCAGAAGTCCGATGGTGTTGGTCAACTCGTGCCTGACGGGCAGGACGAACTTCGCATAGCCGCGGCCCAGTTGCGGTACCTGGATGCCGATGAATTGGATAAAGGGATTGGCCGCCAGCAGTCTCCTGAGGCTGGCTTCCCGATGCGCCTCTAAGGGTTCGATTTTCACCGCCATTTAATATGCTCCCAGAGATTGATTGACCCGACCGCCCACCTGCTTTATCTAAATATCGCAATATTAGCCCCTATCCAAGAAAAATGCCCTGACTCCAACTTTATGTTATAAGGATAAAATATAAAACCCTAGGAGATAAATCAGGAGTTCAGCCTCATGAAAATCGCCATCAGTGGCAAAGGAGGGGTAGGAAAGACCACCCTGGCTGCGCTGCTAATCAAATATTTTTCGGACCAGGGGAAAAAGGTGCTGGCCGTGGACGCGGACCCCGACGCAAATTTGGCCCTGGCCTTGGGCATCTCGGACCCCGGGAACATCACTCCTTTAAGCCAGATGAAGGAGATGATTGCGGAACGCACCGAATCCACCCCGGGGAAGATGGGGGGATTTTTCAAAATGAACCCCAAGGTGGACGACATCCCGGAGAAGTTTTCCCGGCGGCTTAACGGCATCAAGCTCATCGTCATGGGGGGCGTGAAAAAGGGGGGGAGCGGCTGCATCTGCCCCGAGAGTATGCTCCTGCGCACCCTGGTGACCCACCTGGTGCTCCTCCGGGATGAAGTGGTGATCATGGACATGGAGGCCGGCATCGAACACCTGGGCCGGGGCACGGCCAAGGGGGTGGATAAGCTCATCATCGTGGTGGAACCGGGCCGCCGCAGCATCGAGACCGCCCTCCAGGTAAAGAAACTGGCCCAGGACCTGGGACTCCATAAGACGGCGGTGGTGGGTAATAAAATCCGCAGCCCCGCGGACCAGGAATTTTTGCGCCAACACCTGCCGGACCTTCCCATTCTGGGATTTATACCCTTTGACGAGAGGGCGATCCAGGCCGACCTGGACGGGCGGCCGCCCTACGAAGCCAGCCCAGACCTGGCCGCCGCAGCCCAGGAAATTGGTGAGAAGTTGACCAAGGAGAGATTGGGGGGAGGGCCAGGGACCTGAGGTCCCTGCCCTCCCCCCAGACCCCCCACCCAACCCGCGTAAGTTAGGCGGGTGGAGCGGGGCTAAAAGCCCCGCTCCACCCGCCTCAAAAGAACCTAAAGGGGTTGGGGAAGGGGGTTTGGGGGAGGATTGTAAGTGGGTCTGCGACCCCTGGCCCCCTCCCCCAAATAATCGACCCCCCATGGAAACGAACCCTGCATCCCGCGTCAGGTTGTCTTTGCCCATGAAGTTATTGGTGGTGGGGGTCTTGTATTTTGCTGAAGGGGTGCCTTTCGGGTTCGTTTATACCACTCTTTCTTATTACCTCCGGGTCCAGAACGTGGCGCTGGAGACCATCGGGTTGCTCAGCCTGTTGGGTCTAGCCTGGAGCCTCAAGGTTCTCTGGAGCCCCCTGGCGGATCGTTTCGGCTCCCGGGCCGCCTGGCTGGTTCCGGCCCAGGTTGTCATCATCCTCAGCCTGCTGGGGCTGGCCTATCTGGCTGACAGCCCCGTGGGGCCGGCCTTTTGGGTCCTGGTGGGGATCCTCTGCCTGGCCTCGGCCACCCAGGACCTGGCGGTGGACGCCTACACCATCGACCTGCTGGAAACCCATGAGTTGGGGATGGCCAACGGCGTTCGCATCGGCGCCTACCGGGTGGGCTTGATCGCCTCCGGAGGCGGGGTGCTGATATTGAGCGACTTACTGGGCTGGAGCCCCACCTTCCTGGGGGTGGGAATCATCATGGCTGCTTTGGCCCTGACGGTTCTTACTTTCAGTCCCTTTCATCTCCCCAGGCCGGAAATTGTCCGGGCCAATCCCCAAACCGGCGGGATGGCCCAAATCAAAGAGTCGGTTAAGGGGTTGATGAGCCTGCCCCATTTCTGGGCCATTGTTGTCTTTACCCTCTGCTATAAAGCCGGGGACGCTATGCTGGGCACCATGGTGAGCCCCTTCTGGAAAGATATGGGGTTTTCCGGCACCCAGTTCGGGGTGGCCTCCATCACCGTGGGTAAATTGCCCGCGATCCTGGGGGGATTTTTGGGAGGGGTTCTTACCGCCCGCTGGGGCATCAGCCGAGCCCTGTGGCTTCTGGGGGTCTTGCAGGCCTTATCGATTCTGGGGTACTGGCTGGCTGCCCTGCCCTGGACCGGGCGCTATACCATTTACCTGGCCACGTTGGGGGAGAGCCTGGCCGGCCAGATGGGCTCCGCGGCCTTCATGGCCTTCCTCATGAGCCTGTGCGACAAGCGCTTCAGCGCCTCCCACTACGCCTTTCTCTCCATGCTCTTCGGCCTGGGGGGCAGGCTGAGCGGCTACCTGGGGGGGTGGCTGGCGGCCTACTTCGGCTATGCCACCTTCTTTTTTTTAAGCTTTCTGGCGGCCTGGCCGGCCTTCGCCCTGCTGCCCTGGGTCCTGCCCACAGTGCGGCAGATCGAAGGAAGGGAGTGAGGGAGATATAGTGATTTGGGGGAGGGGGCTAAGGGCCGCAGGCCCACTTACAATCCTCCCCCCAACCCCCACCCCCAATCCCTTAAGTTTAGATTTAGGATGGGGAAGTCGGGGCATCAGGCCCCGACTTCCCCATCCAACTTACGCGGGTTGGGAGGGGGGCTTGGGGGGAGGGCCAGGGACCTGAGGTCCCTGGCCCTCCCCCCAAAAACCTGCACAAATGCATAAAATTCCCCGCATTCTGCTTACCGGGCCGCCCCAGTGCGGCAAAACCACGGTGGTCATGAAAGTGGTGGCGCGCTTTCCCGGGCGAGCCGCGGGTTTCTATACCCGGGAGGTACGGGAAGCCGGCCGCCGCCTGGGTTTTGAGATCGTCACCCTGGAAGGGAAGGTGGCCTGGCTCAGTCACGTGGACTTTCCAAGCCCCCACCGGGTGGGAAAATACGGGGTAAGCCTGGAGAACCTGCACCAGGTGGGCCTGCCAGCGCTGGAGTGGGCCCCGGGGATCGACCTTATGGTGGTGGACGAAATCGGCAAGATGGAGTGCCTCTCTTCCCGCTTCGTGGCGGCCCTGGAGCGCCTCTGGGGCGGGCCCGCGGCGTTGCTGGTTACCGTGGCGCAAAAGGGCGGCGGCTACATCCAGAGAGTCAAAGAAAAGCCGGACAAAATTTTGCTTACCGTCACCCCGGCCAACTGGGACGAACTACCGGAGGAGATATTACATCTCTTACAGGTAAGGGGGGCGTAGCTGAACTCAGACGGAACTACTCGGTGTATCACTCCGGCTGCCGGGGAGGAAGCCAGCGCTGCCCCAGCACTTTTTCCAGGGGCAGGGCGTAGAAATCATGCCGGCAGCGCCACCTGGCCAGAAGCTGCAAGGGCTGCGGCCAGATATGGGAGGGATTAACGGCCATCTGCCGATAGAAGTTTAAGCGTTCAATCAGCTTGAACTTTGCCGGCGTCACCCAGGGGCCCGTGGAGTTGGTGGTTTCGAAGTCGGCCCACTCCTCCAGGGAACGGGGGGCGCGGAAGCCCTTGCCTGCCACCTCTGCCATAAGACGGGAGCCGGGATAGGGTATGAAGTAAAAGAATGGGGTTTGGAAATGGGGACTGAGGCGGCGAAGTCTTCTGGCCACCTCCAGCGAAGCCCGAAAGTTCAGCATCCGTCTCCCAGGGAAAACCCACAATAAAGTTGAAAATCGCGGCAATCTCAAAACGCTGGCAACTATGGGCACACCTGAATACTTGCTCCAGCCGGATGTCCTTGCAGATGCGGTCTATGATCTTTTGGGAGCCAGATTCCACCCCGATAATTACCCTTCTCAGGCCTGACTGGGCGCATTTGGCCCAAACGCTTCGGGCAGCCCATCGCCCTGGTCGGCCCGCAGGGTGGTGGCCCAGGTGATGGGCAGTCGCCGGCGGATAAACTCCTCGGCAATACCTTCCACCCGGTCCGGCCGGGTAAAGAAGGTCTCATCCTGGAAGCTTAGATCGGTAAACCGGTAGGTCTCCCAGAGGCGCTGGATCTCCTGACCCACCCGGGCCGGTTCCAGGCCGCTCCAGCGGCGCTGGGAAACCAGGGGCTCGGCACAAAAAGCGCACCGGAAAGGGCAGCCCTGGGAGGAGATATAATCGAGCTGCCTCTTGCCTTTGAGTTCAAAGTACCGCCCCACTGGTATGAGGCTATAATCGTGGGGCCGGAATTTGTTTAAGTCTCCTTGAGGGCGGGGCTGATTCAAATGCCGGCTGCCGTCAGGGGCGCGGCAGGCGCAGCCCTTCACCTTCCTAGGCCATTGTCCCTGCGCCAAACCATCGAGGATCTCGGCCAAGGTCTCTTCTCCCTGGCCCTGGACCGTAAGGTCTACACTCCCCTCGCTTAATGATTCCAAGCCAAAGAGCGAGGGATGCCAGCCGCCCCACACCACGGGCAGATCGGGACGCTGGTCCTTGGCGGCCCGGGAGATCCGCAGGGCGTCCCGGATGGGAGGTCCGGTCAGGACGCTGACCCCCAGGCAGAGAGCGCCGTCCAGATGGGCGATAATTTGCTTTACAGGATCGGCCTCCAGGCGGCCATCTATAATGATCACTTCATAACGTTGCGGGTCCAAATGGGAGCCCACGGCCAGCAGGCCCAGGGGCATGGTGAAGAATTCGGCCTTGGGGTTGTAAAGCAAGACCTTGTGGCGCCCCGCGGGGCGGCTAAATTTCTTCATAGATTCAATATAACAGATTCAGCCGGCTAATCTTCCCGACGCATTTCCAGGACTAAGGCCACCGGCACTTCCAGGATTCGAGGATCAAATTGCGCGCCCTCAGGAATATCAGCGGGACTGAGATATGGCTCCATTACCTCGACTATTATCAGATTTAGGGTATGGCAGGTCTGTTGCCACTGCTCTAAGGAATGTGGGGAATTTTCTACGGCATACCTTTGCTCACCGACCTTAAAAGTTCGTTGCCAGCCTAAGGCGCCACTCAGCGGATGTAAATCGCTGCATAATAATTTACCCCCAGGCCTGGTAACTCGCCGCAATTCAGTTAAGGGCCGAGATAAATCCCTAAAATGGCCCAGGGTCAAGGCGCATATGGTTAAATCCGCCCAGTCATCTTGAAGGGGAATAGCCTCCAGACTTGCCCGTAGAAAAGTAATTGAACCAGGGGGCTCCCCCAATCCCCGTCTCTGCCAAGCCCTCCACTCCTGGTCAGCCCGGGTCAACATGGCGGCCGAAAGATCCACCCCCACCAGTCGTCGAGCTCCCCGTTTAGCAGCATGGATAAGATACCGACCGGTTCCGCAGCCGGCGTCCAGCACCTGGTAGCCCCCCAGGTGGGCAGGCATTAGAGATAACATCGCCCCCTCCTCGGCCTTCATCAAGGCGTTGTGGGCATACGGGGGATAGCTGGAGGACCATAGGTCGTAAGCTGGAGCGGGTTTGAGGAGCGTGGGTGGTGGCCTGCGGTTAGTCATCATTTTATTTTCTTGGACTGGACCCAAAATCGACTCGCCCAAGACATATTATAAGATTAACATTTATAATTAATGTCCCTTACCTCTAATCCTGGCTCTAAGGCTGCAGCCCCTGGGGGCCCTAATAGGGCTGAGGCAGCCAACTTGGGGCGACCATCCAGTTCTACCTGCAAGGCCCTGACTCCGCAAAATCGAAACCATTCTGCAAAGTCAAGGTCAGCAACGGCGGGCAGGCCACCCCGCACCACGGCGCGTATGTTTTTACGCTGGAGTCCTATTAAGGTGGAATAAGGGTCACAACCCTCATCCGCCACAATTATCATGTCGGCATATTGTCCCGGTTTTAATCCTCCGATCTCGGGCAGACCCATCACCCGGCTGCCCGCCGTGGTAACCAGCTGCAATAACTCTCTGGGTGTTAAATCGCTATGAGAGGCAGCCAGTCGCAATTCGTCCAGTAAATCGCAGCCTCCGGAGAGCCGGGAGTCGCTACCTAAGGCGAGGCAACCGGCATCGAAAAGGCGCCGAGGATCAAGAGTGGTTCCGAGCATGGATAAATTGCTTCCTGGACACCAGATTACCTTAGCACCCCGGGCAATGGTCAGGTCAGTATCCGCATCTGTCAGACCCACTCCATGGACCAGAACCGTGTTAGCCTGCAAGCAGCCCAGGGAAGCCAGTTGAGCTAATTCCGCGGTGGCTACGGCGTCATTACCTTCGGCTAAATGGATAAACCACGGATAATTTGCCGGAGTGGACCCAAAGCTCTCCGCAACTGCGGGTCCGTAATGTGGTTCCCCGCAGGTCGGATCTGCAACCGCCAGTCGCAAGGAATGGCACCAGCCATATCGCTGCAGCAGACGAACTGGAAAATTGTGGTCTTCAAACGCCTGTTCCCATGGGTCATGGTGTACTACCGCGGTGGTTCCGGCCAGCAGGTTTTTAAGGGCCCCCTGCCAGAGGCGCAGAATCTTCGGCACCGCACATGCCTGGGCGACTTCAGGGTTATCCAAATAGTTTTGAAAGGCAGCTATCCAGGCATAACTATTGGCAAATTTTACGTCCAGGGTCAAGGGCGGAATATTATTAAGATGGAGGTGATCATGAGTGTTAATCAATCCTGGAAATATGAAATGATCTGGCAGGTCAAGCTCCAGGACCCCATGAGGAGGCCCTGGGACAATACGTCCCTGGTTTATAAAGAGAGGGCCACGGGCTAAACCCTCGGGCCCCACGAGAGTGGCATGGAGAATGGCAAAAGATGCAGGGAAAGCTGAGGAATTAGATTCTGTCAGCAATTTCAAGGGACCCCCGATTTCCCCTGCCGCTCTTATCCGTCTGGAAGACCTCAACGGTGGATACAGGAACGTACCCAATATTTTTGGCGCTGGCGTAACTACGCTAATTCTTGCAAGGCCATGGGCAAGTTCAGGGAGCAGACGCAGCGGCGGCAGGTCTCATGTCGCCGGGGATTAAGCCTTTGCCGCCAGGCCAGGGCCCTGGGTGAATTAAGAATAGCTTCCAGGCTCCCCGTCTCATAGAGGTTACCCAGGGGCGGGTGAAAAAAACAAGGGCGCACGTCACCGTTGGGCTCAATCACCGCCGAGACCCAGGGAGCGTTGCAGTCCTGGGGGAAAAACTCATCCTGGCCCAGCAAGGCGGCGAAGTACTGCAAGATCCGGAGACGCAGCTTGAGGGGGATTTCGGTGATATAACCCGAGCCCATATCAGCCGCGTATTCCCGCTCCAAAGCCTCGATTTCGGCCGCCAGGGGTGGCAAATCTTCCGGGGTAAGCATCACCTGGTCCAGGGGTTCGGGTTCCCGGCTGGCCTTTGGACTGAACGCGCCGCTGCAGGTATCCGCGGCCAGGAAGCTGATCCGCTCCAGTCCGAGGTGGTGGGCCGCGTCCACGGTCTGACGCAAATAACGGTAATTGTGGCGCTGAACCGTGCAGCGGCCAGTCATTAACAGGCCGGGGGCCGCAGCCTTTACTTTAGCGAGCCCGGCCTTCAGCTGGGCAAACGCCCCGGGTACGCCGCGGATTTGGTCATGTATTAGCCCAGGGCCGTCCAAACTTACTACGACTTCCTGGCAGTAGCGGGCCACCAGCTCCGCCTGAGTATGCAACAGCAAGCCGTTGGTTAGAATGGTCAAAGATAATCCGGCTCCGGAGATCAGCTCGGCCAACTGCGCCAGGGCGGGGTACAGTAAAGGTTCTCCCCCGCTGATCACCAGGCGTTGCACTTTTAGGGCGCGCCATTCCGCCAGCCAACCGGCCACGTGGGCAAAGGATAAGGCGCGGTGGCTATCGTCTTTCCAGAGATGGCACATTAAACAACGGCAATTGCAGCGATGATGGACCAGGAGGACGATAACCGGCAGGCGGGTGATGGGGTTCCCTGAGGCCACCGCCGGGGGCGGTGAAGAGCACTGCTTATCGGGCCCTGGCTCTGATGGCCTAAGGGTCATGGTTTCTCCGCGGCTGGCTCTGTCCAGCGCTCCAACTCCAGGAGATAATGATCCGCCAGCCAGGGCAGGGGCGGCACCGTCTCCAGGCGGCGCTCCCAGCGGCTCAAGCAGGCGAGCATCTGGGGGTGTTTAGCGGCCCACGACTCGGCAAAGGGGGGTGGCATAAGCACCCCGAGTGCGCTTACCCGCCGCAGCCGGAAATGGCCGCGGAAGGACCGGCGCGCTGTCCTTAGCGAAGGATAATAAATTCTTAAGCCCCGCCACCAGGCATGGGTGGAAGACAGACGTCGGAAGGCCTTGGAGGGTTGTCGCCGCCACAGGAACCACAGCCATTCCCAGGGCACCAGCGGACCCATCAGACACAATAATACGCCAGCGCCAGGTCTCAAACAGGACGCCAGACCCGCGGCTACCCCCGGCAAATCAGCCACGCAATTCAGTCCGCCAAAATTGGAAAAGGCCCCGTCAAATCCCCGGGCTGGCCTTTGGGACGTTGGCTCTCCGGCCAGTTTTCTCAGGTTCAAGCCGCCCGTTCCCGGTTCTGCGAGGTCCAGTTGCTGCACCTTCACCAGTTCCGCCAACCCGGCCTTTCCTACTTTGTCCCGGGCTACCTTTAGCATAGCGGGAGAGATATCGGTGGCCAGGACCTTAACGCCGCGCCGGCCGAGATATACCGCGTCTTCCCCGGTGCCGCAGTTCAATTCCAGGACCATCTCTCCGGGACGGAAACAGGCCTCCAGGCGCCGCCAGACCGCCTGCCGCATCAGGGTGCCGATCAGGCTGTGGGTGAAGCGGCTGTCATAATCGGCAGCTACCGCCTCAAAAGGTGAGGCCTGCGACGAAGCCGGGTTAGGGCCTGGGCACCTGGCCTTCCCCAGCCTTTTTATCAGCGAATTTTCCGGGGCCACCGGGGCAGCCAATCCTCATGCCTCCACTTCTTCGCAGCAGGCCAGCAACGCGGCTCGGGCCTCTTGAGCGGCCTGGCGTTTCCAGGCGGCACCGGCCTGAGCCTCCGCCTCCAGGCGGCAAGCCTCCACTTCGTTCCGCAGCCATTGATCGGCATATTTATAATAACGCCGGGAATGGCGGCCTTTGATCTTGATATCCCGGTCCGAGGCCGCGGCCCAATCCTCAGGCAAAAGGAGGCGGTCCGCCACCAGTTCATAGTAAGGCGTATTCTTAATGGGATAAACCACCGTGGTAAAGAAGATATCCGGGTTGGCCTGTTTCACGTGTTCGATGGTGGCTTCAATATCCGCCAGCTCTTCTCCTTCATAGCCCCACATCAAAAAGAGTCCCACCTGGAGGCCGTGGCGCTGGGCGGTGCGGACCACCCACTGCACCTGCTCCGGGGTAATGCCCCGGCGCATGGCGTCCAGGATCCGCGGGCTGCCGCTTTCCGAGCCCAACCAGATCCGAAAGCAGCCCATCTCGGCCAGGGTCCGGATTACCTCCTCTTTAAGCATCCGGTCGGCCCGGGAGATGGTCTCAAAGGGGACCTTAAGCTGCCGGCGTTTTAGCTCCGCCGCGAAGGCATAAAGCCAGCGATGATTCATGGTAAAGACGTCATCCGCGTACCACAACTGATCGGGATGGTAAGTCTCGTAGATCTGCTGAACTTCCGCCGCACAGTCCCTGAAGTGGCGCTGGCGGTGACTGTAGCCAAAGACCGCGTGGGAACACCACTGGCATTGGTAGGGGCAGCCCCGGGCCGTAATCAGGTGGACGCTGCTTTGGCCATGGTGCCGGCGCCAGGCCTCAAGGTACTGCTGCATATCGATTTGCAACCGATCCGGCCAGGGCAGGGCGTCAAGATCGGCAATCTGGGGCCGCGGCAAAGTGGCGATGATCTGGCCGTCTTCGTCTTTAAAGGCAAGCCCGTAAAGATCATGGAGGCGGTGGGGTCCTTGCCGGGCCAGGGCCGGCAGCAATTCGGACAGAGTCTCCTCGCCCTCGCCCGTGACGATAACATCGGCGCCGTGGGCCAGATATTCCGCGGGATAATTGGCGCTCTCCGGACCTCCCAGCACCACCTCCCAGCCCCGGCTTTTGGCCTGGGAGATAATCCAGATGACCTGGGGCCGGGTGCTCAGGGTGGTGTAAATACCCAGGACCCCGCCGCCCTCCTGGTCCAGCCTGGCAGTCAGGTCTGGTCTGGCGCTAAAGGTGGGGTCAAATATTTCTATCTGGAATCCGACTCCCCGCAGATAAGCCGAGAGGTAGAGCAGCCCCAGGGGAGGGTAGGGCTTCATAATTTGCTGCTCTTTCTCGTCTTCAGCCAGAAAGTAGCCATGGGTCAGGAGAATATCAGGCATGGTCGGCGTCCGGTAGGGCAGACCTGGAAGTGGCGCTTATCAGAGGGAGTTGCCTATAAAAATATAACCTTGAATCATAATTAAACGGGGAATGCGGTAAGCCACCTTAAACATAGCCCAATTCCACGGGGAGGGGAGTCCAGGTGGGAGAGAGGTTCTGGGATTGGCTCTCAAGTTGCCATAACTCCAGCCAATCAGCAGTTAAGCCATGCAAATCGGATAATAGGGCGGCGTTGGGGCCCCCCAGGGAAGCGGCCAGATGCTGGCGCACCTCCAGGTCCCGGTGCAGCACCTGATGTAATCTACGGTAAAAGGGAGACTGATAGGTGCCCTTAAACATCATGGCCAGATCGTTGCTGTCCAGCCAGTTGGTTTGGGGGCCGAGTTGTTCTTTCACCCTTTCATAGAATTTGGTGCCGGGCAAGGGGTAGCACACGCTCACGCCGATGTTGTCCGGCATGGTATCCCTCACCATTTGCACCGTGGCCATAATGTCCTCGAAGGTTTCGCCGGGATAACCGAACATGATGAAAAAGGAGGCCTTGATCCCGGAGGCTTTAAGCAGTTCTCGAGCCTTAACGATCTGGCGGGTGGTGATGCCCTTTTCCATGGCATCCAAAATTTTCTGGCTGCCGCTCTCCGCGCCCAGCCACACCTCCACACAGCCAGCCCGGGATAGGCTTCTCACCGTCTGTTCGGTGATCAAGTCCGCCCGGGATTGAATCGTAAAGGGAATCGAGGCCTCTCGAGCGGCAACCTCCCGTTGGAATTCAACCACCCATTCCGGTCTCAGCCCAAAGATATCATCGGTAAACCAAAGGTGCTCGGGACCCAGGGTATGCTTGAGCCAGGCCATTTCTTCGGCCACCTGGGCAGGCGAGCGCGCCGCATAGTAGGGGCCTAAGATGGGCTTGGCGCACCAGTTACAATGAAAGGGGCAGCCACGGCTGCTGGCCAGGTTCAAGCTAAAGTAACTATGGGCCTGCCGCCAGGCCTGGCGGTAGCGGGGAATATCCACCAGATCCCAGGCGGGAAGGGGGAATTTATCCAAGTCTAACTCCGGGGGGCGCCACGAGGTTCGATAAATACCGCCGCTACTCCCGTCAGTGGGAACCGCCAATCCAGGAATGTCCCGGAGAGGCCGCACCCGGCGGGCACTTAGACTATCCAGCAATTCACGTAAGGTACCCTCCCCCTCCCCCATCAGGGCATATTGAATTCCATGCTGAAAATAAATTTCCGGGCGACAACTCACATCCGGACCATAGGCTATGACGGTGGCGCCGGCCCGACGCGCCATTTCCCCCAGGCGGCAGGAGGCCTCCCGGTTGCGGCTCAAGCACATTTTGCTCAGGAAGTTAAAGGAGTCCTCGTAAAGGGCCACAAAGCGGGGTTGATGTTGCGCCAGGGCCAGGTCGAAATCGGCTTCGCCCTCGGCAAACATGGCATCAAAGAGGGCCACCGAGTAGCCTGCCTGCCGGAGGTAGGATGCGGCATACAAAGTCGCCAGGGGCGGGTAGGGCCGCATCTTTTTGACCTGCTTGGGGTCGTGCTTCAGAAAATTGGCGTGGGCGAGCAGGATATCTATCATAGGTCGACCTCGCGGCCTTCCTTAGCCCTCTGATCTCAAGCCAGCTAAGAATGTGGGCGACTGGCTTCTCTCTAGTCGGTTAGTCTCTTGAGCAAGGCCACGGTACCTTGCAGGTCGCGGCCATTGGTCAGGCGATAAGCGCCTCCCTGGGCCAAGGAGGCCACGACTTCGGGCATACGCGCATCCAGGTCAAATCCCGGGTCCACCCTCTCACCCAGGGCTTTGATCAGCACTTGAGGGTCAATGGGCTCCACGGCACTTTCCTGGTCAAGATGTCGGTGCAACCAGCACACCAAGGTGGGACCGGCATGAGGCTGGGGACCGCCGTTACCTGGGAAGGCCAGCTTAACCACCAGCTTGAACTTGCCGTTAGCCAGATTTTTAGCAGGGAGACCCGATAGTTCCGGGAAGAGAGTTTGCGCCTCGGGCCACAAGTGGATCTGCCGTGAATTTCCCCACAGTCTCAGGCCCCCCCTGGTACTGACGTAGACTATATCCTCGGCCAAGAGCTGGAACCCCTCCCGCAGGCAGGCATAGCCGAGGGTTGACTTGCCGGTCAGGCTTTCCCCCAGAAGCAACACCGCCCGGCCTTTCCGGAGCAGCGCGGCCGCGTGGACCGGCGTACGGTCATGCCAGCTGGCCAAGGCCAGAGCCAGGCATTCCAATACACAGTGGCGGAAAAGGGCCTCTTCCGCCACTAACTCCGAAGTCACAAAGGCCAACGCCACTCCTCGGTCCCTCTGGGCGGTGAGGAGATTGGAGCCGCTGGCCGCCAGGAGGCAATCGCCGTACACCCGGTAAATGAACGGCGGCGGCGGGGTGATGGCGGAGTCGGCCCCCTGTACCACTATGGACACCTCCAGCGGCTTAAGGGGCTCGATAAACTCATCTCTCAACTCGCGCCAATGTCCGAAGGAAGCCCAGGCCGCTTCTATTACCGCCGGGCTATTACTCCGCACCACTAGCGGCCATCCCAGCAAGGGGAAATGCGCCTGCTGGTTCAAGACGGCAGTGTGCCCCAGGGGATCTTGAGCTGGGAGAAAGGAAACCATCACCACCCGAGCCTTCAGTTCCGTATGGCCAGTTTGCCAGATATTTTAGATATTAAGGATGAATCTTTACTATTACAAGAGTGGGGGCTCTCGCTCCCAACTATTTTTAATTATAAGAGCAAATTCAGTTTTCCTGAACAAAAAAATGTACAGGCCCGGGGGGGGGTCAACGGTTTTGATCTAAGGTGTGCAAATGCAGGCGATTTACCGAAAGCTCTTTGATCTGGCTCGCTAGAAATTTGCTGGCCGGAAAAATTTAGGGCCTGGCTGGGGCTGTCTGGTAAGGGGCCCGTCACGCCGAAAGTCGGCAACTGATAAGAATTATAACCGCAACTAGTCGGACCCGGCTACGGAAAACGATTTTTCTCAGTATGCCCGCAAGGTTCGTCCCCGAAGGGGACAAAATTGCCCATCCCTGGATGGCAGGCACCAGGAAAAGAAGCATGCCTCTGCCAGGGCCTGGGGCCTGACTGAAAGGATAAGTGGCCAAGGTTTATCAGGGCCACGCCGGTCAAATAAGTAGTCGCGCAAATATATAGAGGGTATTGTTGTCAGAGGCGCTCCGGCGAAATCCGTCATAGTTGTCCCGGGCCCCATTGAATTTATCGTAGATTATATACTGCACCGCAATCTTCACCCGGTCCAAAGGCAGATAGTCTGCCTGGATAATAAAGCCATCGGAATTAGGTCTGTTCAAACGGCTCCCATAGACCGGGCCAGGCCCGCTGAGACGTGGGTCAGAGGAACCATTGAGGACAAAAACCCCCACGATTCCACCCACCGTACCCAGTTTGCTCCGGTAATGGTAATTGAGGTTGGCTTTAAAGGAGGATAAAAATTCATCCCGGTAGGCAGCCCGGCCTAGGGAAAAACTGCCGCCTAAATTCTGAACCTCGTAAATCCAATTAACCTGGGCCGAAAAGAGATGTTTGGGGGTGATATATTGGTACTGGGTATCGAAGCCGAAGTCGGCAAACTGGTCAGTTGGCCCCCGGGTATTTCTGCCGATGAAGCGGTTGGCCACCATGCCATAGGTTCCCAGGGAAAAGGAGTGCCGCTGTTGCACATGTTGCACCACCAGGCGCCAGTAGGGGACCACGTCGTCCACAAAGGTGGTGGTCACGACCCCGGCGCTCAAGGGTTGCGTAAAACCATTAGCCGCAGTGCGGTAGCAGGTCACTTCCCCATAAATCAAGTTATTCCACAAGAAGTAGGCGCCCAGGCCTCCGACCTGGGTGGCTAAAGCCCCCTCTATCTGGGTTATTGCCGGAGAAGGCGCGACAAATGAGCGGAGATAAGGGAAACTGAAGACCGGGGTGGTATTCCACACATCCTGCACGGCAGGGTAGTTGTTGTAGGTGAGGCCCAAAATTAGATCTTTACCCAGGATGTTGAAGGTATTGGCAATGCGGGCGTCGGCTTTCGATAGAATAAAATGCCGGTTCAGGTCAACATAACTGGCCTGGATAAAGGCCCCCAATTTGTAAAGAACTTGCCCGGCATAATAAAAGTTCAATAACTGCGGGAAGTTTACATTGTCATTGGCCCTGATGCCAAGAAAGGTAGCGTTTTTAGGCAGGATGGATTCAGTATTAGTAAAGGATATCTGCGCCTCGGCGGTCAAGGGAGGGGGCAGCAACTGATAAGGTTCGCTATCTTTACTAAAGGTATAGCCGGTCAGCTTGAAGATGCGCCCCAGGGGAGTCAGTTCCGGAAAGACGGTATGACAGGCGGTGCAGGCCATGTTGGTCTGACGATGGAAACTCGGCACGGCCTGGGCCTGGCTCCAGGAGAGAAACAGCCCCATCCCCACCACCCCCAGAGCCACCAAGGTTCTTTTCAGTCGCTCTCCAAGCATCATCCCCTCCTCCTTTGGAAAACGCTGGCGGTTACTGGTGAAAAGAACAGCACCAGTTAGTTTAAATCAATAATGCTAGATAGTTTACTTGGTTTCTCCATTATTTCTTAAAAGTATGAGATATGTAATAAAAAATGGCCTTGATATCCTCAGGTTTTAATTTAAAAGCAGGCATCGGTCCAAAGCCGTTCGTTACCGTAATAGTAATCTTTTCCTCCACATTACCTTTCCAGAAATTAGGGTCAGTAAAATTTCGTGGCTGGGGGGTCAGGGAGACGCCTGCCGGGCCATTTCCGTCGCCATGCGATCCATGGCAAATCTGACATTTATTAAAATAAAGGGCCTTACCTTTATCATATTCACTACTTGCCGCTCCTGCCGTTCCCATAAGGACTGTTCCCATGAATACCCCAGCCATGGCATATGCAAGAATCTTATTCATGAACATCCCCAGCCTCAAAGAGATAAGAAACGAAACGAATCAATCGTGTTAAAGTATGAGGGCCATTAATGATTGGTGAATTTAAAATCAAGATTTCACGCAACCTATCATAGTTCTTTAAGTGAAGCAACGATTAATTCATGATTTATTTTATTATCTTATTCTTCAAAAGCCCGAGGTTTCCGGACGCTGGTAGCGCATGAGGGCTTGTAAGGCCCGCAGTTCCAGGGGATAGCGGTAAAAGCGCCGCCTATAGCGCCAGCCGCTTAAGGCTCGCAAAAGCCAGCGCCCGGGGCCGCGGTGCAGGCGTAAATCAGTGCTGGTGGGATAATAGGCGTTGAGCACCGTCTCGAAGTCCCGGACCAGTTGCTGATTCATCTTGCTAAACCAGGGGACCTCCGCGCGGCGGCGCCGCTGGATCTGAACCCAGAAGGGATCAGCCCACTCCTCCAGGGTCTGGGGAAACGTAAAACCGTGGGTCAGGGCTCCCTGCCACATCTCCCCCTCCACCGGGACCGGATCGTAGCGATAGAGAATGATCTCAGCTTCGGGGTTGATTTCCTTGACCTGGCGGATGAATTCCAGGCAGCGGATGATATCGGCGCGGGAGTCAGTGGGGTTGCCCACCATAAAACTAAATTCCGGTATTATTTGGTATTGCCGCATCAGGGCGGCCATCTTTAGCGTCTTGGCAGGAGCCAGCGTGCCCCCTTTGTTCATTTGCTGGAGAGTTCGCTCATCCCCGCTTTCCGCGCCCATGAAGACCATTTTCAGGCCGCAGGCCGTAAGCAACTCCCAGGTCTGGCGGCTGAAATCGAGCATGGTATCTATGCGGCCCAGCCCCCACCAGTTGAGTTTTAGACCCCGTCGCCGCAGTTCTTCACCAAAGGCCACCACCCGCGTTTCGCTGATGAAGAAGTCATTATCGTGAAACTCCAGGGCGTCAATCTGCCACTTTTGGACCAGGTATTGGGCCAACTCGCCCAGTCGGGTGGCGTCCTCCGCCAGCCACCTGCCCTCCGCCAGTTTGGCCACCGCGCAGAAGTTGCAGTGAAAGGGACAGCCATAGCTGCTGTGGTGGCTGAGAGTGCGATTCCCCAGGAAGGTTTTGACAATGTAGCGTTCCACCGGCACCTGGTGGTAAGGAAACCGGGGCAGGCTGCCGGGATGGCAAGGCAGACGTTTCGGAGTTTGAATCACCCGGCCTTGAGGTCCCATAAAAGCCAATCCGGCCACGTCAACTGGGTCCCGGCCTGCTTCCAGGGCCTCCAGCAATTCTGGCAAAGTATCCTCTCCGGCTCCCACCACCACATAATCTACCGCGGGATTATCAGCACAGGTGAGGGGATGAAGCGAAGGGAAGTACCCGCCCACCATGATTTTCAGGTAGGGACAAGCCGCCTTGATCCGCTTGATATCCGGAACTGCCTGCTGAAGTTGCGGGCCGGGCATGATGGTTACGCCCAGATAGCGCACCCCCTGGCGCTTTACGCCAGCAATGATTTCCGTAGCCCGGTCGCGCTCCTGGTCTAGGTTGCCATCCACGATAGCGTAAGGAAAGCGCCCTTCCAGTTTGGTGCCCAATTGGAGCAGCGAGAGGGGCAGGCGTTGATAGCCGGGTTTGGCCACCTTGGGGTTGTAGAGCAGGATAAGAGGATTTTGGTTGGTTGATTCCATGATTCTTGAAAAGCTAGGGCGTATGAAAGAGGGAGGCATAAATCGCCTCAAAGGCTGTGGCGGTCCACTGCGCGTCATACTTCTGGGCCCAGGCTTGGGCCGCCTTTCCCAATTGTTCCAGCCGCGTCTGGTCACCCAGCAGGGTAAGGATGCCTTCAGCCAGGCCCTGGCAGTCCCCCACCGGGACGGCCCAGGCGGCGGTGGGTGCCAGTTCGGCCACCAACCCCACGGCGGTGCCCACGGTGGGGACCCCCGCGGCCGCAGCCTCGCACACGGCCACGCCCTGGCTTTCATGGAGCGAGGATTGCAGGTACAGATGGGCCTGGCGATAAAGGGGATAGATCTCATCCACCGGCTTAAAGCCGTGGAATCTGACAAACCCGCCTAAACCCAGGTCTTTAGTAAGTTGCTGCATGGCGCCGTTTAAGGTATCCTCCCCCACCCAATCCAGCTGCAGGTTTCCGTAACAGGCGGGGTTGGGGCAATATCTGTCCACCACCAGGCGCAAGGCCCGAAGGAGCGTGGCCTGGTCTTTGACCCGATTGATACTGGCCACGTGGAGCAAGCGCCAGGGCGGACCCGGCGGGCGGGCCACCGGTCCTCGCAAGGGCTGCGCTTCAGCTCCCAGAGGCAGCCAATGAGCCTCCGGCCGCCGCTTGGCCACCCGCGCCAGGGTGTAGCGGCTGCCCGCGGTCACTGCTTGGGCCCCATTAAGGGCCAGGCGGGCATGTAAGCGACCTAACGGTCCGCTCAGGCCCCCGTAGCCGATCTGGGGTAAACGCACCAGTTCGCCCCCGCCCACGGAGACCACCACCGGAACCTTAAGCCAGCGCCCGGTTAGTAAGGCCAAGGTACTGGTTCCCCCCAGCCAGAGGGCATGGATGATATCCGGCTTGTCGCCCCAAGCGTTGAAGGCTGCCAGCAGCCGCCGCCAGCGCTGGAGAAAGGCGACTGCCGGCAGCCTGCCAGGCACCCGCCCCAGACTGACGATGCGCGCTCCCCATAACTGATAGCTCACCGGCTCCGGCTCCTGGCTCAGCGGCGCCACCAGTACCTGGTGCCGCCGGGCCAGACGCTGGATCAGGGAGAGCAGCACGGGAATGACTCGGACGCGGCCGCTAGGGTCCACTCCTCCCGGGACGATCAGGGCAATTTTCATTTCTCTTAAGATATCTTATCAAAATGTTGGAATAGACCGCACCCAAGTTACTCTTGCTATGCCAAACGCTGCAAGCGTTCCCTTCTTATCTCCTGGTAGGCCGCCAGGGCGCGGCGGCCAAGGGCGGGCCAGCTAAAATGGCCCTCAAAATGCTCCAGGATGGCGGGGCGCAGCGCCTCTAAGTCACGCTGCCCCAGCTCGACCAGGGCCTGGGCCAATCCGGCGGCATCTCCGGGCGAGAATAGGGCGCCGAATTTACCCTCGGCGGTTAACACCCGGAAGGAAGGGATATCGGTAACCACCGGCACCAGGCCGCAGGCCAGCGCCTCAATCAGCGCATAACCGCTCCCTTCCCAATGGCTGCCCAGAACAAAGAGGTCCGCGGCGCTATACCAGGTGGCCATTTCTGGGTGGGGTTTTATCCCCCCTAAATGGACCCGGGTGGCCAGGGCGGGCGAGGCAGCCAGGCGCGACTTCACCTGGGGGAGTAACTCCTCGCCGGCGTAAATCATGGTCAGATGCGCCTCGGGAAGAGCTGGGAACGCTTTTTCAAAACCGGCCAGTACGGTTAACGGATCTTTATTATAATTGAGGCGTCCCACCCAGAGCAGAGCTGGCTTTCCTGGCAGGCCGCTCTGGGTTCGAGCCACTGCTTTAGGCAACGGCCGGAAGTGGGTACTGGCTTCCATAACTTCATAGACCGGCTGATGGGGCCGGATCAAGCCCAATCGGCGCAGAGGCTGGGCTTGGGCGGCAGCGGCAAACAAGAAGCCATCGGCCGCTCTTAGCCCGGGCCGCTGCAGAACCCGCCACAGAAAAGCTGCCAGAGTGGGAAAGCCTCCCGGAGGGAAATTGTCCCGGCCCGTCCACTGGGGAGGTACATTGGCGTGGTCCTGAAGTACGATGACCCCGGGGCGAGGCAAGGTCTTTCTGAGCAGCCAGGTCTGCATCGGAAAGATCAGCCCATTTACATGTACGAGATCGGGCTCCAAGGTGGCTACAGTCCGGTGCAGTCCCGGGAGGAAAGTCCAGGGCTTGGGAAAGGGACTGCCGGGGTCTGCACAAAATATGTACTTTACGCCATCTCGCCGCACCTGAGCATTTAGTCGGAAACGTTGGATGACAGAGACCTGCTCCGCCCCGGCGGCCAAAAGACTGCCGGCCCAGTCCCTCAGGCTGCTATGGCGGTCTAATACCTCCTCAACGGAGCGGTAGTCGGCATCATAGGAGTAATTCAACAAGACAATATGCATAACGAATCACGGATGATCATCAGGTAGAAACCGGGTCCGGCAATTCTGAGGGAGACCCAGCCAAGAAACCAGATTCCCGCGTATCTTAAGCCAGCCATAGGCCAGATAAGCCTTAAGGGGGTGGCAGTGCTGAGATGTGATGCGGGGATCTTGAGGGGCGGGCAAAAGGAGATGACGCAACGCCACCAGTAGTTCGTAGTCGGGCCGGTGCCAAATGAGGGAACTTATAAGAGATTTGGGAAATGGATTTAAGTAGGAGAGCGTATACAGGTCCACGTGTTCGAGAAAGGGACGCAGGCGGGCTGGCGTCCCCTGGGCCAGAGTCGCCATGACCTCGCGGGGGGCCAGGTTCCCCAGGTAGCGTTCCATTAATCTTAACGGAGCATAGAGCCAGCGCTCTTCACCCCGCCGCTCTGCCCCTTGGCGCAGTCTTTCCCAATCAGCGCCATTCAGATGCGGCGTAACCAGGGACAAATCATATAACTGAATAAGGCGGGCCCGCCGGTCCATAAGGTCCCGGCTGGCATGAATCAACAGGTGCTGGAGCAAGGCCCAGGGCTTCACTAGCCAACCCGGGGCTGCCCCCCAGGGCGCGGGCTCGCTGGCCGCCCACAGGTCCTCGGTGAGGCGATAGCTGCTGCCCTGAAATTCTTCCTGCACTTCAGTGTGCACCTCCAGCAAATACGGGTTCTCAGTATGCTCGCCCTGGGTGGAAGCGACCCGAAGGCTGCGGCGGGCCAGGATATAGCGCTGATGACGCGGCGGGCTAAGGATCTGGCGATAGCCCAATTCTCCAAGTAGCGAGGCCAAGCGCCCCTGGTCCGCCGGCTGGATTAAAAAATCCAGATCAGCCATGGGCCGCAAGGCCGGGTCCTCATAGTAGTGGGTCACCAGCACCGCGCCTTTGAGCGGCAGTAGGGCAATTCCCGCCTGGTGGGCTGACTTGAGGATGGCCTCAAGCTCTGCTACCAGGATGGTGACCCGCTGTTGGTTGAGCTGGTATTGCTCTGCCAGATAAATCTTTAGGAACGGTGAAAGTTCGCTCCAGGCCAAGTTAGGGCGAAGAGTATGATAAAGCAGAGGCGCGAGGCCGTGCACTTGCAGGGCGAAACGGGCCGCCTCCCACTGCTCCTTACCCCAACCGGCCCCCTGTTCAGCCAACTCGCCCGCCTGGACGTTCCTTAGCCAGCCAAACACGGTTTCGCTTACGGTTCGGGCTCTAGAGAAGTGAGTTCTAGCCATATTCGGACAGCCGCTGGTGAAACAGCCGGGCTCCAGGCTTGGGGCGCTAAATGAGCCGGGCCACCCGGGTCTTCGGGGCCTGGCCGGGTGGCCCGTCGTCGGTTAATAATGGACCAGGCTACCGCTAACCATGGCCCGCTGGGCTGAAAGATAAAAGATGCACAAAGCCAGAGGCACCATGAGTAAATCGAACAATACTAAAGGTACCAATTGGGGCCATAAGGCTGGCATCGCCACTCCCCGCAACAGCGCCAGCCGCAACCCCTCCAGGGCGTAAGTGCTGGGGATCAGGGCCGCCAGCCATTGCACCTGGCCGGGCAGTAGTTCCACGGGGAAAAAGACGCCGCTCAGCAGGGCCGAAGCCGTGCTGAAAACCCCCAGGATGGGAAGTCCCCGCTTGGTTAGCATCACCACCGCCGCCCCAATTATCCCCAGGGCATCGAAGGCTATTATGCCCAGGAGGAACAGCACTATTGCTCCTGGCACATTAGCGTCCCTCAAGTTCATGCCCATCAGCACCCCGGCAGCAATATAAGCCAGAGCCCGGAAGGAAGTTTGGAAATGGCCCCACAGGCCAGAAGAGATCACAAAGACCGGCAGGGAGACCGGCGTCATCATCACCGCTTCCAGGGTTCCGGCCAGCTGGGCCTCGCGCAGGTGGTCTCCAAAGCAGGTTAGACCATTGAACATAAAGCTGTTAAAAGCCAGCCCCAGAAAGACAAAAGACAGGTAGGTGCTGCCATAGGGAAGCAAATACGGATTGGGACTGTCACCCACCAGGCGGCTTAAGAAAGCGAAGAAAATTACCCCAATGAGCACGTGGCCTACTTGCAAGAGAAAGGCAAAACGGTAGCTGAGCTCGATGGCCAGGTCCCGTTTAAAAAAGGCCCAGAGGGTTCGCATGGTCTCTTATGCCACGGTCAACCGCCGTTATGCAGCACCTATTCGACGGCTTGGTTAGGATACCAACTGTCGCACCACATTAGCCAGGGAGGGCGGGGCATACTCAATGTCCGAGATATGGGCATTCAGGGCCTGGAGTCGCCTAAGCATGTCATCCAGGGTGAAGGTCTCGTCCGAGTTAAAAGCCACAATGCTGGTCCCGTCTACCTGCTTGGAGATGACCGCGGGCGACTGCTGCTGCAGGCTCTCCAGCTCGGCAGGAGTGAGCCCCTGAACATGGATCCGATAATGTTTTTGCCAGCCCAATTGTTGGGCCAGGGCCTCAGGCTCTCCCACGGCCTGCAAGCGGCCGTGATGCAAGATGCCTACCCGGTGGCAGAGCTGCTGGGCCTCGTTAAGTTGGTGAGTAGTTAAAAAGACCGTTATGCCTTCTTTTGCCGTTAGTTGATCCTTGATGATGGCCAGTAAGCTTTCCGCGGCTTGCAGATCCAAACCCCGGGTAGGCTCGTCTAAGAAAAGCAGTCGGGGGCGGTGCAGCAAGGCCCGGGCCAGAGATAGTTTCTGGCGCATACCGGTGGAAAACTGGCTCACCGGCCGGTCAGCCTCGTTGGTCAAGCCAAAGAGATCGAGCAATTCCGGCACGCGGCGCCGACGTTCCTCAGACCCCAGCCCGTATAGCTCGGCAAAAAATGCCAGATTCTGCCGCGCCGTAAGTCGCCAGTAGAAGCTGCGGTCCTCGCCGGAACAAAGGCCCACCGTGGCCCGCACCAGCCTGGTCTGGCGGAGCAAATCCAGGCCCAGCACGGTGGCGTCTCCCTCGCTGGGGGGCAGCAGGCCGCAAAGCATACGGACCAGGGTAGTTTTGCCCGCCCCATTAAGGCCCAGCAAGCCAAAGATTTCGCCCCGCCTTATAGTTAAGCTGACGCCCTCCACCACCGTTAACCAGGTGGGGGAGTCCCGGTGCAGCAGGTCCCGCCAGCCGCGGCGCAGCAGAAAGCGCTTGGTCAAATGCTGGGCCTGCAGCGTTTCTTCCACGGCGAATCCTCTACCGGGTAAAATTACCGCTGAAAGTCGGTGACCGCCACCTTGCAAATAAGAGGAATTAAGGAGACGAGGTCAAACAGGATGATATCATTATAAGTATTTTTGGGCTCTGCCACAAGGTCTCCCGTCCCGGACTTGCCAGCCCTTTATCTGGCCAAGGGGGACGGCCCCCTGGGCGTGGGGAAATAGCTCCGCATGAATGCCGGGCTTAGGTTTTTGGGGGCCACGGGGAGCCGCGGCTTTTGACCGCCTCCTGGCAGTTCTCAATTTAGCGGGGTCAAGGGGGGCAGTTATATCTCCAGATTAATGAAAAACCTGATAAAATATGGCATAAAGGACGCGACTGGGAACCGCAGGCTCGAATCTTGAGCCTCCCAGCCTCCGCCGAGAGAAATCGAGACCTCTGCAAAATTGCAGCTGAGGGCAAAAGCGGCGGGCACGGAGGCCCGCCCCACCGGAAAAATCAAGACGGTAGGGCGGCCGTCCCTGGCCGCCTCCTCAAAAATTCCTGGAATTGAGTATTTTTTCAGAGGTTTCAATTCTGGAAAAATCAATGCGAGTCGTCTCCCTGGAAAATGATGCGCCCCATGGTTATCTTAGCGCTGGCGACGCCTGAGTCCGGAAGATTTAGCTATGGGATTTATTACTACGTTCGTCTGGGTGGAAACTCCCTTGGTCAAGGACATCTACCAATATCGGGTCCACTGGGGTAATTATGGGTGCCTCTATGAGGGCACCTGTTGGGAGGAGGCTAGTCGAGTAATCCAAAGGTGCCTTGATGAGGGATGGGCCGCGGGCTGGTGCTTCGATGGCGCCCATGAGTTGGTAGGCAAGCCCGATCTGAGTGAAGAGCGGCCTTGCGGGGAGCTGACTAATATCAAACCTTATCTAACGGAGAATAATGACCCGGGAATGGATTGAAGTCCGCTTGCTGGCGCCGGAGCGGATGCAGGAAGAGGCGGCCTGTTTTCTCACCGAGTTCAGCGGCCGGGGCGTAATCATCGAAGAAGAGAGCGCGCCTGAGGGTGGGGTGATGATCCGGTCCTATTTCCGGCCCGACGAGTTCGGCTCCTGGCACCAGGCGGAGTTGCAGGAATACTTGCGGCGTCTGGGCAGTTACGGCCTCTACCCCCTGGGCCTGGAGATGCGGCAGGTGGCCACAGAGGATTGGGCCGAGGCCTGGAAGGCGCATTTTAGAGCCCAGAAAGTGACCTCCCGCCTGGTGGTTCGCCCTCCCTGGGAAGAGTACGCCCCTGGCCCGGAGGAGCTGGTAATCACTATCTATCCCGGCATGGCCTTCGGGACTGGCCGCCATCCCACCACCTTGCTATGCCTTAAAGCCCTGGAGGAAGTGTGGGGAGAGAATTTGCCCCTGGGGGAAGGCACCTGGCAGGTCCTGGATGTGGGCACCGGCACCGGGATTCTGGCCCTGGCCGCCGCCCGGCTGGGGGCCGGGGTGTTGGCCATCGATGTGGATCCCGAGGCCGTGGCCGCGGCCAGGGAGAATGTTCACCTCAACGCCCTGGAGGATCGGGTCCTGGTGGAGGCCACTTCGCTGGCCTCCCTGAGGCAGCAATTCCCCCTGATCCTGGCCAATCTTACGGCCCCGGACCTGCTACAATTGGCCGAGACCCTGACCGGCCGCTTGTTTAGCGGCGGCGCCCTGATCATCTCCGGGTTCCTGGAAGAGGACCTGCCAGTGCTTAAGGAGCGGTTTCTTAATTGCGGCCTTAGAGAGGCCGGTTTTTTGAGCGAAGATGACTGGGGGGCTTTGATCTTGCGCCGCCCCTGACCTTTTAACGGTGGCGCCCGGGACCGGCGGGTACCGTCCCACCCCGGCGTGGTCGCCCTTAACAGAGGAATGGAGACATGAAAGATTTTTTGCGGAAGACCTGGTTTTTTGGCTTGGGGCTCCTGGATTTTACCACAGAGAAGGTCGAGGCCCTGGTGGAAGAGATGGTAAAACGCGGGGAACTGAATCAGCAAGAAAGCCCCCAGGCGGTGGAGCAGATAATGGCTAAGGCCCAAGAGGCCCAACAGGCTTTATTCGATAAAGTCAGGGAGTTGGTCAAAAAGTCCCTGGCCGAAATGAAATTGGCCCGGGCCGCGGACCTGGCGGCCCTGGAAAAACGGGTGGAGGCCTTGGAGAAGGAGCTTCAAGACCGCCCGGAGCTTATCAGGGAATAATAGCCTGAAGGATAGGGGTCGAGGTCTAGGGGGGTAAAGGCTGGCGGCTCTCAGCGCCCACCATTGAATATCACCATGAGCAAATCATCTCCTGAGGCGTTAAGACGGTTTTATGTGTCGCCCGGCCGGGTGGAGGGAGAGGTGGTGTTATTGGAGCCGGAAGAGGCCCATCATCTCTCCCGGGTCGTACGCCTGGGAGTGGGAGACCGGGTAGCCGTATGCGATGGTCAGGGCCGCACCTGGGAGGCGGTGGTGCAAGCCCTGGAAAGCGGCCAGGCCACGCTCAAGCTCGTTAAGGAACTCTCCCCCTGGGGGGAGTCGCCCTTGAGCTTGACTCTGGGGATCGGGTTGGCCAAAGGTGATGTCCTGGACGAGGTGATCCGCCAGGCCACCGAGATGGGGGTGAGGCAGATCCTTCCTTTTGTGTCGGAACGCTCCGAAAGATTAACCCCGGAGCGGGCCCTGCGCCGCCGCTCCCGCTGGCAGCGGCTGGCCCGGGAGAGCCTGAAATCCTGCCAGAGGTCCCATCTGCCCGGGATCGAGCTGCCCCAGGAATTTGCCGCAGTCCTGATAGCTCCGGAGGAAGTCAAACTGCTCTTCTGGGAGGAAGAACGGGGCGGAGGGCTGAGGTCCTGCCTGGCCCCCAGCCGATCCGATAGGGTCCGGGTCCTCATCGGCCCGGAAGGGGGCTTTACCCCAGGGGAGGTAGCCCAGGCTCAAGCCGCGGGCTTCCAGGTGGTGAGCCTGGGCCCCCGGCGCCTCAAGGTGGAGACCGCGGTGATGGCGGCCCTGACCCTGGTTCAATACGCCTGGGGGGATCTGGCCTGATGGCCGGCCTGCCCTACCTGGACCTCAACACCCACCTGCGTCAGCGTTTTGGCGAGCGGGTCCAGAAGATCACCCTGGACGCGGGCTTCACCTGTCCCAACCGGGACGGCCGGGTGGGGGTGGGAGGCTGCCTTTACTGTAATGCCCGGGGTTCCGGTACCGGGGCCTGGGTGGCAGGACTGAGCATCAGCGAACAGCTTCAGGAGGGTATTTCCCGCCTCAACCGCCGTTATGGGGCGCGCCGGGTCATCGCCTATTTTCAGAGCTTCTCCAACACCTATGCACCCCTTACGCGTCTCCGCTCCCTTTATCAGGAGGCCTTGGCCTTCCCCCAGGTGGTGGGCCTGAGTGTCGGCACCCGCCCCGATTGCCTGGAGGAAGAGGTCCTGGACTTGCTTTGCAGCTATGCCCGCATCTGCCTGGTGTGGCTGGAGTTGGGGCTGCAATCGGCCCATGACGCCACCCTTAAGAGATTGAACCGGGGCCATGACGTCGACTGCTTCACCCAGGCCGTAACTCGGGCCGCTTCCCGGGGCCTGGAGGTCATCGCTCACGTAATCTTGGGGCTGCCCGGGGAAGGGCCCCAAGAGATGGCGGCCACCGCCACTTATCTGGCTAAGTTGCCCCTTCAGGGGGTAAAAATCCATTTGCTCTACGTGATTCAGGGTTCGGGACTGGCTAAGCTTTATGAGCAAGGTCAATACCAGTGCCTGAGCGAAGATGAATATATCTCCCGGGTGGTGGACTTCATTGAACTTTTGCCTCCAAAGATGGTGATCCACCGCCTCACCGGCGACCCGCATCCTGAGGAGCTCCTGGCCCCGGCCTGGTGCCGGGATAAATCCCGGGTCCTGCGCCGCATCAAAGAAGAGTTCGGCCGCCGGGGGAGCAGGCAGGGGAGAAGATTTGTGGGGGAGGGTAAAGAAGCTGCGGGGTGAGGGCCAGGGACCTGAGGTCCCTGCCCTCCCCCCGCACCCCCCTCCCAACCCGCGTAAGTTGCCGGGGGAGCCAGAGCCGGTGACTCCGGCTTCCCCGGCTTCATAAAGGCCCCTATGAACTTATTATGGATAGTAAATAAGCGGGGAAAGGGCTAAACTGATACTTCGATGACCCTCATATCCAAAAACCCTGATAACCAAAGGACCCCCGAACCCGCGGCGGCCGTGAAGGGGGTAGTTGTGCCTCCAGTCAAGCGCCGCCTCCTGGTCTGGGGCCTCTTATCCCTGGTGATCCTGGCGGCTCTGCTGGTTTGGGGCTACCATTACCGGTACCTCTTTTGGGGCCGAGTTTGCGACTACTGCTCGTATTTCGCCCATAAAGAAAATATTCAGAACCTGCTCAAGGCCGCGGGGCCTCTGGCGCCGGTGATCTTTATTACGCTTCAGGTCCTCCAGGTGGTCTTTGCGCCCATTCCCGGCGAGGCCACCGGGTTCATCGGCGGCTTCCTCTTCGGGGTCCCCCTGGGTTTTCTTTACTCCACCATCGGCCTGACCATCGGCTCGGCCCTGGCCTTTCTCATCGCCCGCTGGCTGGAAGAGCATTACGTGGCCCGCTGGGTTCCGGCTGAAATCCTGGGAAAATTCGACTTTCTGATGGAGCGGCAGGGCGCCTTGATCTCCTTTATCCTCTTTGTCTTTCCCGGCTTTCCCAAGGACTATCTCTGCTTTGTCCTGGGTTTGAGCCGCATGCCCATAAAGTTATTCCTTATTATATGTACGGTGGGGCGCCTACCCGGGACCCTGCTGCTGACCCTGCAGGGGGCCAAGGTCTATGAGGGAGATTATTACAGCACCGCCATCATCCTGGGACTCTGCCTGGTACTGGTGGTGTTGCTGGGTTACTACCGGGAGACGGTCTACCGGTGGATCAGGCGCTTTGACCACCCCGAAGGGAAGGCGCCAGCCCAGGAATGATCTCTGATGTGAGAAATGTGCCGAAATCATAGGGAGTACGAATCAATGGGCAATTCTCCCGAGAACGACTTTCAAAAATTAATGTCCATGGCCCGGGGCTTTCAGTCCGCCAAGGTCCTGATGGTGGCCGTGGACCTGGGGTTGTTCGATTTCCTGGAGGAAGGAAAAAGCGCCTCAGAAATTGCCTTGGCGGTGAAGAGCAACCCCCGGGCCACCGGGATTTTCCTCAATGCCCTGACCGCCCTGGGGGTGCTGGACAAGCAAGGGAACCGCTACCGCAACGGGGAACTGGCCTCCCGGTACCTGGTGAGCACCAAGGAGGAATATCGGGGGGCCATTATCAAGCACATTCACCACTGCTGGAGGGGCTGGGCCAACCTGGGTGAGACTATCGTCCTGGGACATCCCCCCGAGGTCGACCCTCAGAAGTGGGTGGAAGCCGCCCCGGAGCGGGACGAAGCCGAGGTCAGGGCCTTTATCTTAGGCATGGACGCCCTGGCCCGGGACGTGGCTCCCCAGGTGGCGGCCAAACTGGACCTCACCCAGGTGCGCCATCTCCTGGACCTGGGGGGCGGCCCCGCCACTTATGCCATTACCTTTGCCCAGGCCAACCCTAGCCTAAAGGCCACGGTCTTTGATCTCCCCCTGCCTCTCAAGATCGCCCAGGAGAATATCGTCCGCCACGGCTTGAATGAGAGAATTGACACCCTGGCGGGAAATTTTCTCAAGGATGACATCGGCTCCGGCTATGACTTCATCTGGATCTCCGCCATCCTCCACAGCCACACCGAGGAGCAATGCCACCTGATCCTCCACAAAACGGTGCAGGCCCTCGGCCCCGGCGGCACCCTGGCCATTCAGGACTTTTTCCTCCATGACGACGGCTGCTCCCCCACCGGGGCCGCCATGTTCTCGGTGCACATGCTGGCCGTCACCCCCGGGGGCAGGTCCTACTACGCCCGGGAAGTGGCCAAATGGATGGAGGAAGCCGGGCTGACCTCCCCGGAGCAGATCCAAGGCACCCCGGACCACAGTATCCTGGTAGCTAAGAGAAAATGATGAAGAGGGTAGGGGGGGCTAAGGGTCGCAGACCCTTACCCCCTCCCTACACCCCTCCCCCAATCCCCTATTGATAATAGGGCCAATGGAGGTGCGCCGAAAGGGGGGATAGGCGGGGAAAGAAAATTCTCGAAAAAGAGTGACCAGGAGTAATTTGGGTCCCCTGATTTCCCAAGATTTATGGCTTCGGGGGCTGTGGTTATCGAGTGACCTGGCGCAGCAGGCCCAGGGCCAACAACCCAAAGATGAGGTGGGGCAAGGAGATGGCCAGGGCAGCAGGCCAGCGTCCGGCCTGACCGAAAGACACGCAAAAGCCGAAAAAGAGCCAGTATACGAACATCAAGGCTAAACCGGCAGCCACCATGGCCGTAATATGGGTCTGCTCATGTCTTAAGGACAGCGCCATGCCTAAGATCGTCAGGATCAGGGGGGTCAGCGCCAGGGAAAAGCGGCTCCCCAGATCTACCCGATAGGGGGCGGATTTATAGCCATCCCGTTCCAGACGCTGCACATAGCGATATAGTTCCGTAAGATCCATCTCGGTAACCTTCTTTTCCAGGTCGGCAAAGTCCTTGGGCTTTTCCGTGAGCACGATATCCCGTTCCTTAAATATCTCCCCGGTTTTCACCCCCTCGTCGAAAGTCTGGATCACCCCCTGATAAAAGCGCCAGTAGGTTCCCTGCCACTGGGCCCGAGCCGCAGCCACAATCTGGACCAGTCGGAACTGACTATCGAAAAAATAAATCTTTACTCCTTCCAGGGTCTGGATATCTTTCCGGAATAACAGAATATTATAGATGGCCTGGTCGCCTTTGTACCAAAAGTGCTCCAAATTGTGCACACTGGGAGGCGGCTTTTTCTCCACCTGGGTCTCCCAGAAGAGACTTAGCCTTCCCTGGCTCCAGGGAATTAAGTACAGGTTCAAGGCCAACATGAGGATGACGACCCCGCTGGATATTAACAATACCGGCCAGGCCATGTGCAGAATATTAAGGCCTGAGGTTTTCATAGCCATGGTTTCATGACGCCTGGTCATGAGACCGAAAGTCAGCATGATCCCCAGCAGCACTGCCGCGGGAAGCACCTGCCCCACGGCGAAAGGCACCTTGAAAAGGAGATATTTAAGGAGGTCTCCCGCTCCCAGTTGGGCCCGCACCAGGCGGTCGATTTTCTCAAAAAAATCGACGATGATGAACAGAGAAATAAAGGTGGTCAGACTCAAACCCAGTAGTTTTAGAAATTCCCGGGCCACGTAGCCTTCCAGAAGCCGGGGTCGCAGTGTCCGTGAAGTTGCCATTACTTGGCGATATATCAGAAAATTGACAAAGTTTCACCCCTAACCAAAGGGGGGCAGAAGGAGAAGGGCAGGAGATAAAAATCGCCATTTTGCCTAGTGGCCTTTTTCCTTAATTTAACCTTTCCCCGGACCCTAACATGCGCTTGGGATTTCACCTGTCCATAGCCGGCGCCCTGAGGCGATCCCTAATGGAGGCGCGACTCCTGGGCTGTCAGGCCCTCCAGATCTTCGTCCAGAACCCACGCTCCTGGAAGTGGCGTCCGGTGGCCCCCCAGGAGATCCGGCAATTTAGAACGGCCCGGCGGCAGTCCGGCCTGGACCCTTTGGTGGTGCATCTCAGCTATTTGCCCAACTTGGCGGCCACGGACCCTCTGTTATATCGGCGCTCCCAGGAGCGCTTATTCCTGGAGTTGGCGCTGGCCGCGGATCTGGAAGCCGATTATCTGGTCATCCACCCGGGCCACGGACCGTTGGAGGAGGCCAGTTTCCAGCGGGTGGCCCAGGCCTTGGCCGAGGCCGTTTCTCGGGTGGGCTCCCCACCCCTGGTGCTTCTGGAAAATACCGCGGGGCAGGGGCAGGAACTGGGCTGGCATCCGGCGCAACTTGCCCGGATCATGGCTCTCAGCGGAGTGCCGCTGGGAATTTGTCTGGATACGGCCCATGCCTACGCCGCCGGCTATGACCTGGGCACCGCCCAGGGGGGGACCCGGCTGCTTTCAGAAATTGCCCAAGGGCCAGGATTGGGTCAGGTGAAAATGCTCCATCTCAACGACTCCAAGGTAGCCCTGGGCTCCAGGCGGGACCGCCACTGGCACCTGGGCCGGGGGACCATCGGCCTGGCAGGCCTGCAACAGTTCCTCGCCCACCCCTGGCTCCCCGGGGCCGCCGCCATCCTGGAGACTCCCAGGCGGCGCCGGGCGGATGACTTCTTAAATCTCCTGGTGGCCCGAAGCCTGGCCCGCTCCGTGGCTCTATTATCTTAAATGGTGGTGGTGTGGGTGGAGAAGGGCCAGGGGCCTGAGCACAGGCGAGACGCCTGTGCTACAGGCCCTCACCCACACCCCCTCGCAACCCGCAAAAGAGGACCGGGGCAGTCAGGACTGTATCCCCGGCTCCCCGGGCTATTCTCTACTCCCTGTTTTCCTTACTATTGCAAGCTTCCCAGGGGTTGGTTATAATACATTTGACCGCGTTTCACCTGGACCTTAAAGGAGGGGACGATGCCGACCTATGAATTCCGCTGCGGCAAATGTGGGGAGGAGTTCAGCCCGCGTCATGAGCATTCATGAGCGTGAAACCGCCAAGGTTACCTGCCCCAAATGCAACTCGGACGACATCAAGCAGCAAATGAGCACCTTCATCAGCAAGACCTCCCGCAAGAGTTGACCCAATCTCCGTGCCTGTAAAAACTTTCCGGGGGCTAAGGCCTGGGCCTAAAGCTTGAGGCCTGCAGCCCCTTTTTTTCTCCTAAATTTCTTCAAAGCCAGTCTAATGTTGCGTCCCAGAAATACCTACCAAAAGTTTCCTTATCCTGGAGCAGGTTATTTTTCCCTCCCCCTTGATGGGGGAGGGCTGGGGTGGGGGTGAAATTATCATTAAGACTAGTAAGTTAATAATGCCCCCCTTCCCCCTAACCCCCTCCCACCAGGGGAGGGGGAGTTGTTATTCTTTTTAAAAATACATACAGGACCTGACGCTAGCCAACCGGCGGGATTTTTTATATCGGATCGGAGGCCAGCCCTGGGTTGGTTTCCACCGGCCGGCCCCTGCGGGTGGAGAGGGGGTTTGGGGGAGGGCAGGTAGGGGCGGTGCGCGTCCCGCCCCCACGTCCCTGGCCCTCGCCCCCACAATTTATCTTCCCCGCAATCCTCTCAGGGGCGCCATTGCCGGACCAAGGCTCCCGCGGGAGAAAGGTAGACGCTCACCGCGCCATCCCGGGTGAAATAGCCAGGAATTGCCGCAAGCTGGCCGGCGGCCTGGGAGAGACGACCGGGGCCGCCGTAAATCACCAGCTTTTGCGGGCGGAGGCGGGCCAAAATGGAGTCACAGCTCTGGGAGTAGGCCAGTTCCACGGGGATGACCAAAACCTCCAGTTGAGACCTGGGGGCCAGGGCCAGGTCTTCCGCCTCCAGCCGCCTCAAGGGTGGTAGCAGCAGCACTTCGCGGCCTTGATAAGTGAGTTGTAAGGCTATACCCTTTTCTGGTCCTAACTGGGGAAATTTTAAGGTTGCGGCCCCCAGGTTGGAGGGGTATCGGCCGCGCTCCAACGAGCGCAGTGGCCGGCCCCGATCCCCCAAGATATTCCATAGTTCCCAGTAGGCCGGCCCTTCCGGTCCCCGGCGTCCATACCAGATTTGCCCCACAGCGAATTGTCGCTCCAGGGTCAGCAGTTCCGGAGCATTGTCCTGGCTCAGGACCAGCGCCGCCACCTGATCCAGGCGGCGGAACTGACGCCAGTGGCAATATCCCGGCAGGGACCCCAGGCTGCCGGAATGCCGCCCGGGCCAGGAGTGGCCCGGGGCCGAGAACACCAGGCGTCGATCTTCCGGACTGACTACCACCCCCGCCAGGCCGCCGTAGCTATCCAAACAGGTAATCTCCAGGACCTGGGGGGTGCGAACCAGGGGCCCGGCCACCGAGCCCAACAAAATCACCCCGGCCAGCGCCGCCCCGGTCCAGGTGAGATAACTGCGGCGGGGATAAAAGACCAGGACCAGCAACAGATAGTAGGCGGCAATTTGCAGCCAGGTGGGGGTGGACAGGATAATGGCGCTCCCCGGAAGCCGGGCGCCCAGGGAAATAGCCTCATACCCCAACCATAAGGGCAGCCGCCCCAGGGCCAGAAGCCCCTGGGCCAGGGGGGTAAGGGAACAGGCCTGGGCCCAAAGCGCGACCTCCCCCAAAGGCAGGGCCAAGACCAGCACCAGGGGAATGGCCACCAGGTTGACCACCACCCCCAAAAGCGAGACCACCTGGAAATAGGCCGCCACCAGAGGCGCGGTGGCCAGGGTGGCGGCCACCGACACCGCGGTCCATTCTTTCAGCCGGAACGAAAGACGCGTCCACCACGGCGGCGACTGGTCCCCGAAAGCCGCGGCCGCAGATACGCCTTTTAACCAGCGGGGCACCAGATAGATAATCGCAGCCACCGCCACAAACGAGAGCTGGAAAGAAATGGCAAAGAGCCGCAGCGGGGTGAGGCAGAGGATGACCAGCGCCGCCAGGGCCAGGGCGCTCCAGACCTCCCGGGGCCGGCCCAAAAAGACCAGCAGCAGATAGGCCAGGACCATGACCTCGGCCCGTTGGGTGGAGGGGGAACCGCCGGCCACCCAGGCATAAGCCACCACCGGCCCTGCGGCCAGCAGGGTGGCGACCTTCATCACGTTGATTCTCAAAAGCAGCCAGGGAAAACGCCTCAGGGCCCAAAAGCTGAGAAAATAGGTGATGGCGGCCACCAGGCTCAGGTGGAGGCCGTTGATCACCAGGAGATGGCTGGTGCCGGTGCGGCTGAAGGCCTGGCGCATCACCGGGGTAATCTCCCCCTGGTCACCCAGAAGCATGGCCAGATAAATGGCCCGGGAGACCGGGTCCGTGTCTTTAAGGAGCCGCCGGATGCCGCCCCGGATGCGCTCCCCCAGGGGAGTGGCCCCCGGAGAAGCCAACCACACCAGGTCCTCCCTCTCCCTCAGCCTGAGCTCCTCGAAGATTCCGTCCGCGGCCAGATACCGGGCCCGGTCAAAGGTTCCGGGATTTTTTAAAACCCCGGGGGGCCGGAGACGCCCGCGCACCACCAGGTCAGTCCCCACCGGAGGCGGCTCCAGAGGCGGGGTGCGCACCAGGAGTTTGCCGGTGGCGGTGCGCCAGCCTTCCGGGCTGCGCCAGGCCCGGACTTTTACAAACAACTGGACCTGCTCCACCCCTAACTTGCTGGGGCGTTCCAGATGCCCTAAAAGCGTGAGGTCCTGTTGCTGGGGTAGATGAGCCAGATGCTGGGAAGGAAAAAAAGGAAGGGAGAACTGCTGATGGAAGGCCACCCCGAGAAGCCAGAAGAAGGCCAGGGGCAAAAGCCTTACCGGACGCTTAATCCACCAGGCCAGTGCCATGGCGGCCCAGAAGGCAATTAAGGCCCCCAGCAGCCACTTCCCCGGAAGGCCCACGCCCCAGGAGGCGCTGGCAATACCTGCCATTAGGGCCAGGGTAACCGGGATTAGGGGCCGGGCCAGCGGCCGGGACCGCCGCGCCGGGTTCTCGCTTCTGGAGTCGGGGTTTTCCGTTGCCAAGTTCTCAGGCTCTGCTTCGAGTCCCAGGTGGCTGGAGTTACCCCCAGAGCAGTTGGGTCACAGGAGCCAGCAAACCCGATAAATCGAAGCGGTTAAAGGTTATAAACCAGCACTAGCGGCTAAATAAGCCCCAGGTGAAGCATTTCGTAATTAGGTGGGCCGGCAAGGATAAATTTTTGCAGTCTCCGGTTTGCCCATTATAAAGGAGCGCCAAAGTCTCATTAAGCATGAGACATAGCATCATTTTGCCGCAGATTCAAATTATCTTGCAAATACTATAATGAGTTATGCCATTTGCCCATCCTGCCTTAACACTTTTAGCTTTTTTCCAGGCCTCAGGCAACAGAGTTAAAGTTGCTTAAAATTAATAACTTGACAAAACTCTCGCGTTTTCTTAATAGAACGGTTATGAGGGTAATTATATCTATCCTGGCGGTCCTCCTTGGCCTGGCCCTGGGGGAACCGGCCTCGGCGGCCTCCCCCCGGGTGGGCCCCGACGGCAGTTCCCTGGTTCTGGACAGCAACGATGCGCGTAAGACCGCCACCTCCAAAGATACCCTCTACGAACTCTTGGGGCAGGAAGTTCAAGTCTTTATTTTTAATAACAAGACCAGGGTCTTCCCCCAGGTATCTTTTAGGCCCATTTCCATTCCCTGGAGAGTCTGGAGCAACCCCCAGCTTGAGGGCATGATCACCAAATATGCCGCCGCCTATGGGGTGGACCCCTTTTTAGTGCGGGCGGTGATTCGCCATGAGTCCGCCTTTAACCCCGGCGCCATCTCCCCCAAAGGGGCCCAGGGTCTGATGCAGCTCATGCCCGGCACCGCAGATCTCATGGGGGTAAGAAATCCCTTCGATCCCGAGCAGAACATCGCCGGAGGGGTGGGTTACCTGCGCCTCTGCCTGGATCGTTTCGGCAATAACGTCCCGTTGGCAGTGGCCGCTTATAATGCCGGCCCGGAGAGTGTAGCCCGATATGGTTCCATCCCGCCCTACCTGGAAACCCAGGTCTTCGTGAATAATGTCATGGGCAGCTATCTGGGCCAGTACCCGATGGGGAAAATCTCTGGCCCCCAGGTCAAAGGCTCAAGTCCGGGGCGGAAGATGTCCAAACAGGATGGGGTTCAGGGAAAATCTTCTAAAGAATCGCCCCGTCGCAAGCCCAAGATCATCGAGGTCCGATCATCTAAAACCAAAGAACCCCGCATCTCCTCCCGAGTCATTCGGGGGATGGCGGTGGATTCAGCCCCGGCGCCTCGCCTGGAGTAAGCCTGCCTTGGGGTAGAGTCTTTGGCGTCTTACCCCTGAGCCTATCTCCCACCCTTTTCCTCCCTTCCCCCGCGCCCTGTCTGCTAGCGGCTGTTAAGTTCCCTTCCTCGCCCCTGGACCCGCGTGAATTGTTAAAAAGGCAAGCTCCGGGAACCCCGACGGCACTCCTGGAGGAAGAAAAGCTTTCCCGGAAAACTGAGCTTGTCTTTTGGAAATACTGGAGTAAATTAAAAATTTAAAGCACACACGATTAGGAGTTGCGGTTTTTCCAGCCCTTCGGGTAATCAAGGGTAGTCATATCTGTTCTTAGAGGGGCAGCGAGGTATCAGGAATGGAGAAAGTCCAGGTCTTGGGAGAATTCTTCTTCAGCGAAATCAAGGGGGCTCGTATCTATGACGACGAAGACCGCCTGGTGGGCCGCCTGCGCGATTTAGCGATTCGTTGGGAAGGAGAGACTCCGAGAGTCACGGGGATCAAATTTGCCAAACATCTTCAGAACCACATCCCCGTTGATCAAGTGGAGACCATAACTCTCGATCGTATCCAACTTAAGGGGAAGCTTAACAAGGACGATCTGATCCAGCTGCACCCGGACGAGATCTACATGGGCAAATGGCTGATGGATAAACAGATCATTGACCTGAAAGGGTCAAAAGTCGTCCGGGTCAATGATATCAAACTTTTCTGGCTCCAAAGCGGAACCCGCAGATACATTGTCCTCGTGGCGGTGGACATCGGCCTGCGCGGCCTGGCCCGCAGGCTGGGAGTGGAATTCTTATTTACCAAGAGAGAAAATCACTTTGTCTGGTGGCAATTTATCCAGCACCTGGAAGAAAAGACCGCGGACCTGAAACTCCTGGGCGACCGCTCCCAGCTCGACCAGCTCCACCCGGCCGACCTGGCGGATCTTATTGAAGACCTGGACTACAAGAAAAGAACCGACTTCATCGAAGACCTGGACGTGGAGACCGCCGCGGAAGTCTTTGCCGAAATGGAGTTGGATACCCAGATCGAAATCCTGGAGCACATGGATAGCCGCCAGGCCTCCACCATCTTGGAAGAGATGCCGCCGGATGAAGCCGCGGACCTCCTGGGAGAGCTGTCAGAAGAGAAGTCCGATGAACTGCTGAGCCTGATGGAACCTGAAGAAGCCCAGGAAGTGCGGGAATTGATGGATTATGAAGAAGACACCGCCGGGGCTTTAATGACCACCGAATACATCGGCCTCTCTCCAGAAATCACCGCGGAAGAAGCCATCTCGCAACTTCGCCGGCTGGCCCGGGAAGCGGAAACGATTTACTACCTCTACCTTATCGGAGATGATCAGACCCTGACAGGAGTAGTTTCCCTGCGGGAACTCCTGATGGCTGAACCACAAGCCAAATTGCAGGATCTCATGCAGACTCGCATCATCTCTGTCCATCCCCAAGATCCTCATGAAAAGGTCGCCGAACTGCTGAACAAATACAGCCTCCTGGCTGTCCCGGTGTTGGCTGAAGACGAGAAAATGCTGGGGATCATCACCGTGGACGATGTCCTGGAGATACTCATACCGGACCGCAGCAGCCTGGAGACCTTCGCCAATTTCTTTGTCAGCAAACGCGCCATGAAGTGAGGTGGTGATTGAAATCCCCAATTTTCCGTCGACTCTTCCTCTTCCTGGCGATTATGGGGCCTGGCATCATCACCTCCAACGTGGACAATGACGCCGGCGGCATTACCACGTATTCCGTGGCCGGGGCCACTCTCGGTTATAAAATCCTCTGGGTCTTCATCCCCATGATCGTGGCCCTGGTGGTCATCCAGGAGATGTGCACCCGCATGGGCGCGGTCACCGGCAAGGGCCTGGCTGACCTGATCCGGGAGCGCTTCGGCGCCAGGATTACTTTTTATGCCATGGTGGGCCTGCTCCTGGGAAACCTGGGCAACATCATGAGCGAGTTTGCCGGGGTGGCGGCCAGCATGGAACTGTTCGGGGTGAGCAAATACATTTCCTTGCCCCTGGCGGCCCTGTTCATCTGGTGGCTGGTGCTCCGGTGGTCTTACAAAGTGGTGGAAAGGGTCTTCCTGGCCGCCTGCCTCATTTATATCTGCTACATCTTTTCCGGCTTCCTGGCCCACCCCCAGTGGGGGGAGGTGTCCAGGCAGCTGGTGCTGCCCAGCTTTTCTTTCGACAGCTCCTATCTGGTGATTCTCATCGGCGTCATCGGCACCACCATCGCTCCCTGGATGCAGTTCTACATCCAGGCGGCGGTGGTGGAAAAAGGCATCACCGTGAAGGACTACACCTATACGAAATACGATGTCATGGTGGGCAGCTTCATGGTCAACCTGGTGGCCGTCTTTATTGTCATCTGCTGTGCCGCCACGCTGCACGTACACGGCATCAAAGTCGAGTCCGCCAAGGACGCCGCCCTGGCTTTGGCCCCCCTGGCCGGGAAGTGGGCCTCCTTCCTCTTTGCCATTGGCCTCTTGAATGCCTCTCTTTTTTCGGCTTCCATTCTGCCCCTGTCCACCGCTTATTTCCTCTGCGAGGCCTTCGGCATCGAGGCGGGCATCGATAAGTCCTGGGAGGAGGCCCCGGCGTTCTACTGGCTATACACCATCCTGATCATCGTCGGCGCCGGCTTCATCCTCTTTCCCGAAATTTCTCTCATCAAGGTGATGTTCTGGTCCCAGGTGGTCAACGGCGTAATGCTGCCCTTCGTCCTCATCTTCATGCTGATCCTTATCAATAATCGCGACCTGATGGGCGACTACGCCAACTCCCGGACTTACAACATTATTTCCTGGGCAACGGTAGCGGTAATGATTGCTTTAACCCTTCTGATGATCGTGACCTCATTTTTTCCGTCTTAATAGCTTCATCACCAAGGTCCCCTGCCCTTAAAACCCCCGCCCGTTGCCCCACCAGCCTTGGATGATTACTTTGGCAACAACTTGCGAAACACGACACCAGCCCCCAACCAGCGAGGCGAACCTCATGAAAATTTTCCTGACCGGCGGCTCGGGATTCGTGGGCACCTATCTTTCCCGGGAGTTGGCCCAAAAGGGCCATGAGGTCACCATCCTCACCCGGAGTGAGAGGCCCGCGGCTCCCACCCCTGCCGGGATCAGCTATCTGACGGGGAATCCTACTGAGGAAGGGCCCTGGATGGCCGCAGTGCCGGAACACGACTGGATTATCAACCTGGCGGGAGCTTCCATCTTCACCCGCTGGACCAAAACAATTAAACAGGCGGTCTATGACAGCCGCATCCTCACCACCCAAAATCTGACCAAGGCCCTGGCCGCGGGGGACCGGCGTCAACTCTTCTGCAGCACCTCGGCCATAGGTTATTATGGGCCCCGGGGAGAGGAGACCCTCACCGAGGATTCCGGCGCCGGCTCAGATTTCCTGGCCGGGCTGGCCCAGGACTGGGAAACCGAAGCCTTAAAGGCTCAAGAGCTGGGGGTCCGGGTGGTGCTCACCCGCTTCGGCATTGTCTTGGGGAAAGGCGGCGGGGCCCTGGGTCAGATGGTTCCCATGTTCAAGAGGTTCCTGGGCGGCCCGGTGGGCTCCGGCAACCAGTGGTTTTCCTGGATCCACCAGGGGGATCACGCCCGAGCCTTCCTCTTTATCCAGGAGCACCCGGAAATCTCCGGCCCGGTGAACCTCACCTCGCCTAATCCCGTGCGCAACCGGGAACTGGCTCAGGCCCTGGGCCGGGCCTTGCACCGACCCAGCTTCATGCCGGCGCCCGCGTTCATGCTGCGCCTGATCCTGGGAGAATTCGCCGACACGGTCCTGGAAGGCCAGAAGGTCTTGCCGCAGAAATTGCTGGACGCGGGGTTTACCTTCCAATTCCCCACCATCAACCAGGCCCTGGCCGACCTGTTGGGGGAAAAGTGATGAGTAATGTGGGGGGAGGGCCAGGAGCGTAGGGGCGGTTCGCTAACCGCCCCTCCCTGCCCTCCCCCCAGTCCCCCCTCCTAACCCGCTTAAGTTAGCCGGAGGCGGCTCCCGCTAATATCCCTAAATGGGTGGAAAGCAAAAACCTAGAAGCTTATTACCTTGTAATTTTGGAAGATCGTTTATAATCACTTAATAAAATAAAGATTAATATAAAATAATATAATTCATTAAATGACATAAGGACAGTGTCGGAATCCTCCTCCAGAGGCCTGGGGATTGGGAAAAATTTGGAATAACATGGAGTTACAAATATTTTCCGAATTTTGCCAGGGAGGGGTGATAACAGGTTGACAAAAATCAAATAGAGCCAAGTAAATTTCCAATATTTTTTATTGTCATCTGCGGCGATTTTATGCTATCAAGGGGAAACTGTAACCCCGGATGGGTTCTGGCTCAGGGATGGGCCCCGGGTTGGTCTCCAGAGGGGTGACAAATATAATATATGCTGAAGGGGGGATAGGTAGGCCAAAGGGGTACCGTTTTCCAAGGTTTTAGGGGAATAACCAGTTAACCGTAAACCAGGAGAAATGGAGAGAAGATTATGACCAAAGCAGAACTCATTGCGCAAGTTGCGGGAGAGGCCCAAATCAGGAAGGTTGATGCGGAAAAGGCTATTAACAGCTTAATTCGGATTGTGTCCCAAACCCTGAAGGGCAAAGGCCGGTTGGCTTTAGCGGGTTTCGGCACCTTTGCGGTGGCGCAGCGTAAGGCGCGGGAAGGGCGTAACCCCCAGACTGGCACGCCCATTAAAATCCCTGCCACCCGGGTAGTAAAGTTTAAACCCGGTAAGCAACTAAAAGATTTAGTAAAATAAGCGAATAAAAATCGCCCACGCTGGCCCCCAAGGGGCGAAAACTGTCCTTTTAACCAGCGGGCTAAGGGAAGGTGGCCGGATACCTGGCGCCAGGCCGGTGGCTGAATCACGGCCAGGGGTGGCAAGGTATTACCGGGAAGCCTGTCCCAGACCCACTTAATGCACTAGGCATCGTGCCAGCAGGCGCCTTTAGGGGACACTTACCAACTGGGGGAAAACCCGGCGGGAAAGCGGTTTCCGGGGGTGACCAGGAGGACAGGATCCTGGTGGGGTAACCTCAAAAGCTAATTTTTAAGCAGTGGTGGTTGGTGGCCCACTCTCATGGGTGGCCCTCCATCCGGACATTAACAGGAAATAAGTGGTTCTCCCTCGGCTTGATGCTACTCCCCCTGCACGGCCGGGGGGGAAAACCATGCCTCAGGTCAAAGGGGAAGGAACAGGGATCTAGGACCCCTGGCCCTTCCCCTCTTTTTTGCAATCCTTTTTTCTTGCCGCCGAGGGCTGCAATGGCCGGGCTCCCCGGGGATACTCCAGCCTCTAGCTTTTGGCCTGGATTTCCCTTACTACCCCCTCCAGGGCCGCCAGCAAAGCAGGATGGTCTTCCGGCAGGATAGTGCGCAGATCCAAGAGCAGGGAGTCATGCTCCACCCGGGCGACTATGGGTGGCTGGGCCTGGCGCAGGCGCTCTTCCAACTGATGGGGGGCTAAGGGGGGCAGAGACAGGGCTAAGGCCCGGCTGGGGAGGGCGGTTTCGGGCAAAGCTCCCCCTCCCACCCGGCCTTCGCTAACTTTGACCTCCACCCTAACTTGGGGCCCCCACCGCCGTCTAATGGTGCGGGCCAGGGCTCGGGCCTGGCGCTCCAGCTCCTTAACCGGCCGGGTTAGCAGGCGGAGAGTGGGGAGCGCCATCACGGCCTGGGGCTCCTCCAGATAAAGGCGCAAAGTGGCCTCCAGCGCGGCCAGGGTCAACTTGTCCGGACGCAGGGCCCGGGTGAGAGGGTGCTGCCGCAAGCGAGCCACCACCTCTCGAGTGCCCAGGGCCAATCCCGCCTGGGGGCCGCCCAAAAGCTTGTCGCCGCTAAAGAGCACCAGATCCGCGCCGGCCTTCAAGGTTTCCTGGACCGTGGGCTCCTTCTCCAGGCCATAGCGGGATAAATCGATGAGGCAGCCGCTGCCCAGGTCTTCCAGCACCCAAAGGCCGTAGCTCTTACCCAAGGCCACCAACTCCGGCAGGGCCACCTCCTGGGTGAAACCCAGGATCCGGAAGTTGCTGTGATGGACTTTGAGGAGGGCCGCGGTCTCCGAAGTGATGGCCCTTTCGTAGTCATGAACATAGGTCTTGTTAGTGGTGCCCACCTCCTTGAGAATGGCGCCGCTTACCGCCATGATTTCCGGCAAACGGAAGGAGCCGCCAATCTCCACCAACTGGCCCCGGGAGATGATTACCTCCCGACCTTTGGCCAAGGTGTTGAGAGCCAACATCACGGCCGCGGCATTATTGTTGACCACCAACGCCGCCTCGGCCCCGGTGAGTTCCTGGAGCAACCCTTCCAGGTGCTCATGGCGGGAGCCCCGCTCCCCCCGGGCCAGGTCATATTCCAGGTTAGAGTAGTGGGCCGCCACCTCCTGGATTTGCCTCAGCGCGGCCGCGGCCAAGGGGGAGCGCCCCAGATTGGTGTGAATGACCACCCCGGTGGCATTGATCACCCGGCGCAGGGATGGCCGGGAGGCGGTTTCCAGGGCCTGAATGAGGGCCTGGAACAGGGCTTCCTCATCCAGTTGGGCGGGCAGCTTAAGCCCCGGACAGGTGCTGAGGCGGTGGCGCTCAGCCGCCAACGTATCCCGGATCACGGCCACCGCCAGGGTCCGGGGCAGCGAAGCCAGCGCGGGGCCAAGGCTCGGGTGGCGCAGCAGGTCATCCACCTTGGGGAGCTGCCGCAAGAGATGGGCGCGGGCCGGGTCCATAAGGTGCTCCTTTAGCTCTGGGCAGTTAGCCTTCCGCCTTCAGCTTCCGGCCATAAAACCCTTTAGGCTCTGGGGTAATTAGCTTAATAGCCATTGCCATTGGCGGAATACTTATGCCGAGAATATGGCATCAAAATGACGTTCTGTCAAACGCCAGGGGTAAGTCTCAAGGGGGTCCCGGGTTATTTGAGACCTCCCCGGCTGACGGCCTAGCCGGACTTTAAAGGCAGGGGAGGGAGTTGGGACAAGAGAAAAAATCGGCCCAAGGGCCTGCCGAGGCGAGAGAGAACCTGTCGGAAATCTTGACGGGTGTGGGTCTTTTTCATATAAAATTAAAAAAGAATACCTTAAATGAAATGTCCATCAAATGAGATGTCCATCCGGGCTTTCTTCTGGAAAAAATTATGACGACCCAGATTTTTCCCTACCCCGTGGTTCGGCCCATGAGAAATTTTCCATAAAATTATTGACAATTGTTCTGAATTCTTGTAAATTTTTAAAGTTATAATCTGGGCAGTTCTGGCCTGAGGAAATGGGCGCAGAGGCTGGCGTAGCTCAATGGTAGAGCGGCTGATTTGTAATCAGCAGGTTGCGGGTTCGAGTCCCATCGCCAGCTCCAGGGAGGCAGCATAAGTTTTTCAGTCCGGGAGAGGTTCCCGAGTGGCCAAAGGGAGCAGACTGTAAATCTGCCGGCGCAGCCTTCGGAGGTTCGAATCCTCCCCTCTCCACCATTTTCCCAAGGAACGGCGGGAATAGCTCAATGGGCCAGAGCATCAGCCTTCCAAGCTGAGGGTTGCGGGTTCGAGTCCCGTTTCCCGCTCCAACTGCGGGCCCACGTAGCTCAGTAGGTAGAGCACTTCCTTGGTAAGGAAGAGGTTCACCGGTTCGATCCCGGTCGTGGGCTCCACTTAAATGAACCCCCCGCCGGGAGCGTGGTTCAGGGGTTAACCCAGTATCTGGAGAAAGTGAGATGGCCAAGAAGAAGTTTGAGCGCAAGAAGCCGCATGTGAACGTGGGGACCATCGGTCATATTGATCACGGCAAGACGACCTTGACTTCGGCCATTACCAAGCATTTGGCCAAGAAGGGGTTGGCGTCCTTCATCCCCTTTGAGCAGATTGACAAGGCGCCGGAGGAAAAGGAGCGGGGCATCACCATTGCCCTGGCCCACGTGGAGTACGAGACGAACAAGCGCCACTATGCCCACGTGGACTGTCCCGGGCATGCGGACTATATCAAGAACATGATCACCGGGGCGGCCCAGATGGATGGGGCGATTTTGGTGGTGGGGGCGGACGACGGGCCCATGCCCCAGACCCGGGAGCATATTCTTCTGGCCCGGCAGGTGGGGGTGCCCTACATTGTGGTCTTTCTGAACAAGGTGGACATGGTGGACGACCCGGAGCTCATTGAGTTGGTGGAGTTGGAGCTGAGGGAGCTGCTGACCAAGTATGATTTCCCGGGGGAGGAGATTCCCATCATCAAGGGCTCGGCCCTGAAGGCCCTGGAGGCGGACGATTTAAGCGACCCGGCGGTTAAGCCCGTCTTTGAGTTGATGGACGCCCTGGATAACTACATTCCGGATCCGCTCAGGGTGGTGGACAAGCCGTTTTTAATGCCCATTGAGGACGTGTTTTCCATCTCGGGTCGGGGCACGGTGGTCACCGGCCGGGTGGAGCGGGGCGTCATCAAGGTGGGGGAAGAGGTGGAGATTGTGGGTTTTGCCCCCACCCAGAAGACGGTGGTCACCGGGGTGGAGATGTTTCGCAAAACCCTGGACTTTGGCCAGGCGGGGGACAATGTGGGTCTGCTTCTTCGGGGCATCAAGAAGGACGAGGTGGAGCGGGGCCAGGTGGTGGCCCTGCCGGGGTCCATCACGCCCCACACCAAGTTCAAGGCCGAGGTGTACGTGCTCACCAAGGAGGAAGGTGGCCGGCACACACCCTTCTTCACCGGCTACCGGCCCCAGTTTTACCTGCGCACCACTGACGTCACCGGGGTGGCCAAGCTGCCCGAGGGGGTGGAGATGGTGATGCCCGGAGACAACGTCTCCCTGGAAGTGAGCCTGATTACCCCCGTGGCCATCGAAGAGGGCCTGCGCTTCGCCATCCGGGAAGGCGGCCGCACCGTGGGCGCCGGGGTAGTAAGCCAGATTGTGGAATAAGGCATGAGAGAAATCGTCACCTTATCCTGTAGTACTTGTAAACGGCGGAATTACACGACCACCAAGAACAAACGGCGGACTCCAGATCGGCTGTCTTTCAAGAAATACTGTTCGTTTTGTCGGACCCACACCCTTCATCGCGAGACCAAGTAGGGGGAGCAATCAGGCCAGTAGCTCGAACGGCTAGAGCACCGGTCTCCAAAACCGGGGGTTGTGGGTTCGAATCCCTCCTGGCCTGCCAGTTATGTGAAGAGGAAATTGGGACCAAGGGGTCGTTTGGTGAGACCACCCACAATCCGAGTAGTCAGATTCTCTCCTTGATTTCCCTAGCTTTAGGCCCCAAGGCACAGAATGAGGCGAGGCGGATGTGCCCCTATGCTGGGCTTCTAGGTCCGCAGGAGGTTGCGCCCTTCCGGGCAGGGGAGGCAGGAGAATAGAGACGCATGAAAAAGAACAAAACTAAGCCCAAAGCCACGCCTAAAGAGGCAGCCCAGAGTGGCGCCAGGGGTCAGGTGCTCAAACTCAAGCCCCGCAAGCCTCGGGTCCCCTTGATGAGCAAACTGCCCCCGGTTAAACAATATTGGGCCACCACCACGCAATTCATCGGGGAAGCCTGGCAAGAATTGCGAAAGGTCAACTGGCCCAACCGCAAGGAGACCCTGGGGACCACGGGAGTGGTGCTAATTTTGGTCATAATCATCTCCATCTTTTTGGGCTTGGTGGATTTTAGCCTCTCCCGGCTGGTCCGGACGTTTATCCACTGAGGCGGGATACGAATCGTGGCCCAGAAGTGGTATATCATCCACACTTACTCCGGATTTGAGCAAAAGGTAAAAGCCGCCATCCTGGACCGGGCCAAGGCCCAGGGTCTGGAGGGCCTTGTCGCCGAAGTCCTGGTGCCCACGGAGATGGTGGAGGAGATGGTCAAAGGCGAGCGCCGCCTCTCCGCCCGCAAGTTTTACCCGGGCTATGTGATGGTGCGCATGGAAATGACTGATGAGTCCTGGCACCTGGTGAAGGATACCCCCAAGGTGACCGGATTTGTGGGCAGCAAAGACGAGCCGGTGGCCATTCCCGAAGAGGAAGCGGAAAAGATCATCGCTCAGATTCAAGAAGGGGTGCTCCGGCCCAAGCCCAAGATCAAGTTCGAGCAAGGCGACAAGGTGCAGGTGACCGACGGCCCCTTCACCAATTTTACCGGAGTAGTGGATGAGGTGCGGCCGGACCGGGGCCGGGTGCGGGTGATGATCAGCGTTTTTGGCCGGCCCACGCCGGTGGAGCTGGAATTTACGCAATTGGAGAAGATTTAAAGCCCTTCTTTGCGTCTTGGCGCCTTTGCGGGCCATTTCTCTCGCCAAGGCGCCAAGGCGCAAAGACGCAAGGAGTAGGTAATAAATGGCCAAAAAGGTAATCGCCCAGATCAAGTTGCAGATTCCCGCGGGACAGGCCAATCCCTCGCCGCCCATCGGACCGGCCCTGGGGCAGCATGGGGTCAATATCATGGAGTTTTGCAAGAGCTATAACGCCCGGACCGCGGCGCAGGAAGGGACCATCATCCCGGTGCTGATCACCGTGTATGCCGATCGCTCCTTTACCTATGTGACCAGGACGCCCCCCGCCTCGGTGCTCCTCAAGCAAGTGGCCCAGCTGGCCAAGGGGGCCAAGGAAACGGGGCGGGAGAAGGTGGGTCAGATAAGTAAGGCCCAACTGGAGGAAATCGCCCGCCAGAAGATGCCGGATCTGAACACTACTGACCTGGAGATGGCCATGCGCAGCATTGCCGGCACGGCCCGGAGCATGGGGATCGAGATTGTAGAATAGTAGTCAGTAGCCAGTAGTCAGTAGCCAGTAAAAAGAAAAAGCTTAAATTTCTGGTAACCGGATACTGACAACTGACTACTGGTAACTGGCAACTGATAAACAAGGGAGAGTTAACCGATGGCCATAAGAGGCAAGCGATATCGGGAGGCCGCCGCCAAGGTGGACCGCAATCACCGCTATCCCTTCCCGGAGGCGCTAAATCTGGCCCTGGAGACGGCCAGCAGCAAGTTTGACGAAACCGTGGAGACCGCGGTGGCCCTGGGAGTCAACCCCCGGCATGCGGACCAGATGGTCCGGGGCGCGGTAGTTTTACCCCACGGGCTGGGCAAGACCGTGCGGGTCCTGGTGTTCGCCAAGGGGGAAAAGGAAAAAGAGGCCCTGGAAGCTGGAGCTGACTATGTGGGGGCCGAAGACTTGATCGAGCGCATCAAAGGCGGCTGGCTGGATTTCGATAAGGCCGTGGCCACCCCGGATCTGATGGGGCAGGTGGGTCGCATCGGCAAGGTTCTGGGACCCCGGGGGCTGATGCCCAATGTCAAGGTGGGGACCGTCACCTTTGAGGTGGCCAAGGCCGTAACGGAACTCAAAGGCGGGAAGGTGGAGTTTCGGGTGGACCGGGGTGGCGTGGTGCATGCCCCGGTGGGCAAGGTATCCTTCGGGGCCGACAAACTGCTGCAAAACCTGGCGGCCTTTATGGATACCCTGGTGCGTTTGAAGCCCACCACCAGTAAAGGCACCTATCTCAAGAGCATCCATCTCTCCACCACCATGGGGCCGGGAATTCCGGTGGAACCCGGGGATGTCAAAAACCTGGTCCGCCTGCTGTAAAGGAGGAGGGGATGCGCAAGCCACAAAAAGCCGAGATCGTCCAGGAAATCCAGCAGAAGGTGGAGCAGTCCCAGATCAGTATTCTCACGGATTTCACCGGGCTGAAGGTGGAAGATATGACCAGGCTGAGGCGGCAGCTCCAGGAAGCCGCGGGCGAGCTCAAGGTGGTGAAGAACACCCTGCTCGCCCGCGCCGCCGCCAGTGATTCGCCCATTGCCTCCCTGGCCTCCCAGTTTACCGGGCCCAACGCCCTCACCTTGGGCTACCGGGATCCGGTGGCGGTAACCAAGGTGTTGATGAAATTCGCCCAGGAGCGGCCCCAGTTCCGGATCAAGGCCGGGGTCTTGAGTGGCCAGGTCCTGACGGCCCAGGAGCTGGAGGCCCTGTCCAAGCTCCCTTCCCGGGAGGTTTTGTTAGCCCAGCTTTTGGGAGTGCTCCAGGGAGTGCCCACGGCCCTGGTCACCGTGCTCAGCGGGGTGATCCGTAAGCTGCTCAACCTGCTGGTGGCCCTGAAAGACCAGAAGGCCGGCCCTAAGCTGGAAGAAGAGGCCGGGGGCGAGTCTGCCGCAGAAGTCTAGCCAATGTTTGCTTGAGGATAAGGAGGAAGAAAGATGGAGAAGACCATTACCCGGGCTGAGGTCATAGATTACCTGGCCAAAATCACCGTATTGGAGCTGTCCCAGCTCATCAAGGAGCTGGAGGAGAAGTTTGGGGTGTCGGCCGCGGCCCCGCTGGCGGTGGCCGCGGTGGGGGCGCCGGCAGCCGCGGCGGCCCCGGTGGAAGAAGAAAAGACCGAATTCGACGTGGTCTTGACCGCCTGCGGCCCCAATAAAATCCAGGTGATCAAGGAAGTTAGGGCTGTAACCAGCCTGGGGTTAAAAGAGGCCAAAGAGGCGGTGGAAAATGTGCCCACCACCTTGAAAGAAGCCATCTCCAAGGCGGAAGCCGAAGAAATCAAGAAGAAGTTGGAGGGTCAGGGAGCTGCGGTGGAAATCAAATAGCTCCCTTCAACTTTGGCCATCCTTTTTAAGGAGTGCCCATGGCGCGCCAATTATCGCCTTTAAAGCTGTACCGTAAGAATTTTGGCAAAATCGAACGGATTATGGACATCTCCAATCTCATCGAGATGCAGAAGGAGTCCTACCGTCGGTTTTTGCAAAAAGCTCTGCCCCCTAATCTGCGCCAGGATTTTGGCCTGCAGGGGGTTTTCAAGAGCGTCTTTCCCATCCGGGACTTCAGCGGCGCCTGTTCCCTGGAGTTTGTGGACTACGGCCTGGCGGACCCCAAGTATGATGTGGACGAATGCCTGCAGCGGGGCATGACCTATGAAGTGCCCATGAAGCTCCGGGTGCGCCTGGTGGTCCATGAAATGGGGCCCGACTCCAAGGCCCAGACCATCCGGGACATCAAGGAGCAGGAGATCTACTTCGGCACCCTGCCCATGATGACCGAAAACGGCACTTTCATCATCAACGGCACCGAGCGGGTGGTGGTGTCCCAATTGCACCGCTCCCCGGGGCTGTTCATCGACCATGACCGGGCCAAGATTCACTCCAGTGGGAAGATCATCTATTCCGCCCGCTTAATCCCTTTAAGGGGCTCCTGGATTGACTTTGAATTCGACCCCAAGGACATCCTCTATGTCCGCATCGACCGGCGGCGCAAGCTTCCCGCCACGATCTTGCTGAAGGCTCTGGGATACACCAACGAAGAGCTTCTCAATTTCTTCTACAAAACGGAAAGGTTCTATCTGGAGGGGGAGGTGATCCGCCGTAAGTTCATTCCCGAACTGCTGGTGGATAAGACCGCCACCGAGGATATCCCGGATCCCAAAAGCGGTGAGATCATCGTCAGGAAACAGAAGCGCCTGACCCCGGCAGTGATCAAAAAGCTGGAGAAGGCCGGGATTGAATATCTGGTGGGTTCCCAGACCGACCTGGTGGGCAAGGTGGTGGCCCACGATCTTTTAGACCCGGAAAACGGGGGAGTCTTGGCCCAATGTAATGAGGTACTCACCCCGGAAAAGATCGAGCAGCTTCAGGCCCGGGGAGTGAAGGAACTGGACCTCCTCTATATTGACGGGGTCAATGTCAGCCCCTGCCTCCGCAATACCCTGGCGGTGGATAAGACCGCGGCCATGGGCGATGCCATCCTGGAGATTTACCGGCGCCTCAGGCCCAGCAACCGCCCCAACCCTGAGGTGGCCACGGCCTTCTTTCAAAACCTGTTTTTCAATCCCGAATATTACGACCTCTCTCCCGTAGGGCGGCTGAAGCTGGATTTAAAGCTCAGGAAACTGGAGGATCGCCTGCCTTTGACCAAGACCACCCTGGATCGGGAGGACATCCTCCTGGCGGTTAGGGAACTGATCACCCAAAAGGATCGGGAAGGCCCGGTGGACGACATCGACCACCTGGGCAACCGCCGGGTGCGGGCCGTGGGGGAGTTGCTGGAGAACCAGTTCCGGGTGGGACTGGTGCGCATGGAGCGGGCCATTAAGGAGCGCATGGCCATCCAGGACCTGGACACCCTGATGCCCCACGACCTGATCAATGCCAAGCCAGTGCAGGCGGTGATTAAGGAGTTCTTCGGCACTTCCCAGTTGTCCCAGTTTATGGATCAGACCAACCCCTTGTCGGAAATCACCCACAAGCGGCGTCTGAGCGCCTTGGGGCCCGGGGGCCTTACCCGGGAGCGGGCTGGATTTGAAGTGCGGGACGTTCATCCCACCCATTACGGTCGCATCTGTCCCATTGAGACCCCGGAAGGACCCAACATCGGTCTCATCGTGTCCCTGAGCACCTTCGCCCGGGTCAACGAGTTTGGCTTCATCGAGACCCCCTACCGGGTGGTGAAGAAAAAGCAGGTGGGCGGCAAGGTGGAGGCCCGGGTCACCCGGGAAGTGAAATATTTGAGCGCCCTGGAGGAAGGGGAAAACATCATTGCCCAGGCCAACGCCCCTCTGGATGCCGAGGGCCGGTACCTGTCGGACATGGTGGAGGCGCGGCAGGGAGGGGAGTTCTTGATTGTCCATCCCTCCAAGGTGGACTACATGGACGTGTCTCCCAATCAATTGGTGTCAGTGGCCGCGTCCCTCATCCCCTTCCTGGAGCACGACGATGCCAACCGGGCCTTGATGGGTTCCAACATGCAACGCCAGGCAGTGCCTTTGCTTACCAGTAGTGCGCCCCTGGTGGGCACCGGCATGGAGGGCGTGGTGGCTCGGGACTCGGGGGTCACCCTGGTGGCCCGCCGCTCCGGCTATGTGGAGGACGTGGACGCAACCCGCATCGTCATTCGTGCGGCAGAGCCTCCCGTGGAGGGCGACGGCTCCCCGGTGGATATCTATAAACTGGTCAAATTCCAGCGCACCAATCAGAATACCTGCTTCAATCAGCGTCCCGTGGTGCGGCAGGGTGATTGGGTGGAGAGAGGCCAGATCATTGCCGATGGCCCGGCCACGGCCATGGGCGAGCTGGCCCTGGGGAAGAATGTCATGGTGGCCTTCATGCCCTGGGGCGGCTACAACTTTGAAGACTCCATCCTGGTCAGCGAACGCCTCATCAAAGAAGACGTCTTCACCTCCCTGCATATCGAGGAGTTCGAGGTGATGGCCCGGGACACCAAGCTGGGTAAGGAGGAGATCACCCGGGACATCCCCAATGTGGGGGAAGAAGCCCTGGGCTACCTGGACGAAAGCGGCATCATCCGCCTGGGCGCGGAGGTGCGCCCCGGGGACATGCTGGCGGGCAAGATCACTCCCAAAGGCGAAACCCAGCTAACCCCGGAAGAAAAGCTGCTTAGGGCCATTTTCGGGGAAAAGGCCGGGGACGTGAAGGACACCTCCCTCAGGGTACCGCCGGGGATCGAAGGGGTGGTCATCGACGCCCGGGTCTTTTCCCGCAAAGGCGTGGAGAAGGATGACCGCAGCCGCTCCATTGAGGATGAGGCGGTGGCCAAGCTCCAGAAGGACCAGGCGGACGAGGTGGCCATCATCACCCAGAGCTATCGCCAGAAGTTCATCGAGCTGTTGGTGGGTAAAAGGATTGAGGAGGCCCTGGAGGACGAGCGCACGGGCAACACCATCCTGGAGAAGGGAGTCCTAGTCACGCCGGAGCTGGTGAACCGCCAGCCCCTGGAATTCTGGCGGCACGTCTCTTTTCAGGAGGCCGGGGTGGAGGATCAGGTGGACCAGCTCCTGGATCGTTACCAGGAACAACTCCATCTGGTGAACATGGTGTTTGAGGCCAAACTGAGCCGGGTCCGGAAGGTGGACGAACTGCCTCCCGGGGTGATCAAGAAGGTCAAGGTCTTTGTGGCCATGAAGCGCAAGCTGGCGGTGGGAGACAAGATGGCCGGCCGCCACGGCAACAAAGGAGTGGTGTCCCGCATCCTGCCGGATGAGGACATGCCTTATTTTGCCGACGGCACCCCGGTGGACATCGTGCTCAATCCCCTGGGGGTGCCCTCCCGCATGAATGTGGGGCAGGTGCTGGAGACCCACTTGGGATGGGCTTCCTATGAGCTGGGGAAGCAGATCGGCGAAATGGTGGACCGCTTTTACAGCCTGGAGGCCATCAAAGAACGTCTGAAACGGATTGTGGGACCGGATGACGCCCTGACCAAGGAAATTGAGTCCCTGAGCTACGATGAACTCCGGGAGGTCTGGAAGAAACACTACCAGAAAGGCCTGCATATGGCTTCCCCGGTGTTTGACGGGGCCACCGAGGAGGAAGTGGCGACTTTCTTAAGGGATGCGGGTCTGCCCGCCGGCGGCCAGACTAGCCTCTATGACGGCCGCACGGGCGAACCCTTCGACCGCCCGATAACGGTGGGGAATATGTATATGATGAAACTCCATCACCTGGTGGCGGACAAGATCCACGCCCGGTCCATCGGTCCTTACTCCCTGGTGACCCAGCAGCCCCTGGGGGGCAAGGCCCAATTCGGCGGCCAGCGTCTGGGAGAAATGGAAGTCTGGGCACTGGAGGCCTATGGCGGGGCTTATACCCTCCAGGAATTCCTCACCGTCAAATCCGACGATGTGGCCGGCCGCACCCGCATGTATGAGAAGATCTTTAAAGGTGAATACGACCTGGAGGCAGGGCTGCCGGAATCCTTTAATGTCCTGGTTCGGGAGCTCAAGAGCCTGGCCCTCAATGTGGAGCTCCTGAAAAAGGAAAAGTCCTGAGGTAAAAAATTATATGGAAAAGATGCGCGAAGTCGCTTTGGAAGATTTGAATAGTCTGTTTGCCCGGCCGGAGGACCCCATCAACGTGGAGGCCGTGCGCCTGGCGCTGGCCTCGCCGGAGATGATCCGCTCCTGGTCTTACGGGGAGGTAAAGAAGCCGGAGACCATCAACTACCGCACCTTCAAGCCGGAGCGGGAGGGGTTGTTCTGCGCCAAGATCTTCGGGCCGGCCAAAGATTACGAATGCAATTGCGGCAAATACAAGCGCATGAAGCACCGGGGCATCACCTGCGAGAAATGCGGCGTGGAGGTGATCCAGTCCAAAGTGCGCCGGGAAAGGATGGGACACATCGAGCTGGCTTGCCCGGTGGTGCATATCTGGTTTCTCAAGAGCCTGCCCAGCAAAATCGGGAACCTGTTGGACCTCACCCTCAAAGACCTGGAGAAGATCCTCTATTTCGAAGCCTACGTGGTGGTGGACCCCGGAGATACCCCGTTGGTCAAAGGCAGCCTGCTCTCGGAAGAAAAATACCGCCAGTGCCGGGAGGAGTATGGGACCCGGTTTCAGGCCGGCATGGGGGCCGAGGCCATCCGGGACATGCTGAAGGTCTTGAATCTGGAGGCCTTATCTCAGGAAGTGCGCCACGAGATGAGCAAGACCGCTTCGGATGCGAAACGCAAAAAGCTGGGCAAACGCCTGAAGATCATCGACGCCTTTCGGGAATCGCGCCAGCGGCCGGAGTGGATGGTCATGGAGGTGATCCCGGTGTTGCCTCCAGACCTTAGGCCCCTGGTGCATCTGGACGGCGGTCGTTTTGCCACCTCAGACCTTAATGACCTCTACCGGCGGGTGATTAACCGCAACAACCGCCTGAAACGCCTGCTGGAACTCAACGCGCCCGACATCATCATCCGCAATGAAAAGCGCATGCTGCAAGAGGCGGTGGATGTCCTGTTCGAGAACGGCCGCCGGGGGCGGACCATAACCGGCCCCAACAAGCGGCCCCTCAAGTCCCTGAGTGACATGCTCAAAGGCAAGCAGGGGCGGTTCCGCCAGAATTTGCTGGGGAAAAGGGTGGACTACTCCGGGCGCTCGGTGATTGTCATCGGCCCGGAACTCAGGTTGCATCAATGCGGCCTGCCCAAGCAGATGGCCCTGGAGCTTTTCAAGCCCTTTATTTTCCATAAGCTGGTGGCCCGGGGTTATGCCACCACCATCAAGGTGGCCAAGCGCCTGGTGGAGCGGGAGACCCCCGAGGTGTGGGATATCCTGGACGAGGTAGTCAGGGAGCACCCGGTAATGCTAAACCGGGCGCCCACCCTGCACCGCCTGGGCATCCAGGCCTTTGAACCCCTGCTCATTGAAGGCAAGGCCATCCAGCTCCACCCCCTGGTGTGCACCGCGTTCAACGCCGACTTTGACGGCGACCAGATGGCGGTGCATGTGCCCCTGTCCATCGAGGCCCAGATTGAAGCCCGGGCCCTGATGATGTCCACCAACAACATCCTTTCGCCCGCCAACGGCGACCCCATTATCGTGCCTACCCAGGATATCGTGCTGGGGCTCTATTACCTTACCCGGGAGAGACCCCTGGCCAAAGGGGAGCGCGTCCCCCATGATGGTAAAAAGCCGATGCCCTTCTCCTCTCCGGAGGAGGTGCGGGTGGCCTATGACCAGGGCCAGGTCCACCTCCAGGCCAGGGTCCCGGTGCGCATCGAAGGGAAGATCTACCAGACCACGGTGGGCCGGGTGCTGTTAAAAGAGATCCTGCCTCTGGAGCTGCCCTTTGATCTCATCAACAGCACCATGACCAAAAAGGAGATCCGCAAGCTCGTTGCCACCTGTTATCGCCAATGCGGCATCAAGCATACGGTGCTGCTGGCCGACCGCCTGAAGGACCTGGGTTTCCATTACGCCACCAAGGCGGGAATTTCCATCGGCATCGCCGACATGGTGATTCCCAAACGCAAAACGGAGATCCTCAAGCAGGCCCAGAGCGAAGTGACCCAGGTGGAGGAGCAGTATCAGGAAGGTCTCATCACCGAAGGGGAAAAATACAACAAGGTGGTGGACATCTGGGCCAAGGCCACCGATGAGATCGCCGCCGAGATGATGGCGGAGATGGCCCGGGAGGTGGTGACGATTCCGGACGAGGATACCGGCGCCGTCAGGCAGGAAGAAACCTCCAGCTTCAACCCCATCTTCATGATGGCCGACTCCGGCGCCCGGGGCAGCAAAGACCAGATGCGGCAGTTGGCCGGCATGCGGGGCTTGATGGCCAAGCCTTCGGGAGAAATCATCGAGACCCCCATCACCGCCAACTTCCGGGAAGGGCTCACCGTGCTCCAGTACTTCATCTCCACCCACGGGGCCCGGAAAGGGTTGGCGGATACCGCGCTCAAAACGGCCAACTCCGGGTATCTCACCCGGCGTTTGGTGGACGTGGCCCAGGATGCCGTCATCACCGAGGTGGACTGTGGCACCATCGACGGCATCTATGTTACCCCCCTGGTGGAAGGCGGAGAAATCATTGAGCGGGTGGGGGACCGGGTGCTGGGGCGGGACGCCCTGGAAGACATCGTGGACCCCCATACGGGAGAGGTGCTGGTCAGGGCCAATGAAGAAATCGATGAAGAGGCCGCGGCCCGCATCGAAGAAGCCGGCTTAGAAAGGGTACAGATCCGCTCGGTGCTCACCTGCCAGGCCCGTTGGGGCGTCTGCGCCAAATGCTACGGCCGTGATCTGGCCCACGGCACCCCGGTGAGCATCGGGGAGGCCATCGGCATCCTGGCCGCCCAATCCATCGGGGAGCCCGGGACCCAGCTCACCATGCGCACCTTCCACATCGGCGGCACCGCCTCCCGGCGGGCGGAGCAGAGCTATCACGTGGCCCGGGGCAAAGGCAGGGTGCGCTTCGATAACATGAAATCCGTGCGGGACCGCTTGGGCGAGCTGGTGAACCTGAGCCGCCAGGCGGAACTGGTCCTCTTGAGCGAAAAAGGGATTGAGCGGGAGCGTTATCCCTTGACCTACGGGGCCCATCTCAAGGTGCAGGAAGGCCAGGAAGTGGAGCCCGGCCAGGTGCTGGCGGAATGGGACCCCTTCACCAACCCCATCCTTACCGAGGTGGGAGGCAACATCAAGTTCGGGGACATCATCGACAACATCTCCATGCAGGAACGGGTGGACCCGGTGACCCAAAAGGCCTCCCGGCTGATCATTGAGAGCCGGGACCAGGAGCTGCGGCCGCGCATTTCGGTGAAGGATGAATCCGGCCAGACGGCCCGTATCCCGGACTCGCCCGCCTCCGCCCGCTATTTTATGCCCCTGGGGGCCATTCTCATGGTGAATGAAGGGGACCTGATCTTCCCTGGAGATGTCATCGCCAAGATTCCCCGGGAGACCACCAAGACCAAGGATATCACCGGAGGGCTGCCCCGGGTGGCCGAGCTCTTCGAGGTGCGCAAACCTAAAGAAACCGCGATCATCAGCGAGATCAGCGGGGTGGTTTCCTTCGGGCGCCATATCAAAGGAAAACGCAAGATCGTCGTCACCCCCGAGGTGGGGAAAGCCAAGGAGTACCTGATTCCCAAAGGCAAGCACGTGGCCGTCCAGGAAGGCGACTATGTGAAGGCCGGTGAACCGCTCATGGGCGGCTCCGCCAACCCCCACGACATCCTGAACATCAGCGGCTTGAAGGAGCTGGCCCGCTACCTGGTGGATGAAGTCCAGGAGGTTTATCGCCTCCAGGGAGTGAAGATCAACGACAAGCACATCGAGGTGATCGTGCGCCAGATGCTCAGGCGCATCAAGGTGGTGGACCCCGGCGAAACGGACTTTCTCATAGGCGAGCAGGTGGAGAAGTGGGTCTTCGAGGAAAAGAACGAGGAGATATTGCAGCAGGGCAAGAGGCCGGCCACCGGCGAGCCGCTGCTCCTGGGGATCACCAAGGCCTCCCTGACCACGGAGAGCTGGATTTCCGCGGCCTCCTTCCAGGAAACCACCAAGGTTCTGGCGGACGCCGCGGTGCTGGGCAAAATCGACCATTTGCGCGGGCTCAAGGAAAATGTGATCATGGGGCGGCTCATCCCCGCGGGCACTGGCCTGGCCCAGTATCGGGAACTGGATATCAAGATGGCCGAGGAAGAAGAGGCGGAGAAGCTTCAGGAGCCTGAGGAGCTGGAGGCAACTCCGGAAGCCGCGGCCGTGGCTGGGCAATAAAGGGTTGACAGCCCTAGGTCAATTTTTATAATATTAAAATTTTTATGGCCCCATAAACTCAGGACTCTCAAGGGAGTGGCTATGCCCACTATCAATCAACTGGTCCGGAAGGGCCGGGAAAAGCTGAAAAAACGTACTGCCTCCCCGGCCCTGCAAAGCTGTCCCCAAAAACGGGGGGTATGCGTGCGGGTTTACACCACCACCCCCAAAAAACCCAATTCCGCCTTGCGCAAAGTGGCCCGGGTGCGCCTCACCAACGGCATCGAGGTAACCACCTACATCCCCGGGGTAGGCCATAATCTTCAGGAACATTCCGTGGTCCTGATCCGGGGCGGCCGGGTGAAGGATTTACCCGGAGTGCGGTACCATGTGGTCCGGGGCACCCTGGATGCCTCGGGGGTGCAGGATCGTCGGCGGGGCCGGTCCAAATACGGCGCCAAGCGGCCTAAGTAAGACGGTTTTCTGTTTTCGGTTTTCAGTTTTCGGTAAAAGAGGGTTTTGGGCAAGGTCCACCGTAAAATTATTCGTGGCTTAAAACGGAAAACAGTAAATAGAAAACTGAGGAAGACAGATATGCCCAGAAAAGGCGGAGTGGTCAAAAGGCCTATCCTCTCGGACCTGAAATACAACGATACCCTGGTGAGCCGCTTTATCAACGGCCTGATGCGGAGGGGCAAGAAGAGCGTGGCTCAGCGGATCCTCTATAATGCCCTGGACCTCATCGGCCAGCGGGGTCAGGAGGAGCCCCTCAAGGTCTTCCACCAGGCCATGGATAATGTCAAGCCCCTCCTTGAGGTAAAATCCCGGCGGGTGGGCGGCGCCACTTACCAGGTGCCGGTGGAGGTCCGGGCCGACCGTAGAGTCTCCCTGGCCATCCGCTGGCTCATCAACTATGCCCAGGCCCGGGGAGAGAAGTCCATGGACGCCAAGTTGGCCGGAGAACTGATGGACGCAGCCCATAACCGGGGCGCAGCCATCAAAAAGCGGGAAGACACTCATAAAATGGCGGAGGCCAACAAGGCCTTTGCCCACTATCGTTGGTGATTGGTACTCTGATTTGCCTCGTCAAACCCCGTTAAGCCGGGTCAGGAATATTGGGTTTATGGCCCACATCGACGCCGGTAAAACTACCACCACGGAGCGCATCCTCTTTTACACCGGAGTGACGCACCGCATGGGTGAGGTGCATGAAGGCCAGGCCGTGATGGACTGGATGGCCCAGGAACAGGAACGCGGCATCACCATTACTTCCGCGGCCACCACCTGCTACTGGAAGGATCATCGCATCAATATCATCGACACGCCGGGGCACGTGGATTTCACCATCGAAGTGGAGCGCTCCCTCCGGGTGTTGGATGGGGTAGTGGCGGTCTTTGACGCGGTGGGCGGGGTGGAGCCCCAATCCGAGACCGTGTGGCGCCAGGCGGACCGCTACGGCGTGCCCCGGCTTGCCTTCTTCAACAAGATGGACCGGGTGGGGGCGGATCCCCCCCGCTGCCTGAGGATGATGCAGGAGCGCCTCAAGGCCAACCCGGTGCTGGTGCAGCTTCCCCTGGGAGAGGCAGAACGCTTCCAAGGGGTGATCGACCTGATCACCATGAGGGCCATCACCTTTGATGACGCGGCTTTGGGGACCCGCTTCTTGGAGCAGGAGATCCCGGCGGATTACCAGGAACTGGCCGGGGAACAGCGGGCCCAGATGTTGGAAGTCCTGGCGGAAGTGGATGAAGAGATCATGGAGTGGTACCTGGCCGATGAGCCCGTGCCCCAAGAGGCGATAAAGAGGGCCTTGCGCCAGGGGACCATCAAGCTGGAACTGGTGCCGGTCCTGTGCGGCTCGGCCTTCAAGAATAAAGGGATCCAGCCCCTGCTGGATGCGGTGGTGGACTTTTTGCCTTCGCCGCTGGATATTCCTCCCATCCAGGGATTAGATCCTAAAGGACGCGTGGTGGAACGGCCGGCCTCGGATGAGGCGCCTCTGGCCGCCCTGGCCTTCAAGTTGTTTTCCGACCCTTATGTGGGACATCTCACGTTCCTGCGGGTCTACTCCGGGGTGTTAAGATCCGGCAGCAGCGTGCTGAACGCCTCCAAGGGAGTGAAGGAGCGCATCGGCCGCCTACTTAAGATGCACGCCAATAAACGGGAAGAGATCAGCGAGGCCTATGCCGGGGACATCGTGGCCGCGGTGGGGCTCAAGAATACCACCACCGGCGACACCCTGGCCGATGAGCGGGACCCCGTGGTGCTGGAGACCATGCATATCCCCCAGCCGGTGATCGATATCGCCATCGAGCCTCAGACCAAGGCGGACCAGGACAAGCTGGGGCAGGCCCTGGGCAAGATTTTGGCAGAAGATCCCTCCTTTCGGGTGCATACCGACCAGGAAACCGCCCAGACCATCATCTCCGGCATGGGGGAACTCCACCTGGAGATCATCGTGGACCGGCTGATGCGGGAATTTAAAGTGGATGCCCGGGTGGGGAGGCCCCAGGTGGCTTATCGGGAAACCATCACCACCGAGTCGCTGGCGGAGGGCAAATTCATCCGGCAGACCGGGGGCCGGGGCCAATACGGCCACGTGGTGCTGGCTCTTAAGCCCCTGCCCGCGGGCGACGGCGTAGTCTTTGAAAATAAGATTGTGGGGGGCGTGGTCCCCCGGGAATTCATCCCCGCGGTGGAGAAAGGGGTGCGGGAGGCCGCGGCCACCGGCATCCTGGGGTATCCCCTGGTGGACCTGGAAGTGGCCCTGGTGGACGGCTCCTACCACGAAGTGGACTCTTCAGAGCGGGCCTTTTTCATTGCCGGCTCCATGGGCTTCAAGGAAGCGGCCCGGAAAGCCCGGCCCATCCTCCTGGAGCCCATCATGGACCTGGAAGTGGTGACCCCGGAAGAATTCGTGGGGGAAGTGATGGGAGAATTAAACGCCCGGCGGGGCCGGATCAACGGCTTGGAGTCCCGGGGCACGACCCAGATTATCCATGCCCAGGTACCCCTGGCCACCATGTTCGGCTATGCCACCACCCTGCGCAGCGCCACTCAAGGCCGGGCCACCTTTACCATGCAGTTTGATCATTATGAGCCTGTCTCCGCTTCCCTGGCGGAGGAGATTTTGGGCCGGCGTCAGGTACGCGCCTAACCCCTTTGAGTTCAGGAGGAAGTTCTAATGGCCAAGAAGAAGTTTGAGCGCAAGAAGCCGCATGTGAACGTGGGGACCATCGGTCATATTGATCACGGCAAGACGACCTTGACTTCGGCCATTACCAAGCATTTGGCCAAGAAGGGGTTGGCGTCCTTCATCCCCTTTGAGCAGATTGACAAGGCGCCGGAGGAAAAGGAGCGGGGCATCACCATTGCCTTGGCCCACGTGGAGTACGAGACGAACAAGCGCCACTATGCCCACGTGGACTGTCCCGGGCATGCGGACTATATCAAGAACATGATCACCGGGGCGGCCCAGATGGATGGGGCGATTTTGGTGGTGGGGGCGGACGACGGGCCCATGCCCCAGACCCGGGAGCATATTCTTCTGGCCCGGCAGGTGGGGGTGCCCTACATTGTGGTCTTTCTGAACAAGGTGGACATGGTGGACGACCCGGAGCTCATTGAGTTGGTGGAGTTGGAGCTCAGGGAGCTGCTGACCAAGTATGATTTCCCCGGGGAGGAGATTCCCATCATCAAGGGCTCGGCCCTGAAGGCCCTGGAGGCGGACGATTTAAGCGACCCGGCGGTGAAGCCCGTCTTTGAGTTGATGGACGCCCTGGATAACTACATTCCGGATCCGCTCAGGGTGGTGGACAAGCCGTTTTTAATGCCCATTGAGGACGTGTTTTCCATCTCGGGTCGGGGCACGGTGGTCACCGGCCGGGTGGAGCGGGGCGTCATCAAGGTGGGGGAAGAGGTGGAGATTGTGGGTTTTGCCCCCACCCAGAAGACGGTGGTCACCGGGGTGGAGATGTTTCGCAAAACCCTGGACTTTGGCCAGGCGGGGGACAATGTGGGTCTGCTTCTTCGGGGCATCAAGAAGGACGAGGTGGAGCGGGGCCAGGTGGTGGCCCTGCCGGGGTCCATCACGCCCCACACCAAGTTCAAGGCCGAGGTGTACGTGCTCACCAAGGAGGAAGGTGGCCGGCACACGCCCTTCTTCACCGGCTACCGGCCCCAGTTTTACCTGCGCACCACCGACGTCACCGGGGTGGCCAAGCTGCCCGAGGGGGTGGAGATGGTGATGCCCGGAGACAACGTCTCCCTGGAAGTGAGCCTGATTACCCCCGTGGCCATCGAAGAGGGCCTGCGCTTCGCCATCCGGGAAGGCGGCCGCACCGTGGGCGCCGGGGTAGTAAGCCAGATAATCGAATAGGGAGAGATGATGATTACCCCCAAGATTCGCATTCGCCTGCGATCTTACGATTACAAGCTGCTGGACAAATCGGTGGCGGAGATTGTGGAAACCGCACGTTCCACGGGCGCCCGGGTGGCCGGCCCCATACCGCTGCCCACCGAAATCAACAAATACTGCGTGCTGCGCTCCCCTCACATTGATAAAAAGTCCCGGGAGCAGTTTGAGATCCGGACTTTCAAGCGCCTGCTGGACATTCTGGAACCCACCCAGCAGACCATGGACGCCATCAGCAAGCTGGACCTGGCGGCCGGGGTGGATGTGGAAATAAAAGTTTAAAAGACAGTTTTCGGTTTTCTGTTTTCAGTTTTCGGCAAAAGAAAACATGGAAATAGAAAATCCTGGAGTTGAAAGTTTAGTGTTCGGTTAGCCGGTTTCTGTATCAAGACCTTCAAGGCTTTAAAAACCGAAAACCGAAAACCGAAAACAGGAGATAAAAATGCCTGGCGGCATTATCGGCAAAAAATTGGGCATGACCAGGATCTTCGACCCGGAAGGCCTGGCGGTGCCGGTCACGGTGATCGAAGCCGGCCCTTGTTTTGTGGTGCAACAAAAGATCAGCGCCAAAGAAGGCTACGAAGCCCTGCAACTGGGCTTTGAACGGCGGGCTCTGGCCAAGTGCAACCGGCCCTTAAAGGGCCATTTCGAAAAGCACGGGGCCAAAAGCGGCTTTAAATATCTCCGGGAGTTCCCGGCGGAGAACGCGGCCGCCTTTGAAGTGGGCCAGGAGATCACGGTGGCCCAATTCGCCATCGGGGACCGGGTGGACGTCACCGGCACCAGCAAGGGCCGGGGCTTTGCGGGAACCGTGAAGCGCTGGAAGTTTCACCGGGGCCCCATGACCCACGGCTCCATGTCCCACCGGGCCCCCGGCTCCATCGGCTGCAGCGCCTATCCCTCCCGGGTGGTCAAGGGCAAGAAGATGCCGGGACATATGGGCCATGCCCGGGTGACCCTGAAAAACCTGGAAGTGCTGGATGTGCGCCAGGATGAAAACCTGCTGCTGGTAAAAGGCGCCATCCCCGGCCCCAGGCAGGGCCTGGTGCTGGTTCAGAAGGCCGGGTGAGATTATGCCTACGGTGGACGTTTTCAATATTCATAAGGAAAAAGTGGGTGAGGTGGACCTCAAGGAGGAGATCTTCGGGGTGGAGGCCAAGGGGCATGTGCTCCACGAGGTGGTGACCTGGCAGCGGGCCTGCCGCCGGGCCGGGTCGGCGTCCACCAAGTCCCGGGGGGAAGTGAGCGGCGGGGGCCGCAAACCCTGGCGCCAGAAGGGCACCGGCCGGGCCCGGGCCGGATCCATCCGTTCGCCCCTGTGGCGGGGCGGCGGCATCACCTTCGGGCCCAAACCCCGGAGCTATGCCTACAGCCTCCCTAAAAGAGTGCGGCGTCTGGCCCTGAAGATGGCCTTGAGCAGCAAGCTCTCCTCCGGACAACTGGTGGTCTGGGACGCCTATCCCGAAACCACCCCCAAGACCAAAGATTTCGCTAAGGTGCTTACTACCTTCGAGATCAGCAAGGCCCTGGTGGTGACCCCGGAAGCCCACCGGGCCCTGGAGCTGTCGGCCCGGAATATCCCCTACGTCCAGGTGATGCTCCCGGCCGGCTTGAATGTTTACGATATCCTGCGGCATGACCACCTGGTGCTGCTGTCCACGGCCCTGGCGGCCATCGAAGCGAGGTTGGCCCCATGAAGGCTTATCATCACCTGATCCGGGGGCCCATCATTACGGAAAAGACCCACTCTCTGAAGGAGCTGGCCAACAAGGTGACCTTGCGGGTGGATGTTAAGGCCAACAAAATCGAGATCCGCAAGGCCATTGAAGAACTCTTCAAGGTGAAGGTCCTGTCCGTGAACACCATCCACATGCGGGGCAAAAAGAAACGCCTGGGACGCAGCGAAGGCGTACGGCCGGACTGGAAAAAGGCCATCATCACCCTGGCTCCTGGGGAAAAGATCTCAGGTTTCGAGGGGTTATAGACCATAATTGAGAAGGTTTATTAAATATTATAAGGAATAAACGGCAATGCCCTTGATTTCCCGTAAGCCCACCTCTCCGGGGCGGCGTTTTCAAACCGTCTCGGACTATGGCGAGATAACCCGCCCTAAACCGGAGAAGGGCCTGGTAAAGACGTTAAAAAAGACCGGGGGCCGGAATAATTGCGGCCGGGTCACCACCCGCCATCGGGGTGGGGGCCACAAGCGGCGTTATCGCCTCATAGATTTCAAGCGGGACAAGGTGGATGTGCCGGCGAAGGTGGCGGCCATCGAATACGACCCCAACCGCACCGTGCGCATTGCCCTGCTTCATTACCTGGATGGGGAGAAGCGTTATATCCTGGCCCCCCAGGAGCTGCAGGTGGGGGATCAGGTGATCTCCAGCCTGGAGGCGGACATCAAGCCGGGGAATTCCCTGCCCTTGCGGCAGATCCCGGCCGGCACCCTGGTGCACAATGTGGAATTGAAACCCGGCAAGGGGGGGCAACTGGCCCGGGCCGGGGGCGCTTATGCCCAGTTGATGGCCAAGGAGGGGGATTATGCCCATCTGAAGCTGCCTTCCGGGGAGGTGCGCATGGTGCACCTGCGCTGCCGGGCCACCATCGGCCAGCTGGGCAATGTGGAGCAGGAGAACATTTCCCTGGGTAAGGCCGGGCGCAAACGCTGGCTGGGGCGCCGGCCTCATACCCGCGGCGTGGCCATGAACCCGGTGGATCACCCCATGGGCGGCGGCGAAGGCAAGTCCTCCGGCGGGCGCCATCCGTGCACCCCGTGGGGCGTGCCCACCAAGGGCTACAAGACCCGGAAACCCAAGGATAGCGACCGCTATATCATTAAACATCGGAAGTAGAGGGAGAAACCGTGGCCCGGTCATTAAAAAAGGGACCATACGTGCAGGACAGCCTCCAGGCCAAGGTGCTCAAGGCCAGGGAGACTCAGGATCGCCGGGTGATCAAGACCTGGTCCCGGCGCTCCACCATCACTCCGGAATTTATCGGCTTGACCCTGGCGGTGCACAACGGCAAGAAATTCATCCCGGTGTACGTCACGGAAAACATGGTGGGCCATAAGTTAGGGGAGTTTTCCCCCACCCGCCACTTCGGGGGCCATGCCGGGGACCGCAAAAGCAAGGTGGGTAAGAAATAGCCATGGAAATCAAGGCCTCCGCTCGGTTTGTGCGCATCTCCCCTTTTAAATTGCGGCTGGTGGCCGGAGTCCTCTCCGGGAAGAAGGTGGAGGAGGCTCTGGCCTTGCTGCGCTTCCTGCCGCAACGGGGGGCCCGCATCATTCGCAAGGTAGTTTTATCCGCGGTGGCCAACGCCGAGCAGCGCTCCCAGGTGGATGTGGATACCCTGGTGGTCAAAGGGGTCCAGGTGGACGGCGGCCCCAGCCTGAAACGGTTTCAAGCCCGGGCCATGGGACGGGTCAACCGCATTCTCAAACGCAGCAGCCACATTACCGTGGTCCTGGCCGAAGGACCCGGAAAGAAAAGCTAAGGAGGAATGAGTGGGCCAGAAAGTTCACCCCATCGGCTTCCGTCTGGGCAACTATCGGAAATGGGATTCCGTCTGGTTCGCCCGCAAGGACTTTCCTGCACTGGTCCTGGAAGACCGCAGGATTCGAGAGTTCATCAAGGCAGATAAAGAGCTGAAAGGCTCGGGCATAGCCGGCGTGGATATCAAGCGGGCGGCCAATAAAGTGACCATTAAGATCCACACCTCTCGGCCGGGGATGGTCATCGGCCAGAAAGGCAAGAAGATAGAAGATCTGCGCCGCCGCCTGGAAAAGGAGGTGGGCCGGGAACTCATCATCGATGTGCAAGAGGTTCGCAAGCCTGAGATCAACGCGCAACTGGTGGCGGAAAATATTGCCCAACAGTTGGAGCGCCGGGTCTCCTTCCGGCGGGCCATGAAGAAGTCGGTGGGCCAGGCCCTGAAATTCGGGGCCAAGGGCATCAAGATCCGCTGCAAAGGACGGCTGGCCGGGGCGGAAATCGCCCGGCAGGAATGGTACCGGGAAGGCCGGGTGCCCCTGCACACCCTGCGCGCCTTTATTGATTACGGCTTTGCCGAGGCCCACACCACCTATGGAGTCATTGGGGTGAAAACCTGGATCTTCCAGGGGGAGGTCCTGGGCGCGGAAGAACGGACTATCTTCTGAGGCGTCCCTAAGGAAAGACTATGCTCAGTCCGAAACGGGTAAAACATCGTAAGGTGATGAAAGGACGCAGGAGAGGGAAAGCCACCCGGGGCAACACCCTGGCCTTTGGGGATTTTGGCTTGCAGGCCCAGGAATGCGGCTGGATTACGGCCCAGCAGATTGAGGCGGCCCGGATCGCTATCACCCGCCACGTAAAGCGCGGCGGCAAGGTCTGGATTCGCGTCTTCCCAGATAAGCCCATCACCAAAAAGCCGGCGGAAACCCGCATGGGCAAAGGCAAAGGCAGCCCGGAAGGCTGGGTGGCGGTGGTGCGCCCCGGGCTCATCCTCTACGAGATGGCCGGGGTAGATGGCGAGGTGGCCCGGGAGGCCATGCGCCTGGCTGCACACAAACTGCCCATGGCCACCAAATTTATTACGAAAGAATTACCATGAAAGCCGCGGATCTTAGAGACTTGACCCTGGAAGAGCTCCTGGCCAAGAAGAAAGAGGTTTCCGAGGAACTGTTTAACCTCGGTTTTTCGCATAGCAGCCAGCAATTGGAGAATACCGCCCGGCTGGGAGAGGCCCGAAAAGACCTGGCCCGGATCAAGACCGTGCTCAAAGAAAAGACCGGGCAGAAGTATTAGGAATTTATTTTCTTAACAGGTGGCATTTATGAGCCTGCGTTTCAGAAGGCATTTTTTCTCTCCCCCTGGATGGGGGAGGGTCAGGGTGGGGGTGAGAAAATCAGCCCCCTCCCCCAACCCCCTCCCACCAGGGGAGGGGGAGTTTCTCAAGGGAAACTAGCTAGCCAAAGGGTTAGGGAAGTCTATGGAGAAAAAACGCGGCGTGCGCAAGACCAGGATTGGCATGGTGGTCAGCGACAAGATGGACAAGACCGTGGTGGTGGAAGTGAAGCGTCTGGTAGCGCACCCCCTCTATCACAAGATTATCCGCCGGCGGGCCAAGATTAAGGCCGACGACCCCCAAAACGCCTGCCAAATAGGGGATAAGGTGCTGCTGGAAGAGACTCGCCCCTTAAGCCGGGATAAACACTGGCGGGTAAAGCAGATCCTGGAGAAGGCGCAATAGCAAAGGATTCTGAGGAATAAAGCCATGATCCAGGTTCATACCCAACTGACAGTGGCCGACAACTCCGGGGCCAAGAAGGTCTCCTGCATCCGGGTTTTGGGCGGGACCAGGAGGCGCTACGCCCACGTCGGAGATATCATCGTGGTGGCGGTGAAAGAGGCCCTGCCCCACGCCAAGGTAAAAAAGGGCGACGTTATGCGGGCTGTAGTGGTGCGCACCGTGAAGGAGACGCGCCGGGGCGATGGCTCCTACATCAAGTTCGATGATAACTCGGCAGTGTTGATCAACCCCCAGGGGGACCCCATCGGCACCCGGATCTTTGGGCCGGTGGCCCGGGAGCTCAGGGCCAAGAGATTTATGAAGATCATCTCCCTGGCCCCGGAGGTGCTGTGACATGGGGAAGGTGAAGAAAAATCCCGCCACCCCGTTGCGCATTCGCCTGAAAAAGAATGACCTGGTGGAGGTAATCACCGGCAAGGAGAAGGGCAAAACCGGGAAGGTCTTGAGGGTCATCCGGGAAAAGAACCAGGTGGTGGTGGAAAAAGTCAATATGATCAAGCGGCACACCCGGCCCAGCCCCACCACCGGGCAAGGGGGTATCGTGGAGAAAGAGGGGCCCCTGAACGTCTCCAAGGTGATGCTCATCTGCCCCAAGTGCACCACGGCCACCCGTTTTCGCCTGACCCGGACCGCGGAAGGCAAAAAGGCCCGGCTCTGCCGGAAATGCAAGGAACTGATTGATGGCTGAGAAAGTCAAAGCGCGTCTTTGGGAATATTACCGGCAAGAATGCGTACCCCGCATGATCAAGGAGTTCCGGTATCGGAGCCCCATGCAGGTCCCCCGCCTGGAGAAGATTGTCCTCAACATGGGGCTGGGAGAGGCTATCCAGAACATCAAGTTGCTGGAGTCGGCGTCCCAGGAGCTGGCCGCCATCACGGGCCAGCGCCCGGTGGTGACCCGGGCCCGACGCTCCATCGCCGCGTTCAAGCTCCGGGAAGGGATGCCCATCGGCTGCATGGTGACCTTGCGTCGGGACCGGATGTACAACTTCTTTGACAAGCTGGTCAATGTAGTCCTGCCCCGGGTGCGGGACTTCCGGGGCATGTCGGATAAGTCCTTCGACGGCCGGGGCAATTATACCCTGGGCATCCGGGAACAGATCATCTTTCCGGAGATCGATTATGACAAGATCGACAAGGTCAAGGGGATGAATATTACCATTATCACCACCGCCCGCACCGATGAGGAGGGCAAATATTTATTGCATCTGCTGGGCTTGCCCTTCAGGAGATATGATGGCCAAGAAATCACTGATCGCCAAGGCAAAGCGCATTCCCAAGTTTGAGGTCCAAAAGTATAATCGCTGCCCTTTGTGTGGCCGGCCCCGGGCTTTCTTAAGGCGGTTCGGCGTCTGTCGCATCTGCTTCCGCAACCTGGCCCTGCGGGGAGAGATCCCCGGAGTAATCAAATCAAGCTGGTAGGACTGAAGATGAGCATGACCGACCCCATCGCTGACATGTTGACCAGAGTTCGCAACGCCGGCACGGCCCGCTTCGACAAGGTGGACATTCCGGCCTCGCGCCTGAAGATCAGCCTGGCCCGCATCTTTAAAGAAGAGGGCTTCATCAAGAATTACAAGGTGATCAAAGACAATCGCCAGGGCATCTTGAGGATTTATCTCAAGTATGACGAGCACCAGCAACCGCTCATCCAGGGGCTGAGAAGGGTCAGCAAGCCCGGGCGCCGGGTCTATGCCGGACATGAGGAGCTACCCAAAGTCCAGGGAGGTCTGGGGGTGGCGGTTATCTCTACCCCCCAGGGGGTCGTCACGGACCGCCAGGCCCGCAAGACCCGGGTGGGCGGCGAGGTCCTGTGCGAGATCTGGTAAGAGTACAGATATGAGCCGTATCGGTAAGAAAAGCATCCCTTTGCCTTCCGGGGTGAAGGTCCGGTGGGAAGACGGCACCTTGACGGTGAGCGGCCCCAAGGGCACCTTGCAGCAGGTGATGCCGCCCCGGGTCCGCCTGGAAATTGCCGAGGGCGAGATCCGGGTCCAGCCCCAGGACGAGTCCCGCCTCACCCTCAGTTTTTGGGGCCTGGGCCGCACCCTGGCGGCCAATATGGTCACCGGGGTGAGCCAGGGTTTTACCCGGGTGTTGGAACTGGCGGGTACCGGCTATAAAGTGGAAAGCCGGGGCGACGCCCTGTTCTTTAGCATCGGCTACTCATCGCCCGTGCAGTTTCCCTTGCCCGCGGGGATCAGCGCCAAGGTGGAAAAGGCCAACCGCATCGAGTTGACCGGGGCCAACAAGGAGCAGTTGGGACAGACGGTGGCCATTATTCGTGGGCTCAGGCCGCCGGATGCTTATAAAGGCAAAGGCATCAAGCGCCTGGGAGAAGTGTTGCGGCGCAAGATGGGTAAGACCGGCGGCCGCTAAAGGAGACAGGCGAGATGGATTCCAGAATGGCGGCGCGGCTTAAACGGAAACAGCGCATCCGGAAGAAGATCAGCGGAGTCGAAGAACGGCCGCGGCTGTCGGTCTTTCGCAGCGCCAAACACATCTATGCCCAGATTATCGATGACGGCCAAAGCCACACGCTGGTGGCAGCTTCCACCCGGAGCCGGGAAATCCGGGACAAGTTGGGGGGCTTAAAGAAGACCGAGGCCGCCCGGGAAGTGGGAAAGTTGCTGGCGCAGCTGGCCAGGCAAAAAGGCATCACCCAGGTGGTCTTTGATCGCAATGGTTTTCTCTATCACGGCCGGGTGAAGGCAGTGGCCGAAAGTTGCCGGGAACACGGCCTGGTATTTTAAAGCGTTCAGCAATCAGCGAGAAAAACCAGCCCGACGGCAAAAACATAATTTTTGGCTGAAAGCTGGCGGCTAATTTTCAGGAGGTGAGCTTGTTCGAGTCCGAGGCACCGGAACAGCAGTTAACTGACAAGGTGGTGAACATCAGTCGCGTCGCCAAGGTGGTCAAAGGAGGGCGGCGCTTCCGGTTCAGCGCCATCGTGGTGGTGGGCGATGGCCAGGGGCGAGTGGGGGTGGGCCTGGGAAAGGCTCATGAGGTGCCGGAGGCCATCCGTAAGGCGGTGGAGAAGGCCAAAAAAGAAATGATCCAGGTGCCCATCCTCAACAGCACCATACCTTACGCTGTGGTGGGGGAGTTTGGTTCCGGCAAGGTTTTGCTGAGACCGGCCGCGGAAGGCACCGGGGTCATTGCCGGCGGCCCGGTCAGGGCGGTGGTGGAAGTGGCGGGTATCAAGAACGTCCTTACCAAGTGTTTGGGGTCCCACAATCCCCATAATGCGGTCAAGGCCACCATGATGGCCCTGAAGCAGTTGGCCAGTCCAGAGGAAGTGGCCCGCCGGCGCAATCGGCCCCTGGCAGATATAGTGGGATAAAATCCCCCCTGGCCCCCCCTTTAGAAAAGGGGGGAAACAGACTTTTGATCGGAGATAGGCTTTTGATCAAAAGATCAGGGGTGAAGAAAGGCAAAAAGTCCCCCTTTATAAAGGAGGATTTAGGGGGATTTTACAGGCAGTAGCCGCAGGCTTTAGCCTGCGCTGGAAAAACCTTATCACGCAGCCTAAAGGCTACGGCTACCATTTAAAGATAAACTTGCGGTCAAAACGTTTCAGCTTTTAGCTTATCGCTGAAAGCTGAAAGCTGAGAGCCAAAAATGATCCTGGAAATAACTTTAAAAAAGAGCCCCATCGGCCGGCCGCCCCGGCATCGGCAGACCCTGAAGACCCTGGGGCTGACCCGGCTTAATAAGACGGTGCGCCACCGGGAGACTCCCGCCATCGCCGGCATGGTACGCCAGGTGAGCCATTTACTTTTCGTGCGGCAGATCCCGGAAGGAGGCGAAGGCGATGCGACTGGATGAACTTAAGCCCAGCCCGGGGTCCAAACATAAGAAGAAACGGATAGGGCGGGGGCCCGGCTCGGGGCATGGCAAGACCGCCACCCGGGGCAGCAAAGGGCAGAATTCTCGCGCCGGCGGGGGCACCAAGCCCGGGTTTGAAGGCGGCCAGATGCCTTTGACCCGGAGGATCCCCAAGCGGGGCTTTACCAATATCTTTCGCAAACCCTGGGCTATTATCAATTTGCGGGATCTTCAACGGTTTGTCGCAGACAGCGTGGTGGATGAAGCAGCCCTCAGAAATGCCGGCCTGCTGAAAGTTAGGGCCGGCAGGGTCAAGCTCTTGGGCCAGGGGGAGGTGTCCGTGCCCCTGGTGGTCAAAGTCCAGGCAGTTAGCGAGCAGGCCCGGCAACGGATCGAGGCCGCGGGCGGACGCGTGGAGGTCCTCTAGTTTGGCCGCATTTAGCAATATTGCCAAAATCCCGGAGTTGAAACGGCGCATCCTCTTTACCCTGATGATGCTGGCCGTTTACCGTCTGGGCTGCCAGATCCCCACCCCCGGGATTGACCCCGATGCCTTGATGGCCTTTTTCGCCCGGCAGCGGGGCACCATCTTCGGACTGTTCGACATGTTTTCCGGGGGCGCGCTGGAACGTCTGAGCGTCTTTGCCCTGGGGATCATGCCTTACATCAGCGCGGCCATCATCATCGAGCTCCTCAAGGTGGTGATCCCGGCCCTGGAAAAGCTCTACAAAGAAGGGGAGGCCGGCCAGAAAAAGATCAAGCAATATACCCGTTACGGCACGGTGGTCATCAGCGCCATCCAGGGGTTGGGGATCGCGGTGGGCTTGGAAAGCATGACCGGCGGCGGGGGCAGCATGGCGGTGGTCCTGCACCCCGGCTGGGCCTTCCGGCTGATGACGGTGCTCACCCTGACCTCGGGCACGGCCTTCATCATGTGGCTGGGAGAGATGATCACCGAGAGGGGCATCGGCAACGGCATCTCTCTAATCATCTTTGCGGGGATCGTGGCCCGCCTGCCTTCGGCCATCATCAAGACCTTTCAGCTCACGGAGACCGGAGAGATTATGCCCATCCTGATAATAGTGCTCATGGTCCTCATGGTGGTGGTGGTGGGCTTCATCGTCTTTGTGGAGCGGGGGCAGCGGCGCATCCAGGTGCAATACGCCCGGAGGGTGGTGGGGCGCCGCATGTATGGGGGACAGAGCACCCACCTGCCCCTGAAGGTGAACACCTCCGGGGTGATCCCGCCCATTTTCGCCTCCTCCCTGCTCATGTTTCCGGCTACCATCGCCAGTTTTACCCACAATGAATGGGTCAAGTGGGCCGCGGATTTCATTTCCCCCGGCCACCTGTCTCACGATATGGTCTACGTAGGGTTGATCATCTTCTTTTGCTATTTCTATACCGCGGTGACCTTTAACCCCGTGGATGTGGCGGATAATTTGAAGAAATGGGGCGGGTATGTCCCGGGGCTTAGGCCCGGGAAGCCCACCGCCGAATATATCGACCGTCATCTTGACCCGCATTACCCTGGGCGGGGCCATCTATGTGTCAGCGGTCTGCGTGTTGCCCTCGGTCCTTATTCAGAAATTCAATGTTCCCTTTTACTTTGGCGGCACGGCCCTGCTGATCGTCGTGGGGGTGGCCATGGACACCATGAGCCAGATCGAATCCCATCTCCTCACCCGCCACTATGAGGGTTTCATGAAAAAGCGCATGAGCCGGGTACGGCGCTGACATTTAGAAGGAGGAGCCTATGAATCTGATCTTGTTGGGTGGCCCGGGTGCGGGCAAAGGAACGCAGGCCAAGAAGCTCATTGACAAATTCGAGATTCCCCAAATATCCACCGGGGATATCTTGCGGGCGGCCGTGAAAGAAGGTACCGAAATGGGGCGGAAAGCCAAGGCCTTCATGGATGCGGGCAAACTGGTGCCGGATGAGGTGGTCATCGGCATCGTGGAAGAGCGCCTGAAGCAGCCGGACTGCCAAAAGGGTTTTATCCTGGACGGCTTTCCCCGGACCGTGCCCCAGGCCCAGGCCCTGGACGCGGCGTTGGTCAAGATGGGCTCCCGGATCGACCATGTGGTCAGCATCGACGTGGATGAGGAAGCGCTGGTGAACCGGCTCACCGGCCGGCGCACTTGCAAGATGCCGGAGTGCGGCCAGATGTTCCATGTGAAATTTAACCCCTCCCAAAAAGAGGGGCTCTGTGATAAGTGCGGCACCGAACTCTACCAGCGGGATGACGATAACGAAACCACGGTGCGCTCCCGCCTGGCCACTTATAACCAGGCTACCAAGCCGCTAATCGATTACTACGCGGCCAAGGGTCTCCTGCGAGGCATACCCGGGGTGGGCGGCATTGACGACATCTTTAACAGCATTGTGCGTATTGTCGCCCCCGGAGGATGCGCCTGCTGCAGCGGCTCCTAAGGCGCCAGGGGGTGGGCCTGAGGCCATCGCCAGTTTATGATCCTGTTGAAATCTCTCCAGGAGATCGCCAAGATGGAGGTGGCCAACCGCATCGTGGCCGAGATCCTGGAGGGGGTAAAAGAAAAGATCCGGCCCGAGGTGGAGACCCGGGAGTTGGATGAAGTGGCCGAGGAATTCTGCCGCCGCCTTAAGGTGCAGCCGGCCTTCAAGGGCTATCGGGGTTATCCCCGGTCGCTGTGCGTCTCCATCAACGAGGAGGTGGTGCACGGGATTCCCGGACCTCGCAAACTGAAGGCCGGGGACGTGGTGAGCCTCGATTTCGGGGTAAAATACGACGGGTATTATGGCGATGCGGCCTTGACCGTGCCGGTGGGGGAGGTAAGCCCCCAGGCCCGGGCGCTGCTTACGGCCACGGAGCAGTCCCTTTATGCGGCCATCGCCCAGGTTAAGGTGGGCCACCGCCTCACCGACATCTCCCATGCGGTCCAGACCGTGGTGGAGAGCCAGGGTTTTGCGGTGATCCGGGAGTTTGTGGGGCACGGCATCGGCCGCTTCCTGCATGAAGACCCCCAGATTCCCAATTTTGGACCCCCGGGGCGGGGGCCGCTGCTCCAGGTGGGCATGACCCTGGCCATCGAGCCCATGACCTGTGCCGGGTCCTGGCAGGTTAAGATCTTGGGGGATGGCTGGACCGCGGTCACCCAGGACGGGAGCCTGGCCGCCCATTTCGAACATACGGTGGCCCTGACGGAGACCGGCGTCTTGATTTTGAGCCGGCTCTAGCTTAGAATTTGAGTAACCTTTTGAAATAATTATAAAGACACGGTAGATGCCCAAAGAAGACGCCATCGAAGTAGAAGGCACGGTGATCGAGCCTTTGCCCAATGCCATGTTCCGGGTGGAGCTGGCCAACGGGCACAAAGTGCTGGCTCACATCTCCGGCAAGATGCGCATGCATTACATCAAGATTCTCCCGGGGGACAAGGTGATCGTGGAACTCTCCCCCTACGACTTGAGCCGGGGACGCATCATCTACCGGGTCAGATAGGACTTGGGATATGAAGGTAAGGCCCTCAGTGAAACGGATGTGCGCCAAATGCAAGATCATTCGCCGCAAAAGGGTGGTGCGGGTGATTTGCGAAAACCCCAAACACAAGCAGCGCCAGGGCTAAAGGGGAGGTAAGGAGTTGGCCAGAATTTCCGGGATCGATTTGCCCCGTAACAAGAGGATTGAGATCGCCCTCACTTATATTTTCGGCATTGGGCGCCCTACGGCCACCCGGGTGCTTAAGGAAGCCGGGGTGGAGGGGGGCACCAAGACCGGGGAGTTGACTGATGCCGAAATCACCAGCATCCGGCAGGTGATCGACCATACCTGCAAAGTGGAGGGGGACCTCAGGCGGGAAGTATCCATGAATATCAAGCGCCTGATGGACCTGGGGTGCTATCGGGGGCTGCGCCACCGCCGGAGTCTGCCGGTCCGGGGACAGCGCACCCATACCAATGCCCGCACTCGCAAAGGCCCCAGACGGAGCGTGGTGGGCAAACGGAAAAAGGCGTAAGGAGGGGTGATGGCCAAAGGGCAAGCACGCACCAAGAAAAAGAAGGAACGGAAAAACGTCCCCGTGGGGGTGGCTCACATCAAAGCCACTTTCAACAACACCCTGGTGACGATCACCGATCCCGGGGGCAACGTGATCTCCTGGTCCTCCGCCGGAGTCCAGGGCTTTAAAGGGTCCCGCAAGGGCACCCCCTTTGCGGCCCAGCTGGCAGCCCAGGATGCGGCCAAAAAGGCCATGGAACACGGCATGCGCAATGTGGATGTCTATGTCAAAGGGCCAGGCGCAGGTCGGGAGGCGGCTTTACGGGCCTTGCAAGCTGCCGGCCTTAGTGTCAATCTGATTCGGGATGTCAGTCCCATTCCCCATAACGGCTGCCGCCCGCCCAAACGGCGCCGGGTGTAAGGCATAAAGGAGATTAAAGTTGGCCAGATATTTGGGACCTAATTGCCGGCTCTGCCGCCGGGAGGGGATCCAGCTCTTTCTCAAAGGGGATCGCTGTTATACGGACAAATGCGCCATTGAGAGGCGGCACTACCCACCGGGGCAGCATGGTCACCGCCGGTCTAAATTATCGGATTATGGCCTGCAACTCCGGGAGAAGCAGAAAGTTAGGCGGATTTATGGAGTATTGGAGAAACAGTTCAGGGGCTATTTCGAGAAGGCCGAACGGCAGAAGGGGATTACCGGCACCAACTTGCTGACCTTGCTGGAGCGACGTTTGGATAATATCAGTTACCGTTTGGGGTTTGCCAACTCTCGGACCCAGGCCCGGCAACTGGTGCGCCATAATCAAATCCTGGTTAATGGCCGCAAGGTAAATCTCCCCTCCTATCTGGTTAAGGCGGGGGATACCATCCAGGTGACGGAGGAGGGCCGCAATCTGCCCATAATCCGCGATGCCCTGGAGGCGGTGGCCCGGCGGGGATTGCCCTCCTGGCTGGAGCTTTCCAAAGAGGAAGCCAAGGGACGGATTATCATGTTCCCCAGCCGGGAAGAAATCACCATGCCTATCCAAGAACATCTCATCGTGGAGCTTTATTCCAAGTAGGATTCATGATCTTGGCCTAGAGGAATGACCCCGGGGCTAAGGAAGCCAGCCCGGGGTGGCAGTCCTTAACCCTGGTTCGCCGGGAGATAAAGGACCACCTGGGACCAAATAACTCCAAAAAATTTTATTTCTGAGGAACCATGATTTACAAAAATTGGACCGAGTTAATTAAGCCCAAACGGTTGCAAGTGGACGGGGAGACCCATAACCGCTTTTATGGGAAATTTGCCTGTGAGCCTCTGGAGCGGGGCTTTGGCATCACTTTGGGGAATGCCTTGCGACGGGTCTTACTTTCTTCCCTGCGGGGATCGGCCATTACCGCGGTCCGCATCAAGGACGTCTTTCACGAATTTTCCGCCCTCCCGGGAGTTCTGGAGGATGTGACCGAGATCCTCTTGAACCTGAAACAGGTACGCTTGAGGATGACGGCCGATGGGGTCAAGCTCCTGCGCCTGGAGGCCCGGGGTGAGAGGGAGGTCAAGGCGGGCGATATCCAAACGGATGCCGCGGTGGAAATTCTTAATCCCGAGCAGCACATCGCCACCCTGGCCGCGGACGGCCAGCTCATCATGGAGATGACGGCCAAGAGTGGTAAGGGTTTTGTCCCGGCCGAGGCCAATAAAGAAGAAGATCAGCCCATAGGCTACATCCCCTTGGACTCCAGCTTTTCCCCCATCCGCAAGGTGAACTACGTGGTAACCCAGGCCCGGGTGGGGCAACGGACCGACTATGACAAGCTGACCCTGGAAGTTTGGACGGACGGCAGCCTCTCCCCAGAGAACTCCGTGGCCTACGCGGCCAAGATCCTCAAAGAGCATTTGAGCATGTTCATTAACTTCGAGGAGGAACCCGAGGGGTTGGAGGAGAGACCCACCGAAGAGATTCCAGCCTTCAATGAGAATCTCTACCGCGGGGTTAATGAACTGGAGTTGTCCGTGCGCGCGGCCAATTGTTTGCGGAACGCCAACATCCGCTACATCGGCGAGTTGGTCCAGAAGACCGAGCAGGAGATGCTCAAAACCAAGAATTTTGGCCGCAAATCCTTAAATGAGATCAAAGAAATCCTGCTGGAGATGGGACTGCACCTGGGGATGAAGCTGGAAAGCTTTGCACCCCCGGACCAGACGGAAAGAAAGGAAGAGGCAATATGAGGCACTTGAAAGCTGGGCGGCGCCTGTCCCGGACTACGGAGCACCGCCAGGCCATGCTGCGCAATCTGGTGACGGCCCTACTGGAGCACGAGCGGGTGGAAACTACCCGGGTCAAGGCCAAAGAGGCGCGCCAGTGGGCCGAGCGGGTTATCACCCTGGCTAAACGCGGCGACCTGCACGCCCGGCGTCTCACCCTGGCCGTGGTCCGCTCCAAGAAGGTGGTGGCCAAACTCTTTGGCGAATTGCGGGAACGTTACCTGGACCGCTCCGGCGGCTATACCCGGATTATCCCTCTAAGGACGCGGGTAGGTGATGGCGCGTCCCTGTCCATCCTGGAGCTGGTGGATCGTCCCGAGAAGCTCCCCAAGGCCAAAAAGAAGAAGGCCGCGACCGGATAGGCACCCAGGCAAAATGGGGCAAGGCGGGGGAGGGGATTCCCTGGTGCTGGCCCTCAGCTAAAGTCACCCCAACCCCGCTTTCCGCCGCTTTCCCGTGACTAATTTCCTGGCGGACCCACCCAAATTCCCTTCATTTTGCTCCCTTTCTCCCCTCTTTTTTAGTTAAAAAAGGGTTGACATAGTTTCGGAACTATAATAAGTTTCCCGCAATAGGCAAAAATACCTAGAAGGCACTAGGTAATTATACCTAGGAGTCCTGATCAGCTCTTTGTCAGCCCGAGGAAAAACCGGCCAATTGTCCGGGGCAGCGATGGGTGTAAGCCCTTTCCGGATTGTCCCAAAACAAAGGAGGGTTCTGGATGGCGAAACGGATAATATTGGGCGCGGTATTAACCCTGGCCCTGACTTTACCACCCGGTCCGGCCCAAGCAGTTCCTACCAACAGTATCAATAAGAAATCTTCCACGAAAACGCAAAGCAAGGTCGCAACTAAGGGCAAATCCGGCAAGTCAAAGGCTAGTCGCAGTCGGACACGCATCTCTGAGGAAGAAACCCCGGTGCGGGGCCAGATGGGGCTCTTGCCGGCAAGCACTGGCACGGAGAAAGTATCCAGAAGTTCCGGGGTCTCCGAGACTCCGCCCCTGATGAAGGTCACTCCTCAACGGGACGGGCGTTTCTTGCTGGAACCGTTAGGCCCCAAGAAACCGGTGGGTCCCTTATCCCGCCCCACCTCGCAATTGAACCCTGGGTCGCTCCCGCCCGCCCGGCCTTATCACCTGTTTGAGCCCTGGAATTTTTCCGAACTGATCCTGACCCAGGCCCGCTACTATCGGGACACCCCCTACAGCCGGGGGGGGTCCCTGCAAACCGGCTACGCTACTGACTGTTCAGGCTTTGTGCAGTACATCTACAAAGGCTTCAAGATCGACCTGCCCCGTTCCAGCGCCGAGCAAGCCCAGGTAGGCAAGGTGGCGGCCCACACCATGGATTTTTCCAAACTGCTGCCCGGGGATCTGCTCTTCTTCAGCCGGGGGGGGCGGCATATCGGCCATGCCGGGATTTACCTGGGTGAGGGAAAGATGATCCATGCCTCCAACCACCGCTTAGGCGTGACCGTTACCGACCTGCGTCAACCCTATTACGAAGGCACCTTCGTGGTGGCCAAACGCGTCTTTGAGGTGCAGTACCCTCAATAAAATTGTCCTTCCGGGCCGCGGTTCTAAGCCCCTGATGAATTAACCCCGTCATTTATCTGAGTAGGCCAAGGCTTCTTTCAGCCGGCAAATCAAGGGGCCAGGAGAGGTTTGTGGGGGCGTGACTCCCGCTCCGCCACGCCGATTCGCCGAGGCAGGCTTCTGGCCTGCCTTAAATCTTCTAAATCGGGGCAGGCCGCCAGGCCTGCCCCGCCATAATTTACCCCATTAACCCTCCAGTTTAGCCGCGTTCCCCAAAAGAAGGCCCTGAGGCCATAAGGGAATAAGCTTGCCAGGGCCTGGCCTTTTTTGTTATTTATTAATTTGGCAATGATTCTAGCCAGGTGGCCTTTAACCCCCCACGACTCTTATCCTTGGAGAGTCGTTCCTCAGGTGCGGCGGGCAAGAGATGGGCGGTATTGATCCGGAAGAATGGGAAAGACGGCTGAAATACAGCTACCCCATGCTCCGATATTTCACCCACCGCACCTTCGGAGTGGAGATCGAGACCTTCGGGTTGAAGTACACCATCTCCGCCGGTGACCGGGAGGTGATACCGCCTTATAAAATCATGACCCGCTCCCTGGACGGGGTGCTCTTGCCCCAGGTGTTTCAAAGCGCGGGTATCACCTTGGGTGGCTATTCTCCGGATGATGACCCTTATCAAGGATGGTGTTTCGTCCTGGACGACTCCATCAAAGGGGCCGGGGGCAGTGAACTGGTGAGCCCCGTCCTCTGCGGCTTGAAGGGCATCGCCCGGGTATATGAGGTGTTGCTGCTGCTGCAGGAATTTCCCGATATCCGGGTCAACGAAACCTGCGGCTTTCATATCCATCACGGGGTAGATCCCTCGAGCTTCGGCAATGAGGCGCTATTCCAGTTGTTGAGAATTGTCTCTATTTTTGAGGATTATATTTTCTACTTGCTTCCCAAGGAACGCCGCGGCGCTGATACCTGCCGACCTTCGGGGATCGATCTTTATCAATGGTATCGGCGAGATGGGTCCGGAGGACCGCCCCCTTGGGTGAAAAGTTTATGGTATTCTCCAGAGAATCTCGATGATCCAGAGGTGGCCCAGTCCCGCAAACTGCATCCCACCAGGTATCATGGCCTCAACCTTCATTCTTACTGGTATCGTGGCACTATCGAGTTTCGCTATTTTCCTTCCCTGTTAGACCAGCCGGAAGAATTGATCCAGTGGATTCTCTTTTCCCAGTTTCTGGTGGAGTGGAGTGCAGGCCGGCAGCCGATTTTAGAATACCTCTCCCGGCCAGACAAATGGTTGAATACCTTATATAAAATTTATATGGCCAGCGGGATGATGTCTTTAATCCAGTTTCCGGAACACCGGGAATCCACGGGAAAAAGAGGTGAATCTTGAAGGGCTACGGACTGCAGACCCAGGACTTTATCAGGAGGTTAAAGACCTTCGATGCCTTACCTCCTTTATTGCGAGAGCTGGCGCAGTTAATGCTGCGCCTGATTGAGGAGGTTGAGGCACCTCAACTGGAAGACATCCTCCGGCTGCATGCCCAGCTCCGCAGTCTCATAGGTGACCCTGAACGCCTCAGGTCCATATGCGGCACGGAAGGGGAGCTCTGCTCCCGATGCCCTTTCGGGGCTTACCTGCCTTCGGGATTCCCCTATGCTTCCGAGAACCAGGCTATCTGCCTGCCTTGGATTGTCGTGGTGCATCCCCAAGCCGGGCAGTCTCCGGCTCCTGCGCCAGAATGACCCTGGAGGGAAAGGGCTTGGGCCTAGACTTCTGGCCTCGCCTTTAAACCCCTGCTCCAGCCCCGATGGTTTGGGGCTGGAGCAGGGGTGCCAATAACCCTTCCTCGCGGCTGCCGTGGATCGGGCGGTGGCCGCAATGGCAGGGGAGAAGATCCCAAGCTCGCCCCCCTTATTTCAATTTAAAGATAGTTGCCAAGGACTTGGATTCTACAAGGATGGATAAAAATGTTTCTTTTTAAAAAAATAGCCGGCCCATTTTTTTACCCTTTATCCATATGCCTGGAAATTTTGATCCTCGGATTGGTTCTCCTCTGGTTCACCCGGAGGCAACGAGCCGGCAAAATAGTGGTCACCTTGGGCACTATCCTCTTGCTCCTGTTCAGCTCCGACCAGTTTTCCAACCTGCTCTTAAGGCCTTTGGAGTACAGGTATCCGCCGGTGACCGACGTCAGCCCAGGGGAATCCGGGACTCAGAATACTTTTACCTCTATTAAATGGATTGTCGTGCTGAGCGGAGGTAAAATCTCCGACCCTGATATTCCTGTGGCGAGTCAGCTTTTCTCCGCCTCTCTAATTCGCCTGGTGGAATCCATCCAGCTTCATAGAGAACTGCGGGGCTCTAAGCTTATTTTGAGCGGAGGAGGGGTACTTAGCTCCGTATCGGAGGGTAATGTATTGGCGCAGGTGGCCCAAGCCCTGGGGGTGAATCCGCAAGAATTAATCGCGGAAACAGAGTCCCGGGACACGGAAGATCAGGCCCTAAACATTAAGCAAATCGTGGGCCAGGACAGATTTATCCTGGTAACCTCGGCTGCCCACATGCCCCGAGCTTTGGCCTTGTTCAGAAAACAAGGCTTGCAGCCGCTCCCCTATCCCGTTGGTCATTTGGCGATCGGGAGAAATGTTATTAACCTCGTGAGCTTTTTCCCCTACGCGGAAAACTTATCCAAGTCTCAGGTTGCCATCTATGAATCCCTGGGATTGATTTGGTCCAAATTGAGAGGACAATTATAAGCGGCAGATCGTTCTGACAGCCCAGTAGATTTAAGATTTAAGGCACCGCCGCGTCCTTCAGGGTTTTGGTGATCTACCAAGGGGTTCCCAGGAAGGCGTGCAGATCCCGCAGCCGCTGGGGGCCGTCATCTGGAGAAAGGTGTCCAGGTGGGCATAGACCTGGGGATTACACCAATCAAAAAGCTCCCCCATGCCCCCCACATGGTCGAAATGGCAGTGGGTCAAAAAGAGGTTCTCCAAGAGGGAGATATCGCACTCCTCGCTCAACTCATGCAACATCCCGTAATAGTTGCCGGCATCGATGAGGGTGCGGCCTTCGTCCAGGACGTAAACATTGCAGCTCATGCCCGATTCTTCGACCCACCAGATGCCTTCCAGCCTGGGGTCATATTCGGACAGATGGACCATTGCTCCTCCTATCGGGATGGGCTATCGCTAGCTGGAACTGACAGGGGTTGACCCAGAATGCCACTAAGGCGTTGGAGCAGGGCGCCGCGTTCACCCGGGGCAAAGCGCCACTCCACCAGCATCAAGGCGCCTTCTTCTTCATCCTGGCGGCCGCCTACCTGAATCCGGGGCTGGTCAACGGGTTGGCCCAGAAGCCCGTAAAAATAAGCCACCAGACGCTCCCCGTCGAAATCCCGGCTCACTTCCAGGGAGAGATAATCGGGGCCCACCACCATATAAAAGAAGAGCTCATCATAATAAGGGCGTTCGTAAGGGGGCGAGGCGTAGCCTTCCAGGATGAGGCGCCGGGAGCGAGCTTCCTGACGCGAAATGCCGAATCGCCAAGTGTCAGCCAAGGCAGTGCCCTTGTAATAGATGCAACGAAGTTTATCCGCTTCCCCGGATTATGTCAAACCCTGCCCCGGACGGGCGTAAATTTTGCAATCGGAATGCTTGACAGTATGCCGGGAAGCAAGTATCTTTAATACTTTAAGACAGTTCCCCAATTCCCTCGCAAGCTTCACGAGGTCAACTTAAGGTAGAAAAGATGAAGAGGTACCTGATGACTCCGGGGCCGACTCCCGTCGCCCCAGAGACACAATTGGCAATGGCGCAACCCATCTTACACCACCGGTCGCCCCAGTTTATGCAAATCCTGGCGGAGGTGCGGGGAAATCTGAAATATCTCTTTCAGACGGAGCAGGAAGTGTTAATTTTTGCCGCCACCGGCACCGGCGCCATGGAGGGTGCGGTCACCAACACCCTGTCTGCTGGTGATACGGCCCTGGTGGTGGATGGGGGTAAATTCGGCGAGCGTTGGACGGAGCTCTGCACGGTTTACGGAGTCAAGGTGGATCGCCTGCAGGTGCCGTGGGGCCGGGGGGTGGACCCCCAGGCGGTGGCGCAACGCCTGGATGCGAACCCGCAGATCAAATGTGTCTTGGTCCAGGCCAACGAGACCTCCACCGGGGTACAGCATCCGGTCAAAGAGTTGGCCCAGGTGGTTCGGCCCCGGCCGGGCACCATCCTGGTGGTGGACGCCATCTCGGCCCTGGGGGGTTATGAGCTGCCCATGGACGACTGGGGCCTGGACGTGGTAGTGGCCGGCTCCCAGAAGGCCATGATGCTCCCCCCGGGTCTGGCTTTTGCCGCCCTGAGCCCCAAGGCCTGGGAGCTGGTCAAGACTTCCACCCTGCCCAAATATTACTTCGATTTTACCAAGCAACTCAATTCCCAGGGCAAGAACCAGACGCCTTACACCTCCGCGGTCTCTTTGATTTTGGGTCTGCAAGAAGTGCTGGCCAGGATCCGCCGGGAGGGGTTGGCGCGGATCTATGCCCGTAATCGGCGTCTTTCCGCGGCCACTAAGGCGGCGGTGCGCGCCCTGGGACTGGAACTCTTTTCCCAGGATGGTCACTCCGTGGTGGTGACCGCCATCAAAATGCCCCCCGGGGTGGATGGCCAGAAAGTGGTCGGCCGCCTGCGGGAAAAGTATGGTATCTGGATTGCTGGCGGCCAGGCCCAGGTCAAAGGGAAAATCGTGCGCATCGCCCATATGGGCTATATCGATACCCTGGACCTTCTGGGCACCATCGCCGGTTTAGAAGCGATATTGAAGGAGATGGGCTATCCGGTGGAGTTGGGTGCGGGGGTGCAGGCCGCGGAAGAGATCTTGCATAAGGAGGCAGGGCCATGAAGATCCTGATCAGTGATAACCTGCATCAAGCCGGGGTCGCCTTGCTGGAGCAGCACCCCAACATCGAGGTGGAGCTGCGCCCGGGCTTGAAGCCGCCGGAGTTGCTGGAGGCGATTAAGGATGCGGATGCCCTGGCCATCCGGAGCGGCACCAAGGTGACCGCGGATTTGATTAACGCGGCCCCGCGCCTGAAGGTCATTGGCCGGGCCGGCAGCGGCCTGGACAACGTGGACATCCCGGCAGCCAGTAAAAAAGGCATTGTCGTGATGAATACCCCGGGGGGCAATACCATCACCACCGCCGAGCACGCCATTTCCCTGCTGCTGGCCCTGGCCCGGAATATCCCCCAGGCCGCCCAGTCCATGCGGGAAGGCAAATGGGAGAAGAAGAAGTTCCAGGGCACCGAGATTTTTAACAAGACCCTGGGGGTTATCGGGTTTGGCCGAGTCGGCTCGGTGGTGGCCGATCGCGCCCTGGGACTGAAGATGAGGGTGCTCAGCTACGACCCCTTCATTACCAAGGACTCGGCTGCCGGCTCGGGAGTGGAGCTGGTCTCCCTGGATGAGCTTCTGGCCCGCTCCGACTTCATCACTATTCATACCCCCAAGACCAAAGATACCGTGAAATTGCTTAAGCGGGAGGCCTTCCGCAAAATGAAGCCCGGGGTGCGGATTATCAACTGCGCCAGGGGCGGTCTCATTGATGAGTCCCACCTGGTGGAGGCCCTGAAGGAAGGCAAGGTGGCCGGCGTTGCCCTGGATGTGTTCGATCCTGAGCCGCCGCCGTCCGACTGGCCTTTGTGGCAGTTTCCCAATGTCATCTCCACCCCTCATCTGGGCGCGTCCACGGAAGAGGCCCAGGCCAATGTGGCCGTGGCTATCTGTGAACAGATCCTGGAGTTCCTGCTCTACGGCACGATTAAAAACGCGGTGAATGCCCCCTCGGTTTCCCGGGAAGCCCTGACCCGGTTGAGGCCCTATCTCACCCTGGCCGAGGCCCTGGGGAGCTTTCAGGCCCAAATCACCAAAGGTGCCATCAACTCGGTGACGGTGGCTTATATCGGCGAAGTCTCCAAAATGGATACCGCGCCCCTGACCCATTCCCTGCTGAAAGGGTTGCTTACCCCGGCGGTGGGGGATGAAGTGAATTATGTCAACGCCCCCCTGATCGCCGAGAACCGGGGCATGCATGTACGTGAGGAACGGGCGGCTTCCGCGGAAGATTTCACCACCTTGATCCGCCTGACGGTCAGGGCCGGGATGGATGAAAACATGGTGGCCGGCACCATCTTCGGCAAATACGAGCCCCGCCTGGTCAGGATCAATAAGTTCCGCCTGGAGGCCATTCCCGAGGGGCACATGCTGTTCATTTACAATACCGACCGCCCCGGGGTGATTGGCGCCATCGGCACCACCTTAGGCCGGCACCATATCAATATCGCCCGGATGCACGTGGGCCAGGAAAAGGAACGGGGGCAAAACGTCATCTTGCTCACCACTGACACCCCGGTTACCCCGGAGTGCCTCCAGGCGGTTGAGGACCTGGAACATGTGGCCATGGCGATTCAGCTGGAATTATAGCTGGTAAGATGGACCCCAAACCTCGCCGCCAAATGGGAGGTAAGTATGGCCGAGTCCGAAGATAAGGGCTATACTGTTAAAGACCGGCGTTACTTACATCTGAGTGAGGAGGAGAAGGCCAAGATCCGGGAAGAGGAGGCGGCTCAGAAGGCCGCGCCGGAGGCGCAGGAGGCGGCAGGCGAGGCCGGCGCGGCCCCGGGAGAGGTGCCCTTGCCGGAACTCACCTTTTCCACCTTCATTTTTTCCCTGGGTTCTTCAGCCTTCACGCACCTGGGGGCTATCCCCGACCCCCAAACCGGGCAGACCCAAAAGGATTTAATCTTGGCCAAACAGACCATTGATCTTTTGGGGCTGCTGCGAGAAAAAACCCGGAACAACCTCACCGCCGAGGAAGAGAACCTCTTCGATAGCCTTCTCTACGATCTAAGGATGACGTATGTCCAGGAGAGGGGCTGATTAGGACTTCCGGGGTGGATGGCGTCAGGCTACTGTGCCCCGCCAAGGTCAATCTTTATCTCAAGGTTTTGGGCCGGCGCCCCAATGGTTACCATGAGCTGGTGACCGTGATGCAACCCCTGAGCCTGGCTGACGAATTAGCCATTGATCCGAGCGGCCCCGGTATCACCCTAGAGTGCGAGCGGCCGGAGGTGCCCCGGGGCAGAGAAAACCTGGTCTGGCGAGCCGCTCTCGAGTTCGAAAGGGAAACTGGGCGAGAAGTGGGGGCGCATATCACCCTGAAGAAGCGGATTCCGATGGCCGCGGGTTTGGGGGGCGGCAGCAGCGATGCCGCCGGCACCTTGCGGGGCCTGAACCGCCTGGCCGGGGAGCCCCTGGATGGAGACCGGTTGCACCGCCTGGCCAGCCGCCTGGGCGCGGACGTCCCTTTTTTCCTCTGCGGTGGGCCGGCGGTGGGCCGGGGTATTGGCACTGAGCTCACCCCGGTGGCCTTGCCGGCTTACTGGTATCTCCTCCTTAATCCAGGCGTGCCTTTATCCACCCGCTGGGTCTATGAAAATTTGGATTTGGACCGCTTGCGCGGTTTTGCGGCCATGGAGGCCTGGGATCCGGAGCACCCCGAGAGATGGGTCCACAACGATCTGGAGACCGCCGCCTTGAAGCGTTTTCCGGAATTAGCCGAGATTCTGGATCAACTCAAGCACCTTAAGGCCTGGGCTCAGGGGATTTCCGGAAGCGGGCCCACCATTTTCGGCCTTTTTGCCACCCAGGCAGCGGCTCGCACCGCGGCCCAGGAAATTAAGCGGACCTTTCCCGGCTGGATGGCTCTCTGCCGGGGCCTCACCGGCCAGGTCGACGATGCTCTCTGGGAGAACCAGACATGGATGCTTTGAAGATCTTTACCGGCAATGCCAATCGCCCCCTGGCGGAGAAGATCTGTCAATATCTCAACGTGCCCTTAGGGGAAGCGGCGGTGGGACGTTTTTCCGATGGGGAAATCCAGGTGGAATTCCAGGAAAACGTGCGGGGTAAGGATGTTTTTGTCATCCAGCCCACCTGCATGCCGGTCAACGAAAATCTGCTGGAGCTGCTCATCATGGTGGACGCCTTGAAAAGGGCGTCGGCCGGCTGCATCACCGCGGTAGTGCCTTATTACGCCTATGCCCGCCAGGATCGCAAGACCGCGCCCCGCACCCCCATTTCCGCCAAGTTAGTGGCCGATCTGCTCACCACCGCCGGGACTCAACGGCTGCTGACCATGGATCTCCATTCCGGTCAGATCCAGGGATTTTTCAACATTCCCGTGGACCACTTGTATTCTTCCCCGATAATCCTGGAATACATCCGGGCCAATTTCTCTCCGGAGGCGGTGATGGTCTCTCCGGACGCGGGCGGGGTGGAGCGAGCCCGGGCTTATGCCAAGAGGTTAAACACCTCCCTGGCCATCATCGACAAGCGCCGGGAGGGTGCCGCCATCAAGGCCATGACCCTCATCGGCAATGTTTGGGGCAAGGATGCCATCATGCTGGATGATATGATCAATACCGGCGCCACCGCCACCATGGCGGCGGAAATCTTGATGCGCCACGGAGTGCGGTCGGTGCACGCCTGCATCACCCATCCGGTAATGGCTCGCAACGCGGTGAGCAACATTCAGGGTTCCTTATTGCAAAGTTTGACGGTGACCGACACCATCCCCCTCAATCCAGAGGCCGCGGCCCTGGAGAAGATTCGGGTATTGTCCGTGGCGCCTCTCCTGGGGGAGGCCATTCGCCGCATCCACAATCAGGATTCGGTAAGCTCATTGTTTGTCTGAGCCCCCCACCCCCAATCCCTTCAGCCTTTTGGGTGAAACCGAGGCCTTTGGGCCCCGGTTTCACGAACCAACCTAAGCCGGTTGGGGGGGGCAGGGCAGGGGTCTCAGGCTCATGGTTTGTCCCCTCAATTTAATTTTTCGGAGAATCCGGTGCGGTTAGTGGTGGGGTTGGGTAATCCCGGCGCAAAATATGCCTGGACCCGTCACAATTTGGGATTTCACGTGGCTGCGGCGCTTTCTGAGCTCTGGAATATGCCCCTGAACCGGCAAAGCCTGGAGTCCCACTGGGGCCAGGGGCGGGTGGGGGAAGAGACGGTGGTCCTGGCCCAGCCCACCACCTTTATGAATCTGAGCGGCCGGGCGGTCTCCCGCCTGCTGGCCTACTTTCGCCTGACCCCCCAGGCCCTGGTGGTCATCCATGACGACCTGGATGTGCCCCCGGGACGCCTCAAAATTGTCGAGCGCGGCGGTCCCGGGGGACATCGAGGAGTGCTCTCCATCATTGCCGCCCTGGACACCGAGGAATTTCTCCGGGTAAAATTGGGAATAGGAAGGCCCTCTGAGGAGATGGACGCGGAGGACTATGTGCTCTCCCATTTTTCCCGGGAGGAAGCTGAGGCCATAACTGACCTGGTGGTCCGGGCGGCCGAGGCGGTAACCACCCTGATTGAGGCAGGCCTGGCCGCGGCCCGGAATCGCTTCCATGGTTCCCTGGCGGATTGATTAGCAGTGCGCCTTCTCTTTATCTCCCCCAACCGACTGCGTCTCATCGTTCCGGTCCTACCCATAGGATTGGCTTCCCTGGTGGCCGCCATCAAGGAGGAGCATCAGGTGGAGGTCCTGGATTTCATGTTCTTAGACGACCCCCCGGGACAGCTCCGCCGCACGGTGGTCGAATTTAAACCGGAAATCATCGCCCTGTCCTTGAGAAATATCGATAACCAGGATAGCCTCCACCCGGTTTGCTATTTTCCGGATGATAAAGACGTAATGATCTTGCTGCGGGAACTGAGCAACGCTCCCATCGTTTTGGGAGGCGCCGGCTTCAGTATTGTGCCCCAGCCATTTATGGAGTATCTGGAGGCCGATTTCGGGCTGGTTGGGGAAGGGGAGGATAGTTTTCGGGCCTTTCTGGCGGCCTGGGCCAGCGACCGGAACTGGGAGCGCCTCCCGGGCCTGGTGTGGCGGTCAGGGGATGGGTGGCGTCTTAATCCGGTGCAAAGGGTCAAAGATTTGGACCGACTTCCTCCCCCAGCCCTGGAGTATTTCACCCCCCGGCGCTATCACGAGGCCCAGGGGAGCGCCAAACTTCCGGGCATGATTCCGGTGGAGAGCCGTCGCGGCTGCCCCATGAAATGTATCTATTGCACCACCCCACTGCTGCAGGGAAGGCGAGTGAGGGGATGGCCCCCGGAGCGGGTGGCCTCCTGGCTGGCGGCCTGGCACGAGAAATGGGGCTTGACCCGCTTCTATTTCGTAGATAATGTGTTCAATTGTCCCGTGGAATATGCCCGCCGCCTCTGCCGGGCCATCAAAGATTTGCGCCTTCCCCTGGAGTGGAGCTGCCTCATCAACCCGGCCTTTCCAGACCGGGAACTCTTCCGCCTCATACACCAGGCAGGAGGAGTGATGGTGCAGGTGGGCAATGAGAGCGGCTCAGAGTTGGTGCTGAGCAATTTGGGCAAGGGCTTTGGCCGGAAGCAATTGGCACTCACCCTGGGGCTCCTGAAAGAGGAGGGGCTTCCCTACTCCTGCTTCCTGATGATGGGTGGTCCGGGAGAGACCCCGGAGACGGTTAAGGAAAGCGTGGCTCTGCTGGAGAAATACCAGCCGCAACTGGTGAACCTGACGGTGGGGATCCGCATCTACCCCGGGTTAGCCCTGCACCGCCGGGCCCTGGCGGAAGGCGTGGTGGAGGTCCAGGACAACCTTTTGTGGCCCAAGTTTTATCTGGCCCCGGCCATCAAAGACTGGATCTGGCCCTATCTGGAAGGAGTGACCGCCCGACACCCCAATTGGATTTTTTAGTGACTGTTTTCTGTTTTGGGTTTTCAGTTTTCTGTAAGAGAAATAGAAAAATCACCTGAGAAATTTTTTTATTAGTTTATCCAGTTTGTAAAAAGACAGATATCTGGGCGGCGCTCCTTACTGGCAGATAATTTCCCTACCCACGCGGTGGGAGTCATTGGCCGAAACAGAAAACCGAAAACAGAAAACCATCCTCAAGAGGAAGGGGAGATGAGTCCGAAACGGGAAGATGACCGAGACCGGCCCAGTTGGCGGGAGATCGATCAGCGGCGGGATCGTCCCGGGCGGCGACGGTCGCCGCGGCAGCCCAAATTGCCCAAGACCCAGGCAGAATGGGCGCGCAAACTGGCCCTGCGGGAAGCGGAGGCCCTGTTCCAGGGCAAGCGGGGGCGGCCAGAGTACCAGGCAGCCTTGAGGGAGTTGGAAGCACACCATGGCACGAAGAAATTCCCGGCTACGGTGAAAAAATTCCTGGAAGAGTACGGGCTGCCCACGGAATGGGGAACCTTGAACCGGCTGCTGGATTATCCTGAGCCCGAGGTGGTGGCCGAAGTGCTGCAGGCCATGGCGGAACAGGTGGGGGCCCGGAGCCGGGTGGAACAGCAGGGCTTTAAGGGCAGGCTGCAGATCCTGGCCTTGACCAGCCCCCATATGGGGCTGAGAGGCTGTGCGGAGGAGATGCTGAGAGGGATTTAGAGGCCATGCAAAAAATAATTAAATTGCATAATTTTTCTCTTGACAATAATTTATATTAATTATAATATAAAAAAAAATTTTAGGAGGAGGCCTCTTTAGGAAATATTTGCCCTGCCTCTAACCCCAGGTGACCGACTCTTAGCCACCTGAACCATTTAGGAAGCACAAGGAGGTGCTATGTATGTGATCCGGAATGATCGCCCTATGGTTCCTGGCGCTGCGGATGCCGATATTGCCACCATTCCTGAATTGACCTCAATCATTACGGCTGATCCCGGGCTCAAGCAAATCCTGGGCAGAATCCGCCGTTACGCCGCTTCGGATTTGCCCGTCCTGCTCCAGGGAGAACCGGGCACCGGCAAAGAACTGGTAGCCAAAGCCCTGTGGGCCTTGAGCCCCAGGCGCCATCAGCGCCTTTGCCGGATTAACTGCGGGGCCCTGGTGGAGTCCCTGGCCTGCAGCGAGCTCTTCGGGCACCGGGAGGGTTCCTTCACCGGGGCCAGCTGCACCCGCCCCGGTAAGTTCAAGCTGGCCCACCAGGCCACCCTCTTCCTGGACGAAGTGGGAGACTTGCCCTTATCCATCCAACCCCGGCTGCTCCGGGCGCTGGAACAGGGAGAGATCGAGCCCGTGGGCGACGATACTCCCACCAGGGTGGACGTGCGACTCCTGGCCGCCAGCAACCAGAATCTGCCCCAGCTTATCACCCAGGGGCACTTCCGCCAGGATTTGTACGACCGCCTGGCGGTACTGGTCATCAACCTCCCGCCCCTGAGGAAAAGAAGCGACGATATCCTGCTGCTGGCCCGCCATTTTGCCCAGGAGGCGGCCACCTACTTTGGCCGCGGCGGCCGGGTAAGGTTCACCGCCAGTGCGGTTCGCCGCCTGATGCAGCACTCCTGGCCGGGCAACGTCCGGGAGCTGAGGAATGTTATCACCCGGGCCGTGCTGTTCAGTTCCGGGGCCCTTATTTCGGCCGCTGATCTTTCTTTTACTAATCATCCCTGCCAGCCTCTTGAACTTATCATGCCTGAGCAAATTCTCCCCTCTCGCCCGACTTCTAGGCGTCTAAAGGAATTGTTGCTGGAGGAGAAAGGCAATGTCTCCGCCCTATCCCGGCGCCTGAGGGTGTGCACCAAGACCATCTACCGCTGGCTCAGGTCTTATCAGGTGGACCTGATAAGCCTCCGGAGGAAATTATCAGCCTTAGCACTCCTAGTTTTGACCCTCTCGGGACTAAATAATTTCGGAATTATCCGTTTTAGATACCCACATTTTTTAAATTGACAGATTAGCCTTGACAATCTGCCAAAAATGCCTATAATTATTTACCCTTAAATTAAGGATAAGCCTGCCCCCTATGACGACTTTGGTGGCTTTAGCAACAAAAGATGCCCTCGTTCTGGGATGTGATAGTCTGGGAACAGTTACCAAACCGATGGTAGATCCTTTTACTCTTCTTGGTGAATTTTTTGATCCAGGAATAGATGGTAAACTTAAATTTGGGGAGGATGGTAAACCACTTTTAAAAAATTTTCTGGATATTTATAATAAAACTGAGTCTGTTCCATATGACCATATGACCCATGTTTCAAAATTATTTTCCCTGTCGCCACTGCCAATGGGTGTAATGTTAACTGGCATTGCTTCAATTGGGAACAGAACTATAAAAAGCTTAATTTTTGAATTCAGAGAAAAAGAATTGAAAAAAATTATTAAAACAAGATCAAAAGGAGGTTTTACTGTTAAAAGTGTAGCACAAAAATTATTAAAATTCATTATGAAGTATTATGAAGTAGAATATTCAGAGCGGAAATATAAGCCCCTATTGGAGCTTATGATAGGTGGCTATGATAAAGCAAAAAGAGTTCCATATATTTACAGAATATTTGTTCATGACAACAAGATAGACCCAATATTTGAAGGGGAAGCACCTTTCGGGATAGCATTCGGGGGCCAGATGGAAGAAATTCAAAGAATTGTCTTTGGCACAGATACAACAAATAGAATAAAGTTAAGGGAAAGGGTTGACATTCTCCTTGATAAGTACCGTGATTTACTAGAGAATCACCTAAAAGAAAAAGGTATTACCGAAGAATTGCCTAAAATTGATACTTTTGGCGACGAACTTGCACTTTTTAAGGATAAGGATTGGAGGCTAACAGGATTTGGTGCTGATTGGGGAGATTTTTCAAATCAAAATGCAATTGAGTGCGTCAATTGGTTTGTTGGTATAATGATAAAGTCACATCAGTTTACCAGCAGGCTTCCTACGGTGGGCGGGGAAATACACTTAGGGCTAATAACAAAAGATAAAGGTTTTGCTTTCATATCAAAGGAAGAATATATACATGAAGGGCATGGGACGCCCATGGAGGAAATTGTGACATGAATACAACTGCAAAATATATGACACTAGGCAGAGTGTAAACATTATAAAGAATTAGCCGCAAAATATGGAGAACCTGCACTTTTTGCAATGTCACTTCCGTGTTCGGAGCTACCTTCAAAGGTTAAAACTTCATCAAAGCGTATACCAAAAACGAAGCGGATTAAATCCCAAAAATAATTGTTAAACGACGTTACTTCTCATCATTTTCTTTTTTTGATTCAACCACTTTATATTTCGTCTTATACTCCTTTTCCTTCAATCGCTTCGGATCAACCTTTAAAAACGCCCGGATCACATCTTCGAGCTTATGTCCATAGAATGAAATGGGCTTAAGCCGTTCCTTTATCTTGGTCATAATTATTCTCCTTTTTGTTCCATCCCCCTTTCTTTTAAGCTTATTTAGGTATATACGAATGCTCTACAAAATCTTTAAGATCATCCAACGCAGCTTTAACTTCCTGGTCGTAGCTGATGTCGATAGGTGCTTTGCAGAAACTGCAATCAAACTGTGGTGATGCTATTATTTCAGCAGCTATTGGCATGTTAATCTGCTGGCACTTGGGACAAAGCACATCTATGCGCAGGATGTTCAAAAGCCCCTTGTTCATAGTGAAACCCTCCATAGTAAAGAAATGGTTTTTGCAGCTTGTCTAGTGGCAAAAATCATACGAGGTTTTGGAGCCTCAGTTAATAGCCTTATACATAAGCCGCTTTCCATCGCTGCCTTTAATGGCCTCAGCCGTCCGCTCTCCATCGTTTATTTTTCTATGGTTCCACCTAAATGAGAACTCGTCGCAATAACGTTGCAGATGAATTTTAGAGACATGGTGAAAGGCCCCATGAATGCCCCGTTTCAAAAGGGCAAAGTAAGATTCCACGGTATTGGTTGAAACATCATCACGTACAAATTCTTTGGCGTTATGCCCAACAACTTTATGGCCACCAGAAAATTCATTACCTATTCCTCTGTATCCAGTCCATTCATCGGTCATAATGCAAGAATCTTTATGGACAACTTCTTTGATAGCGCCGTGCAAATTTTTAGCACTCAGCCGTTCCATGGGCATAGAAACCGCATTCCCGTTTCTCTCTACCAGGGCGAGTACCGGAACCTTGCTGGTGCCACGGCCCCGTTTGGATTTGGGCTTGGGATTTTCTGATTGGCCTTTGTTTTCTTTCCTGGGCTTGCCCCCAATATAGGTTTCATCAACCTCTACGGTCCCGCTCAAAAGCTTCAGCATCGGGTCTTCATTCATCGCCAGGCGGATTCTATGGGCCAAATGCCACACGCTCTGATAGGAGCCAAGCCCGAGGTTTCTTTGAAGCTGGAGGGCAGAGATACCCTTTTTGGAAGAACACATGAGGTGGAAGGCGATAACCCATTGCCGGATGGTGATATGGGAAGATTCCATGACGGTTCCCACGGTCACGGTGAAGGGTTTCCGGCAGGCCGTGCATTTATAGAGGCCGTCCCGGTGAGATTCTCCATTAATCGGCCACGCTCCCTTATGGCGGCAATGGGGACAGACCGGGCCATTGGGCCAAAGGATTTTCTCAATGTATTCGCGGGCTTCTTCTTCTGTCAGATTGGAGATTTTCGATCAGATTCATCTTGATTTCCCCTTATACCGCATTTTCTGGTATTAGTATAATACAGATTTTAGGGTATGTCAAGCAGATAATTCCGAATAATTTTTATAGGATTTTAGCGGCCTGATCCTCAGCTGGGCAGCCGGAAAGGAAAAGCCCGCCCTTCCCAGAAAGAAAGGACGGGCTTCGCTTTTTTCCAAGGGATTTTTACAGCACCATCTTTACTGCCGCCCGGGCCAACTCCACCAGGCGATCCGGAAAGACCCCGAAGCCCAGGACAGTGACGATGAGAGCGTAGTTCAGCAGGCGGGTGGGTAAGGACAGGGGGACCGGCGGCAAACCGGGATCGTCCAGGAAATACGCGGCATAAACCACTTTCAGATAGTAGTACAGGGAGATGGTGCCGTTCACCGCGCCGATAAGCACCAGCCAGAAATAACCCTGGTTCATGGCCGAGGTGAACAAGAGGAGCTTACCGGTGAAACCGATGGAGGGCGGCACTCCCGCCAGGGCAAAGATTCCCACGATGAGGCTCATGGTGAGCAGCGGGCTGCGGCGGTACAAGCCGGCCAACTCCGGGATCTTCAGGTCCCGGCCGTCGCTGGCGACCTCGGAGAGCACCATGAACACAGTGAAGTTCATCACCAGGTAGGCCAGGGCATAGTAAATGGCGCCGATAAAGCCGGCCTCCTGCATGGTCAGGATGCCCATCAAAAAATACCCGGCATGGGCAATGGAGGAGTAGGCCAGCAGGCGCTTCAGGTCTTTCTGGATAATGGCCACCAGATTACCCAAGGTCATGGAAATGATGGAGAGGATCACCAGGGCCTGGGCGAAACTGTAACCATAAGAGGTCCCCAGGGCCGCCAGGCGCAGCAGCAGCGCCACCGCCGCCACCTTAGAGGCAGTGGCGATGAACGCGGTCACCTGGTTGGCCGCCCCCTGGTAAACATCCGGGGCCCAGAAGTGGAAGGGAAAGACGGACAATTTAAAGAAAAAGCCCGCCAGGGTGAAGAGCAGTCCCACCAGGCCAATGGGGCTCTGCAGCAAGGCCCCCAGCCGGGGCAGGATCTCCACCAGATAAGTGGAATGGGTGGCGCCGAAGATATAGCTCAAGCCGAAGAGCATGAAACCTGAAGACACCGCGCCGATGAAGAGGTACTTGATTCCCGCCTCGACATCGATACCGTCCCCTCGCCGCAAGGGCACCAGGATATACAGGGAGTAGGAGGACAACTCCAGGGCCACGTAGATGGTGAGAAGCTCCACCGCGGAGACCAGCATCATCATGCCGATGGTGGTGGTGGTGAGGAAGAGGTAGTATTCCGCGTGGCAGCGCTCCTCGATGTGAGCCAGGTTATGGGAGATGGTCAACACCAGGAACAGGCCCAGGGCCAGGGCCAGCTTGAAGATCTGGCTGAACAGGTCCACCCGGTAGGCCTGGAAGAACAACTCCCCGTGCTGGAAAAGGCTTAACCCGGTCACCCCCAGGCCCACGGCGGCCAAAGTAAGAGCCACCTGGTAGTCCAGCTTCACCTGCACCTGGCGTCTCAAGCTCAGGCAGAAGAAAACCAGGGCCAGGCCCAGGTAATAGAGTTCCGGTGCGAAGAGATTCACCTTCATGATCACATTCCCTGGAGAAACGGTACCACCGCAGTTTTAATGAGGCCCACCATTACCTGGGGAAAGAACCCAAAGAAGAACAGGGTGCCGATGAGGATCATGCGCGGCAAAGCCAGGAAGGGAGAAACATCTTCAAAACCCATAAATTTGGGGTTTGGTTCATTGAAGAAGGTGTTTTGCACCACCCGCAAGGCGAAGAGGGCGCCCACCACCAGGGCGGCAATGGCCAGCAGCCCATTGATGGGATAGACCTTGACGGTGGCGATGAAGACCAACAGCTCGGCCCAGAAGCTGGCCATCCCCGGGACCCCGGCCCCGCATAAGGCCGCGGTGATGAAGAAGGCCGAGGCCACGGGCATGATCCTGGAGAAGCCCCCCAGTTCATGGATGTTCCGGGTGTGGGTGCGGTCGTAAATATAGCCCACCGTGGAAAAGAAGAGGGCGGTCATGATCCCGTGGGCAAACATCTGGAATAAGGAACCGTTGAGCCCGTCCACCGTGCCGGTGGACAGGCCCAGGCAGACGATGCCCATGTGCGACACGGAGGAGTACCCGATGACGTATTTCAAGTCGGTCTGGGCCAGGCCCACGAAGACCCCGTAGACAATGCCCACGGTGGCCAGAAGCGCCATGAGCTGGGCCCAATACTGAAAGCCTTCGGGGCAGAGGTACATGGCCACCCGGAGGATGGCGAAGGACCCCAGCTTCATCAACACCCCTGCATGGAGCATGCTCACCGCGGTGGGCGCGGCCACGTGGCCCACGGGCGACCATGTGTGGAAGGGCCACACCGCGGCCAGCACCCCGAACCCTAGGAACAGCATGATAAAGGCGACTTTCTGAATCCAGGGGGAGAAATGCGCCCCGTGCAGCCGCACCATGTCGAAGGTGAAAAGTCCGGAGGTGGAATAGAGCAAGAGAATTCCGGGGATGATGAGACCGCTGCCGGCCATGAGGTACAACGTGAGCTTCATGGCCGCGTATTCCTTGCGGGTGGAGCCCCAGATGAGGATGAGGATATACATGGGCACCACGGCAATCTCGTAAAACAGGAAGAAGAAAAACATGTCATAGGCCATGAAGACGCCGAAGACCCCGGTCACCAGGGCCAGCATGAAGATGAAGTATTCCTTCACCCGGTTCTCCAGCTCCCACATGGTCAAGACCCCGGTGAAGATGACGATCCCGGTGAGGAGCAACAGCGGCGCATTCAAGCCCTCTACGCCCACAAAGTAGGTGATCCCGAAGGTCTTTACCCATTCATACTTTTCGACGAATTGCAGGCCTCCCAGGCCCTGGTCATAGGTTACGAAGGTGAAGATGGCAAGTCCCAGGGAGATGCCCGCCGCCACCAGGGAGACGGCCTTAATCAGGAATTGCCATTCTTCTTTCAAGAAAAGGAGAATGGTAAGGCCCACCACCGGGGAGAGCAACATGCAAGTCAGGTAAGGGAAAGATGCCGCATGCTCGGTCATATCAGCGACCCATCAAAAGGTAGAGCCCGACGCCCGCCAGGACCAGGACCATGAAGAGGAGGTTGAGTTGCAAAAACGCGGTCTGGAGGAAGGAGAGCAACCGGCCGCTGCCGATGGTGGAGAAGGCCACCGCGTCCACTCCGCCGTCCACCACCCGCCGGTCATTGTAAGTGAACCAGCGGGAAAAAAACCCGTAGATAAAGGTGTTCAAGAACCAGCGCCAGAAATGGTCCATGTACCATTTCTGGATGAAGAAGTTCTCCAGGAGGGGAAGGCGATGGATGAAGCCCACCATGCGGGCCTTGCGGTACCCCCAATCGAACCAGGCCATGGCAATGCCTCCCAGGGCGCAGCCCACCGCGCCGTACATCAGATAGGGGCTGGCCTCATGATGCTGCACCTCCCCCAGGAGGAACTTCTCCAGGTAGCCCTGGCTAAAACCCAGGCCCAGGGTAAAGGCGGCCAGGACCAGCAGGGGCAGGGACATAACCCAGGGGATCCCGTGGTGCTCCTCGGCGTGACCATGCACATGAGGCATCTCCTTATGAATTTTGTCCACAGGTTCAACCCGGGGACAGAGCATCACAAAGATCACCCGGAAGGAGTAGTAGGCGGTGAGGAAGGCCCCCAAGAGTCCCAGGACCAGCCAGGTCTTGTTGGGCAGGTGGGCCAGGGCCGCCAGGATTCCCTCCTTGCTGAAGAACCCGGCAAAGGGGAAGATGCCGGCCAGGGCCAGGGCGGCAATGGTGATGCAGGCCATGGGGATATACAGCTTGCGGCCCCCGTGGGCGCTCATCACAAAGAAATCGTTGGTGCCGAAATGGTGGATGAAGACCCCGGAGCAGAGGAAGAGCAGGGCCTTAAAGGCCGCGTGCGTGGTGAGGTGAAAATAGCCCGGGAAGATGTTGCCCGCGGCCAGGCCCGAGGCCGCCAGCCCCATGGCCATAAATCCCAACTGGCTCACGGTGGAATAAGCCCAGACCTGCTTGATATCCGTGACCACCATGCCAATGGTGGAGGAAAGCAACAGGGTAATGGTGGAGATGGCCAAAATGGCGGTCATGGCGGTGGCAGAAGCGGCAAAAAAGGGAAAGAGCCGGGTCAGGAGAAAGACGCCCGCGGCCACCATGGTGGCGGAGTGCAGCAGGGCCGAGACCGGGGTGGGACCTTCCATGGCGTCCGGCAGCCAGACGTGCAGCGGAAATTGGGCGCTCTTGCCCATGATGCCGCAAAAGATCAGCAGCGCCGCGGCGGTAATGAGCCAGGGCGGCATCTTCTGGGCCACCACCGCCGCGTTCACCGAGGCAATATCCAGGTTGCCATAGAACAAGGTCAGGAAGACCAGACCCATAAAGAAGCCGATGTCTCCGAAGCGGGTGACCACAAAGGCCTTTTTACCGGCCTCGGAGGCCGAGAACTTCTCATACCAGAAGCCGATCAAGAGATAAGAGGCCAGCCCCACCAACTCCCAGGCAATATAGAGCTGCAGCAACCCGCTGGAGATTACCAGGGTCAGCATGGCCAGGGCGAACAGGGAGAGATCGGCGTAATACCTGCCAAAACCCGGGTCCCCCTCCATGTAGCCGATGGAGTAGATCTGCACCAGCCAACTGATGGTGGCCACAATTACCAGCATCAACAGGCTTACCGGGTCCAGCAGGAAACCGAAGGGCACCCGGACCAGGTCGGAAACCAGCCAGTTGAAGTTATAAATTATGGGTTCCTTAAGACCGTGGAGGAAAAAGAAAAAGGCCCAGGCGATGAGCAGGGGTATGGTGGAAGCCGTCAGCGAGATGCCCAAAGAGAGCTGGGGGTTCCTCCAGGTGAAAATCATGATCAGGGCGAAGGCCAAGAGCGGCAAAAGGACCGTCAGAAAACAACCCACCAGGACAGGATCGAAGGCGATGATGGTGACCATGATCAACCCCTGAGTTCCGTGGCTTCCTCAACGTTGATGGTTTTAAGTTTGCGATACACGGCCACGATAATGCTCAAGGCAATGGCCGCCTCGGCGGCCGCCACGGCCATGATGAAAAGGGTGATGATCTGGCCCACGGCGGGATGCGGCGCCAGGAAGCGGTTAAAGGCCATGAAATTGATGCTGGCCGCGTTCAAAATCAGCTCCACCGAGATCAGGATGGCAATCAGGGAACGCCGGGCCAGCACCCCGTAAAGGCCCATGGCAAACAGGACCAGGGCCAGGTAGAGGTAGGTTTCCAATTGATTAAAGACCAGCATCGGCTAGACCTCGTATTTAAGAACTGCCGCGCCCGCCCCGGGCGGTGACGATGGCGCCCAGCATGGCCACCAGCAAGAGTAAGGAGACTAATTCAAAAATCAGGACATATTTGGTGAGCAGATAGTGTCCCAGAGTGGCGATGGACCAATCGGTGCTCCTTTCCGCGGCCTGGGTCCATTGGGTCTTTTTGAGCAACAGCGCCAGGAAGGCGAAGACCGCCCCGGCTCCCACCACTGCTCCCAGGATTTTCAAGGGATTGCGGGGCGGCCGGGGCAGATAGAGGGGCTCGGACAACATGATGGCAAAGCAGATGGCAATACAGATGGCCCCTACATAAATCAAAATCTCCATCAAGGCCACGAAGGCGCTATTCAGGTAGAGGAACAGACCCGCCACCCCCAAAAGCGACAGGGCCAGACCCAGAACATTATGGAAGATATTCCGGGCGGCCACGGCAATCAAGGCGCCCAGCAGGGTAAGGCCCACCACCAAGAAAAAGGCCACGGTGGCCAGCCCCTGGGGGGTAAGTAAATCGCCGATAAATTTCATTCTAAGACTACCTCCAGCGGGGGAGCAGGGGGTTCCTCGGCTTCAGGCACTGGCTCCGGAATGGGGGTGAGGGGCAGGCCGGCGGCCTTCTGCCTCTTTTGCAACAGGGTCAGGTGATTGATGACCGAATCTTCCCGACGGTAGTTGGCCAGGCGGTACTCTTGAGAAAATTCCAGGGCGGTGGTAGGGCAGATCTCTACGCATAGGCCGCAGAGACTGCAATAATAATACTCGTGCACGTACTTGATGGGCACCTTTTTCTTGGCTCCCGGCAGCTTGGTCCCTTCCAGGGAAATCAACTGCGAGGGGCAGATATGGGCGCACATCTCACAGGCGATGCAGCGGTGCGTCTTACTCTCCGGATCCAGGATCAACTGGACATATCCCCGGTATCTGGGGGTCATGTTGAGCTTTTGCCGGGGATACTGGACCGTAACTATGGGTTTGAAAAAATAGCGGATGGTGACGGCCATGCCCGCCAGCAGGCTGAAGAAACCCACCACAATCTCTTTTAAGTAAGTCATCATCGCCATGCAACCATCATTCCCACTTGCCTGAGTATCAGAGTTTGAGCACCAGGGCGGTGATCAGCAGATTGACAAAGGCCAGGGGGATCAAAATCTTCCAGGCAAAAGTGATCAACTGGTCGAAGCGCACCCGGGGGAAGGTCCAGCGAAACCACATAATCAGAAAAATCAGGGCGTAAACCTTGATCAGGAACCAGACCACTCCGGGCAGGAAGGGGCCCCGCCAGCCCCCCAGGAAGAGGACGGCGGCCACCGCCGAGACGATGAACATATTAGTGTACTCCGCCAGAAAGAAGAGGGCGAAGCGCATGCCGCTATATTCCGTGTGGAACCCCGCTACCAACTCGGATTCCGCCTCGGGCAGGTCAAAGGGCGTCCGGTTGGTCTCCGCGGTGGCGCAGATGATATATAAAATAAAGGCCAGGGGCTGCACCAAAATGTACCAGTGGCGCTCCTGGGCGGCGACAATATCGGTGAGCCTGAAGGACCCCACCATGAGGATGATGCTCATGGTGGTAATCAGAAGGGGGATTTCGTAGGCAATATTTTGGGCCACGGACCGCAGCGCCCCGAAGACCGCGTATTTGTTATTGGAAGCCCACCCCCCCATGAGAATGGCCAGGACCGTGAGGGTGGAGAAGGCCAGGATCAGGACCAGCCCCACATTCATATCCTTGATAATCAGGGTGGAGGAAAAGGGAATCACCAGGAAGCAGATCAGGACCGGCAAAAAGACCACGATGGGGGCCAGCAAGTAGATGGGGCGGTCCACCTCTTCGGGGGTGATGAGTTCCTTGCCCAGGAGTTTGATGGCGTCCGCCACGGTCTGGATGGCCCCGTGGAATCCCACTTCCATGGGCCCGGGGCGGAGCTGCATATGGGCTGAGACTTTGCGCTCCATCCAGATGAGAAACAAGGCATTCACCGTGACCAGGGCGATAACCCCGATCAAGCCCAGGATCATCCGGGTCGCTTCAGTTCCCAAGTATTGAGCCAGCAGTTCCATTAATGGCGCTCGAAGGTCGGCTTAGCGGTCGATTTCCGGGATTACCAGGTCAATGGACCCTAAAATGGCCACCAGGTCAGCCACCAGGGTGTCTATGGCTATCTCGGGCAGGATGCTCAAGTTGGCAAAAGACGGTACCCGAAGCTTAATCCGGTAGGGTTTCAAGTCCCCGTGGCTCACCAGGTAGCAGCCGAATTCGCCCCGGGCGGTTTCCACCGCCTGGTAAACTTCGCCGGCCGCGGGCCGCAAGCGCTTGGGGACCTTCTCCGCCATGACGGGGCCGCCGGGCAGCTTGTTCAGGGCCTGTTCGATGATGCGCAGGCTCTGCTCCATCTCCCGCAGGCGTACCAGATAGCGGTCCATGATGTCGCCCTGCTCACCCACGGGGATCTCGAAGTCAAACAACGGATAGGCCGAATAAGGCTCGCTTTTACGGATATCGTAAGGAATGCCGCTGCCCCGCAGATTGGGGCCGGTAATCCCGTATTTCAGGGCCAGCTCCTTACTGATGAGGCCCACCCCCCGGGTCCGGTTAATGAAGATGACATTCTTGGTCACCAGGTTGTCATAATCCGGAAAGCGGCTGCGTAGCCGTCTCACGAAGGCCCGACACCCGGCGATGAACTGGTCATCGATATCCACCGGCACCCCCCCGAAACGAAAAAAACAGTAGGTGAGGCGGGAGCCGGTGAGGTAGTCCAGCAAGTCCAGGATGTTTTCCCGGTCGTCGAAGCAGTAGAGAAAGGGAGTGAAAGCCCCCAAATCCATCAGATAGGCGCCGAACCACACCAGGTGACTGGCAATCCGGTTCAGTTCGCTGGTAATCACCCGGACGAACTCGCCCCGTTCCGGCACCTCAATGTTGACGAGTTTTTCCACCGCCATGCAATAGCCCTGATTGAAGGCCAGGGCGTGGAGGTAATCCACCCGTCCCATGTTGGGCAGGAATTGGGCGTAGTTGCGGTTCTCGGCCATGTGCTCATGGGCCCGGTGGCCGTAGCCGATGACCGGCTCCGCCTTGGTGATGAACTCCCCCTCCATCTCCAGCAAGATCCTCAAGACCCCGTGGGTGCTGGGGTGCTGCGGGCCCAGGTTGAGGGTAAAGCTCTTTTCTTCGATTCCTGGTTCAATCATGGCCAGGGGGCGCTCCAAAATCCTTCAGCAAGGGGTGAAAATCAGCATCTTCCGGCAGCAGGAGGCGCTTTAAATTGGGATGGCCGGCAAAGCGGATGCCGAACAGGTCGTAGACCTCCCGCTCGTACCAGTCAGCTCCAGGGTAGATGTGGCTGAGGGTGGGGGCCTCCGCCCCTTTGGGCAGGGAGGCGTGCACCACGGTGCGGCACAGCTCCCAGAAATTGGCAAAGTGATATACCAGAGTGAAGGACTCCAGGAGATCCACAGCCGTGAGAGATTCCAAGAAGCAGCCGGTGCTCAGCAGGGCCTGGGCCACTTCGGGCATCATCTCCGGGGTAGCCGCGACTTCCAGGGAGTAGCCGGTCCTGGCATAATCGCCTTCGGCCACCTGCTCCAGCTTTAAGGGCTCCAGGGCCTTTTGGATCTTAGCGATTAACATCTCTGAACTTCCTGAGGCGGCCCCGCTTGGTGATCTTCTCTTCCAGGAGCAAGATGGACTCGATGAGGCCCTCCGGCCGGGGCGGACAGCCGGGCACATAAACGTCCACCGGGATGATCAGGTCTGCCCCGGGGACAATGGCATACTGGCCTTCATAGAAGAAGGGGCCGCCGGAAATGGCGCAGTTGCCCATGGCGATCACCCACTTGGGGGCCGCCATCTGTTCATAGAGGCGCACAATGGCGGGGGCCATTTTCTTGGAAATGGTGCCGGCCACAATCATCAGGTCCGATTGCCGGGGGGAGGGGCGGAAGACCCCGGCCCCGAAGCGGTCCAGATCGAACCGGGCCGCGCCCGCGGCCATCATCTCAATGGCGCAGCAAGCCAGGCCGAAGGTCATGGGCCACAGGGAATTGGCCCGGGCCAGGTTTAAGGCCGCCTCCAGCAGACCCAACTGGATTAAGGGTTCACCTGTTTTCGCTTCCAACTGAAAACCCCCCTGCACCAGGCATACACGATCACCAGGGAGAGAATGCCGATGAAGATGGTTATTTCAATAAAGTCTTGCCATCCGTAGCCTTTGCCATAGGCCAGCAGCACCGGAAAGAGAAAGAGGACGTCCACGTCAAAGGCCAAAAAGAGCAGGGCAAAGAGGTAATAGATCACCGCCACTTGAATCCAGGCGCTGCCGATGGCCGGGATGCCGCATTCGTAGATTTCATCCCGGGCCTTGCCAAAGCTTTTGGGGGCGATGAAATAGGCGAGGATCAGAGGACCCAGGGCGAACAGCCCTGCCGCCATCAGATATACCAGGACAAAAGAGAAATCCTTCACTGCCTCTGGAAGCTCCAATGACCACCCCTTGTGCTTTTTGGTACAACCTCGTAGGTTATATCCTATGGGAAAAATCCCAGTCAAGGGTTTTTTCAGGCCCGAGTAAAATCTTCTTGTTACTTTGGCGGCACAAACGCATTAAGTGTTTTTCCTCCTTGAGTAACTCAGTGCCGCCTGGAATACCTCCAGGGGGAATTTTGGGACCCGAGGGCTGATCAAGCTGTGGCCTTGAAAAATATTAGGTATTGGCAAGGATAAAGGCAAGGGTGACCCTGCCAGGAAAAATAAAGGCAACGTCAGAATGTCTGAGAATTCTGAGAAAGTCAGCCAACCTGTCATTCTGAGGGAGCGAAGCGACCGAAGAATCTCAAAATTAGAGATTCTTCGCTTCGCTCAGAATGACCAGATACGCATTTTGCAGAAGTCTTAGTCTATCTATTCCGCCTTCACCCCGGGGCGTGAAGGGCCAGAGAAAAAATAGCTAAAAATCCCTAAAAATCTCCTTGCCGGTTTTCCTCGAGAAGGGTAAGAAGTAGCCATGGCTCAGTGGGAAGATTTGCGCATGCCGGAATTGGAGGAACTGCGGGGCCAAACCCGGACGGTGATCATCCCCGTGGGTTCCCTGGAGGAGCACGGGCCCCACCTGCCTCTGGGGACGGATACCTTTCATGCCCTGGAAGTGGCCCGGCGGGTGGCCCGCAGGCGCCGGGTGGTGATCGCGCCGCCGCTCTTTTATGGCCTGTGCCGCTCCACCAGCGACCACCCCGGCACGGTGACCATCTCAGGAGACACCCTCCGGGCCCTGGTGCGGGACCTGGGACGGGAGTTCTACCGCCAGGGGTTTCCCTGCCTGGCCCTGGTAAGCGGCCATGCCGGCGCCACCCACATGTCTGCCCTGGTGGAGGCGGGGGAGGCGCTGCTCAAGGAGTTGCCCCAGGCTCGCATTGCCATAGTCAACCTGGTGGATTTACTCCGGGAAGTCCTGGCCCAGAAGCCCTACCTGGTGCAAACCGAGGGAGACTCCCATGCCGGGGAGGTGGAAACGGCCATCATGCTGGCCTCCTATCCCCACCTGGTCCAGGGCACGGCCCCGGCCGAGCGGCCTTCCTTTCCCAAGTATGTGTTGGTGCGGGACAAAAGACGCTGCTGGCCCGGCGGGGTGTGGGGCGACCCGTCCAAGGCCACCGCGGCCCAGGGAGAAGAGATCTTGGAGATGCAAGCGGAGCGCCTGACGGAGGTAATTGTCGCCCTGGAAGAAGGTTTGGATACCTGAAGTTTTTTCCTTGACATTATTTTGTGAGTATTGAAATATTACAAATTAACATGATGTTTAAAGGGAGACGGAATAACTTCGATGATAGCCGAAGCCATTGAACGCCTGGCCGACCGGGTACTGGCCTATGAAGAAACCGACCTCACGAACCTCATCCACCATTTCAAAACCCGCATGGAGCAGCTAGAACCCGGCCCTGCCTGGGAGCGGGCCGTAATCGCTTATTTCCTGATCAATGGGGTCAGGGTTAAGAACGCCATCAAGCTGGGTAAACAGCGGAACCGAGAGCTCAGGCACAACGACACCCGCCCGCCATTGCGCTTAGTTAAGTAAGCCCCACAACCCGCCTAGTTAAACTGGCCTTTACGGCCCCCTGGTACTTTTCCTCTCACCTCTGGAAAGGAAAAGGGGGGGTCAATTTTCCTATTTAAATTTCCTCCCCCTTTTTCCCCTTCTTAATATGATTGCAATTCCTTGGTGGCACAGGCCAATGTTCATGACCTGACGGTCACAGCATAGGATGAAAATATTAAAGTTTTTTCTTGGTAGCCGCAGGCTTCAGCCTGCGCAAGCTAAAGTTCCATGGCCCCTTGGGGGCTACAACGAAAAATAAAAATATGGAACAGCCTCATTTTGCTGGTTTCGAAAAGAACTATGGTGGGCGGTGCCCACCCTACATATTGGCCAGCGGCGCGCCAATAAATGTCTTTGCTGAAAGCTGAAAGCTGACCGCGGAAAGCCATTTTCATATAAAAGCCTGCGGCTTTAACGGCGGCGTTGCCGTCCTTTCAAAAAAAGGCGCAGAGGGGCAAAGGGGATCTCCAGGGCGGCGCGCAGCTGCTTCACCAGGTAGCGCCGGTAGGAGTCCGGCACTCCCTGGGGCTGGTTGACAAAGGCAATGAAGGTCGGGGGATGGACCTCCGGCTGGGTCAAATAGTAGAATTTTAAGGGACGGCCCCGGTACCGGGGCGGGGGCACCCGGGAGGTCAGCTCTTTCAGGAGCAGGTTGAGTTCCCGGGTCTTAAGCCGCTTGCCGCTTTGGGCATAGATCTCATCCACCACCGGAAAGACCCTTTTTGAGTTGTAGCCGGTCTTCACCGACACCGGCAGCACCGGCGCGTAGGCCATAAACTCCAGCCCCTGTTCTATTTCCTTAAGAAGCTGCTGGGCCTGCTTCGCCTCGGGCGACACCAAATCCCATTTGTTCACCAGGATGAGGCAGCCTTTGCCTTCGTCCTCAATGAGGCCCGCGATGCGCAGGTCCTGCTGAGTCAGGCCTTCTTTGGCATCCAGCAGCAGCACGGCTACCTCGGCCCGGCCCAGGGCCTTGATGGCCTTGAGCACCATTTGCCTTTCCAATCCTGGGGAGACATGGCTGGGACGGCGCAGCCCCGCGGTGTCCACGAGGACATAATCACGGTCCTGCCATTTCAGGTGGGCGTCAATGACATCCCGGGTGGTACCCGGGTCGGGACTGACCAGGAGACGTTCCTCCCCCAAGAAACGGTTGATAAAGGAAGATTTTCCTACGTTGGGCCGGCCCAAGACGGCCACCCGAATGCCCGGGGCCGGGGGCGGGAGTTCTTGAGGCTCGGGGAGAATCTCCACCAGCGCCTCCAGCAGAGCCGCCTGCCCCAGCCCATGGGCGGCGGAGACGGGATACAGGGGAGCCAGTCCGAAACGGTAAAAATCCGGCAGTTGCTCGTCCAGCCCCGGGTGATCAATTTTGTTCACCACCAGCAGGAGGGGCTTGGCGACCCGACGCAGATAAGCCACCACCTCTTGATCGTCAGGTTGGGGACCTTCCCGGCCATCCATCACCAGGAGAATGGCATCGGCTTCGGCCACCGCGGCTTCCGCCTGGCGCCGCACCAACTGCCCCAGTTCTGATTCCCCCCCGATCAAGCCGCCGGTATCCACCAGCAAAAAGGTGCGGTCTTCGAAGGTGACATTCCCGTAATGGCGGTCCCGGGTGACTCCGGAAACGTCGGCCACCAGGGCCCGAGACGAGCGGGTCAGGCGATTGAAGAGGGTTGATTTACCTACATTGGCCCGGCCGATGATGGCGACCAGGGTGGAGCGGTCCAGGGTGGGGCCGCCCTGGGAGGTCACTGCGAGGGGGTGACCCGTTGGGCCAGTTTCTTGGGAGGCCAGTTCCGGAGCATCTCCACGGCCTGCTTCAAGGGAAGGTCCTGATCCAACTCCGCCTGGGTGAGGGGCTTATCCCAGGGCTTATCGGTGATCCCCTCCTTGCGCATATGGCGGGCCAGGGCTTCATCCCTTAAGTTTTGCAAGGTCTTTCCGACCGGTGGGGCCTGATCTTCCACCACCAGATCCGGGATAATGCCCTTCTCCTGAATGGTTTGGCCGCTGGGAGTGTAATACAGGGCAGTGGTCAGACGCAAGGCCGAGCCATCCTCCATGGGAATGATGGTCTGGACCGAGCCCTTGCCGAAACTCTTGGTGCCCACGATCAGGGCTCGTTTCCGGTCTTTCAGGGCCCCGGCGACAATCTCCGAGGCGGAGGCGCTACCCTCATTGATGAGCACCACCATGGGGATCCCCAGAAGCTTCCCTTCCTGGCCGGAGCGGGCATAAAACCGCATAGTCTGCTGGGGGTTGCGCCCCTCGGTATAGACAATCAGGCCGGAGCTTAGGAATTCATCGGCCACCCGCACCGCTTGTTCCAGCAAGCCCCCGGGGTCGTTGCGCAAATCCAAGACCAGGCCTTTGAAGGGCACCAGGCGCTGCCGCATCTTCTTAAGGAAGGCCTGCAGATCCGAATCCGTCTGATCCTGGAAAGTGGACAGGCGGATATAACCGATGCCCCCATCCAGAAGGCGGGCCTTGACGCTGCGGATGGGAATGATCTCCCGGACGATGGTGAAATCCTTGGGCTGAGTAAATCCTTCCCGGTTGATGGTGAGGGTCACCTTGCTACCCTTAGCCCCGCGGATCATCTTGACCGCCTCGGTAAGGGTCATATTCTTGGTGGTGAGGCCGTTAATCTTGACAATCTGGTCTCCGGCCTGGATGCCGGCCTGGTAGGCGGGGGTGCCTTCAATGGGGGAGACCACCGTCAAGATGCGGTCTTTCAGGGTAATCTCGATGCCAATGCCGCTGAACTTGCCTTTGGTTTCGATCTGCAACTCCCGGAATTCATCCGGAGTTAAGAAGGAAGAATGAGGGTCCAGGGTGCCCACCACGCCGTGAATGGCCCCATAAACCAGGTCCTTGGTGGTCTTGGGCTCCGGATACTCTTCCTCAATAAGGGCCAGGGCCTGGGCGAACACCTTTAGCTTGGCCTGGGCAGTGGGGGAGGGGGGAGCCAGAGATATCACCCTGGAGGCAATATCGCCGGGGTTCTGGTCCCGCAGCTCTGAATCTTCCGAGGGGGCCGGCGCGGTGAGCGCCAGACTCCCGCAAAGGATTAGGGCCAACAGGATGGCGGAGCTACCCAAGAGCCATGATTTGCGTGACATCATTCTTCCTTATCGCTTAAACTAAAACTCCAGGAGGGAAGGAGAGCGGGGCCCTCCTCTTTTCCTCCCAAAAAATCATGAAGAGGCGTTTTTCTTGACCAACTGGCGCACCTTGCCGGCCTTTAACAGCTCCAGCGCCTGCTCCACCCATGGATCTTGCTCCGGGGTCGGGGACGGGGGAGGTTCTTTGGCGGTCTGGCCCGGAGGCGGGGTTTGTCCTGCCACCTCAGGCTCCAACCCCTTGCCCTGGATTTTTTGGCCTTTGGGGGTATAGCATTGGGCCACGGTCATCACCAGAGCAGATCCGTCCTGGAGAGGCAAGACCTTGGTGAGGCCGCAGAGGCCCAGGGTCTTGGCCCCCAGGAGCGTGGCCAGGGATTGGTCGGCCAGGGCCCCGGCCACGATTTCCGCAGCCCGGGCGGTTCCCTGATCTACCAGCACCACCAGGGGCAGCGGAGATTTAAAGACCAGTTCCCGATCCTTCCCCCAGTAAATCTGGTCACTTCCCGGGGAGCGCGCTTTGGTAGAGACGATCTCCTTCTCCCCCAGGAATACGGCGGCGGAGCGCACCGCTTGCTCCAGGGTTCCCCGGGCATTGTTGCGCAGGTCTAAAATCACCCCTCGTAACGGCGGCTGCCGGCGTAGCAGCGGTCTCAAGACGGAGGCCAGTTCCGCCGGGGTATCGTCAGTAAAGGATCGCACCCGGATGTAGGCAAAGGCATCTTTAAGCACCTGGCCGTTGACGCTCCCCGGGCCCAGGGGTTCCAGCGTGACGCTAAGGTCCAGAGGCTTCATCAGCCCATTGCGCAACACTTGTAACTTGAGGATCGTTCCCGGGGTGCCCTGGAAGCGGCGGGCGGCCTCCTGGGCCGTGAGGTTCCGGACTACTTGGCCGTTAATCTTGAGGATATGATCTCCCGGCTTCATTCCGGCCTTGGCCCCCGGGCCACCGTCCAGGGCGGAGGCTACGGTGAGCAAATTGTCTTTGAAAACCAATTCCACCCCGACTTCGGCCGGTTGACTTTTTTGACCCGACAGGTAGCTTTGATATTCCTGGGGGGTGAGGAAAGAAGAGTCCGGGTCCAAGGAGTTCATCATGCCCCTCAAGGCCCCATAAATCATTTCGTCTTCACTCTTGGGCCACACGAACTTTTGGGAGATTTCGTAAAGGGCCTCGGTGACCAGGCGCAGGGATTCGTAGTCCTGACCCGGAGGAGGAGAAGCAGAGGGCGCTAACTTCACCGTCAGCGCCAGGGAGAGGAATACCAGGAATATTATTCCCCACCGCCGGCCTCTGCCGGGCGAAAATAGTTTTGGAATTCTAAGATTTTTCACCTGACTGAATCTCTCCCTTATCTCATGGAGGCCGCCGCAGGTGCGCCCCGGCTGTTAAGTTGAGTCCGGTTTTTCTGCGCCAGCACCTTCAGCGCCGCCTCAGTAATGTCTTCGGACGTGAGGCCATAGTGCTTTAAAAGAAGTTCCGGTTTGCCCGAAATACCAAAGACGTCCCGGAGACCGATGCGTTTCAAAGGCACGGGGTAGTGCTCGCTGAGCACTTCGCTCACCGCGCTGCCCAACCCCCCGGTGACCATATGTTCTTCCGCAGTGACCACGGCCCCGGTGCGCCGGGCGGAGTCCACCAGCAACTCCCAGTCCAGGGGCTTGAGGCAAGAAAGGTTGAGCACCCGGGCGGAGACGCCCTGTTTATCAAGCAGGTCCGCGGCCATCAGGCAAAGGTGAACCATGAAGCCGATACCTATTAGAGTGACATCCTGGCCTTCCCGTAAGATGGAGCCTTTCCCGAGCTCAAAGCGATAATTGCCATCATAGATCACCGGCACACTCAGGCGGCCGGTGCGGATATAGACCGGGCCGCGGTGGCGGGCCGCCCACCTGACCATGGCCCGGGTCTCGGGGCCGTCGGCCGGCACCAGGACCACCATGTTGGGTAAGATGCGCATCAGGGCCAGATCTTCCAGGGCCTGATGAGAGCCGCCGTCATCCCCCACCGTAATCCCGCCGTGGCTGGCCACAATCTTGACGTTGAGGTTGGCATAGGCGATGGTCTGGCGAATCTGCTCCCAGGCGCGGCCCGTGGCAAACATGGCAAAGGTGCTGGCAAAGGGGATCTTGCCTCCCACGGCCAGGCCCGCGGCGGTGCCCATCAGGTCTTGCTCGGCAATGCCCATATTAAAAAAGCGATCCTTAAAAGTCCGGGCAAAGAGATGCGTCTGGGTGGAGGCGGACAGGTCCGCGTCCAACACCACGATATCCGGCATCTCCTGTCCCAACTCCACCAGGGTCTGGCCGTAGACAACTCTGGTGCTCTCTTTGGCGGGTGCGCGGGTCATGGATAAGCCTCAGGTTGCTTGCAATTCCGTGAGGGCTTGCTGGTATTCCTCTAACGTGGGGGCTACCCCATGATATTTTTTTTGGTCCTCGAAAATGGAAACCCCTTTGCCTTTAATGGTGCGGGCAATGATCATGCTCGGGGCCCCTTTCCTCAGGTGGCAGGCCTCAAAAGCGCCCAGGAGTTCCGGGAAGCTGTGACCATCGATCTCCACCGTGTGCCAGCCGAAAGCTTCCCATTTCTTACCCAGGGGTTCGATGCTCATGACCTCCGCGGTGCGGCCGTCAATCTGCAGGCGGTTGCGGTCCAGAATGGCCGTCAGGTTGTCCAGGCCATAGTGGGCCGCGGTCATGGCGGCCTCCCAGATTTGCCCTTCCTGGACCTCCCCGTCTCCCAACAGGACAAAAGTGTGGCCGCCATTGCCGTTCAGACGGGCTGCCAGGGCCAGGCCGTTGGCGATGGAGAGGCCCTGTCCCAGGGAACCGGTGGGGATCTCTACCCCGGGGGTGCAACTGGAATCAGGATGCCCCTGGAGGATGCTCCCGAATTGCCGCAAAGTAATGAGCCTCTCCCGGGGGAAATAGCCCAGCCGGGCCAGAATCGCATAATACGCCGGGGCCGCGTGGCCCTTGGACAAGATAAAGCGGTCCCGGCCGCCCCAGTCGGGGTTCTCGGCCTTCAGCCGCATATGGCCAAAAAATAGGGCCACCAGAATGTCGGTGGCCGACAGCGATCCTCCCAGATGTCCGGAACCGGCCCGAAAAAGCATTTCTACGATATCGAGGCGGACCTGGCGGGCGATCTCCTTGAGCTGCGCTTCATCCCGAATGTGATTCATCTACCCTTTAAGCTGTTGGCCGGTTCTTCGATTCTTAAGTGAAACAAGTTCGGTAATAAACCGGGGAAACCCCATCTTCTCTTTAACTCAGGGGTCTACAGACCTCTAGGCAGAAAGAGGTTAAAGCCAGGGGGGCCGACAGGATTTTACCACCCTCCGGAACTCTCCCAGGAGGGAATTTCCCATTAATAGTATAATATAACCATTTGCCCGGCAATTTTCTATAGATAAAAATAATATTTCCATAAAGACATTACGAGACCTCTGAAAAAATACTCAATTCCAGGAATTCTTGAGGAGGCGGCCAGGTACGGCCGCCTACCGGCTTGATTATTCTGGTGGGGCGGGCCTCCGTGCCCGCCTCTTTTGCCTTAGCTGCAATTTGTAGAGGTTTTCATTATATCTTTATGCACCGCCTCTGGCCACCAAAGTGGACCGACGCCGGCGATTTATGTTGTGCCCCCACCCTTTTCGCCGGTATATAATAAGAGCCGCAAAAAACCGCCTCCGGCCGGAGGCGGGGGAGAGGCAAAGAACATAAATATGGCTTTGACTAAGGCAGAAGTGCTTCATGTGGCTCACCTGGCACGGCTTAAGTTGCGGCCCGAAGAGGTGGAGAGGTTCACCCGGCAGCTCAACGACATCCTGGCCTATGTGGGAAAGTTGCAAGAGTTGCCCACCGAAGGGGTCCCACCCATGGCCCACGTGATTCCCGTGTCCAACGCCTTCAGGAATGACGAGGTCCGAGACGGCCTGAAACGGGATTTGACTCTGGAAAATGCCCCAGCCCGGGAAGAGGGAAATTTCGTAGTCCCCCGGATCATCTGAGGAGGCCGGCAGGTGACGCCATCTCTATATCGTTTGAGCCTCAGTCAGCTTGCGCCGCTGCTGGCCCGGCGAGAGGTGTCACCCGTGGAGGTGACGGAGCAGTTTCTTACTCGCATAGATGAACGGGATGGAGAACTTCACACCTTCATCACGGTGGACGAGGCAGGAGCGCGGGCCCAGGCCCAAGAAGCGGAAGCCCGCCTTAAGCGGGGGGAGGCCACGCCGCTCACGGGAGTCCCTTTGGCCCTCAAAGACGTAATGGTCACCAAAGGCCTCAGGACCACCTGTGGTTCCCGCATCCTGGAGAATTTCCTTCCCCCTTATGACGCCACCGTGGTGGAGAGGCTGCGCCGGGCCGGGGCGGTATTCCTGGGCAAGGTCAACATGGACGAGTTCGCCATGGGCTCTTCCACGGAAAACTCGGCCTTTGGCCCCACCCACAACCCCTGGCGCCGGGACTGTATCCCGGGGGGGTCCAGCGGGGGGTCGGCCGCGGCCGTGGCCGCGGACCTCTGCACCGCGTCTTTGGGCTCGGATACCGGGGGCTCCATCCGCCAGCCCGCCTCCCACTGCGGCGTGGTGGGACTCAAGCCCACCTATGGCCGGGTCTCCCGCTACGGCCTGGTGGCCTACGCCTCTTCCCTGGACCAGATCGGCCCCATAACCAAAGAGGTGCGGGACGGAGCCCTGCTGCTCCAGGCCATCGCCGGCTACGACCCTCGGGATTCCACTTCGGTCCCCGCCCCGGTGCCGGACTACCAGGAAGTCCTGGGGCGGGAGATCCGGGGTCTGAAAGTAGGGGTTCCCAAGGAATATTTCGGCCATGGCTTAGAGCCGGAGGTCGAGGCCGCCATCCAGGGGGCCTTGAAAACCCTGGCTTCCTTAGGCGCGGAACTGCTGGAGGTGAGCCTGCCTCACACCGAGTATGCCGTGGCCACCTACTATGTGGTGGCGGTGGCCGAGGCCTCCTCCAACCTGGCCCGCTATGACGGGGTAAAATATGGGCTCAGGGTGGAGGGGCGCAATCTCCTGGAGATGTATGCCAATAGCCGCACCCAGGGGTTCGGGGCGGAAGTCCGGCGCCGCATCATGCTGGGGACTTATGCCCTATCCGCCGGCTATTATGAAGCTTACTATCAGAAGGCCTTGCAGGTTCGGGCCCTGATCCGCCGGGATTTCGAGGAGGCTTTTAAAAATTGTGCCGTGCTGGCCACTCCGGTGGCTCCCACCCCGGCCTTTCGCCTGGGCGAAAAGATAGATGATCCCTTGACCATGTACCTTTCGGATATCTTCACCATCTCGGTGAACCTGGCCGGCATCCCGGGGATTTCCATACCCTGCGGCTTCAGTTCCTTGGGATTGCCCATTGGCCTCCAGCTGCTGGGGCCGCCCTTTGAGGAGGCCACCTTGCTCCAGGCAGCCCATGCCTTTGAGCAGGCTACGGACTTTCACCGCCGTAAGCCTCCGGGATTTTGACAAGGCCTGGCGAAACCTGCTTAAGAGAGTAGGGGCTTCGGTTTCAGGCGGCAGGGTAGGGTAGAAAATGAGATGGACGCCGGGGGCTCAGGGATCTTTGTTAGGGGTTCGCACATGATTCGTAAGCTGGTGGGCAAAGCTAACGCGATCCTGTTGTTCTTGATGATGTCAATCCTGGTCCTAAAACCAGGCACGGCCCTGGGGGCGGAAGAAGAAAAAGGCAACCTCACCCTGAGAGTGGCCATTGATATTGCCTTAAAGGAACATCCTACCATCAGGCAGTCCCTGGAAACCGTGAATGCCGCCCGCTACAGCATCGGGGTGGCCAAAGGGGCTTTATTCCCTCAGTTATCTTTTACGGGAAATTATTTCTATGGGAATGCCTTCACCCGCCTGGCCCGAGGCGCGACTGCCTCGGCCTTGCCTGCGGGAACCAACACCACCCTGCTGACTACGACCCAGGAAGGGCAGAACTTTTACATCTACCAATTTCAGATGAACCAGTTGCTATATGACTTTGGCAAGACCACCGGCCAGGTGGACGAATCCCGGGCCACCTTCGGCCAGGCCAAGCAGGATTACGCGGGCAACCGCCAACAGGTGGTGCTGGATGCCCGCACCGCCTATTTTGGCTACCTCGCCACCCAGCGCGCCCTGAAGGTCCAGGAAGAGACGGTGAAGCAGAACCAGGATTTGGTGAAACAGGCCCAGGGCTTTTACCAGGTGGGTTTGAGGGCCAAGATCGATGTCACCAAGGCCGAGGCTAACCTTTACAATGCCGAGGCCAACCTCATCAAGGCGAAGAATGGCGTGGAGCTGGCCCGGGTGACCCTGATGAATGCCCTGGGGCTTAAGACCTGGCCCTACCAGAAAGTGGAAGACGTCCTGGAAGTGGTCCCGATCCCCCGCTCAGTGGAAGAATTGAAATCCCAGGCCCTGGCCCGGCGCCCTGAGATCCTGAAAAATCGCTATCAACAGGAATTTAACCGGTCTGCGGTGCAAGTGGCTACGGCCGGGCATTACCCCACCTTTACCTCCACCGCGGCCTACGGCTGGCAGGGTCAAGACTACCCGTTGCCCGGCAGCTGGTGGTTAGGCGCGGCGGTGAATTTCCCCCTGTTTGAAGGCTTTACCGTGGCCTATTCGGTGGCCCAGAGCAAGGCCCAGCTGCGGTCTTCCCTGGCCAATGCCGAGGTGCTGCAACAAAACGTCAGCAAAGAAGTGGACCAGGCTTATCTGGATGTGAAGGCCGCCTGGGAGTTTATCCGGGCCAGCAAGAAGGCCCTGGAGGCGGCCCGGGAGAATTATCGGCTGGCCCAGGGGCGCTACCAGGTGGGGGTTGGCTCCATCATCGAGGTTACCGATGCCCAGGTGCAGTACTCCCAGGCGGACCTGACCTATGTCCAGGCGCTCTATGACTACCGCACCGCCGAGGCCCGTCTGGATAAGGCCATCGGTAAGTCCTTTTGAGCCCCTACCAGAGGCCGTGTTGGCTGAGCTGCCGCTTTAGGTCCGGGGGCGAAGTGAATTGCCAGGCCACCAGCCCTTGAGCCCGGGCCGCCTCAACAAAGGGCAGCTTATCATCCAGGTAGAGGATGCGCTCCGGGGGTTCGCCCGCCCGGGAAATCAGCGCCTGGTAGATCTCCCCCTCGGGTTTGCGGCTGCCCACCTCATAGGACAGGAGACATTGCTGGAAATGGCGCACCACCGGGAAGTTGGCCCGGATATAATGAAAATGTAAAGGATTGGTGTTGGACAGCATAAAAAGGGCATAGCGCCTCTTGAGGTGTTCCACCACCTCCTCCATGCCTCCCATGGGATCGAAGATATCATTCCACAGGTCACAGAACTGGGGGTAGGGCACGGCCACCCGGAAGTGATCCATAATCTGCCGGTAAAATTCCTGGGGAGAGAGGCGGCCGGTATCAAAGGCGGGTTCCAGATCGGAAGCGAATACGGCCTTAAACACTTCTTCAGGGCTCAACCCCGCAACCTCGGCCAGATTCTGGCAGAAGCGCCCATGATCCACTCTGACCAGAACGTTGCCCAAATCAAAGGCGATGGCCGCCAGGGATAAAGTCGAGGTCGAGGTCATAATTGAATTTTATAGCCTAAAACCTGCTCTAAGGCCATAATGTTAAGCACTGGATAACCGGTGTAAGGGCGCCCAGGTTGGTTGCCCCTCCTGGTCCGATAAAACCCTTCATATATGGGGGTTGGGGGACTGGGCTGGGGGCAGGGGCCGCCGGCCCCTGGCCCCCTTCCTCCAAACTCCTTAGCCAAATCCAATCCACTGGAGGTGCCGAGTGGCGCGCAAACGTGGCTGGACCGTAGTATTGGCCTTTTTGGTGGGAGCCGTGGGGGCCAGTATCTTCTGGCTCTATGGCCCATATCTGCAACGCCCCTCCCCTTTGGTGGGGTCAGAGGCCTTGAAGAGCCGACAACTCGTCGTGGATGTGGGTCAGGAGGGCGGGGCTGATTTAAAGGCCCCCCTGTCCCAGGCCCTGGGCTCCCGTTACCAGTTGGTGGGTGACGGCAAGCAAATCTTTCTGGCGGATCTCAAAGAGGGACGGGTGTGGCGTTACTTTTATTATGGCCGGGAAGGCAGCGCCAGGTCGGAAGAGGAGGGCTTCCTGCCCCTGCCCCTTTATTACGGGGGCAAGAAGTATTACAGCGCCTTAGAGGTGGAAACGGGGCCGGGCAAAGCCGGGGAAACCTCACAGGCTAAGCCGGAGGCCGGGCCAGAGGAGAAGAAATCCCGATGAGGCGCCGCCTCTTAAGCCATGACCTGGCCTGGGCCGGCTTCATCCTGGGTATTGCCGCCTGCTTCGGCCTGGTGCAGCACTGGGACCTGGTGCGCATCTCCCTCCGGGGAGAGTTGGCCTCGTCCCTGGAAAAAATCCGGGCTGAACGGCGGCAGGAGAAATTCCAGGGGGTACTGACCGTCAGCCTGGACCAGGCTTACAGGCTGTTTCAGCAGGGGCAAGCCCTGTTCATCGACTCCCGTCCTGGGGAAGAATATGCGGAATTACATATTCCCGGGGCCATCAACTTACCCCCGGAGGGCCTGGGAGAAAGCGCGCCCATACCCTTGGCCGGCATTGCCCAAGACCGCCAGATCGTGGTTTACTGCGGTCAAGTCAGTTGTGATGCAGCCCTGAAAGTGGCCGAAAAGCTGCAAGCTCTGGGATTTACCCAGGTTAGGGCCTTTTTGGAGGGCTTTAACGCCTGGGACCAGGCCGGCTATCCGGTGGACACGAGCAAATAATAGCAGAGGTGAGTAATGGGGGGGAGGGCCAGGGACGTAGGGGCGGTTCGCGAACCGCCCCTACCTGCCCTCCCCCCAAACCCCCCTCCCAACCCGCATAAGGGCTGGAGGAGTCGGGGCCACAGGCCTCGACTCCCCCCAAAAAACACGGTTTTCGTATGAACCTTAACTGGATTCTTCGGCGCCTGTTGGAAGTGGCCCTGGGGGCCATCTTCTTTTACGGCGGGTTGCAGAAACATCTGCATCCCTATGAATTCGCCGAGGCCATCCTGGCTTATCGCCTCTTGCCCGATAGCCTGGTGGCGGCAGTAGCCGCGGCGCTCCCCTGGCTGGAGCTGGCTGCGGGCCTCTTGCTGGTCCTGGGCCTGAAGAAGCGCAGCTGTTTGCTGCTCCTGGCGCTAATGGCCGGCCTCTTTATGGTCATTATGTCGGTCACCCTGGCCCGGGGATTGAAGATAGATTGCGGCTGTGGCCTCTTCTACCCCCGGCAGGTGGGGCTGGCGGTGGTGGCGGAGGACGCTTTTTTTCTCCTATGGGCCGCCGGACTTTACTGGTGGGAATGGCGGAGAGAGGCCAGGAAGGCCCTGGTAAGTGCGTCCCTCTCCTGGCCTTGACCTAAGACCCGGAACCGGGCCGCCAGCAGCACCTTATCCAGGAGGTCCAGGGTGAGTGCAGAATTTTATCTCTTTCTACTAGCGGCCCTGGGAGGGATGGCTGCGGGTGTGGCTGGCACCCTGGCCCTGATCCGTTACCGGGGCCTGGTGCGTCTGGAAGGTAAGGACACCGCGATTCTTTCCCTGCCTTGGCGGGGGAAACTGGAGGTTCGCTTCGACCCCCAACCCCACGGCCTCAATATCCAGGAGGCGCTGGAGGTTCTGGACAAAATCAGGCGCCTCAAGGCGCTGGCGGACTTTGAATGGCTCCTGGATTATGCGCAAAAATATCGGATAAATTTCCTGGGCCTGAGAGGCAAAAACTCGGAACATTGGCACCCCGGTTTTCTGGCCTGCTCCACCCTGGATTGGACGCCTCAGGGGGGTTACCGAATCTACTTTAACGCGGAACTGAATATTGAGGAGACCGCGGCGCGCTTAAGCCAGGAACTGGGCCTGGAACTTAAGCCGGAAGAAGTGCAGCCCTTCCTCTTCCTGCACGAAATCGGCCATACCCGTCAGGCCGGAAATGTCTGTCTAATTTCTGCGGCCATCAGTTCGGCCCTGTCGGGCGGCCGCCGCACTCACCGTAGGCGGCGGGAACTCAAAAAACTTCGAGACCAGGTGGAGAAACACGCGGATAATTTTGGCCTGCAAGAACTGCTGAAATGGCGGGCCTCCCGCAGTGAGCCGACCCTGGCTCCGGCATCTAAAGAAATTCCCCCAGGCGAGGTTTAGGGCTGAATTAGACTCCTTATTTGTGAAAATTTTCCTTTACAACCAGTGGCAAACTGAGATATGAATTGACATTCAACCAGGCATAACCGGAGAGGACCGAAAAAGAGGGTAGGGGAGGTGGTGCCTGCTTTTCCGGAGGCTCGTGAGAAGAGCCTGAAACCTTAAGAAATTCCGTTAGGAAACCATAACTCAGAGGAGGAAACGGATGGATATTTTGAACTTTGCTTTGCTTTGCGGATTAGTAGGAGTAGTCTATGGCTTGTTCACCACCACCTGGGTTCTGAAACAGGATGCAGGCAATCCCCGGATGCAGGAAATCTCCGCGGCGGTGCGGGAAGGGGCCAACGCCTTTCTCAACCGCCAATACAAGACCGTGGCCATGGTGGGCGCGGTTATCTTCGTGCTCCTCTTCGGGCTGGGCAAATATACCGCTATCGGTTTCCTCATCGGCGCGTGCGGTTCCGCCCTGACCGGTTATGTGGGGATGTATGTGTCGGTGCGAGGCAACGTGCGCACCGCCCAGGCCGCCTTTACCAGCATGGCCCACGCCCTGAAGGTGGCCTTCCGGGGCGGCTCCGTCACCGGCTTGCTGGTGGTCGGCCTGGCCCTGTTGAGCGTGGCCGGTTACTACAAGTTCCTGATGGCGGTGGATCCCAAAGCGGCCATGCATGCCCTGATAGGGTTGTGCTTCGGCTGCTCCCTGGTTTCCGTCTTTGCCCGGTTGGGGGGCGGCATCTACACCAAGGCGGCGGACGTGGGCGCCGACCTGGTGGGCAAAGTAGAAGCCGGCATTCCGGAGGATGACCCCCGCAACCCCGCGGTCATCGCCGACCAAGTGGGCGACAACGTGGGTGACTGCGCCGGCATGGCCGCCGACCTCTATGAGACTTACGTGGTGACGGTAGTGGCCGCCATGCTGCTGGCCTATACTATCTATGGCGCCGGTTCCCCGGCCATCCTCTTCCCCATGGTCATCGGCGGCGTCTCCATCATCGCCTCGGTCATCGGCACCTACTTCGTCCGGTTGGGGAAATCCCAGTATATTATGGGCGCCCTTTATAAAGGCCTGGCCGCTGCCGCCGTGTTGGCCACCATCGCTTTCTATCCCCTGGCCCAGAAGTTTATGACCGGTGTGGCTGCTAAGGCCGTGGGCAATGCTCCCGGTTATGTGATTCCGCCTTTTAATGTCTTCCTGCTGGCCGTGATCGGCGTGATCCTCACCGGCCTCATCGTCATGATCACCGAATACTTCACCTCCAAGAGCTTTGCGCCGGTGAAAGGCATTGCCATGGCCTCCACCACCGGCCACGGCACCAACGTCATTCAGGGCCTGGCCGTGTCCATGAAGGCCACGGCCCTGCCGGTGTTGGTGATCGTGGCGGCCATCCTGGCGGCCTTTACGCTGGGCGGCGGCGCGGCCAGCCCGGGCACCGGCCTCTATGCCATCGCCCTGACCGCGGTGGCCATGCTCTCCATGACCGGCATCGTGGTGGCCATCGACTCCTACGGGCCCATCACCGATAACGCCGGCGGCATCGCCGAGATGGCGGAACTGCCCGACGAGATCCGCAACATCACCGACCCCCTGGATGCGGTGGGCAACACCACCAAGGCGGTGACCAAGGGCTACGCCATCGGCTCCGCCGGTCTGGCCGCCCTGGTGCTCTTTGCCGAATATTCCCGGTCCTTCCCGGGCATCATGACTTTCGACCTCTCTGATCCGCGGGTCCTGGCCGGTCTGTTCATCGGCGGACTCTTGCCCTACCTCTTTTGCTCCTTGTGCATGGAGGCGGTGGGTAAGGCCGCGGGCGGCGTCGTGGAAGAAGTCCGGCGCCAGTTCCGGGAGATTCCCGGCATCATGGAAGGCACGGCGAAGCCCGAATACGGCACCTGCGTGGATATCGTCACCAAGTCGGCCCTGCGCCAGATGATGGTCCCGGCTTTGATCCCCGTGCTCGCGCCCATCGTCGTCGGCTTTGCGCCAGGCCTGGGACCGGTGGCCCTGGGCGGCATGCTCATCGGCTCCATCGTCACCGGCCTGTTCCTGGCCATCGCCATGACCTCCGGCGGCGGCGCCTGGGATAACGCCAAGAAGGCCATCGAAGACGGTCTCTACGGCGGCAAAGGCTCCGATGCCCATAAGGCCGCGGTCACCGGGGACACCGTAGGCGATCCCTACAAAGACACGGCCGGGCCCGCGGTCAACCCCATGATCAAGGTGGTCAACATCGTGGCCCTGCTCATCGTGCCCTTGCTGCTGAAATAAGCTGCCAGGCTAACAGCAAAGTAAAAAGCCGGTCCCGTCAAGAGGCCGGCTTTTCTTTTACTCATAAGAAAACCTCCGGCACCAGAAGACTTGTGATAAAATAATTATGCTATTTGTCCCGGGATTTATTAATTCTGCTTGACAGCGCGATTGACAGCATGGAAAAATCCCCCCTTTCCTAAAGGGGGGCAAGGGGGGATTTTAAAATCCCCCTGAATCCCCCTTTATAAAAGGGGGACTGAAATTTCCCGGGGACCATTGAGATTTCCCTCCCCCTGGATGGGGAAGGGTCAGGGTGGGGGTGAATGGTTTTAGAAGTCTGAGGCCATGCCTGTTTCTCACCCTCCCCCAGCCCCCTCCCATCAAGGGAGGGGATATAAAGGTATTTGTCGCCTTTAGGGGACGCAATACGAGCCGGCAGGGAGAAACTCAGGGATATGAACACTTGGAAAAACCAGCTTTATCTTCGGGGACAACCTGGATATTCTCCGGGGCAAGCACATTCCCGTGGGCAGCGTGGACCTGATTTACCTGGACCCGCCCTTCAACTCCAACGCCACCTACAACATCCTGTTCGCGGAGAAGAGCGGCGAGAAGTCCGCGGCCCAGATCACCGCCTTCGAGGACACCTGGCACTGGGGGGAAGAGGCCGCCGCGGCCTACGACGACGTGATGAAGCTGGGGCCCCGCCAAGCTGGCGGACCTGCTCCAGGCCTTGCGGGCCTTTTTGGGCCAGAACGACATGATGGCCTACCTCACCATGATGGCGGTGCGCCTGGTGGAGCTGCACCGGGTCCTGAAGCCCACGGGGAGTATTTATCTGCACTGCGATCCCACCGCGAGTCATTATATTAAAATGCTTTTGGATTCAATTTTTGGCATTAGCAAATTTCAGAAATGAAATAATTTGGAAAAGAAGTACGGCTCATAGTGATACTAAACGAAAAGCAATATGGCAGAATACATGATGTAATTTTTTTCTATACAAAAGCAATCAATGGACATGGAATCCAATTTATACACGCTTATGATGAAGAATATATTGATACATTTTATCGTATATTGAAGAAGGAACCGGACGACGATATAGGTTAGGTGATTTAACTGCAGCAAAACCTGGTGGAGATACTTAATATGAATGGAAAGGGTAAACCTTATAAAGGAGATATTGGGCATGTTCAAAAGCCAATATGGAGCAATTTGAAAAAGAAGGCAGATTAGTTTATACGAAAAACGGAATGCCATGTTATAAGAGATATCTTGATGAAATGCCAGGGATTCCATTGCAAGATATTTGGATGGATTTGAATCCAATTGGAGCCAGCCAAAGAACGCCTCGGCTACCCCACCCAAAAGCCCGAGGCCCTGTTGGAGCGCATCATCCGGGCCTCCAGCAACGAGGGCGACCTGGTGCTGGACCCCTTCTGCGGCTGCGGCACCACCGTCACCGTGGCCGAGCGCCTGAAACGGCGCTGGATCGGCATCGACATCACCCACCTGGCCATCACCCTCATCAAGAAGCGCCTGCACGACACCTTCGGCCCGGAACTGGCCCCTTACGAGGTCGTCGGCGAGCCCGCGGACGTCACAGGCGCCGAGGCCCTGGCGGAGGTGAACCGACACCAGTTCGAGTGGTGGGCCCTGGGGCTGGTGGACGCCCACCCCGGCCCAGGACAAGAAAAAAGGCGCGGACCGGGGCGTGGACGGGGTCATCTATTTCCAGGACGACGACGACGGCCCATATCAAAAAGATCATCGTCCAGGTGAAGAGCGGCCACGTCGGCGCCAGCCCAGGTGCGGGACCTGAAAGGGGTGCTGGAACGGGAAAAGGCGGCCATCGGCGCGCTCCTGACGCTCAAGCCGCCCACCCGGCCCATGCGGGAAGAGGCCGCGGCCGCGGACTTTTATGTGCCGGAGCAGTTTCCCGGGCAGCGCTTTCCCCGGCTGCAAATCCTCACCATCGCCGACCTGTTCGCCGGTAAAAAGCTGGAATATCCCAGGTGGGCTGCCGCCCGAGACCTTCAAGAAAGCCCCCCGCCGCCGCAAAGGCCCCGCCCCGGAAGAACAGCAACGGGAACTGCTTTAGGATTTTTCTTCCTCACGGTCATAAAAGGAGCCATCAGTGGCACAGGCGCCTCGCCTGTGCCGGCGCAGGCTAACGATCCATGACCTGACGGTCACAACGAAGGATGAAAATATTAATTTTTCTTGGTAGCCGCAGGCTTCAGCCTGCGCAAGCTAAAGCTTGCGGCTACATTTAAAGCCATTTTCATATAAAAGGCTGCGGCTACAATTAACACCGGCCTCCTCACTCAGAGGGAAAGCCAGCTCAGATAACTCAGGCAAGCACAGGCGAGAGCCTGTGCCACCGACGCCTGTGCCACTTTGGGCCCTGCCGGTGTCAACGCCGGAAGCCAAGGTTACATTTGCCCCGCCTCGTGTTAAAATACCTTCCATGCGCGGCTCCCCCAGTAAACTCCCAGGCAGGTCCTCTTGAGCCCGAGAAACACTGACCCATCCGCCCAGGGTGGAATTCCCCGGGACTGGCCCATCCTGTTGGGGTTGACCCTGATGGGGCTGGTGATCTTTTTTTACCGCCTGGGGGTGCCCGGCCTGATGGACCCGGACGAAGGGCGCTATGCCGAGATCGCCCGGGAGATCTGGGTCTTAAAGGATTGGCTCACTCCCCATCTCAATTTTCTCCCCTACCTGGAGAAGCCTCCCCTGGTTTACTGGCTCACCGCCCTCAGTTTCGGAGGGTTGGGCTACTCGGAATTTGCCGCCCGGCTACCTTCGGCCTTAAGCGCCCTGGGCGGGGTCTTGCTGGCCTACTCCTTCGGGAGAGCCCTCTGGGGCCCGGGCCCCGCCTTCTTCAGCGCCGTGATCCTGGCCACCTGCGGCGGTTATGTGGTGCTGGGCCGCATCCTGACCCTGGACATGACCCTGGCCCTTTTCCTTAATCTCGCGGTGGGGCTGGGATACCTGGCCTGGAGCCGGGGCCGGCGAGATCTGTGGGCCTGGGCCTATCTGGCCCTGGGCCTGGGGGTGCTGACCAAGGGGCCGGTGGCGCCGGTGTTGGCCTGGCTCATCTGGGGGATCTGGGCCCTGATTAAGCGGCAGCCCCTCCGCCCCCTGCTTCATCCCCTGGGTTTGCTGATCCTGGCGGGCATGTCGCTGCCTTGGTTCGCCTGGACAGTCTGGCAATATCCGGATTTTTTCAGATTTTTCCTCCTGGAGCAGCATTTCGGCCGCTACCTGACGGTGGCGATCCACCCTCAGCCCTTCTATTACTATGGGCCCATCCTCCTGGGACTCATGCTGCCCTGGAGCTGGCTCCTACCCTGGGCCTTGTGGCAAAAAAGGCGGGGCCTGGACCCGGACAGCCTCTTTCTGCTGGTTTGGGCCGCAGTGGTCCTGGTCTTTTTCTCCCTGTCCCAGGGGAAGCTCCCCCCTTACATCCTGCCGGCCTTGCTGCCCTTGTCGTTGCTGTTAGGCGAAAGCCTGTTCGCCTTGCAAAGGGCTGAGCCGCGTTTGTCGGGAAACCCCGGTCTTAAGGTCAGCCTGCTCATCTGGGCCCTGGCGGCCTGGGGGCTGGTGCTCCTCTACTTTTGGCCTCCCGCCTTTCTGGCCCGGCACCTTCCCAGGGCCAACATCTTTTGGCCTTATCTCCCTTGGCTCCTGGTGGGCCTGGCGTTGGCGCCCACGCTGGCCTTGATCACCCGCCGCCTAGGGGTCCTCTTTCTGACCGCCCTGCTTTTGAGCACCCTGGCCCCCGTGGCCATGGAAAGGCTAAGCCTCCAGCGTTCCCCCCGGGAGCTGGGCCGCATCGTCGAGTCTCACTGGCAGCCGGGGGCCGCCCTGGTGGGGGTGCAACTCTATTCCCAGGGCCTCTCCTTTTATAGCGGCCAGATCTTTCATCTGCTCACTTTCCGGACCGAGCTGGATTTCGGCCGGCACCTGGACCCAGGAAGCGGTCTCTTCTTCTCCAGCCCGGCAGAGCTGCGGGCCTTTGTGGAGGCCCGGCCGGTGGTCTTTTTTTACCTGAAGGATCATGACCTGACCGGCCTCGAGCAAGGGTTGCCGGGGGAATTTCGCCTCCTGGCCCTTCATAAGGATTGTCTTTTGGCCTCCTATAAGGGAAAATGAGCCATAAATTGATGGAGCCTGCACCCGTCTAGGCCGAATCACTCTTAAGCCATGCCTCAGATCATCTACCGCTATTTGCTGCTGGAAATCCTGCCGCCCTTTGGAGTGGGCCTGCTGGCTTTTACCTCCATCGTCTTTTTAGGGCGGATGATGAAGATCACCCAGATGATTGTGATTAAGGGCGTGGGCCTCATTGAAGTTTTGAAATCTTGCCTTTATCTCCTCCCTTATCTTCTGGTGTTCACCCTCCCCATGGCGGCCACGGTGGGGGTCCTGCTGGCCCTGACCCGCCTTTCCGAGGACCAGGAAATTATCGCCTTGAAGACCGCGGGGCTGAGCTACACGCAATTGCTCCCCCCATTCTGGGTTTCTCCATGGCCGCAACATTGCTGACCCTGGTGCTCACCGTTTACGGCAGCCCTTGGGGCCAACAGGCAACCCGGGATTTGCTGAAGGAGGTGGTCAAGAAACGAGCCGATATGGGCATTCAGGAGCAGGTTTTCAATACCGACTTCCAGGGTCTGATGCTCTTTGTAAATCGGGTCTCCTCCCCCCAAGGCAATCTGGAAGGCATCTTTATTTATGACCGGCGGGACGCGGACAACCCGCAAACCGTCTATGCCCAAAAAGGGCAATTGAGTTTCGATCAGACCCAGGAAACCATGATGTTGCAACTCTTGGACGGGGAGGTGATGCGGTGGGGCAAGGACCCCAACCGCTGGCACACGGTGGAATTCAAGACCTATCAATTGCCTCTGCAACTCTTCAGTTTTGCCCTGAAGGGAAGCAAATCCGAGTCGGAAATGTCCCTGGCAGAACTGCGGGCGACGCTGGCGGAGCAGCCCCCGGGCTCGGAGCGCTATAATCGGGCGGTGGTGGAGTTAAACCAACGCTTTTCCATGCCCCTGGGGGCCCTGCTGCTGTGCTTGATGGCCATGCCCCTGGGATTGAGTCCCCGGCATCATGGCCGTACCTGGAGTCTGATTCTGGGCCTGGTGATCTTTCTGGTTTACTATATAGTTTTTACCGCGTCCTGGCGACTGGCCATCAACGCCCGGGTGAACCCCTCCCTGGCCCCCTGGTTGGCTAATATCCTGTTTATCTGGGTGGGTCTCTATCTCTGGTACCGCACGGTGCGAGAGCTTCCCTTACTTCCTGATTTTCGCTTCTTCTGGCCCTGGCGTCCCCTGGTGGGAAAATTGCTGGGAAAAAGAACCATCAGCCAATAGCGGCCAGGAGCCGGCCCGTGCCCGCAAGTCTCCCCCCCATCAGTTACCTCCTTACCAAGGCTCCAATAATTCTTTCCTGCTCCGCCTGGCTCAGATAAGGGTGCATGGGCAGGCTGAAAATCCTGGCCGCCACGCCTTCGCTGACAGGAAAATCACCCTTTTGCCAGCCCAGATGGGCAAAGGCCTCCTGGAGATGCAAGGGCCGGTGGTAATATACGGCAGTGGGCACCCCTACGTCCTTGAGCCGGTGCTGCAAAGCCGCCCGCTCCTCACTGAGCACCGAATACTGGGCCCAGACCGAGGTGCATTCCGGGGCCACATAAGGAACTTCAACCACCTGGCGCAGGGCCTCACTATAACGCCGGGCCACTTGCTGACGGGCCAGGACTTCCTGGTCGAAGACCTCCATCTTGGCCAGCAGCACCGCGGCCTGGATAGTGTCCAGGCGGCCGTTCAAGCCGAGGCGCACATGGTCATATCTGTCGGTCCCCCGGCCATGCACCCGGATGGAGCGCAGGACCTCGGCCAGGGCGTCATCATCGGTGAATATGGCCCCGCCGTCGCCATAGGCGCCCAGGGGCTTGGCCGGAAAGAAGGACGTAGCGCCTACCTGGGCCAGGGCCCCGGCGCGTTGGCCCTTATAAGTGGCCCCAAAGGACTGGGCCGCATCTTCCAGCACCCATAAATCATGTTGCCTGGCCAGGGCCTTGATCTTATCAAAGTCTGCCGGCTGGCCAAAGAGGTCCACCGGAATGATACCCCTGGGTCTCAGGTGGGCCAGGCGCGGCTCCCGGGAAAGCCCGGTGATCGCCCGCGCCAGGGCCTCAGGATCAATGTTAAAGGTTCGGGGATCGATATCCACAAAAACCGGGGTGGCGCCTACCAGCTCAATAACCTCGGCAGTGGCGATGAAGGTGAAAGGGGTGGTGAAGACGGCATCTCCAGGGCCCACCCCATGAGCCATCAAAGACATCAGCAAGGCATCGGTGCCGGAAGAACAGGCAATAACGTTCTTCACCCCCACATAGGCAGCCAGCCGCTCCTCTAATTCTTTCACCTCTGGCCCCATAATAAATACGCCATGGGACAGCACCCGCAGAATCCTTTCCAGGAGCACGGGGAAAATCACCTGCTGCTGGGCCTTGAGGTCAATGAAATCAAGGGTTCTTTCAGAATCGGAGGGAGACTCAGAGGCAATAAAGTCATCCGGAATGACCAGGTTCACCGGAAACCTGGTCCGGCTGAATCTGATCTCGGATGTCAATCTGATAATGCCATCAAGAAACTCACCCTTCACCAGCATGAGAATTTTCCTTCCCGGATCTTAGATCATTATCTTAGAGGAGGCCAAGGCGAGCACCTTTCCAAAGTCTAATTCTACCAGAAATTTAGCTAAATCCTAAAATAAGCAACCTGCCAACTTCCTAATCAGCGGGATTGCGGTATGGTATTCTAGTTCTTGCCCTTCCGGCCGCAGGTAGATATGCTTACGGCAAAGGCCAACGAATGGGCCAAAGATTAAACTCCGGTGTGCCTGGGACCCGGTGAATTGTTAGACAACCTTTGTCCTATTAATAGATAGTTTCTTAGTCTGGTGGTTCCGGACTTATCCATCCTTTAAAGGTTGGTTTATGATCAAGGTGTCCGCTCCCGTGGTGGGCCCGGAAGAACTGAAGGCCGTGAGCGCGGTCTTTGAACTGGGCTATTTCGGTCATGGGACCAAGGTATTGGAGTTCGAGGCCCGCCTTAAAGAATATCTGGGGGCGAGCCAGGTGGTTGCGGTCAATACCGGCACCGCGGCCTTACATCTGGCCCTGCTGGCCTTGGGGATCGGTCCGGGGGATGAGGTTATAGTCCCCTCTTTGACCTTTATCTCCTGCTTCCAGATGATCACCGCCACCGGGGCCCGGCCCATTCCCTGCGAGGTGAAGGCAGATACCTTGCTCATGGATCTGGAAGATGCGCAGAGTAAGATTACGGATCGCACCCGGGCCTTGATGCCCGTGCATTACGCCGGCAACCCCTGCGACCAGGACCGTCTTTACGATCTAGCGGGCCGCTATGGGCTCAGGGTGGTGGAAGACGCGGCGCACGCCCTGGGCTCCACTTATAAGGGCAGAGCCATTGGCAGTTTTGGGGACATAATTTGCTTCAGCTTCGATTCCGTCAAGAATATTACTTGCGGAGAAGGAGGGACGCTGATTTGCCAGGATAAAGAATTGGCTGAAAGCGTTCGCCAGATGCGGCTGGTGGGCATTGAACGGGCTTCCCCAGCTGCTGAGCTCTGGAAGCAGCACCGCTGGCACTACAATGTCAGAAGGCCAGGCTTTCGCTATCACATGGGCAACCTCAATGCCGCCATTGGCTTAGTGCAACTGTCCAAGCTGCCGGACTTTATCCGCCGCCGCCGCCAGATTGCCCAGCGCTATGATCAGGCGTTGGCGAAGCTAAACGGCGTAAGGTCGTTGAAGATAGATTATGAGACGGTGGCGCCGCATATTTATGTCATCCGGGTCCAGAATGGCCGCCGTGATGACCTGATGGCATTCCTTAAAGAGGCGGATATCGAGGCCAGCATCAATTATATCCCTAATCATCTGCATGAGCGTTTTCGCAACTCCCGTGGAGGTAAACGGTGGCATTTGCCTGTAACGGAGCAGGCCTTCGAGGAAATCCTGACGCTGCCGCTCCACTGCGGCCTTACGGATATGGATGTAGAGCAGGTGATTGCCAGCATCTATCGCTTTTATGATTTTTCAGGATGAGACCCCGACTAACCGGAGACCCCTTGACTGGTCAGAGTGCCTTTCCCATCTATGGTGTAATTTTGGCTGACGGCCCGGATGACCATCGGCCAGGAGACCAAGCTGGTGACCAATAACCCAAGCGTGTATATACCTTTTAAGACCGCGCCTCGGTTGGAAAACCCTCCGGTTATTTTCCCACCCCTAATACCCCTTGAAAACTAGGCTCATCAAGGATATCGCCGGTTCTTTCCTGTACCTGGGTTTCACGGCCTACGGCGGCCTGGCCATGGTGGAGCCCATGCGGCGGCGGGTGGTGGAAGAAAAGGCCTGGCTGAGCCCGGCGGAATTTTTAGACGGGCTGGCCCTGTGCCAGATGTTGCCCGGGGCCACCATGGTGCAGATGGCCACCTATGCCGGATATCGTTTGGGCCGGGTGCCCGGGGCCCTGGTGGCTGCCGCGGCCTTTATCCTGCCGGCTTTTTTCCTCATGTGGGGCCTGTCTTACCTTTATTTTCACTATGGCAATCTGGCCTGGGTGAAGGCCGTCTCCCGGGGACTCAATGCAGTGGTTATCGCCTTGTTGCTCCAGGCCGTGGTTAGTCTGGGGCAAGCCCTGGGGCGCCAGGCCAAAGGCTACCTCATCGCCATCTTGACGCTCCTGGCTTTAGTGTTCGGCATTAATTACCTGCTGGTTTTCCTGACCGCGGGACTTCTGGGTCTGGTTTTAAAATTGGGATCTTCTCCGGGTCCAGGGCCCTCCGGGGAAGTCTCTGCCGGACCCGGTCCCCAAGCCTGGGTAATTCTGGCCCAGGTGCTGGTCACCCTGGTATTGGTGGGAAGCCTGGTTTTAATGCTGGGACACCTGGACCGCATCTTGGGCCAGATGGCCTGGATTTTCCTCAAGATCGGGGTGATCAGTTTCGGCGGCGGGTACGTGATGATCCCGGTCTTGCAATGGGAAGTGGTGGATCACCTGGGATGGCTCACCGTCCGCCAGTTTCTGGATGGCATCCTCCTGGGCTACGTCACCCCCGGCCCCCTCATCATCCTGGCCACCTTTGTGGGCTACTGGCTTAAAGGATTCTTAGGCGCGACGGTGGCCACCATCAGCATCTTCCTGCCCCCCATTCTTATGATAATCTACCTCTTCCCCTTTTATCAAAAGGTCAAGGAGGCCAGGTGTATGCGTCCGGTAATCCAGGGGATCTTGGCGGCCCTGGTGGGCATGCTGGCCCTGGTGACGGTGCAGATGGGCCGGGCGGCCCTCACCGATTTTAGGAGCCTGGCCCTGATGGCCGTGGCCGCGGCAGTCTTGATACGTTTTAAGGTGAAACTCTTCTGGGTGATAGCCGGGGCCGCGGGCCTTTCTTTATTTATCTATTAAGTTTTGGGGAAGGGGAAGGGTAGGGGCCTAAGGCCCCTGGCCCTCCCCCCAAATTTTTTTTCCATCCTCGCGCCGGGTTTTAGGGCTTTTGGGGTTTTATTAAGAAAGGCCGGATTGATATCGCGGCTCAAAATCCTAAAAGAGATAAGGGAGATTAGCGTGAGAAAAGGGAAGTTATCAGTGGTGATACTGTTGGCCCTGGCGTTGAGCCTGAGCCTGGCCGCCTCTTCTTGGGCCCAGCACAGGGGCATGATGAACGTCACCCCGGAGCAGGCGGGACAGCTTTTCGATCTGCGGCAGAAATTCATGAATGACACCGCCGGCCTGCGCAAGGACATGGCCATGAAGCGGGCCGAGTTGGCAGCCATCTGGCGGGCCGAGAATCCCGATGAGAAGCAGATTCTGGCCAAGCAGAAGGAGATCAACGACCTTAAGGCCAAGCTGCAGGAAAAGGCGGTGGCATTCCGCCTGCAGGCCAGAAAGATCTGCCCGCAAATGGGTGCGGGGTTTGGCCCGCGCTGCGGGATAGGTGGCGGCGGCATGGGTGGCCCGGGCTGCGGCCTCGGCATGGGGCCGGGAGCCGGCATGGGGCCGGGACCTGGCATGGGCCCCGGCGGGGGTTCATAGCTCAAGTAATCTCACCCTTTCCTGCATTTCCTGGTGATCACCCGCGTGGGAACTGCGGCCTCGGGCCACGATTCCTACGCCTGGTGCTTCGCCTCACCCGACGCGCCTTAACACTTCTCTAACCCTGCACCGCAGCAGCATGGCGGTCTTGTCCTGCTACCCCCCAATTGTTCTTTACTCTTTCCCGAGTCGCAATTTTGTCCCATTAGGGCGTAAATCCTTGAAAATTGTCCCGGGATGGCGTAAAATTAAACTTAAGAACAAACGTAATATTTATCCGGAAATGGCAGTTATACCGATTCGCACCTTGCCCGATCCGATTTTGCGGGAGCAGGCCCAGGAAATTACCGAAATCAACGGGGAACTCCAGGGCCTCATCGATGATATGGCGGAGACCATGTACGCGGCTCCAGGGCTGGGCCTGGCCGCCACCCAGGTGGGAGTGCTTAGCCGACTCATAGTATTTGATGTGTCGCACCGGGACGGCGGACCCCGGGACCTGCAGGTGATCCTCAATCCCTGCATCACCGCGGCAGAAGGCGAGATCTCCCGGGAGGAAGGTTGCCTCTCGGTGGCCGATTTTACCGCGGAAGTGCGGCGGCACGCCAAGGTCACGGTCACTGGCCTGGACCGGGAAGGCAAGCCTGTTACCGTCACGGGTGAGGGGCTGCTGGCGGTGGTGATCCAGCACGAGGTGGATCACTTGAACGGCGTTCTCTTCATCGACCGGATCAGCCGGTTAAAGCGGGGGCTCTATTTAAGGCGACTCAAGAAGCAGGCAGCGGCTGGATAAAGGAAGGCCCCTGGCGCCTGATCTTTATGGGCACGCCGCGGTTCGCCCTGCCTTCCCTGGAGGCCCTGATGGCGGCGGGGGAGGAAGTGGTGGCGGTGGTGACTCAGCCGGATCGGCCCCGGGGCCGGGGGCAAAGGCTAAGCCCGCCGTCGGTCAAGGAACTGGCTATGGCCCACGGCCTGCCGGTGCTGCAACCCCAGCGTCTCAAGGATCCTGCTTTAATCCAGGATCTGGCGGCCCTTGAGCCGGAACTCATAATCGTGGCCGCCTACGGTCGCATTCTCCCCCCCGAAATTCTGGCTTTGCCTTCGGTGGGTTTCCTTAATGTGCATGCCTCACTCCTGCCGAGGCACCGGGGTGCAGCCCCCATCAGTTGGGCCCTCATCCGGGGAGATAAAGAGACCGGGGTAACCATCATGTGGGTTCAGTACGAGGTGGACTCCGGGCCCATCTTCCTCCAGGAGCGGGTGTCCATTTTGCCTGAGGACAATTCCGGCTCTCTGGCCCAAAAACTGGCGGAGAAGGGGGCGGTCTTGCTAATCCGGGCCCTGGAGTTGCTGCGGCAGGGAAAAACCATCCGCCGGCCTCAACCTGAAGAGGGGATAACCATGGCCCCCCCCATAACCCGGGAAATGCGCCGCCTCAACTGGCAGCTACCGGCCTCAGAGTTGGCCGGCTGGATCCGAGGCCTGGACCCTTCCCCGGGGGCCCATACCTTTTGGAGAGGTGAGGCTTTAAAGCTATTCGGAGCCAAAGTTAAGAAGACCGAAGGAAGCTTTGCGATCCCGGGCACGGTGAACCGCCTCACCGCGCTGAGGTTAGAAATTGCCTGCGGCAAAGGCAGCATTACGGTTAAGGAGTTGCAACTGGCCGGGCACAAGCGGATGCCCGCGCTGGAATTCCTGCGAGGGCACCCCTTAATCAAACAGGTACTGGAGTAGAGCCTCCTTATGAGTGACCCCGCCCCCATCTTAAATGGCGGCAATTCCCTGCGGCCCCAGAAACGGACTTTTCTGGGCCTGCTGGTGGTCACCTGCCTCCTCTTTACCTTTATCCTGGGCATACTCTGGTATGTGCCTTATGTGGGGCTGACCAGTTTTCACCCCAGGTTGCCCCTGATTTTAGGGGTAATCTTTGTGGCGCTCTTGCTCCTGGTGGGGGGCGGGGTAGTCATCTTGGCCCTGACGGTGATCCTGGGTCGGGACCTCTTGTTTTCTCGGAAACTCCGGGGCGTGGTCGTCAAATTACTTCTCCCCCTTATGAGCGGGGTGGGCAAACTCCTCGGGGTATCCAAGGACCAGGTGCGGCGTTCCTTTATCGAGATCAACAACCAGTTGGTTTTGGCCCAACACCCCCGGGCCGCGCCCGAAGACCTGCTCCTCCTCATGCCCCACTGCCTCCAATTTCATGAGTGCCAGTTCCGCATCACCGGCAGCACTATCCATTGCCAGCGCTGCGGCAAATGCCCCATCAAAGGGCTGGTGGACCTATCCGATAAGTACCAGGTGGGGCTGGCGGTGGCCACCGGAGGCACCCTGGCTCGCCGCATTGTGGTGGAGCGCCGACCCAAAATGATCATCGCGGTGGCCTGCGAACGGGATCTCAGTAGCGGCATTCAGGAAAGCTACCCGTTGCCGGTGTTTGGGGTGGTGAATAGCCGGCCCCATGGCCCCTGCTATGATACCCTGGTGGACCTGGAGAAGGTGGAAGAGGTCCTGAATTTTTTTCTCCTGCCGCAACCGGCCTCCCCGGCCCCCAAGGCCCAAGAAACCAGCCCCGGCGGACCGCCCGAATTGTAAGATTCGAGCTTCACCTGGACCTCCCCTTCGCCTGGCGTCACTCTTATCTGGTTGGTTCTCTAAATTCTTCCTCAAACCTTTAAATTAACTGCCCTTACTAAAGGCCTTGATTATGGGGCGAGGATATCGCAAGATATTGCAGGTCGGGTGGCCCAAGGGAAAATTGAGAAAATAATAAAGATAATATATGACTAAATCACAATAAGTTACAGGCTATAATTAAGATAACTTCTTAGATTTTTTGCAGGCGATTATCCCTTGAAACTTCTGAGCCATAAATCTAAACCTCCCCCAGCCCCCAGCGCCCGCAGCCTGGCCCTGAACATCCTGGCCGCGACCCGGCCAAAGGGGGGCTCGGTGGAAGACCTGCTGGCGGCCACCCTCAGGCGCCATCCCACCTTGTCCCGCCCGGAGCGGGCCTTTTTATTGGAATTGGTGCAGGGCGTGAAACGCTGGGAACTGCGACTGGATTACCACCTTTCCCAGCTGACCGATATTCCTCTCAAAAAATTACATCCCCTGGTCCTCCATATCTTGCGCCTGTCCGCTTTTCAGATCCTGATGCTGGATAGGGTGCCGGCTCGCGCCGTGCTGCATGAAGCCGGCAACCTGGCCAAAGCGCGCCGCCTGCCCCAGGCCTACGTAGGATTTATTAATGCGGTGTTGCGCCGCCTGGCCGGGGAGGAGCGGCCACCTCTGCCGGGCCTCAATGATGATCCGGTCCTGGCGCTCAGCCTCGCCACCTCTCACCCCCCTTGGCTGGTTCAGCGATGGCTGGAGCGCCTGGGCCTGGAGGCCACCCAGACCAGATTGACCGCCAACAACCAGATTCCTCCCCTGACCATTCGGGTCAACACCTTGAAGACCGACCCGGAAACCCTCAGGGCCCTCCTGGCCCGGGAAGGGGCGGACGCGGTCCCCTGCCGTTTCTCCCCGGTGGGACTGCAATTAGTGGAACTTAAGGCTCCTCCCATGGATCTGCCCTCTTATCGTCAAGGCCTGTGGCTTTTTCAGGATGAGGCGGCCCAGCTGGTCACCTACCTCCTGGGAGCCGACCCGGGCCAGCGAGTTCTGGAAATCGGCTCTGGCCGGGGAGGCAAGACCACCCACTTGGCCGAGGCCATGCACCATCAGGGCCTGATCCTGGCAGTGGACCACCATCGCCGGCGACTCCAGGAACTCCAGTTTAACCTGGAGCGCTGGGGGGGAGCTAATGCCCAACTTCTTATGGCTGACGCGACCGCGGCCTTGCCTCTCAAAAGCCGCAGCCTGGATGCCATCTTGGTGGACGCGCCGTGTTCGGCCCTGGGCATCTTGAGGCGCCATCCAGAAATCAAAACCCGCCTCCGGGAAGCGGACCTGCCCACCTTCCCGCCCCGCCAGCGGGCCATGCTGGAGGAGGCCGCCCCTCTCTTAAGACCTGGCGGTAGACTCCTCTATGTGACCTGCACCACCGAACCCGAAGAGAACGAAGAGGTGGTCCAGGCCTTCCTCCAGGCTCATCCGGAATTTCACCTGGCCACCGATGCCCAGCTGTTGCCGCCGGCGGCCCGCTCCCTGGTGCAGCCCCCGGGATTCTTCCGGTCCTTTCCGGAAACTCACCACCTGGACGGTTTTTTCGCGGCATTGCTCGTGCGAGATTAGGCCAGAATTAACTTTGACTTCCCTCTCGCCAATAAATCTTCCTCTCTTTCCCCTCTTGGGGTATATTTTAAAATCTCCTCAAGTTCTATTGCGGCAGGCGAAGCCGGGGTCCGTGGCCCTTGGCTTCGCCTGTCCCGGAATTAAAGAGGCTGGGGGAGGGGTGGAGAGGGAGGGCAGGGCCTCCGCTTGGCTCCTCGGGCCCTTTTGCCTCCTAGATAACCGGAAAGGTAAAGGGAGAACATGGCAGTTCGCTTGGAGATCGGCTGGCGGCCGGAGTTGGTGGACGCGGAAGGGGAGGCCGTGCGCCGCCAGGCCCGGGAATATTTCGGTCTGGAGATTGAGCAGGTCAGGGTCTTAACGATACTCATGCTGGATCTGGACCTGACCCCAGCCGAATTGGAGGAGATCCGCACCGCCATCTTCACCCATCCCCTCACCCAGGTTTCCAGTTTCCAGCCCCTGGCCTCGGCCCGGGGCTTTGACGGGGCCATCTGGGTGGGCTTCCGGCCCGGGGTGCGGGATACTGCCGGGGCCGTAGCTAAGGAGGCCATAGAGGCTTACTTGGGCCGGTCTCTGCCGCCCGAGGCGGCGGTGTATACCTCCAAACTCTTCCTCTTTTCGGGGTGCGCCTCTGAGCAGCAGCCAGCTGACCCAAATTGCCCGGGAACTCCTGGCCAATGACATGATTCAGGAGTTCCGGATCTTCTCCCCGGAAGACTGGGATCCCGAGACTGGCGTGGGACTGATCCTGCCCCGGGTGCATCTGGAACACCAGCCCGCAGTGGCGGTCTTTGACCTCGATTCCCTCGAGACCCTGCGGGAACTGAGCCGCCAGCGGGACCTGGCCTTGCGGGAGGCGGACCTTCCCATCATTCGGGATTACTTTGCCCGGGCGGAAGTGCGCGCCCGGCGCGCCGCCGTAGGGCTGGGGCCACCCACCGACGTGGAGCTGGAGTACCTGGCCCAGGCCAGATCCGACCATTGCAACCACAATACCTTCCGGGGCCTCTTTAACTACCGGGATGCCTCCACCGGAGAACGCCAACTTCTGGATAACCCTTTTAAGACTTGCATTGAAGCTCCCACCCGGGAGATTGCGGGGAAAAAACCCTGGGTGGTGTCAGTCCTGTGGGATAACGCCGGGGTGGGCCAGTTCGATGAAGAATCTTCTTATGTCATTAAGGGAGAAACCCACAATTCTCCCTCCAACCTGGAGGCTTATGGCGGTTCTCTCACCGGCATTGTGGGGGTCTATCGCGACCCCCTGGGTACCGGCAAGGGGTCCCGGTTGATCGGCGGGATTTACGGATTCTGCGTGGGCCCCCGGGATTATACCGGGCCCCTCAAGCCGCGGTTGCATCCCCGGCGCTTGCTGGATGGGGTCATCCAGGGGGTAAAGGATGGGGGCAACAAGAGCGGGGTCCCCACCCTTACCGGCGCCCTTTACTTTGATAAGAGCTACCTGGGCAAATGCCTGGTTTTTGTAGGCGCGCTGGGATTGATGCCCCGGGACATCAAAGGAGAACCCGCGGCCCAGAAGGCGGCGCGGCCCGGGGACCTGATCCTGATGTGCGGCGGCCGCGTCGGCAAGGACGGCATCCACGGGGTGACCGCCTCCTCCGAGGTGGCCTCCCCCGGCACCCCCGCCGGGCATGTCCAGATCGGGGACCCTTACACCCAGAAGAACCTGCACGATTTCCTCCTGGAAGCCCGGGACCAAGGACTCATCACCTTTATCACCGACTGCGGCGGCGGGGGTCTGTCCTCCGCGGTGGGGGAGTCAGCCCGGCCGGCCGGGGGCGCGGAGATCTGGTTAGATAAGGTGCCCCTGAAATACCCCGGCCTGGACCCCTGGGAAATCTGGGTGTCTGAATCCCAGGAACGCATGGTGGTGGCCATCCATCCGGGAGATTTAGCCGCATTTAACACCCTGGCCCGGAAACACGCGGTGGAGGCCACCGTCATCGGCCGTTATACCGATCACGGGGTGCTCCAGGTAAACCATCAGGGACAGGCTTGCGCTTACATCGATCTGTCCTTCCTGGAGGAGGATTTCCCTCCCTGGGAGTTTGAGGCCGAGTGGCTGGCGCCGGAAGGCCGCCTCACCGAGCCGGTGTTGGGGGAGCCGGTGGACCACCTGGGGGTGCTCCTCAAGATGCTGGACCGGCCCCAGATCTGCTCCCGGGAATGGATTCCCCGCCAGTACGACCATGAAGTTCAAGGCGGCAGTGTGCTCAAGCCCCTAATAGGCCGCAAGGTCCCGGTTCCCGGGGATGCCGCCCTGATCCGCCCCCGGCTGGACTCTTCCCGGGGCCTGGCCCTGAGCCTGGCCCTCAACCCGGCCTACTCCCAAATCGATACCTACCACATGACCGCGGTCACCATTGACGAAGCGGTGCGGCGGCTGCTGGCGGTGGGCGGGGACCTTAGGCATATCGGCGGGGTGGACAATTTCTGTTGGCCCAATGTGGAGTATCATCCGGAGGACAACCCGGACGGCAAATTCAAGGCGGCCCAACTGGTGCGGTCCTGCTGGGCCCTCCGGGATCTTTGCCTGGCTTACGAGATTCCTCTTCTAAGCGGCAAAGACAGCATGTATGTGGACGGCCTCCTCCCCGGGGACTTCGGCGAATTGCACCGGGTCTCCGGGCTGCCCACCCTGTTCTTTACCGCGGTAAGCCCCCTGACGGATCTCAGCCGGGCCGTATCCCTGGAGTGGAAGGCCCCCGGCGACCTCATCTACCTGTTGGGGGCCACCCGCCCGGAACTGGGAGGCTCGGAGTTCTATGAAATGCTGGGCTATGTGGGGCTGAGCGTGCCCCAGGCGCGGCCTAAGGATTTCCTGCCTTACTACCGCCTGCTTTCCCAGGCCATCCAGGAAGGACTGGTGGCCTCGGCCCACGGCCTCTATCGGGGCGGCCTGGCGGTACATCTGGCTCTGGCCAGCCTGGCGGCAGGTTTGGGATTGGAGGTGGACTTGAACCGGGTGGCCCCGGAGTCACCCAATCACGCCGCCTTATATTCCGAATCCGCGGGGCGTTTTCTAATAAGCGTGGACCCGGCTCACCGGGCCCGCTTGGAAAAACTCTTCCAGGGACAACCTTTATACCTTTTGGGAGAAGTGCGCCGGGATGATACCTTCAAAATCAGCCGGGGCGGACTCACCCTTTTGGAAACCTTTCTGGAAGTGCTCCGGCAGAGCTGGCAACGCCGGTTCGGCAATTTGCTTTAATCGTTGATTTTGGTAAGGTTATTAAGGGAAGGGCCCGAGCCCAGGGGCCCTGGCCCTGGCAACAAAGACTTTAAAATCATGCCACATCTCGCAACTCCATGCCTCGCCCGGTGACCTGCCAGATCTGCAACTCCCCCCTGGTCTCTGCTGCGGAGTCGTATGATTTTACCCAAATCTTCCAATGGTGGCAGGAAAAGGGGCACCACTTCTCGGCCACGGTGCTTAAGCAGTACCCGGGAGCCCAACGGACCGCCCTGATCACTTGCAGTCGCTGCGGTTTTGGCATCTTTTACCCCACTATGGTGGGGACCGGCGAATTCTATCAAGAACTCTCCAACTCAGGCCAAGGCACCTATTATGCCCGGGATACCTGGGAACATCGACAGGCCTTACTAGACTTAAAAGAATGTCAGAAGATCCTGGAGATCGGGTGCGGGGCCGGGTTTTTCTTAGAAAAACTTAAAGACCAAGGGAAAGAGGTCCAGGGGCTGGAACTCAATGCCGCGGCCGCAGCCTATGCGAGATCCAGGGGGATATCCGTGGACCAGGCCCCCATTGAGGGTTTTGCGGCCGCCCATAAAGAAAGCTTCGACGCGGTCTGCCTATTCCAAGTGCTGGAGCATGTGGCCCGGCCTCTGGATTTCCTTGGGGGCGCGCTGGCCGCCCTGAAGCCTAGGGGACGGTTGATTGTCTCGGTGCCTAACATGGCGGGCATCTTGGGCCAGATGGACCCCATGGTCACCAATGTGCCGCCTCACCATGTGAGCCGCTGGACTCCCGAGACCCTCTCTTGCCTGGCGCAGCATTTCCAACTGAAGGTGGCCGCCATTAAATACGAACCGGTTTATAACTTTCTCCCTGCTTACCTGGAGGAAAGGCTCCGTCACCTGGGGGTGCCGGCGTGGGCCCAAGGAAATAAAATCTATCGTCTCATCCTGTCCCTCCCCGGCAAGTCGCTTCGCACCTTGAAGCCGGGTGGGTTGAGGTCTTTTCCAGGGCATACGGTTTACACCGTGCTCCTGAAAGAATAAACTAAAGGTGTTGGCTGGCTTAAATCTTTAGAAAGGGAAAAAATATGCACGCCGAGATGTTGGTATTGCGTTTTCCCCGGGAAGTGGTGGACCAACCCATTATCTACCGGTTGGTCAAGGATTACGACCTGGAGTTTAACCTGCTCAAGGCCGCCATCAATCCCCGCCAGGAAGGGATAATGGTGATGGAGCTTAGGGGCCATCCCAAGAATTTCCGGCGGGGCCTCAAATATCTGCGGGACTCCAAGGTAAAGGTGGAGCGGGTGGCCCGGGATGTGCGGCGCAATGAGGAACGCTGTTATCAATGCGGCACCTGCACCGCGGTCTGCCCCTCCGGGGCTTTATTCATTAAGCGGCCGGAGATGGAGGTTTGCTTCGATGCCGGCAAATGCAGCGCCTGTGAGCTTTGCTGCCCGGTCTGCCCGGCCAAGGCCATGGAGGTCCGGCTCAACCACAGTGCCCTGTAAATCCGGCCCAAGAGCGTGCTCCCTTTCTTTATCGGCGCCTATGCGGCGGTTCTCTCCTGCGTTTATTTTCTCCTGCCCCTTTATCTTCAAGGGACCCTGCACTATAGCGGAGGCCAGATCGGGCTCCTCTATGCCGTGCTCAACTTGCAAACCATTGCAGCTTCCTTTCCGGTGGGAGTCCTCGCCGACCGCTACTCCCCTCGCGTCCTGACCCGTCTGGGAATTGCCGCCACCGCCCTGAGCCTGTGGACCCTGTCAGAGGTCCAAGGGTTCTGGCCTTTCCTGGCCATTTATGTCTGGTTCGGCCTGGGCCTCCAGTTTTTCCGGCAGTCCATCGAAATCGCCTTATTTAAGGAAAACAGCCCCGAAGCAGTGCGCCGCTTCGGCCACTTCAACGCCACGCGCATGGCGGGCATGATGCTGGGGGCGCTGGCCGGTGGCGTCCTGGTCCAGCATTTCAACTTTCCCGCCACCATGAAGGTCTTTGCCGTGGCAATGCTGCTGCTTCTGCCGGCGACCGGCAGGCTCCCCCTCACCCGGAGCACTCAGGCGGCCCTGTTTGACTATGGCCGGGACTTCCTCACCCGGCCAGTACTCTTTTTCGCGTCCTGGCTCTTCCTCTTCACCCTGCATTGGGGCGCCGAAGCCACCAGCCTTTCTCTCTTTTTAGAGCATAACCTGAATCTCTTACCCCAGGGGGTGGGGGCCTACATGGCCGGAGAGTTCGCCATCATCTCCTTCACCGCCTACCTCTATGGCCGCTTCTGGGCCGGCCGCCTTAAGCCCCTCACCTTTCTCTCCCTGGCCCTGGTGCTCTCTGGGACCGGTCATATCCTCATGACCTATCCTTCCCTTGCCTGGTCCTTCGCCTGGCGGGCGGTGCACGGCTTGGGAGACGGCCTCATCCTCATGGAGACTTACACCACCATCGCCCGCCTCTTTCGCGTGGACCGCATCGGCGGCAACGCCAGCCTTATTGCCCTGACCAGCACCCTGGGCACCTTAACCGGAGCCTTGATTTTCGGCCCCCTGGGCGCCTCCTTAGGCTACCAGGCGCCACTCCTGATCTCCGGCGCCATTACCCTGGCCCTGCTGCCATTAGCCTATGCGGGTTTGAAGGGGGAGTGAAAGTGTTTGGGGGGAGGGCCAGGGAGTTGAACTCCCTGCCCTCCCCCCAAGCCCCCCCTCCCAACCCGCGTAAGTTAAGCTGAGGAGACGGGGCCAACGGCCCCGTCCCCTCAGCTTAAATAAAACTTAAGGGGTTGGGGGATGGGGTATGGGGAAGGGGGCAGGGGCCTGCGGCCCCTGGCCCCCTTCCCCATAAACTATTCCCCTGAACGGATGCGGGCCAGCAGGGTGGTGGTGGAGTAGCCGGGGATGAAGGGCAGCACGTGCACCTGGCCGCCCCGGGCCAGGACTACCTCCCGGCCCACGATCTCCTCCAGGGTGTAGTCGCCGCCCTTCACCAGGATGTTGGGCTGAAGGAAGGTAATCAACTCCAAAGGGGTATCTTCTGCGAACAGCACCACCCGGTCCACGCAGGCCAGGGCCGCCAATACCCGGGCCCGGTCGCCCTCCGGGGTGACAGGGCGCCCTCCCCCTTTATTCAGGCGCCTGACCGAGGCGTCGGTATTCACCCCCACGATCAGGGCATCCCCCAGGGAACGGGCCTGCTCCAGGTAGCGCACGTGGCCTAGGTGCAGCAGGTCAAAGCAGCCGTTGGTGAAGACCACCTTTTGGCCCTGAGCCTGGAGGCCGCGCATCCAAAGGCCCGTAGCTTGCCGATCCATGAGTTTATGTGTGGTAGAACACTCGCTCATGCGTCTATCCCCATTTCGGGTGGGGGGAGGGGGTAAGGGCCTGCGGCCCTTAGCCCCCTCCCCCAATTATCCCGCCTCAATCATATCGTACCCGGGCCACGGTGAGGACGTTCACCTCGCTGGCTCCGGCCCGGCGCAAAACCCGGGCGCACTCCTTAACCGTAGCCCCGGTGGTATAAAGGTCATCCACCAGGAGAACCTTCCTGCCCTTAACTTCCTGGGGATGTGGCACGGCGAAGGCTCCCTGGACATTCTCCTGGCGCTCTTTGGGGTTGAGGCCGATCTGGGGCTTGGTATGGCGCACCCGGACAATGACTTCCCGGCTCAGGGGTGTCCCTTCCCAGCCCTGGGCCAGAAGCAAGGCCTGGTTGAAACCCCGGGCCTTGAGGCGGCGGGGATGGAGGGGCACCGGCGCCAGCAGGTCGGCTTCCTCCAGTAATTCCTGGCACCGGGGCTGCTTCAGCCAGCTTTGCAGCACCGGCAAATAGGCCATCTGCCGGCCGAACTTGAAACGTTTGATGGCCTCGGCCACCGGTCCCTCATAGAGGGCCGCGGCCCGGGCCCGCCGGAAATGGGGCGGGGCCTTCTGGCAAGGCCCGCACAGGTGGTCCAGCCCTTCCCGTGCAGGGAACACCAGGCCGCAGCAGGGGCAGAGGGAGCTCTCTACCCACTCGATCTTGCCCTCACACTCCGGGCACACCGCCACCTGGGCTTCCTCCCCCACCGCCGCCCCGCAGAACAGACAGAGCCGGGGCAGGAAGAATTCCAGGAGGGTTAGGCTAAACCGCTTGAGCCACAATGTGGGGTTCACCGCAACAGCTTTCCCTTACTTCAGTGAAGTTACAACTTAAGATAAATATGCGGCAATGTCAAAACTTGATAATCACAGGGAGGGTAGGGGATCAGGGAAACGAAGGCACGATGAATTGCGTGTATTGTCTGCCCAGGCGGGACGCCTGTGCCACCTTCACCTGCGGGGGTGGGGAGGGGGTTTTGGGGGAGGGTGGGGGGCCTCAGGTCCCCCGGCCCTCCCCCAAATTCTTTCCTTCTTCGTCCTTCCCTAAAGCTCCGCCAGGCGGCGAGCCAGGGCTTCGGCATCGGCAAAGAGGGTCTGGCAGGCGGCGTCGCTTAGCCCCGCGCCCCGGGCAATACGCTGGGCCTGCTCCCGGGTGATGAGGTCCCCGGGGCTGTGGGCGTCGGTGTTGATAATTAGGGACGCGCCCATTTCCAGGGCCAGCCGGGCCACGTGGCCGTTGGTCAGAGAGTGGCCCTGGCGGGCGGAGATTTCCAGGTAGATGCCCCGCTCCCGGGCCAGGGCGACCTCATCCCGGGTGAGGAGGCCGGGGTGGGCCAGGATGTCGATGTCCGCTTCCAGGGCGGCGCGGTTGGTCCCCGGAGCCACCGGCTCCGCCAGGGTCTCTCCGTGGATCACGATCAAAGGCACGCCCAGGCCCCGGGCCTGGGTCACCAACGGGGCAATCAAGGCCGGGGGCAGGTGGGTGAATTCCAGACCGGGGATGAGATAAGGCTGGTCACCTCGATTAAGGCTCAGGGCCGCGGCTTTCAGGCGGGCGAAGACCTCGTCGAAATTAGAGGCGTCCACATGGTCGGTGATGGCGAGATAACGATATCCCTTGACCTGAGCCCGGCGCCATAGCTCCGAAGGCAGGAGTTCGCCGTCGCTGTAAAGGGAATGGGTGTGCAGGTTGATCATTGAAGGACAGTTTTCGGTTTTCAGTTTTCAGTTTTCGGTAAAAAAATAGGCCTGACAAAAATGGATCTTCGCCAAATTCATTTTATTATTCCCGCGGCATCTTCAAGACGGGCGCTCCGGGAACATCTTTTTGGAGAGGTTAAACTTTCTGTTTTTGGCCGGAAACCGAAAACAGAAAACCGAAAACTCTTTCATCACATTTTATATTTACCGAAATCATCGGGGTCCAGGCTTTCCAGGATCTCGGTCCACTTCTTGGCGTCCTCGGTGGTGATGGCTTCCTTGGCCGTCAGGTCCACCCGCCGGGCCTTTTGAATCACTATATCGGCCACGAAGATAGGGGCTTTGGTCCGTAAGGCCAGGGCGATGGCATCGCTGGGTCGGGCATCGATGCTCAGTTCCTGCCCCTCCCTCTTAAAATAGATGAGGGCGAAGTAGGTGTTGTCCCGGAGATCACAGACCTCTACCCGGATCACCTGAATCTCCATGAGATCCATGACGTTTTTCAACAAATCATGGGTCATGGGGCGGGAGAATTTGATATTCTCCAATTCGCTGGCGATGGCCGTGGCCTCCAGCAACCCGATCCAGATGGGGACCGCCTTATCCGACTCCACGTCCTTTAAGATCATGATGGGACTGTTGGTAAAGGGGTCGATGGTCAGTCCCGAGACGGTCATTTGTTTCAACATGTTACCCTCCTTGGGGGAGCCTTCAGGCAATCCACCATGGGTCATGGGTTGGGCGAGGCCTCTGCCCGCCTGCCTTTCAAGGAATGGGGGTGAGCCTCGGTAAGCCGGACCAGCGTCAAACGGCCCACCAATTCCTGGGTTCCCTCGAAGTTCACCACCTGGTTGGTCCGAAGCCGGCCGCAGAGCTGGTTCGGTGAGCGTTTGCTCCGTCCTTCCACCAATACCTCCTGCACCCGGCCTACCAGGCGCGCCTGCGCCTTCAAGGTAAGCTCCTCCTGCAGGGCTTGCAAACGGCAAAGACGCTCCGCCTTAACTGCCTCCGGCACCTGATCGGGATAAGACGCGGCCCGGGTTTGGGGCCGGGGGGAATATTTGAAGGAAAAGGCCTGGGCAAACTCGGCCTCCCGCATCAGCTCCAGGGTTTGTTCAAAGTCTGCCTCGGTTTCTCCCGGAAACCCGACAATCAAATCGGTGGAGAGGGCGAGGCCCGGACACACCTTTCTGAGCCGGGCCACCTTCTCCAGGTATTCCTCCCTGGTGTAGCCGCGGCGCATGGCTTTCAGAATCCGGTTAGCGCCGGATTGGACCGGCAGATGCAGGTGTTGGCACAAAGCCGGCAACTCTCCGTAGGCGCCGATTAACTCCTGGGACAGATCCCGGGGATGAGAGGTGGCGAAGCGCAACCTGGCCAACCCGGGTAGCGCGGCCACCCGGCGCAACAGTTCCGGAAAAGTGACCGGCTCCGGCAAAGTGCGGCCATAGGAATTGACATTCTGGCCCAACAGGGTCACCTCTTTACCCCCAGCCGCCAGAAAGTCTTCAATTTCCGCCATGATGGCCGCGGGTGGGCGGCTGTTCTCCCGACCCCGCACATAGGGAACCACGCAAAAGGTGCAGAAATTGTCGCACCCCTGCATGATGGTCACCAGGGCCTGCACGGCTCTAGGATGACCACTGCCTTTGGGGAGGGAGAGGCGGAAAACCGCGGGCAAGCTCCACCTCCACCGGGCGTTGCCCTTGAACTGCGAGGCGCACCATCTCCGGCAGACGATAGATGCCGTGGGTGCCAAAAACCAGATCCAGGTGGGGCACCACCGCCAGCAGGCGCTCGCCTTCCTGCTGGGCCACACAGCCCCCCACGCCCAGAATGAGCTGGGGCCGCCGCCTCTTTAAACCCTTTAGCCTCCCTAAAAGACTGCGGACTTTCTCTTCGGATTTACGGCGAATGGCGCAGGTGTTGATCAGATATAGGTCCGCCTCCTCGGCCCGATCGGTGAGGACGTATTCGTCCGCTAACGCCTGGGCCATCAGCTCCGAGTCGGCCACATTCATCTGGCAGCCAAAAGTCCGGATGTATACTTTCTTCTTCGGCAAGGCCATGCATTTTATTTATTCTAAACTAAAGGCAATGTCAACTCCGCTCGCCTCTAGCCCTGGACAGCCCTGGGCGACTGAGGTAGAATGAGGCGGATGCTTGTGGGGGGAGAGCCAGGGACCTGAGGTCCCTACCCTCCCCCCACACCCTCCTCCCAACCCGCGTATGGTGGCAGGTCAAGGCGTGGCCCATAGCCACGCCTTGACCTGCCAAAACTTATGGGGTTGGGGGAGGGAGCTTGAGGGAGGGGGCAGGGGTCTGCGACCCCTGGCCCCCTCCCTCAAAAAATACCCCGGAGCGCTTAATGATTCCCCTACGCGGGGCGCCGGCCAAGAAGCGGTGGCCTTGGGTCACGTTGGGCTTGATCGCGGTAAATGTGGCGGTCTATCTCTACCAGCTTCATATCGGGTCCCAGGCGGCTATGAGTCTCTTCGCCCAGAAGGGGGCGGTGGCGGCCAAGTTGAGCCAACTCAAGCTCCTTTCCCGCCAGACCTTGTGGCTTTTGCCCACCATGTTCAGCTCCTTGTTCCTCCATGCCGGATGGGTGCACCTGATTGGCAATATGTGGTTCCTCTGGGTTTTTGGCGAGGCCCTGGAGGATGACCTGGGACATCCGCGATTTTTGGCCTTTTTTCTCTTTTGCGGCTTTTTTTCCTGTATTTTCCATGTCTTGGCGGCCGGGAAGCTCACCGCGCCCCTCATCGGGGCCAGCGGCGCCATCGCCGGGGTTCTGGGGGGTTATCTGATACGGCTACCCAGGGCCCCCATCCACACCCTGGTTTTCTGGCGGTTGCGGCCGGAGCTGGCCTACATCCCGGCCTATGTCTGGCTGGGGCTATGGCTGGTCTTGCAGTTTTACGGCCTGCGCCAGGGGGGGGCAGTGGCCTGGATGGCCCATCTGGGGGGCTTCTTGACCGGCCTGCTCACCGTGTCCCTGTTTACTCCCTTAAGGCCGGCCACGGTTCACAACCCCCTGGCCCATAAAAAAGGGCGGGCCGGTAAGCCAAAAAAGAAGTGATAGGAGGCAGCATGCAGTATGGTGAAGGTAAGCTGGGGAGAATCTTTGCCCTGAGATTAGAAGAAGGAGAACGCCTAAACGAAACCATCGAAGCCTTTGCCCGGGAGCAGGGTATTGAGAGCGCCATGGTCCTTTATCTGGGCGGCGCCACCCACGGCAGCCGCATGGTGGTGGGGCCGGAGGAAAACCGGGGGGAGGCCATTGTGCCCCTGATTTATCCGCTTAGCGGCATCCAGGAAGTTCTGGCCGTGGGGACGCTCTTTCCCAATGAATCAGGCGATCCTTCGCTCCATCTGCACGGCGCGGCGGGAAGGGAAGGCCGGGCTTCCGTGGGCTGTACCCGCGCCGGGGTGGATGTCTGGCTGGTGGGGGAGGTTATCCTCCTGGAAATCCTGGGGACCGCAGGTCAGCGCCGGAAAGACCCTAAGAGCGGCTTCCAGCTTCTCCAATTTTCTAAATAAGCCAAATGACCATGTAGGGTGGGCAATGCCCACCCTATGTAGGGGCATGGCGAGCCATGCCCCTAGATAAATAGGGAAATAACCATATGCTGGAAAAAGTGGCTCGGATCGGACGCCAGGCGGCCCTGGCCGCGGGGAGCGTGCTCCGGCAGAACTACCTCAAGCCTCAGCGCGTCACCTTGAAAGGGGCCATTGACCCCGTGACCGAAAGCGACCTCCAGTCCCAGGAGATGATCATCGCCTTGATCCGCCAGACCTTTCCGGACCACGGCTTCCTGGCGGAGGAGGGTGAGGATGGGGGATGACGTGGGGGAGGGGGCTAAGGGCCGCGGGCCCACTTACAATCCTCCCCCACGCCCCCACCCCCAATCCCTTAAGCTTGATTCCGGGCCTGGAGAAGGCGGGGCCAGAAGCCCCGCCTTCTCAGGCCCCCTTAAGCGGGTTGGGAGGGGGGCCTGGGGGGAGGGCAGGGGCCTCAGGCCCCTGGCCCTCCCCCCAGATATCCCCTTATCGCTGGATCATTGACCCCCTGGACGGCACGGTTAATTTTGCCCACGGGTTTCCCATGTTCTGCGTGTCCATCGCCTTTGAGGCCGAGGGCAGGATTGAGTATGGAGTGATCTATGACCCCTTGCGGGATGAGCTCTTTGAGGCCCGGGCCGGGAAGGGCGCCACGCTCAATGGCAGGAGCATCAAGGTTTCCAAGACCAGGCGCCTGGAGCGGGCCTTGCTGGCCACGGGCTTTCCCTATGACATCAGGGAGCGCCTGCCCGAGACCCTGGCCCGCATGGGCCGCTTCCTGGGCATCTGCCAGGGCCTGCGCCGGGCGGGCTCCGCGGCCCTGGACATGGCTTATGTGGCCTGCGGCCGCTTCGACGGCTTCTACGAAGAGAACCTGAAACCCTGGGACACCGCCGCGGGACTGTTAATCATCACCGAGGCCGGGGGGCAAGGTCACCACTTTCAGCGGCGGCCCTTATGAGCTTACTTCCCCCAATATTGTGGCCAGTAATGGGCGCTTGCATGACCGAAGATTTTAGATTGCCTGGGTTCGCTTGTGAAAGAAACTAATAAAACTTGAAGGACTTAAAGTTAATAATATTATTAAATAGTTTTAAGCAATTCAGGGAATAATATAGTGATGCCTGGGGAGTGCGTCTGGAATGGCTATTGAATCCCGACAACCGGGGAGCCCTGTATCTTATAATATTTGTTTCCTTTGGAGTTCTTGCAGGACTCTGGCAGCTTTTGCTCTATTTCCGCAAGACCCCAACCCCTGAAGTCAAGCATCCCATTAGCGGGATTTATGCCGGCAGAGATATTATCGCTGGCAGAGACATCATCAATATCCACATCACCCGCGAACAAGTCGAAAATCTTCTCAAGGGCCGAGACAAGGAAATACTGGAGGAAATTCAGCAGGCCGATCCTGAGAAACGTGCCCTTCTCTATAAAGAGCGGGTGGCTATTAAAGACAAGTATGACAACTTGGAAAAGGCTTATGAGGACCAGAGTGCTAAGCTATCCCAGGCTTACCAGTCCCTGGGAGACTTTAAACGAGTCTTCCTGCCTGACCAGATTGACCGAGCTCGAAAAGCCTTGGCACAGGGGGAAACGGCCACGGCTGAGGCTCTGTTTCGCCAGGCTCTGGATAAAAGTACGGAGCATGCAGCAGAAGCGGCCTACCAGTTGGGCGTTTTGGCGGAAAGCCGTATAGATTTTAGCAAAGCGGAACAATATTACACCAAGGCCGTGCAACTACAGCCGGACAACTCGATTTATCTAAACGGCGCAGGTAACCTATTACATCTGTTAGGAAAATATGATGATAGTGAGGAACTCCTTAAACGGGCCTTAGAAATCAATGAGAAGTCTCTTAAGCCTAACCCCCTCGAACTGGCCAAAAGTCTTAACAACTTGGCGGCGCTACACCAAGACAAAGGCGAATATTCCTTGGCGGAAGCACTTTTTCTACGGTCTCTATCTATTAGAGAAAAGACCTTGGGGCCGGAAAACCCCGAAATGGCTAACGTTCTCAACAACCTGGCGGCACTTTATCAAGAACAAGGCAGATATACCCAGGCAGAACCCCTCTTCCAACGGTCCCTATCCATTATGGAAAAGGCCTTGGGGCCGGATCATCCCGACGTTGCCATTAGTCTCTGTAATTTGGCGTCCCTATACCGGTACCAGGGAAGATATTCCAATGCGGAACCACTTTTCTTACGTTCCCTGGACATTTTGGAAAAGAAAAAAGGGTCGGAGCACCCCCAAGTAGCCAGCATCCTAAAAAACCTAGCGCAACTATATCGCGCTCAAGGCAGATATGACCAAGCAGAACCCCTCTTTAAACGGTCGCTGGCCATAAATGAAAAAGCATTGGGGCGAAATCATCCTTATGTGGCTACTAGTCTTAATGATTTGGCGGAATTGTATCGCGCTCAAGGCAGGTATGCTCAGGCGGAAGCCCTTTTTCAACAATCCATTGCCATTGATGAAAAGACACTTGGATTGGATCACCCTTATTTAGCAGCAAGTCTCAATAATCTGGCGGAACTTTACCGAGAGCAGGGCATGCGTGATCAGGCTGAACCCCTCTACCATCGGTCCATTAATATTTGGGAAAAATCAATGGGCGCAGATAATACCGGCCTAGCTGCTGCCCTCAATAACCTAGCTCTACTTTACCGGGCACCAGGGTAAGTATGACCAGGCGGAACCGCTCTTTAAACGTTCGCTGGCTATTTGGGAAAAGACCTTTGGGAGAGAGCATCCCCACATAGCCACAAACCTCAATAATTTAGCAGAACTTTACAGAGCTCAAGGCAGGTATGCTCAGGCGGAACCTCTTCATCAACGGTCTCTCGCTATTAGAGAAAAGGCTTTTGGGCCGAACGACCCCAATGTGGCCAAGAGCCTCAACAACTCTGGCATTGACATACTGCGGGCAGGGAAAGTAGAAGAGGAAACATATTGACAACTCCAGAGGAATTGGATAAAAGAAATTATGAAAATTCTCCCGGCAAATAACTGGCTCTGGTGGCGCGTGCTCGCAGGCCCGTGAGGTGCGTCCACCGGCAGCAATAGATATTTCGGGGCCCCTCACGGGAGGGGCCCCGGCTTTTTGGTGAAGGGGGAAAGCCGTGGCCCAAAGGGGTCCACGGCTTTTTTCTTGGTAAATAAATGATATCCTTGAATAAGGGTGGGAAACTACACAGGCGGAACGCCGGTGCCACTGAATGATTTACATATTTTCCTCCCCCTGGATGGGGGAGGGTAGGGTGGGGGTGGAGACCGAATCTTCCCCCTTCCCCTAACCCCCTGCCACCAGGGGAGGGGGGAATTTTTGAGGAACCGGGCAGGAGGAGAAGCACCGGCGAGACGCCGGTGCCACCAAGGAGAGAATTGAGCACCGACGAGGGTCGTTGTGCCCCAACTGGCTGAAAATTTAAAATCCCCCCTGACCCCCCTTTAGAAAAGGGGGGGATAACTTGGTCAGGTTGAGGTCGGGGCTTTAGCCCCGGCTCAACCTGACCCAAAAGCCCCTCAAGGGGTTGGGGGTGGGGGCTTGGGGGAGGATTGTAAGTGGGCCTGTGGCCCTTAGCCCCCTCCCCCAAATACCTCAATCAGCCGCCACATGGAGCAGGGCATGGTTAATCCGGATTTTGTTACCTTCAGTCAGATGGCCCGGCAGGGCAACCTGATTCCGGTTTACCGGGAGATCCTGGGGGACCTGGAGACCCCGGTGTCGGCCTACAAAAAGTTGCGGGGCAACGGTTGTTCTTATCTCCTGGAGAGTGTGGAAGGCGGGGAGAAATGGGGCCGTTTCAGCTTCCTGGGCCTCAATCCCTCGCTCCTGTTCCAGGTCCAGGGCGGCCGCAGCACCATTCAGCGGGGCGGGCAGCAGGAGACCGTGGACTCCGGGGCCGACCCCTTTGAGCAACTGCGGCGGTTGCTGGGAGAGTATCAGGCCGTACCCGCCCCGGGATTGCCCCGCTTCTGGGGCGGCCTGGTGGGCTATCTGGGCTACGATATGGTGCGCTATATCGAGCGGTTGCCGGAGATCACCCCTGCCCTGGCCATACCCGAGGCCCGCTTTCTTTTGGCGGATCACCTGCTGATATTTGATAACCTGCGCCAGACCATCAAGGTAGTGGCTCTGGTCCATCTTGACCCCGAGATCTCCTTAAAAGACCAATATGACCAGGCGGTCAGGGCCATTAAGGGCCTGATCCAGCGTCTACGGCAGCCAGTGCCTCTTTCCGAAGCGTTGCCCCCCGAGGCGGGTCTTAAAATGTCCTCCAACCTGACCCGGGAGCGTTTCGAGAGCATGGTGCGCCAGGGCAAAGAATACATCAGCTCCGGGGACGTCATCCAGGTAGTGCTCTCCCAATGCTTTCACACGCCCCTGCGGCATGATCCTTTTCGATCTCTACCGGGCCTCTGCGCTCCATTAATCCTTCCCCTTACATGTTTTATCTGGACCAGGGGGGCCTGCAGCTGGTGGGCGCCTCCCCGGAAATCCTGGTGCGCCTGGAGGAGGGGCAGATCATTTACCGCCCCATTGCCGGCACCCGTCCCCGGGGGGCCACGCCCCGGGAGGACGAAGACCTGGAGGCCGAGTTGCTGGCCGATCCCAAGGAACGGGCCGAGCACATCATGTTGGTGGACCTGGGGCGCAACGATGTGGGCCGGGTAGCCAAGATCGGCACTGTTAAGGTGCCCGAACTCTTCACGGTGGAGCGCTACTCCCACGTGATGCACATCGTCTCCCAGGTGGAGGGGGAATTGGCCGAAGGCCATGACGGCCTGGACCTCCTCAAGGCCACCTTCCCCGCGGGCACCGTCGCCGGCGCGCCCAAGGTGCGGGCCATGGAGATCATTGAGGAGCTGGAACCCACCCGCCGGGGGCCTTACGCCGGGGCTGTGGGATATTTGAGCTTCAGTGGCAATCTGGACTTTTGCATAACCATTCGCAGCTTTACCATCCATGATGGCCAGGTTTATCTTCAGGTGGGGGCCGGTATCGTCGCCGACTCCGACCCGGCCAGGGAATACGAAGAAACCGTGAACAAGGCCCTGGCCTTAAGGCGCGCCCTGGAACGGGCGGAGGCAGGGTTGATGTAGGGATTTGGGGGAACCCCACTTTTTTCGAAAAAGTGAGGTTCCCCCAAACCCCCTCCTGCAAAAATAGAAGGGGCCACAGGGGACGATTATGTTAGTAATGATAGACAATTATGATTCGTTTACCTATAATCTGGTGCAATACTTCGGCCAGTTGGGGGTGGAGGTCCAGGTTTACCGCAATGACCAGATAGGCCTGGAGGATTTGGAGGCGGCCAAGCCCACCTGGCTGGTCATTTCCCCCGGTCCCTGTTCTCCCAATGAGGCAGGAATATCGGTGGCAGCCATCCAACATTTCGCGGGCCGCATCCCCGTGCTGGGGGTTTGCCTGGGACATCAGGCCATCGGCGCCGCGTTCGGGGGCAGGGTAATCCGGGCCCCTCGCCTGATGCACGGCAAGACTTCGCTTATTTACCACGACGGCCGGGACATCTTCCAGGGTCTTCCCACTCCGTTTGAAGCAACCCGCTATCATTCCCTCATCGTGGAGCAGGAAAGTCTCCCGAATTGCCTGGAAATCTCGGCGCAGACCGCGGTGGGAGAGATCATGGGCTTGCGCCACAAAGAATTCGCGGTTTACGGAGTGCAATTTCATCCGGAATCGATTTTGACCACCCAGGGGCTAAACCTGTTGCGGAATTTCCTGATGCGCCAGCGGGGTTGACATAGAGGTGAGGAGAGGTAAGAGATTTGGGGGAACCCCACTTTTTTAGAAAAAGTGAGGTTCCCCCAAGCCCGCTCCTGCAAAAATATGCGAATGTAGCCGCAGGCTTTAGCCTGCGCCTACAACAAAGGTAAGCCGATTAATGGATCAAGATGCAGGGTCGGAGAAAGAACCGGGTCAAGCCCCGGAACCAGGTACGGTTCCCGCAGGGGACGAGCATCCCGAAAAACCCCACCTGGAATATGAAATCGATATCTTCAAAGATTGGTGCAAGTCTTGCGGCATCTGTGCCGCGTTTTGCCCCAAGCAGTGCATCCGTCTGGATGAGGAGGGTGGGCCGGTGGTTGAATCTTCCGAGCACTGTACCGGCTGTAGATGGTGTGAACTCCATTGTCCGGACTTTGCCATCTGTGTTAAAGAGCTCAGACCCCCCCAGCCTAGGGAAGGGGAAGAAGATTAAACCCGGAAGCCAAGGATCATGAGGGCTAAGCCAAAACAGGGTCGTACCGTCCTGCTGCAAGGCAATGAGGCCGTGGTGGAGGGCGCCCTGGCCGCGGGTTGCCGTTTTTTTGCCGGCTATCCCATCACCCCGGCCACGGAGATCAGCGAAGTCATGTCCTATCGCCTGCCGGCCGAGGGGGGCACTTTCATCCAGATGGAGGATGAAATCGCCAGCCTGGGCGCGGTTATTGGGGCTTCGCTGGCCGGAGCCAAGGCCATGACCGCCACCAGCGGCCCCGGCTTCTCCCTGATGCAGGAAAACCTGGGCTTTGCCTGCCTGGCGGAAGTCCCCTGCGTTATTGTTAACGTGATGCGCGCCGGCCCCAGCACCGGAGTGCCCACCTTCGTAAGCCAGGGGGATGTGCAGCAGGCCCGCTGGGGCACTCACGGCGACCATCCCATCATTGTCCTGGCCGCGGCCACCACCCGGGACTGTTTCGACCTCACGGTTAAGGCCTTCAATCTTTCGGAAAAATACCGCACCCCGGTCATCATCCTTTCCGACGAAGTGGTGGCCCACACCCGGGAAAAGATCGTCCTCCCTCCTCCTGAAGAAATCGAGGTGGTGGACCGGCTGCGCCCCACCATGCCCCCGGAGTGGTACATCCCTTATGAAGACAACGCCCGGGGGGTGCCGCCCATGGGCATCTTCGGCGACGGCTACCGCTATCACGTTACCGGGCTCCTCCATGACGTGCGGGGCTTCCCCACCGAGCGGGCCGATGAGATCGTGCCCTTTATCAACCGGCTCTTTCGCAAAATCAGTCAGCACTTTAACGATATCCTCATGGTCCACGAGGAGCTGACCGTAGATGCGCAGGTGTTGGTGGTAGCTTATGGCTCAGTGGCCCGGGCGGCCAAACAGGCGGTCAAGGAGGCCCGGCAGCGGGGCCTCAAGGCCGGCCTGGTAAAGCTCATCACCCTGTGGCCCTTTCCCCGGCGGTTGCTGGAACCCTTGCTGCGCCGGGTCAGAGCCGTGCTGGTGCCGGAGTTGAATATGGGCCAGATCTCCCGGGAAGTGAAGCGGGTCAACCAGGGAATGACCCGGATAGAAACCCTGAACCGCATCGACGGGAACCTCATCACCCCTGAGGAGATTCTCGCACGCTTGATGAAGATGTGAAGAAGAAGGGTTTAAGTCAGTTTCGGTTCTCATTTTTTAGTTTGGAAGAAAGGTGCCTAGGTTCATGGGCGAATGAGGAGGAGATGATGAAAAATTTATACTGGCTCGTGTTGGTGTTCCTGCTTTTGCTAGGTTGTGCCGAAGGAAATAATTATACGGCTCCGGTGGACCCTTACGGCACCAAAGCTGGCTGGGGCCAGGACCCCACCTGTTCTCCCGGGTGCCCGGTGGGAATGCCCTCTTCCTGGTAGAAAATGTAGGGCGGGCATCGCCCGCCGCAAATAATTGATTTTTAATTGGCGGGCAGTGCCCGCCTTCCATAATTGGGGTTTGGGAAATAAGTTAAGATAGTTTGAATTCGTAAGTAGGAATTTTAAGATGGATTACGAAGATCGCTTTGTCGCGTATGTAGACATCTGGGGATTCAAGAAACTAATCGAGCGCTCTGTGGGCCCTTGCCGGTTGATCTCGCCAGAACAGATTAAAGAGATTCTTGAATGGGCTAAGCCTGCGGGCACAGATCAGATTGTACTTGGTGATATTGGCGACATTTCGGAGTCCGGGCACATTATGACCCAGTTTTCTGATTGCGTCGTGATCACGGTCTCTAAAACAAAACAAGGCATTATGCACCTGCTCCACCATGTCGCAAGGATAGGATATCGATTGTTTAGGTTTCAGATTATTTGTCGCGGCGGAATCACGCGGGGAGATGTGTACCACGATGGCCAGGTGATCTTTGGCCCGGCAATGAATGAGGCATATCGGTTAGAGCAAAAGTGCGCAAAGTATCCTAGAGTCATATTGAGCGAAGATGTGGTTCGAGATGCCCTCTCAGCTGATCCTAATGCTAAACAATTTATTCTCAGGGACGACGACGGTTATCATTTCGTTAATACTCTGTGGGTTCTGCGGAAATATATGGATTTTGAGAGTGGACCGCCAGATTATATTAAGAGACTTTGCATCGAGTTCGAGAAACACCTGATTAAGGAAATGCAGGATAGTCTTTCCGAGGACAATCAAAAGAAAGAAGGAGAGCAAAAGGAACTCAGCCTATTTGAGAAATACAAATGGGTTACGAAATATTTCGATTGGGTACGCGATAGGAGTTGGATGGATATAATGAACCAGCCTTACCCTGCAAACAAGATGGGTTTCGATCTATAAAAAAAATTCAGGCGAAGCAAACCGTAAATCATAAAGAGATCGCTCATGGCAGAAGTGACGAAAATTATTATGCTCGTCCCCAAGCTTGGCTTGGGGACGCAATTTCCCGCAAAGCTTTGCTTTGCAGTGAGAGTTGAGCAAAGCTCAGCTTGGGAACAAGAATAAAGCTTACCGCTGATAGCTGAAAGCCAAACGCCAATGGCCGAAGTAACTAAATTAATCCACAAGTACCTGCGCCACGAGAAGAAGTTCCCCCATGTCTGGTGCCCGGGGTGTGGCAACGGCATTGTTTTGGGGGCCCTGATCCGGGCCATCGACCGCATCGGCCTGGAGAAGGACGAGATTGTCCTGGTCTCCGGGATCGGCTGCTCGGGGCGGATGTCGGTCTACGTGGATTTCAACACCCTGCACACCACTCATGGCCGGGCCCTCACTTTTGCCACGGGCGTGAAGCTGGCCAATCCCAAACTCCAGGTTATTGTGATCATGGGTGACGGGGATGCCACCGCCATCGGGGGCAACCACTTCATTCATGCGGCCCGGCGTAACCTCAACCTCACGGCCATCATCATCAATAACAATATTTACGGCATGACCGGGGGGCAGTATTCCCCCACCACTCCCTACGGGGCCCGGGCCGCCACCGCGCTTTACGGCCACATCGAGCACGCCTTTTCCATTTCCGAGATGGCCGTGACCGCCGGGGCCTCCATGGTGGGGCGGGGCACGGTCTATCATGCCACCCTCCTGGATCAGTTGATGGAGCAGGCCATCTTGAAGAGCGGCTTTGCCGTGGTAGAAGTCATCAGCCATTGCCACACCCATTACGGGCTGAAAAATAAGCTGGGCGGCCCGGTGGAGATGCTGCGCTGGCAGAAAGAAATGGCCGTGCGGGTGGAAAAGGCCCAAACCATGTCGCCGGAAGAACTGCAAGATAAGATTACCATCGGCGTCCTGGTGGATCGCGACCTGCCCATCTACACCCAGGAATACCGCCGCATCCGGGAAGCCGCCCGGGCGGCCTTGGGGGGAGATAAGTAAGGTTTTTGGGGGAGGGTCGGGGGAACACAGTTCCCCCGCCCTCCCCCAAAGGAACAGCCATGACCAAGCGCTATGAGATCAGATTGGCCGGCTCCGGCGGCCAGGGTTTGATTCTGGCCGGCATTATCCTGGCGGAAGCGGCCGGCATTCATGACGGCAAGTTTGTCTGCCAGACTCAGAGCTACGGCCCCGCGGCCCGGGGCGGGACCTCCAAGGCCGAAGTGGTGATCAGCGATGAAGAGATTGATTTTCCCAAGGCCATCAAGCCGGATGCGCTGCTGGCCATGAACCAGAGATCCCTGGATACCTACATTTTTGACCTGAAGCCGGACGGCCTGATCCTGGTGGATGCCACTTTTGTCAGGGAGTTCCCCACCACCCGGGTCATGGCCATCCCCTTCACCCAGATTGCCCGGCAGCAGTTGGGGAAAGAGGTGACCGCCAGCCTGGTAGCCCTGGCGGCGCTGGTAACCCTTACCGGGGTGGTGTCCCTTAAAAGCCTGGAAGCCGCGGTCCTGGCCCGGGTGCCCCCGGGGACCGAGGAACTGAATAAAAAAGCCCTTCAGGCAGGAATCGAGGCGGCCCGGCAACTTTTGCAGGAGAAAAAAGAGTCGCTTACATGATAAGAGTTTCACCGCTCCAAATAATCCTGTCCAAACTCCTGGCCGCACTATTTATCTGCCTGTCCCTAAGCTTAGGAAGGGCCGAAATTGCCGGGCTCCCGGGTCTGGGGCCGCTCAGCCCGGCGGAACAATGGGTCCTGGAAAGGGTGACCGCGGGAGAGGTAGCCGACCTGAAAGAGAAGTTCGGCAGTGAGGAAAAGTCACGTTATCTCCGGGCCCGATTCCTGGAAGCCCTGCTCACCGACGGCATTCCTAACTTTAAGGTGCACCGCAGCGGCGTCTACCTGGCGAACGCCATTGTCACCGGCCCTCTCGCCTTGGAATTTGCGGTGGTGCCCCATGCCGTGTTTCTTAGCGGTTGCCAGTTCCGGGGGATGGTCAACTGCGGCGGCAGTCATTTCCAGAAAAACCTGGCCCTGAAACAGGCGGTTTTTGCCCAACGAGCCAATTTTTATCGGCTAAAAGTGGGAGTGGACGCCTTCTTCGGGGAAGCGGTCTTTGAGGGTCCGGTAGATTTCGGGGGCGCTGAGATCCAAGGTATGCTTAATCTGGCCGGGGCCAGATTTGCCGCCCCAGACCAGGAAGCCAACTTTAATGGCCTTTCGGTGGGCCAGAGCGCCTCATTCAAGAACGCCGTCTTTGAGGGCGGGCTGGACCTCACGGGAGCCAGGATGGGCGGAGAGTTCAATGTAGCCGGCACCCGGTTTGCCAGCCCAGATAAGAAGGCCGTTTTCAACGGAGTGAAAGTGGGGCAAAACACCTCTTTGCTTCATGCCGTCTTTCTAGGTCCGGTGGATTGGGGCGGCGCCGAGATCGCCGGAGAGTTCTTCGGAGACGGGGCGCGCTTTGAGTCCAGTGATCAGAAGGCCAATTTCAACGGCCTTAAGGTGGGACCCAGGGCTTCCTTCGACGGCACCGTGTTCCACGGGCCGGTGGACTTCACCATGGCCTCGGTGGGCGGGTTGCTGATCTTCAATCAGGCCAGGTTTGCCAATAAAGACCATAAGCCCAATTTTTTCGGCCTCAAGGTGGAGCAGCACGCCTTTTTCTCGGAAACGGCCTTTCTGGCCGGCGTCTCCCTGGTGGGCACCCAATTCAAAAATCTCATGCTGGCCGGGGACCCGGCCTCGGCCCTGACTTATCCGGAAGTAAACCTGGACGGCGCCCAGGTGGAGTACTCCCTGATTATCGGAGACCTGGGCCTTGACCACCTCCAGGCCACCCGGCTCCAGGTCAAAGGGCCGGCGATCTTCAAAAATCTTAAGATCACTCAACGAGCCGACCTGAGGGACAGCAACTTTTACTCCCTGAAAATGTTGAACACTACCTGGCCCGCCAACCCGGAGCAGGTCTGGCTGGAGGGCCTGACTTACCAGGCCCTGAGCGCCGGGGAAGGGCCCGAGGACTGGGAAAAACTCCTGGCCTGGATCGGCCACAGCCGCCTCGACACCCGGAACTACAACCTACTGGAGGAGTATTTCAAGCACGGCGGCTACAAAGACCGGGCCGATGAGGTTTATATCCAGGGAAACCGGAGGGTGGCCCTGGAGAAGTGGTGGCGGCCGGACCACCTGACCACCCTGATCTTCTGGGACGCCCTGGCCGGTTACGGCCGCAAACCGGGGCGAACTTTCTGGCTGAGTCTAGGCATTGTGTTGCTGGGCACCCTGTTCTTCGACCACCAACAACTTCGATCCCTCCTTCCTGGGGGGCTGGGGCTGGCTCTTGAACGGCAGCAAGGGAAAGACCGCCATAGTGCGCTTCTTTCTGAGCCTGGACGAATTTTTGCCCGGGGTGGACCTGGGTCTGGCCCGGCTGTGGCAGATATCCAGGATCTCCTTCCCCACCTTGATGTATTATCACTTTCACAAGATTGTCGGCTGGATCCTGGTGCCCATCGGCCTGGCCGCCATTTTTTCGCAGTTTAAATAGATAGTAAGAGCTAAGCCATGCAAAGTTATGACCAAATCATCATTGACGGGCAGCCTCTGACAGACCAGGAAAAATTTGTCCTGGAGCAGATAGAGGCAGGGCGGATTGCCGATCTAAAAGATAAATTCGGCGAAAAGGAGGAAGATCGGCAAGTACGGGCACGGTTCCTGGAAGAGTTGCTTACGGATAACCTTGAGGGTATCAAGGTTCACCGCCGGGGCATTGGCATCAGCCATGCTATTATTGCCGGAGGCCTGGACCTGGAAAATGCGGAAATCCTTCATTATTGCACCATAACAGACTCCAAATTTCAGTCCGAGGTAAATTTCCGGGACAGTTATCTCAGGAAGCACCTTAACTTAAGGGGAAGCATTTTTGAGAGGGACGCAGATTTCCATCGTATTAAAGTGGGAGTGAATCTCTTTTGCGGAAATACGGTCTTCAAGGGTTCCATGAATTTTGCGCGTGCAGATATCGCCGGACAATTCAGTGCAGTGGGCGCGAAGTTTGAAAGCGAAGAGCAAGAGGTCAATTTCAATTCCATGAAGGTGGGCCAGGATGCCTTTTTTGATAATGCTGCCTTTAAGGGGCCGGTGAATTTTGGCAGCGCCGATATCGCCAGGCAATTCAGTGCAGATGGCGCGAAGTTTGAAAGCCAAGGGCAAGAGGTCAATTTCAACGCCATGAAGGTGGGCCAGAGCGCTTTCATTCAAAAAGCTGTCTTTCAAGGGCCAATGGATTTTGGCAACACAGATATCGGCGGACAATTCAATGCAAAAGGCGCGAAGTTTGAGAACCCAGATAAGGAGGTCAATTTCAACGCCATGAAGGTGGGCCAGGATGCCTTTTTTGATAATGCTATTTTTCAGGGGCCGGTGAATTTTGGCAATACACATATCGGCAGGCAATTTAATGCAAAGGGCGCGAAGTTTGAAAGCCGAGAGCAAGAGGTCAATTTCAACGGCATGAAAATGGGCCAGAGCGCCTTTTTTGATAATGCTGTCTTTCAAGGGCCAGTGGATTTTGGCAGCGCAAATATCGGCGGACAATTCAGTGCAGATGGGGCGAAGTTTGAAAGCCAAGAGCAAGAAGTCAATTTCAACGCCATGAAGGTGGGCCAGAGCGCCTTCTTTCGAAATGCTGTCTTTCAAGGGCCGGTGAATTTTGTCAATACCCATATCGGCAGACAATTCAATGCAAATGGCGCAAAGTTTGAAAGCCCAGATAAGGAGGTCAATTTCAATTCCATGAAGGTGGGCCAGGACGTCTTCATTCGAGATGCTGTCTTTCAGGGGCCGGTGGATTTTGTCGGCGTAGATATCGGCGGACAATTCAGTGCAGATGGGGCGAAGTTTGAAGGCGCAGAGCAAGAGGTCAATTTCGACGGTATAAAAGTTGGACAGATCACCTTCTTCCGGAACACGGTTTTTCAGGGAAAGGTTTCTTTGAACGATGCCCATTTTTTAGACCTACTGATTGAGGGGAATCGTATTAATGAGCTGGGACTAGAACGAACGAAGATTGAGCGGGAATTAAGAATCGAAAATATTGAGATCGATAGATTAAAAGCCAGAAATATGCATGTTAACGGTCCGGCAACCTTAGACAGTGTGACTATTAAATCTGAGGGCGACCTGAGAGATTGCAGTTTCCAGCAGTTATCCCTTCTAGATGTTACCTGGCCTGTGGAAAAAGATACAATCTGGCTGGACGGCCTTTCCTACCTGGCTATCAGTACCAGTAAAGGAGAAGACGAACCTAAGAATTGGCGAAAACTCCTAGAGTGGATAAACCTGAGCCGCTTTAATACCCAGAATTACAGTCAACTGGAAGCATACTTTCAGCGCTGCGGGCATAAAGAACGGGCCGATGAAGTTTTTATCGAAGGCAAACGCCGGGAATTATGGGGCCGGAAAAGTGGGCTGAGACAATGGGCCACCCGGTTCTTTTGGGATTTCTTAGCTGGGTATGGCCGCAAGCCCGCCCAAACTTTTCGCCTGATTCTGCCCCTTATTTTGTTGGGGACAATTATCTTTGCCCCAGAGTTTGAGCCAAAATTTATAAATGCTCATATTTACCTCAAAGAAATAAATTCGTGGTTAATCAAATTTATCTTGAGTTTAGACAGATTCCTGCCCGGCGTAGATCTGGGTTTGGCTAAGCATTGGCAACCGTCTCATGTCTGTCTGTTCACCTGGATTTACTGGTATATCCTCAAGATTTCTGGCTGGATTACGGTTCCCATAGCCTTGGCCGCTATTTATACCAGGATCAAATAAGAATTTTTCGGAGTAAGGGCATGCTTAAAGAAGCCATCTACAAGGTGGTCACCCGGCAGGACTTGAGCGAGGTGGAGATGACCCGGGCCATGGAGGTCATTATGGAAGGTTCGGCCACCGAGGCCCAGATCGGCGCCTTCATCACCGGGCTGCGCATGAAAGGCGAGACGGTGGCGGAGATCACCGCCGCGGCCCGGGTGATGCGGGCCAAGGCCACCCGCATTCCCATGGGCAATGGCCTGGTGGACCTGGACCGGGACGAGATCAACGTGGACTGGGAGACCATCGTGGACACCTGCGGCACGGGCGGGGACGCCACCCAGACCTTCAATGTCTCCACCACCACTGCGTTTGTGGTGGCCGGCGCCGGCCTGAAGGTGGCCAAGCACGGCAACCGGGCGGTCTCAAGCCGCTGTGGTTCCGCGGACGTCATCGAGGCCCTGGGCGTCAACCTGACCCTCACCCCGGAACAGGTGGGGGCCTGCATCGCGGAGGTGGGCATCGGCTTTCTCTTTGCCCCCCAACTGCACGGGGCCATGCGCTACGCCATCGGTCCCCGGCGGGAGATCGGCATCCGCACCATCTTCAATATCCTGGGACCCCTGACCAACCCCGCGGGGGCCAATGTCCAGGTGCTGGGCGTCTATGACCCCAAGCTCACCGAGCCTTTGGCCCAGGTGCTCAATAACCTGGGGGCCCGGAGCGCCTTTGTGGTCTATGGGGAAGGCTCCTTTGACGAGCTCTCCATCGTGGGCGCCACCCGCATCAGCCAGCTCAAAGACGGCTGGGTGTCCAACTATGTGATCACCCCGGAGGAGGTGGGCCTCACCCGGGCGATCCTGGAAGATATTAAGGGAGGCGATGTCTTTGACAACGCCCGCATCGTCCGCCGGGTGCTGGCAGGGGAGGGGGGGCCCAGGGAAGACATAGTGGCCCTGAACGCCGCCGCGGTCTTCATTGCCGCCGGCCTGAGCCCGGACTTTGTAAGCGGCATCGAACTGGCCCGGGAGACCATCCACTCCGGCAAGGCCAGACGGAAATTAGAGGCGCTCATCGAAAAGAGCAAGAGCTTTGGGGGAGGGGGCTAATCGGAGTTGCCAGTGGTCAGTTGTCAGAAAAGAATGAAGCCGATAGCTGACTATACTGGCCACTGACTACTGGCCACTCACTACTAAAAACATGGATTTTTTAGCCAAGATAGTAGCCCGGAAGATGGAGGAGTCCCTGCGGTTATTTTAATCCGGGGTATTGGAGAGGTTTAAGGCGGCCATTGCCGCAGCGGCCCCAGCCGCTGAGCCTTAAGGAAGCCCTGGATCGGAGTGCGGCCCCGGCCCTCATCGCGGAGGTCAAGCGGGCCTCGCCCAGCAAAGGAGAGCTGGCCATGGGCTGGGACCCGGTGCAGTTGGCCCAAATTTATCAGGATAATGGGGCCGCGGCCATTTCGGTGCTGACCGAAAGCGCTTATTTTAAGGGCGACCCCGATTTTATCCCCCGCATGCGCCCGGTGATCTACCTGCCCATACTGCGCAAGGACTTCATCCTGGAGCCGATCCAGGTCTATGAGAGCGCCGCCTTGGGGGCCGATGCCTTGCTGCTCATCGTCAGCCTGCTGCCCCTGGGCAAACTCAGGGCGCTGCTGCTTTTGACCCGTTCCCTGGGCCTGGAAGCCCTGGTGGAAGTGCATACCCAAGCGGAAATGGAAACCGCCCTGGCGGCCGGGGCCCGGCTCATTGAAATCAACCACCGGGATCTCCGTACCTTCCGGATGGAGCCCGACCGGGCCCTGGAGTTGGCCCCCCTGGCCCCTCCGGACGTGACCCTGGTGGCTGCCTCGGGGCTTTCCAGCCGCAGCGACCTGGAACGCCTGGAGCAGGCCGGCATCCGGGCCTTTCTGGTGGGCGAATCCCTGGTCACCGACCCAGACCCGGGCAGAAAATTGCAGGAGTTGATGGGGGCAAGGGGCTAAGGGCTTCAGGTCCCTGGCCCGCTCCCCAAATATAGAGGCAGGAATGGTGCGCATTAAGATTTGCGGGATAACCAACCTGGAAGATGCCCTGATGGCCGCGGCGCTGGGGGCTCACGCCCTGGGCTTTGTCTTCTATCCCGAGAGCCCCAGGTATGTATCGCCGGAGGCAGCCTGGCGCATCATTGCCCAATTGCCCCCGTTGGTCCTCAGCGTCGGGGTGTTTGTGGACGCCGAGGCCGAAGTAGTTAGGAACCTGGCGGGACTGGCAGGCCTGGATTGGGTGCAATTGCACGGGCACGAGTCGCCGGAATATTGCCAGAACCTGGGCCACCGGGTGATCAAAGCCTTTCGCATCAGAGACGAAGACTCTCTGGCTACGCTGGCGGATTACCAGGGCGCGGCCCAGGCCTTCCTCCTGGATACTTACCGGCCTGACAAGCCCGGGGGCACGGGTGAGCCCTTTAAATGGAGCCTGGCCCGGGAGGCCCAAACCTACGGGCCTATCATCCTGGCCGGGGGCCTTACCCCGGAAAATGTCGCCCAGGCCATCAAGATTGCCGAGCCCCTGGCAGTGGACGTGGCCAGCGGCGTGGAAGCCACGCCCGGCAAAAAAGACCCGAAAAAATTGCAGGCCTTTTTTGCCGCGGTGAGAGGAATAGAAGTTAGGGGAGGGGGCTAAGGGCCTCAGGCCTCTGGCCCTCCCCCAAAACACAACCAAACGTGGAGGTTTTCATTGCTACCGGATCGGCATGGCAGGTTTGGGCGGTATGGGGGTCGGTTCGTGCCGGAGACCCTGATGCCCGCGCTGTTGGAATTGGAGCAGGCTTATCGGCGGATCAGCCGGGACCGGGAGTTCCGGCGGGAGCTGGCCTGGTATTTAAAGGATTACGTGGGACGGCCCACCCCCCTTTATTTTGCCCGCCATTTGACCGAGGCCCTGGGCGGGGCCCGCATCTATCTCAAGCGGGAAGACCTGGCCCATACCGGCGCCCATAAGATCAATAACACTTTGGGCCAGGGGTTGCTGGCCCGGCGCATGGGCAAGAGCCGGCTCATCGCCGAGACCGGCGCGGGCCAACACGGGGTGGCCACCGCCACGGTGGCCGCGCTTTTGGGGCTGGAGTGCGATATCTACATGGGCACCGAGGATATCCGGCGTCAGCGCCTCAACGTGATCCGCATGCGCTTGCTGGGCTCCCGGGTGATTCCGGTGTCTTCCGGCAGTTGCACCTTAAAAGACGCCATGAACGAAGCCATCCGGGATTGGGTTACCAACGTGCGCCATACCCATTATGTTTTAGGTTCCGTGGGCGGGCCGCATCCTTACCCCATGATAGTGCGGGATTTTCAGTCGGTCATCGGCCGGGAGGCCAAGGCGCAACTCCGCCGCCTCACCGGCAGCCTGCCCCAATGCCTGGTGGCCTGCGTGGGCGGCGGCAGCAACGCCATGGGGCTGTTTTATCCTTTCTATGACGATCCGGTGCGGTTTGTGGGAGTGGAGGCCGCGGGGCATGGCCTGGGTAGCGGTTATCATTCCGCCACCCTGGTGGCCGGGACCGTCGGAGTGTTGCACGGCGCCTTCAGCTATCTCTTGCAGGACGCCTGGGGTAACATCCAGGAGGCCCATTCCCTGGCCCCGGGGCTGGATTACCCGGGCGTCGGGCCGGAGCACGCCTTCCTCAAGGATCAAGGCCGGGCCGAATACCTGGCCGTCACCGACGCCGAGGCCCTGGAGGGGTTTAAATTACTGTCCCAGACCGAGGGCATCCTGCCGGCCCTGGAAAGCGCCCATGCCCTGGCCTATCTTCAGAAGCTCGCGACTCAATATGCTCATGACGAGATAATCGTGGTCAATCTCTCCGGCCGGGGCGACAAGGATGTGGACGCAGTGGCCGCGGCCCTGGAGGTTTCCGGTGACTCGGATTGACGCGGTGTTCCAAAGGCTCAAGGCGAAAGGCGAGAAGGCCCTCATCCCCTTCATCACCGCCGGGGACCCGGATCTTGAGACCACCCAGGCTCTGGCCCTGGAAATGGCTTGCCGGGGGGCGGATATACTGGAGTTGGGCATCCCCTTCTCCGACCCCCTGGCCGACGGCCCCACCATCCAGGCGGCCAGCACCCGGGCCTTAAAGCGCGGGGTGCACCTCCCCGAGGTCCTGACTCTGGCGGGGACGCTCCGGGCCGTTTCCGACATCCCCCTGGTCCTGATGGGGTACTACAACCCCATCTTGCAGTATGGCCTGGAGCGTGCCGCCATGGACGCGGCCAACCTCGGCGTGGACGGCTTCATCATCCCAGACCTGCCCCTGGAAGAGGCCGGACCCTGGCGCGCCGCCGCCCTGAAAGCCGGGGTAGCCCCCATCTTCCTGGCTGCGCCCACCAGCGGCCCGGCGCGTATCCGCAAAGCGGGCCATCTTACCCGGGGCTTCCTCTATTATGTCTCGGTCACCGGCATCACCGGGGCCCGCACCGCCCTGCCCGCAGACCTGGTGGCGTCCCTTAAGGAAGTGCGCTCCCTGGTCAAATGCCCCGTGGCCGTGGGCTTCGGCATCTCCACCCCGGAGCAGGTGGCGGGCCTCGCCCCTTACGTGGACGGGGTGGTGGTGGGCAGCGCCATCGTGCAGAGGGTTGCGAGATTGAAGGGCAAAGATTTGCTCCTTGAGGTGGGCGATTTCATCGCCCACCTCAAGGAGCCCCTGCGGGGGAAGTAAGATGGATTTTGGGGGGAGGGCCAGGGAGTTGAACTCCCTGCCCTCCCCCCAAGCCCCCCTCCCAACCCGCGAATAGTGAAGGGGTAAGTCGGGCCTCAGCCCAGACTTACCCCTTCATAATTTAATCTGAGGGATTGCGAGCCAGGTATAAAACTCCCTTATTTGCCTTCTCCAATATAACCAGAAATCAACAGATCACTATCCAGACGGCGGATGGTGAGGTCTCTGGCCAGGGGCGCGTCTTTTATCTGGGCAATGCCGTGCCCCTCCAGGACGCCGGGGGCCGCCCGGCCCCCCAGGAACTTGGGGGCATAGAAGAAGTAGAACTGGTCCACCAGCTTCTGGTCGAAGAAGGAGCCCAGGGTCTCGGCCCCGCCTTCCACCAGGAGGCTCTGGACCTGACGCTCCCCCAGGAACTCCAAGAGCGGCCTCAGGGCTATAAGCCCCCCTTCTTCAGGCATGATCAGGACTTCCACCCCTTGTTGCTCCAGGGCCTTGATTTTTTCCTTGGGCACCATGTCCCGGCAGGCCACCCAGGTGGGGGCGGGAGAGTCCAGGTTGGCGATACGGGCGCTCAGGGGCAGGCGCAGGCGGCTGTCCAGGACCACCCGGATGGGATCCTTGCCCTTGACCCCGGGCAGGCGGGTGGTAAGCCGAGGGTCGTCCAACAAAACGGTGCCGATGCCCACCAATATGGCGTCCACCTGATGGCGCAGGCGATGGCCATAGAGTCGGGCCGCTTCCCCGGTAAGCCACTGGCTCTCCCCGGTGGTGGTGGCGATGCGTCCATCCAGGGAGCAGGCCGCCTTGGCGATGACCCAGGGGAGCCCCGTGGTCACCCACTTGAACCAGGCTTCGTTCAGGCGCCGGGCTTCCACCTCCAGCAGGCCGACCTCCACCTCCAGCCCCCGGGAGGCTAAATACGCGGCCCCGCCACCCGCAACCTTGGGGTTGGGGTCCCGGGTGGCGATGACCACCCGGCGAACTCCCGCCTCCAGGATGGCCTGGGTGCAAGGCGGGGTCCGGCCCTGGTGATGGCAGGGCTCCAGAGTGACATACAGGGTGGCCCCCTTGGCCGCGTCCTTAGCGCGCTGCAGGGCCACCACTTCCGCATGGGGCGCCCCGGCCCGGCGGTGATACCCTTGCCCCACCACCTTCCCGTCTTTGACCACCATGGCCCCCACCATGGGGTTGGGGGAGACCCAGCCCGCGCCCTTGGCCGCCAGCTTTAAGGCCAGCTTCATATAACCCGCATCCAAGTCCATTCTGCCCTTTCTTTTGGGTATAGTTGTTGGGGGAGGGGGCTAAGGGCCGCAGGCCCACTTACAATCCTCCCCCAAACCCCCTTCCCCAATCCCATATGTTTTATTTAGCCGGATGAGGTCTGGGCCAATGGCCCCGCCTTCATCCGGCCAACTTACGGGGGTTGGGAGGGGGTTTGAGGGGAGGGCAGGGGACCTCAGGTCCCTGGCCCTCCCCCTCAAATCACTCCTTTCCCTCCCCCTCCTTCCTGCTGGCCAGGAGGTGGCGGATTTCTTCCATGAAGTCGGTGGCGTCGGTGAAGTGGCGGTAAACGGAGGCAAAGCGCACATAGGCCACTTCGTCCCACTGGCGCAGTTGGGCCATCACCCGTTCCCCGAGCCAGGTGGAGGCGATTTCCCGCGGGCCGGACTCCAGCATTTCCCTCTCCAAGCTGTCCAGGAAATTTTCAATGGCGTCGATGGAGACCGGGCGTTTTTCGCAGGCCTTTTTAATCCCCTCGTAGAGCTTGGCGCGCTGATAAGGTTCCCGGCGGCCGTCCTTTTTCACGATGAGGGGCATGGTCTCTTCCACCTGCTCGTAGGTGGTGAAGCGCCGGTGGCAGTGGAGACATTCCCGGCGCCGCCTAATGGCGTTGGCCTCCCGGCTGGGCCGGGAGTCGATCACCTTATTATTGGTGCTGTGGCAGTAGGGGCAGCGCATAAAATAATCATCTAACAAAAACGAGGGCCAGTAAATAGCAAAAATGGGGGCGTCCGGGAGTGCTGAACTGTCTTGGGGTTAAACCGCCATGGGAGTCAAGGCCCCAAGTTCCGGCATTATCTGGAAATGCCTGGGAAGTAGTCCACTGATCAGGGCCGCAATTCCCATTCCTTAGCAAAAAGGGGGAAGTGGCGGCAGAGGTCCAGCACCTGGGCCCCCAGTTTGGACAGAAGCTCCGTATCTTGAGGGGCGATGAGGGCCTGGTGCATGAAGTCGGCAATGATTTCCATTTCCGCCTCCTTCATGCCCCGGGTGGTCAGGGCCGGGGTGCCCACCCGAATCCCGCTGGTGATGGTGGGAGGTCTGGGGTCAAAGGGAATGGCGTTTTTATTCACGGTGATGCCCGCCGCCTCCAGGGCTGCTTGCGCCTCTTTGCCGGTAAGGCCCATGGGGGTCAGGTCCACCAGAATCAGGTGGGTGTCGGTGCCCCCGGCCACCAGGCGGTAACCCCGCTTGAGGAATTCCCGGGCCAGGGTGCGGGCGTTGGCGATTATCTGCTGCTGGTAGCGCTTAAAAGAGGGGCCCAGGGCCTCTTTAAAAGCCACGGCCTTGGCGGCGATGATGTGCATCAAGGGGCCGCCTTGAATGCCTGGAAAAATCTGGCTGTTTAAGGCCCGGCGGTATTCCGCCCGGGCCAGGATGAGGCCCCCCCGGGGGCCCCGGAGGGTCTTGTGGGTCGTGGAGGTGATAAAATCCGCCACCGGCACCGGATCGGGGTGGAGGCCCGCGGCTATCAACCCCGCGATATGGGCCATGTCCACTATCAGGTAGGCACCCACCTCTTTGGCAATCTCAGCGAAGCGGGCAAAATCCAGGGCCTTGGGATAGGCGCTGGCCCCGGCGATGATCATCTGGGGCTTATGCAGCCGGGCTATCTCGGATACCACCTCATAGTCCACTTCTTCAGTTTCCCGCTCCACCCCATAGGTTACCGCCTGAAACAGACGGCCGGAGAAATTGACCGAGGCGCCGTGGCTTAAGTGCCCCCCATGGGACAGGTCCATGCCCATGATGGTGTCGCCGGGCTTCAGGAAGGCGAAATAGACCGCCATGTTGGCCTGGGTACCGGAATGGGGCTGGACATTGGCATATTCCGCCCCGAAGAGCTGCTTCACCCGGCTGATCGCCAGGTTCTCCGCGATATCCACAAACTCACAGCCGCCGTAGTAGCGGCGGCCAGGATAGCCTTCGGCGTATTTATGGGTCAAGATGGAGCCCTGGGCCTCCAGTACGGCAGTGCTGGCGAAATTTTCGGAGGCGATCATCTCCAGCCGGTTCAGCTGGCGCTGCCGCTCCTGCTCAATTACTTTGTAGATTTCCGGGTCAGTGTGGGCCAGGTCAGCCATACTCCGGTTCCTGTGAGCCTAGGAAGCCTCTTGGGCCAATTGTTCCAGGAGGTCCAAGCGCTCCTGGTGGCGGCCACCCTCAAAGGGGGTGCTGAGCCAGACGCGCACAATCTCCTTGCCCAGGTCGGGTCCGATGATCCGTCCCCCCAGGACCAGCAAATTGGCATCATTGTGCCGGCGGCTCATCATCGCGCGTATACAGGTCGTGGCAGAGCGCCGCCCGGATGCCGGGAAAGCGATTGGCCAGCATGCTCATGCCCAGCCCCGTGCCGCAGATTAAAATTCCTTTGCTCTGGGGTCGAGCCAGCAACGCGTCCACCACCTTTTTGCCAAAAAGAGGATAATGCACCGATTCATCGGAGCTGGCGCAGCCCAGATCGGTGACCGGTGCCTCGAGTTCCCGCAAAAGCTGGAGGATTTCCCGTTTCAGGCTGTAGCCGGCGTGATCGCAGGCAATGGCGATGGTTTCCGGTTCAGGCCCGGGCCTGGATGAAATTGATGACATCCTGGACGGTCCTAAGTTTTTCGGCTTCCTCATCGGCGATCTCAAAGCCGAATTCCTCTTCCATAGCCATGATCAATTCCACCAGGTCCAGAGAATCGGCTCCCAGGTCGTCGACAAAGACGGCCTCAGGGGTGACTTCGGAGCGCTCCACTCCTAATTTGTCCACAATTATATCTATTACCTTTTCCTGAATTGCGCCCATGGGCAATAACCTCCTCTCTCTCTTAAGCCATCAGCATGCCGCCGTTCACATGGATTACCTGGCCCGTGATGTAGCCTGCGGCATCGTCAGCCAGGAAGGCCACCGCCTGAGCCACCTCTTCCGGTGTGCCAAACCGGCCTAAAGGGATCTGGGCCAGCATCTCTTGCCTGGTCTTCTCAGGCAGGGTCTCGGTCATCTCTGTCTGGATAAACCCGGGGGCCACCGCGTTGACGGTGATATTGCGGGAGGCCAACTCCCGGGCCACCGCCTTGGTCAGCCCGATCAAGCCGGCCTTGGAGGCCACATAATTGGCCTGGCCGGCATTACCCATCACCCCCACTACCGAGCTGATGTTGATGATGCGTCCATACCGCTGCTTGACCATGGGCCGGCTGGCGGCCCGAAGGCAATGGTACGCCCCCGTCAGATTGACCGAGAGGACGGCATCCCACTCCGATTCTTTCATGCGCATGATCAAATTATCCCGGGTAATTCCGGCATTGTTCACCAGGATGTCTAGGCGGCCGCTCTCTTTGATAATTTCTTCAAAGCCCCGCTGCACTGCCTCGGCATCGGCCACATCGAAGGCGACCACCTTGGCCGCAGCCCCTTTTTCCTCCACCTCCTTTTGGGTCCAGGCCGCCTCGTCCAAATTGGCTACATCATTGAGGTAGATGAGCCTGCCAGGTTGGGCCAGGGCCAGGGCAATGGCCCGGCCGATACCCCGGGCCGCGCCGGTCACTAAAGCCACGCGCATTTTATCAATCCTATCCTTAAATAATGGTCAGGTGATCCTCAGTCTACCAAGGTACCGGGAATATGGGGATAAACCGGCTGGTCCACCTTCCGGTGCTCATGGGTTTGCTGGGTAAATTACATAAAACGAATTTCCCGAAATTGAAAGAGGTTTTTTGTCAGTAGTCAGTTATTAGCAGCCCATTATCACCCAAAGACCGGCGCCGTTAAGCTAAAAGCTGACCGCTATTTGTTATCTTAGCCCCGGTCTTTCTTGATCTCCTGAATCAAGGCCGGGACGATTTCGAACAGGTCTCCCACCAGACCCACATCCGCCACCTTGAAAATATTGGCCTGAGGATCCTTGTTGATGGCCACGATATAATCGGAAGACTGCATGCCCACCAGGTGCTGGGCGGCGCCGGAGAGGCCGCAGGCGATGTAAAGTTTAGGGGCCACGGTTTTCCCCGTCTGGCCGATCTGGTGGGCGTAAGGAATCCAACCCGCGTCCACCGCGCCCCGGCTAGCTCCCACCGCGCCCCCCAGGAGGTCTGCCAATTCCTCCAGAAGGCGGAAGTTTTTGGCCTCTTTCAGTCCGCGGCCCCCCGAAACGATCACCTCGGCGGCCCCCAGGGGGACGCGCTCTTTGATTTCCAGCACGGTTTTTAGGAACCGGCTCCGTCCGGGGCCCTGGAGGGAATTCAGTTCCACCCGGACCACCTGGCCCTCCGGTGCGGAGGCCGGGGCGCACGGCTTCATCACCCGGGGCCGCACCGTGGCCATTTGGGGATAGGTGCGGGGGGTGATGATGGTGGCCATGATATTGCCGCCAAAGGCCGGACGGGTTTGGAGCAAGAGGCGTTTTTCGAGATCGATGCTGAACGCGGTGCAATCCGCGGTGAGGCCGGTTTTGAGAGACGCCGCCACTTTGGGGATGAAAGCCCGGCCGACATAAGTGGCCCCGGCCAGAATGATCTCCGGCTGAAACCTCTGGGCCAACTCGGTCAAGGCCGCGGCATAGGGTTCTTCCAAAAAATCCTTCAGGAGGGGATGCTCCCCCAGATATACCTTGCTAGCCCCAGCCGCCAGCAGGGTAGGGGCCAGAGGCGCCACTTCGTCCCCCAAGAGCACCGCCGCCACCTGAACCTGCAAATCTGCCGCTAGGCGTCGGGCCTCCCCCAGCAGCTCCAAGGTTACTTGGACCAGATTCCCTTTACGCTGCTCCGCAAAGACCCAAATCCCATCGGGAGGCACCCCGGGGCGAGGGGCCGGACCCTCCGCTACGGGCAAGGCCAGGGCCTCCACCTCGCACTCCTCTATGCAGGCCCCACAGAGATTGCAGCCCTCACCTATGACCAGGTGCTCTCCCTCCAGGCGTAAGACCCCGAAGGGACAAGCCTCCACGCACAGGCCACAGGCAATACACTTCTCGGAACGGAAAATTATAGTCATATTTAGTGATTATTCATGGTAATGATAACAAGGTAGTTAAAGAACTAATTTTTATCAAGGCATGGGGACGCATGCATCATCTTCCATTAACCTTTAAAAGGTTGGTTCGCTTTTTAAGAATTCTAATAATAAGATATATCAATAAACTTACACTAAATATAACCATCCAGACGGAATCAAAGGTCCATCTTCCCTGGGCGATTCTATCTCCCAAGATCTCCAAGACCGTAAACGATACGATAATGGCAAAGAAAGAGGAATATTCCCTCCTGAGCACCGTCCTCAAAGAGAAGTGCAACGCTGATTTTCGCCAATTTTTCAGTTTGGGGATAAAAGCCGGTGTTTTTTGCGCCCATTGTAAAAATGTTTCGCCGAATCTTTCTTCCAGGAACGTTTCTTCTGCGAATATTATTCTCTCATAATATAACCAAAATATCAGTAGTATTAGTACACTGAACCACCATAATCTTAGAAATAATGACAGTCCAAGCCAAATGATAAAATTACCCAGATAAAGCGGATGTCTTACTATCGAATACATTCCAGTGGTATTCAAAACATCCGCATCTTGATATTTGACATTCCTACCAGAGGTTCCAAAGGGGACGTAACCTATGGTAATAATCCGAATCACTAAACCCGACAAGGAGATAGTCAAACACATCATCTCCCATAACAGGTCTAAGCTGTGCCTATCATGTAAATACTTAAATTCTCTTAAAGCGAGAATAAATAAAACTATTAAAAGTAAAGGCAGAAAACTCCTCCATCTGAATAGCCAGTTGCCGGTCTTGGCAAAGTTCTCCTTTAAGGTCATCTATCGGGTTCTTTCAGGGATAACTACTATCAATTCCTGCCCCTCCCCTTGAGGCGCTGCCAGAGGCGGGAGGCCAGCTCCAAGGGAGCGCCGGTCCAGATCTCCGGGGTACCCCGAGGGGGTGGCGGAAAGACCTTCACTACCTGGGTAAAGGAACCGCTCAGGCCCACCTCCTGGGCGGGCAGGTTCAGGTCAGCCAGACCCCAGACCGTGATTACTTCTTTCTTGGCCCGGAGTTTGGCCTTAAAGGAAGGCACCCGGGGTTCGTTGATCTCTCTGACTACGGTGATCAGGGCCGGCAGGGAAACCTCCACCGCATCGTAGCCGTGGTCCAAGAGGCGTTCCACCTCCAGGCGGCTGTCTCCCGTGAAGGTAATTTTGCGGGCCCAGGCCACATAAGGGATATTCAGGTGCGCGGCAATCTCCGGCCCCACCTGGGCGGTATCCCCGTCAATGGCCTGCTTGCCGCAGAAAACCAGGTCCGCGCCCCCCAGCTTCTCAATGGTGCGGGCCAACGTCAGGCTGGTGGCCCAGGTATCGGCCCCGGCAAAGGCCTGATCCGACAGGAGCACCGCATCATCCGCCCCATAACCCAAAGCCTCCCGCAGCGCCTCCTCCGCCTGGGGCGGGCCCATGGACAGCACGGTAACCTTGCCGCCCCGGGCCTCCTTCACCCTGAGTCCCTCCTCCAGGGCATAAAGATCGAAGGGATTGATCATGGCCTGGACCCCTTCCCGCTTCAGGCTAAGGGTCACCGGATCGATGCGCACGTCCTGGGTCTCAGGTACCTGCTTGATGCAGACGATGATTTGTAGCATGGGCTTAGAATAGGGTTTTGGGGGAGGGGGCTAAGGACCGCAGGCCCGCTTACAATCCTCCCCCAGGGCCCCACCCCCAACCCCTTATGCTCTTTTTGGCCGGGGAAGCCGGGGCCTATTTGCCCCGGCTTCCCCGGCCAACTTGCGCGGGTTGGGAGGGGGCGTGGGGGAGGGCAGGGACCTCAGGTCCCTGGCCCTCCCCCACCAAGAAGAATATTTTGGGCTCAGGGCCGGTGGCCTCTGACCCAAAACATATTCTTTCTTTATTTCTTTTTGCCGATATTCCTTACTCAGGGACAGGCCGATGATGTTGCGCATGATCTGGTTGGTGCCTTCGTAGATCTGGAGAATCTTGGCGTCCCGCATCATCTTTTCCACCGGGTATTCCCGCATATAGCCGTGGCCGCCCATGACCTGCACCGCGTCCACAGTCACCTGCATGGCCATGTCGGTGGAGAAGAGTTTGGCCATGGCCGCGTCCTTGGTGAAGCCCTTGGCCCCGCTGTCGATATAGCGGGCCACGGCGTACACCAGGGCCCGGGCCGCTTCCAGTTTCGTGGCCATGTCCGCCAGCAGGTGTTGCACGGCCTGGAAGGCAAAGATGGGCTGGCCGAATTGCTGCCGCTCTTTGGCAAAGGCGGCGGCTTCGTCCAGGGCGCTTTGGGCCAGGCCCACTGCCAGAGCCCCGGCCCCTGGGCGGGCCAGGTCCATGATCCTCATGGTGATGATAAACCCCAGGCCCTCTTGCCCCACCAGACGGTCCCTGGGGATGCGGCAGTCCTCCAGGATCAGCTCCCGGGTGGCCGAGGCCCGGATGCCCATCTTCTTCTCTTTCTTGCCGAAGGAGACGCCCGGGTCGCTCTTTTCCACGAGAAGCATGCTGGCCCCCCGATGGGCTCCCTTGCTGGGGTCGGTGAGGGCCAGCACCGAATAGAACTCCGCCTCCCCGGCGTTGGTGATCCACTGCTTGGTGCCGTTCAGGACATAGAAATCGCCATCTTTGACCGCGGTGGTTTGAATGGCAGCGGCGTCGCTGCCCGCCTGAGCTTCGGTGAGGGCAAAGGCGAAGAGGGCTTGCCCCTTAGCCAGGGGGGGCAGGTAGCGGCGTTTTTGCTCTTCAGAGCCGTAGAGCAACACGGGATAGGCCCCGAGCAAGCTGGCGGCATAGGTGGTGGCCACGCCCACGCAGCCCTCCGCCAGGGCCTCCAGGACCAGGCAATTCTCCAAGGACCCCAGTCCCAGCCCGCCGTATTCTTCCGGGATGATGGTGCCGCAGAGATCCGCCTGGGCCAGGTCCGAGATGATGTCCCAGGGGAAGGTTTCCTCTTCATCCAGTTGAGCCCGGATGGGCTTGATGCGCTCCTCGCTGATCTGGCGGGCCAGATCCTGGAGCATCCGCTGCTCTTCCGTCAGCAGATAATCCATGGGGTACCTCTATTCCGTCACTTGGGGCAGGACCAGCCGGCCTTTGTAAAAACCGCAGTGGGGGCAGACATGGTGCGGCAACCGCTGCTCGTTACATTTCGGGCAGACAGACAGATGGGGTAGGCTCAGGTGGTGATGTGAGCGTCGCATATTCTTTTTAGAAACGGATTTTCGACGTTTGGGTAAGGGCACGACCTTCTCCTTTAAACTTTCAGGTTGGCCAGCTCGGCAAAGGGTCTGCCGAGCTTTTCTTCCTTGCAGGCGCAACTCTCTCGATTGACATTGGCGCCGCAATGGGGACATAAGCCCGCACAGGTCTCGGAGCACAGAGGCTTTAGGGGCACCATGAGGATGATCTGTTCCTTCAGAATGCTCTCCAGGTCCACTACTTCTGAATAAAAATCCACATCTAAATCTTGGGCGGACAATTCCTCCCCCTCGGCGCTGAGGGTCTCCGGGCCGGGTACCAGGAGCAAATCGAAGTCAGCCGCAACCGGCGCGCCAAAGCCCTCCAGGCAGCGGCTGCAGTTAAGTTCCAACTGGCCCTGAAGATGCCCCCGGACCAGGATATCGTGGTGGTGTTTTTCCAGGTGCACTGACCCGGTGACGGCCCCGGTGGTAAACTCCAGCCCGGGTTCCTCCTCCTGCCAGCGGTCAAACCACTCCTTGCCCAAGTCCAGTCTGATCGTGCGCCCGGTTTCGGGGATAGAGTTGCTGGGAATCTGTAAGGATTTTTTGTGAGCCATGTCTTCGGCTGGGAAACGGTAAAAATAAGCCTTGGCCGCAAGTTCCAAAACATTTAATATAGATGAGTATAACAAAGTGTCAAGCTTTTAGGGGAAAAACCTGGGGACCCGTTCACCCCTCTTCTGACCCACCATGAAAATCGCCCTCATCGGCCAGCCCAACTGCGGCAAAAGCACCATTTTCAATTACTTCAGCGGCTATAAGGCCGCGGTGTCCAACTTTCCCGGCACCACGGTGAGGTATACCGTAAGCCAGGTGGTCTTCCAGGAGAAGGAGATCACCTGTGTGGACCTGCCGGGGGTCTATTCCCTCACCTCCATCGATCCCGCGGAATTAGAGGCCCGGAACTACCTGCTGGCCGGCGATTCCGAAGTTATCATCGATGTGGTGGACGCCTCCCTGTTGAGCCGCAGCCTGGAACTCACCCTGGAGCTGATGAGCCTGGAGCGGCCCCTGGTGGTGGCCTTGAACATGATGGACGAGGCTTCCCGCAAAGGCATTCTCATTGACGCCCCCAGGCTGGCAAAGCTCTTGGGAGTGCCGGTGGTGCCCACCATTGCCGCGGTGGGCCGGGGCTTGACGGAACTTTTGGAAATCGCCCTCTCCGTGGGGCGCGCCGACCTCCTACCCTCCCAGATCTTGTTCAGCCGGGATGTGGAGGAGGAGATCGAAGCCCTGGCGGATCACCTGGATCTGTTGCGCGCCAAAGAGCTGGGCCTGCCGCAACGCTTCTTGCTGGTCAAACTCCTGGAGGACGACCCCTACCTCCTGGAGGAAGTGGGCCGCCGCTACCCGGACTGCCTGTCCATGGTCAAGAATCACCAGAAGATCCTGGCCCAGAGCCACGGCCGCCCCCCGGAAACCGTAATCTCTTCAGAACGCCACGCCCTCTCGGTAAACCTCTTTGAGCAGGTGGCCCAAGTCAAGCCGGCCCAGAAACCTGACTGGCGTGACCGCCTGGACCGGGTGGCCACCCATAAGTTCGCGGGATACGCCCTGCTACTGGTGGTTTTGACCCTGTTTTTTCAAGGGGTTTTCAGGTTTGGCCAATACGCCGAAAATTTTTTTATGGCTTACCTGACGCAGGCCCAGAAGCTAGGGCAGGCCTGGCTGGGGAGCCAGACCCTGGCCTATACGGTAGTAGAGGGCCTGCTTATGGGCATCTTTGGGGGGGTGGCCATCGTCCTGCCGTATCTCCTGCCTTTCCTGGTGGGCCTGGCCCTCCTGGAGGACAGCGGGTATCTGCCCCGGGTGGCGTTTTTGATGGACAATGTTATGCATCTCCTGGGACTGCATGGCAAATCCATCATTCCTTTCATTCTGGGTTACGGTTGCAGCGTGCCCGCGGTGATGTCCACCCGCATCCTGGAGAGCCCCCGGGACCGGCTGGTGGTCTCCATGCTGGCCACTCTCATTCCCTGCTCGGCCCGGTCGGTGATCATCTTCGCCCTGGTGGCCTACGCCCTGGGGCCATATTGGGCCCTGGCGGTCTACTTCTTCAATCTGCTAGTGATCGCCACCCTGGGGAGGGTGTCCACACTGCTCTTGCCGGAGGTCTCCCCGGGCCTGCTGATGGAGATCCCCGCGTACCGCCTGCCTACTCTACATAACGTGGTCCACAAAACCTGGCATAGCCTCAAAGACTTCGTGGTAGTGGCCTGGCCCATCCTCATCGCCGGCAGTCTGGTGCTGAGCCTCCTTAAATTTTACGGCCTGGAAGCTTACGTGAATTCCGCCTGCCGCCCCTTTACCGCCTTGCTGGGCCTGCCTGCGGCCCTGGGCACTACCCTGATTTTCGGCATCATGCGCAAGGAGCTATCCCTGATCATGCTCACGGAGGCCCTGGGCACCACCCAGATTACCGCGGCGCTCACCTCGGCCCAGCTCCTCACCTTTACCATCTTTGTGCTATTTTATATTCCCTGCGCCTCCACCATCGCCGCCCTTTCCCGGGAACTGGGCTGGAAAAGCGCAGGCACCGCGGTGGTCTGCTCCCTGGCCCTGGCCCTGGTTCTGGGCCTATTGACCCGGGGCTTCGGGACCATGGTGTTCTAAGTTGAGACCGTTGCGAAAGTCTTTTGAGGGGAGGACCGGGGGGCCGTCGGCCCCTGGCCTCCTCTCCCAAAAACTAATTGCAACAATCTCAATTTATGACAAATATTAACTTCGGCCCACGGGTTGCTTGAAATGTTTGGCGGGTAGTCTTAGGATAGAGGTAATGGGAGGACCGCCAGTGGTTTTTGCTGCCTCCCGCCTCTTAAACCAGAACCGACCCCAAATGCGGTTACGCCCAGCTTTATGATTGCTAAGACAAATTTAAACATATTCGCAAAGGAGAGGAATCATGGCAAAAGTAGGGATTAATGGCATGGGCCGGATCGGCAGAGCCGCCTTTAAAATCATCCTGGATACCCCGGAATTAGACCTGGTGGCAGTCAATGATCTTATGCCCCTGGACAACCTGGTCTACTTGCTCAATTACGACACTGTTTACGGCAGATATAAGAAAAAGGTGGAACTGGGCGACAAAGTCATCATCGTGGAAGGAAAAAAGATTCTCTATAACAGTGAAAAAGACCCGGCCCAACTGCCCTGGGGAAAGCTGGGAGTGGAGATCGTCTTCGAGAGCACCGGCGTCTTTACCACCAATGAAGGTCTGACCAAACATATTCAAGCCGGGGCCAAGATGGCCATCCTCTCGGCGCCCCCCAAGGACGAAACCGTCTGCTGTATCGTCCACGGCGTCACCCGGCCTCCGGGAGAGGCCCGGGTGCTGTCCTGCGCCTCCTGCACTACCAATTGCATCACCCCGGTGGTGGAAATTATGGGCCGTCGCATTGGCATCAAGAAGGCCATCATGACCACCATCCATGCCTATACGTCCAGTCAGGCCATAGTGGATGGGCCATCCCGGAGATGGCGGCGGGGCCGGGCCGGGGCCGCCAATATCGTACCCACCTCCACCGGCGCGGCCGTGGCCACTACCACCTGCCTGCCCCAATACAAGGGCAAATTCGACGGGGTATCCCTGCGGGTGCCGGTGCCCTCAGGCTCCATGGCTGACATTGTTTTCGTAACCGAAAGACCCACCACGGTGGAGGAAGTAAACCGCATTTTTAAGGAAGAATCCGAAAGCGACCGCTACCGGGGCATTCTGGGGGTGGCCGAATACCCCCTGGTGTCCTCGGACATCATCGCCGATTCCCGGGCTTCCGTTGTCGACCCCGAAATGACCCAGGTGGTGGACGGAGACCTGGTCAAGGTCATGAGCTGGTACGATAACGAATGGGGCTATACCAACCAGATGGTCAAGGAGGCGGTGCGGATAGCCAGGGAATGGAGCGGGGGTTGAGCCATTGATAAGGAATTAAAATTTCAATCGAAGGTTTTACGAAAGCGCCACCGCCGCCAAGCGGGGAAAGGCTTTTAATAGACAGGGGGGCAGGGGGAATTTAGCCCCGGTGAGCAGGTGGGACAGCTCCAGGGCGTTGGCCACCGCCTGCCCCCGGGGATGATTGTTAAAGATGACGTAAACTTCCGGGGCCTGGGACAGGAGTTCCCGGGCCCGGGCCGCCAGGTCCTCCAGCTCCTCCGGGGCATAATCATAATCATACCGGGCCTGGCGGTCTTCCCCGAACTCGAACCAGGCCTCCCGGTGCCGCCCGTGACACCGCAAGTAGCCCTGGGACCCGGTAACCCAGCGGGTGGCGCCCAGGGGATAGGACACCAGGGGCTGATCGATATTGCAAAACTCCAGGCCCGCGTCCTTCAGGAATTCCCGCACTTCTTTGAGCTGCCAGGAGCGATGGCGCACCTCCACAGCCAGGGGAAATTCCGCTAAGGCCCCCTTGAGTTCCACCAGGTAGGCCCGATTTTCCTCGGTATTATGGAAGGAATAGGGAAATTGGGCCAGCAGCACCCCCAAGCGGCCCCGCGGCCAGTAAAGGCTGAAGCCCTTCCCGGAATTGGGTCAGCTCCAGAGCCCACAACCGCCGTTCATGGGTAAACTCCTGCCATAGTTTGGCAGTAAAGCGGAAGTCCGGGGCTTCGGCCACCGCGTCCAGCCAGCGCTCGGCCAAGCGCGGGGCGACGGGCCGGTAAAAGGTGACGTTAATCTCCACTACTCCAAATAAGGTGGTGAGGAAGGTGAGGCGATCGGTCCCCTTGAGCCCGGGGGGATAGACCACTCCCTGCCAATCGGAATAATCCCACCCTGCCGGTCCCAGTCGCAGCATGAAGAACCTTGGGAAGATTATTTGGGGGGGGGAGGCAGGGGCCTCAGGCCCCTGGCCCTCCCCCACAGCATCTTCTAAGCGGTATTGGCCCCCTCCCGGGCCAATACCGCCTTTAAAGCCTCCAGGGCCACTTCCAGTTGGGAGTCGTCGGGTTCCAGGGCGGTGAGGTGTTGGGTGACCAGTCCGGGCCACAGCAGCAACCGGGCCAGGGGATGTCGGGGTTGGCGTCCGCCCCAGCGGATAATCTCATAGGATAGCGCCGCGATGGGGAACATCAGGGCCACCTTGATCACCACCTGGATGAAGTTGTTCACCAGTCCGGTGCGGGTCAGGGGCGGAACTGGGGAAAGAAGATACTGAAGATCAGGATACTGGTGAGGAGCACCACCAGGATGAAGGAGGTGCCGCAGCGGGGGTGGCAGGTGGAATGCCGCCGGGCCTGGGCTATCTCCAAGGGTTCTCCCGCTTCATAAGCGCAGATGGACTTGTGTTCGGCGCCGTGATATTCGAAGACCCGCCGGATGTCCCGGAACAGGGAGATACCCCAGATATACAGCAGGATAAAGGCGGCCTTGATGATGCCGTCAATGAGGTGAAAGGTGAAGTCCGCCGGGGTCAGGGGGTGGCCTGCCAGGTAGCCAACAAGGCCACTCAGCCAATGGGGCAAAAAGCCAAATACGAGAAAAGCCAGGAGGAAAGCTCCCCCCAGGGTAAGGAGAATGCTGCCCCAACCCAGGGGTTGTTCCTCTCCTTCCTCTTCCAAGGCGGCCTGGGCCGAGAAGGTCAGGGCCTTGACGCCGGTTATTAGGGACTCGATGAGGATTATGGGGCCGCGCAGCAAGGGACGCTTGAGCGCCGGATAACGCTCCCCCAGGGATGCATAAGGTTCGTCCTTGAGGAGCACGGAGCCGTCGGGCCGGCGCACGGCGATGGCCAGGGCCCGGGGGGAGCGCATCATCACTCCCTCCAACACCGCCTGGCCCCCCACCGGCAAGGGCGCATCCTGCTTCATTCAGCCGTGTTGGGCTCGCTTTCCGCCCTTTGCAGGTGAGCGTACTTGCGGCGGAAGCGTTCCACCCGCCCGGCGGTATCCATCAGCTTCTGCTTGCCGGTAAAAAAGGGATGGCATTTGGAGCAGATCTCCACCCGGATGTTCTCCTTGGTGGAGCCGGTAAAGAACTCATTGCCACAGGCGCAGCGCACCTTGGTCTGAAAATAATTGGGATGGATATCTTTTTTCATGACTGGATCTAATCTCCTGCTTACGAACCTGAAATTATCAATTTATCTGAAACTTTTAAAAAAGCCATCAGAAAAACTCAAATCAGCCAGGTGCCTTCCGGAAGGGCGGCGGGAGTTAACCTTCTCTCAGCCCTTGATAGACGGATCAGCGCTGACAAACCGGACAACAAAAGGTACTGCGGCCCCCCTGGGTCAGGCGGACAATGGAAGCGCCGCAGCGCCGGCAAGGCTCCCCTTTCCGGCCATACACCAAAAGCTCCAGTTGGAAAAGGCCCTTCTCCCCCCGGCTGTTGAGATAATTGGCCACCGTGGTTCCACCCTTTAGAATCGCGGCTCTAAGGATCCGCCGGGTCTCTTTGAGCACCCGGCCCCAATCCTGAAGAGAAAGGCGCGCCACCGGGGTGGCAGGATTAAGCCTCGCGGCAAACAGAATTTCACAAGCATAGATATTACCGATGCCAGCCAGCACCCGGCCGTCCAGCAAAAAGTTCTTTATCGGCCGGGAGCGCCCCCGGGCCTGTTCTGCCAGCCACTCTGGGGTTGCCCGGCGGGAAAAGGGCTCACGCCCCAACTGAACCAGGGGAGTGAGGGCCATTCCGGGAGGAAAGACCGATACCTGGCCGAAGCGCCGGACGTCCTGAAAGACCAGCTCCAGTCCGCCTTCCAGCTTAAAGACCAGGTGCACATGGGGTAGGGCAGGGGAGGGGGCCGGCCCTAATAGCAAACGACCCGTCATGCCCAGGTGCATAAGTAAATTGACGCCTCCTTCCAGGGCGAAGAGGAGAAATTTACCCCGCCTGCTCAGGTGAAGGAGCCGCCGGCCCGCCACCCAATGCTTAAGTTCGGCCGGGGAGGATTCCCGGCGCAGACGCTTTTCCCCCACAGACACGTCCAGGAAGCGGCGGCCCACCAAGTCGGGGGCCAGACCCCGGCGGATGACCTCTACCTCCGGCAACTCTGGCATGGGAATAATCCTGAAACTAATTTGGGGGAGAGGGCCAGGGGTCACAGACCCCTGCCCCCTCCCCCAAACCCCCTTCCCCAACCCCTTAAGTTTTTCAGGCAGTGGCAGGCGGGCTTAAAGCCCGACTGCCACTGCCTCATACGCGGGTTGGGTGGGGGCCTTGGGGGGGAGGGCAGGGACCTCAGGTCCCTGGCCCTCCCCCCGAACCTTAAAAAAGCATATCCAGGAAGCGCTCGTGGTATTCCTTCAGTTCTTTATGGCATTCGCCGCAAAAGAGTCGCACTTCCCCCTGAATCTCCGAATCGTCGCTCACCGTCGAAAAGCTGCCGTCCTCGTTTTGTACGTAAAAGGTAGTAATAGTGACCCCTTCGGCTATCTCATAGAAATCTTTATCATTACCGCAAAAAGGGCAGGAAATCTTCATCTCCCAGGTTCTGGCTGCAGGATTTGACGCAAATCCTGACGATATAAAGGATTGTTGGGGGCGAGTTTGCGGGCCTGCTCCATTTCGATGGCCGCGCGTTTAAATTGCTGTTTGGATTTGCTCTTTTTGCCCTGCCCCTCATAGATCGCCCCTTGGTGGACAAAAAGCCGGGCCAGGTAGAAGTGGGTGCGGGCATCCCGGGGATTTAATTCATTGGACGCCTGGAGTTCCTGGCGGGCTCGGGTATATTTCCTCTGGTGGTAATGTATGATTCCCAGATTGCGCCACAGGACGGGACGGGAGGTCTTGTCTTCCACTTTCAAGGCCTTAAGGAGCAAGATCTCCAGGCGGGCCATGGTTTGCTCTTCATTGAGAGAGGAGTTTCCGTCGCTGAGCAAGCGATCGCTGAGGTCCGCCACCTCCACCGGCGCCAGCATGCGGCCTTTAAGGGCTTCTTCCAGCCGCACCTTGTCAGAAGTAGCGGGCGGCGGTGCCCAGGGCACTGCCGTGACCATATCCGGGGCCTGCTCCAGGGGGGCCCTGCCGCAGCCGGCCATTACCCCTAGCAGGAACACTACCACCAGCCCAACGATCCCTTTACCTCGAATGGTCAAGCCCGGCACTCACCTTGAGGAAATTTAAAAACTAGTATCCCATCCGCCGGGGGCCGTCAACCTTTTTCCCCCTGCCCTGAGGCTCTAATGGTGGCAATGCCGCTTATTCTCGGAGATACTGGAAACCCTTCCGCAAAACCTGGCGGTTAACGCGGGCCGGGTGCAATCGTTCCAGGAAATGGTCGGCCAGCCGGTCCGCCTGTTTCTGGTCGCCGCAAGTGAATATGTCCAGAACCAGGTAACCATATTCCGGCCAGGTATGGAGGGAAATATGGGATTGGGCTAGGAGGGTGAAGCCTGTGACCCCTTGAGGGTCAAATTGATAAAACCTGGAGCCCAGGTTGGTTAGCCCGACTTGCTTAACTGCAGTCTTAACGGCTTGATGTAAGAACTTTCGGGAATTAATCTTTTCCGAATCGCAGCCGTAAAATTCCATCATCAGATGGTATCCGTCGGGCCGCGGATTCTGGACCAAGAGCTCCCGTTTCATAGCGGGACCCTCCCTTCGGAAATTTTTGGTCAGGGAGTCTAATCTCCCGAGCGCTGCCACCCCCTTACTGTTTTGGGTTTGGAACCGAATCTTAATATTATCAAATAAATCTTAAAAAACTGTCAATAAAAAACCGCATACCTCATCGCTAACTTGCGATGGGTAAAAAAATGCCGGCTGAGGGGGCCAAGGATCCATTCAGCTGGAATCCCCCTTGACCCCCTAAGAAATGGTTAATCCGCCAGGCCCAGTTTCTCGAGCATGGGCATGGGGTCCACCAGGTGCCGGGTGAACCAACCCTCGTACTCTTGCCCCAGGGCCAGGGCCAGGATCTCCGAAAAATGGAAGACGGGAATTTTCTTTTCCAGGGTGCAGCGGTTCTCCAGATTGAGCTGGCAGGTGGCACAGGCGGTGATGATGCAATCTGCGCCCACGGCCGTGGCCCCGTCGATGATGGTATTGACCATGGGAGTGGCTATGTCCGGCCGGGTCGCCGCCAAAAAGGACCCGCAGCAGCGATTGGTGTAAGTCCTCCGCAGGGGCACTGCCCCCAGCACCGTCAGGACGCGCTCCATTTCGCCCTCAAAATACTTCCGGTGAGTATGATACTGAGGTGGGCGAAACATGGTGCACCCGTAGTTGGGCACGAATTTCAAACCATTGAGGTGCCTCTTGGCCGCCTCCTTCAAGCGCCCATCCCGCACCATGACCTCCAAAGGCCCACAGCCATGCCGGTGCACCAGGGGCGGGGAAAAGGCGGGAACTTCCCCCGGGGCCAGGGTCAACGGCTGCTTGGGGGAGAGCGGATCTGGCTGGGCTGTGATCACCCCTTCCTCCAGGGCCATATGACGCAGGGTATCCATGACCGCGGCCATGTCGATGGCCATGGGACACTGGCTGGAGCAAGTGTGGCAGCCTACGCACATCCAGATCGTGGCGCTCCCCAGGGCCTCCTGGCGCATGCCATACTGCAACAGCAGCAAGACTCCATACGGCGGGTAATCCATGGCTTGAATGAAGGGACACCCATTGGCGCAAGTGCCACAGCGAAAACATCTATTCAAGTCGGTGCCGCTCCGCTGAATGACCTGGGCAGCCAGGGAACGGTCCCGCTCCACATAATTAATCGCTCTCTTGTGGACCGTGGGTCTTACCAGCGTATCGGGTAGGCTCATTGTTCTCCCTCCCCTTAATTTCCTTTATAAGAATGGATATACATAATAAATAAGTATTACACCATAAAAAAGCAAGAGCCGTGCCAGGATTGGGGGCCTTCATGGGTGCCGGGCGGGCCCCGGCGTTCCGCTCCTGACGGCTACCCGCTTTCCAGCCAACGTCCGCCAGGTGTAAAAGAAACCGACATTTTTAAGGCGGGCAGGCCCGTTAATGTCCGTCCCCCGCGGATTTCGGGTGTAAAGCAGTTTTTTTACAATTTGTATCGTTTGTGAAATGGAATCTTGGCCCGGTCTGCACCACAGGAGAGATTTTCACCCCAGTCCTTCGCCCCCCATCCATTAGCTTGACATTTAGCCAGGGTTGGATAACATCTACTAGTATTCATAAGAAATCCGCCCCTTTCCTTGGCCCGGAGGAGGCCTGGACGCGCCCCTCTGGAAGAAGAGACTTAGGGATCCAAATAGAGGAATTAATTCTGGCTAAGGGCGCCATTTACTGCGCCCCATTTTCTTACTGTGCTTAAGGTACTATTTAATAGATATCAAGACGGAAGGCGGTAACTATGGAATTGCTCTATCGGCCCAGGCGGCTCAGGCGGCGGGAGACTTTAAGGCAAATGGTTCGGGAGACCTACCTCCGCCGGGAAGACCTGATCTATCCCTTCTTCGCCTCCCCCGGCCCAGGGGTGCGCCAGGAGGTCCCCTCCATGCCCGGGGTCTTTCGCCTGTCCGTCGAGAACCTGGTGAAGGAGGCCCGGGAGGTAAGGGACTTGGGAATCCCGGCCATCCTTCTGTTCGGCCTGCCCCGGACCAAGGACGAAACCGGCAGCGAAGCCGCCTCCCCCAAGGGAGCAGTGCAGCAAGCAGTGCGCCAGCTTAAGAAACAGGTCCCGGAGTTGGTGGTGATCACCGACATCTGTCTCTGCGCTTATACCTCCCACGGCCACTGCGGCCTCATCCATAAAGGGGAGGTGGACAATGACGCCACCCTGGAGGTCCTGGCCCAGGTGGCCGTGTCCCATGCGGAAGCCGGGGCCGACATCGTCGCCCCTTCGGACATGATGGACGGCCGCATCCATGCCATCCGGGAGGCCCTGGATGACCGGGGTTTTGAGATGATACCTATCCTCTCCTATGCGGTCAAATACGCCTCCAGCTTCTACGGGCCCTTTCGGGACGCGGCGGACTCCGCCCCTGCCTTCGGCGACCGTCGCGCCTACCAGATGGATCCGGCCAATATTCGCGAGGCCCTGCGGGAGGCCGCCCTGGACGTGGAAGAGGGGGCCGACATCCTCATGGTGAAGCCCGCTTTACCTTATCTGGACGTCCTGGCCCATCTGCGCCAGGAATTCGACCTGCCCCTGGCCGCTTACCAGGTGAGCGGGGAATACGCCATGATCAAGGCCGCGGCCGCCCAGGGCTGGCTCAACGAAGAAGCGGTGATGCTGGAATCCCTCCTCTCCATCAAGAGGGCGGGCGCGGATCTGATTCTCACTTATTTCGCCAAACCGGCCGCGGCCTTGCTGCCCAAATAAAGAGGAGGCGTGTCCAAGGCCTGCAGGCTTTCTGTACCTCCCCCTGGCCCCTTCCCCCAACCCTGAGGCGCGGCTGGGGCAGCGAGGCTACAGATGGCCTGAAGGCCAGGAGCTGCCAATGGAACCCAGGTTAATTTTGCAACAATGTAAAATCTATCAGAATAAGGCCAGGGAGATCGTTTTTATCCCCTATGCCAATGTCTTTAATTTTTATCGCAGCCTGGATGAATATGTCATCAATGGCCGCAAAATAAATATCACCTTTCCCCACGAAAGAATTTGCGAATACTCTCGCCTGGTGGAAAGAATCCTCTCCTGCGAAAATGGCGGCGAATTCTTCCAATACCTGACCGGCTCCTTGAGCGACTCCCTGGGATTAATTGAAAGTGACTTGAAAAGCAAGCTCCGGGACGAAGTGGATAGATTCAGGGCGGATGAAACTCTCTATTATGCTTACAAAATCAGTTGCAATTATGACGAGGATTATCAGCAATATTTTCTTTATTTAGAGCCTACGGGGCCAGGGATGAAGTCGGTCTCCTTTCAAATAGATATTGATGACTTGGCCCAAAATTCCCAAAATTAATAATTGTTGGAATTAATTAATGATGGGAGATGCCGATAACCTAGTCCCTCCTTTGCGCCTGCTGGCCTGGGAGGTGACCCGGCGCTGCAACCTGGCCTGCCTCCACTGCCGGGCCGCGGCCACCTCCGGACCCTATCCCGGGGAGTTGACCACGGACGAAGGCATCACTTTGCTTACCGATCTGGCCCCTTTGGGGCAGGTGGTGGTCATCCTCACCGGGGGCGAACCCCTGCTCCGGGAAGATATCTATGACCTGACGGCCTACGGCACCCGCTTGGGCCTGCGGATGGTGATGGCGGTGAACGGCACCCTGCTTACCCCTAAGATCGCGGCCCGCCTCAAGGAGGAGGGCATCCAGCGCCTGAGCATCTCCCTGGACGGGGCCACGGCCGAAAGCCACGATGCTCTCAGGGCCGTGCCCGGGGCTTACGAGGGGGCCCTGGCCGGCATCGCCGCCTGCCGGGAGGTGGGGCTGCCCTTCCAGATCAACACCACCATCACCCGGCAAAATTTGGGGGAACTCCCAGCCCTCTACGAGCTGGCTATTACGCTCAAGGCCGCGGCCCACCATGTCTTTGTCCTGGTGCCCACCGGCCGGGGCCTCGAGCTGCGAGACCAGTTGCTGTCTCCCGAGGAATATGAAGAAACCCTGCGCTGGCTTCTGAACCGGCAAAGAGAGGGCCGTCTCTTTATCAAGCCCACCTGCGCCCCCCAATATTACCGGTTGTGGCGCCAGGACGCCACGGCCCGGGGGGAAAAGATCACCTCGGCCACCCACGGCCTGGAGGCCATGACCAAGGGCTGCCTGGGGGGCCAGGGCTTTGCCTTTGTCTCTTACCGGGGGGAGGTACAGCCCTGCGGTTACCTGGAATTAATAGCGGGAAATATCAGAGAGAGGGCCTTCCCGGAAATCTGGGCCAACTCCCCCCTGTTCCAGCAATTGCGCGGGGTGGATGACTACCAGGGTAAATGCCATCGCTGCGCCTACCGCAAAGTCTGCGGCGGCTGCCGGGCCCGGGCCTATGCCTTAACCGGGGAGGTCCTGGCGGAAGACCCCATATGCCCTTACGAACAGGATTAGATAAGCTGGATAAGGCCATCTTGAACGAAATCCAGTCCCATTTCCCCATTGTCTCCCGGCCCTATGCGGAGGTGGGGAGGAGGGTAGGGGCCTCGGAGGAAGAGGTCATCCGCCGGGTGCAAGCCATGACGGCTGCCGGCATCATCCGCCGCATCGGGGCTAATTTTACCTCCCGCAAGCTGGGCTACAGAAGCACCCTGTGTGCCTCCCAGGTGCCGCCGGAGTTGCTGGAGCGCTTCGCCCAGGTGGTCAACCGCTACCCCGGGGTGACCCACAATTATCTGAGGCGTCACCGCTATAATATCTGGTTTACCCTGATTGCCGAATCCGAAGCCCGCCTGAGCCAAATCCTGGAGGAAATTTCCCAGGCCACCGGAGTCAAGGATATTCTGAGCCTGCCGGCCCGGGAGATCTTCAAGATCAAGGTGGATTTTCCCCTGTAGGGTCCTGAAATAATTTGGGGGAGGGGGCTAAGGGCCGCGGGACCACTTACAATCCTCCCCCAAACCCCCACCCCCAATCCCTCAAGTTTTATTTTAGCCGGAGGGGGCGGGCCATTAGCCCGCCCCCTCCGGCTAACTTAAGCGGGTTGGGAGGGGGGCTTGGGGGGAGGGCAGGTAGGGGCGGTTCGCGAACCGCCCCTACGTCCCTGGCCCTCCCCCCAACTACTTTTCCTCCTCAGCCAGTGGCACGCACAGCACCGGGCAGGGCAGGAGGCGCACCACCTTCTCCGCGGTGGAGCCGAAAAAGACCTCCTCGATAGGTCCCCGGCCCCGCTGGCCGTAGCCCCCCAGGACCACCAGGTCCACCGCCAGGTCCCGGGCAATGACGGCAATCTCCTGGAAGGGGATGCCCACGGCCACCATGCTCTCCACCTCCACTTCCTGAGTATGCCAGCGTTTAAGAAAATCGCTCAGTTGTTCCTGAGCCCGCTCCCGCAGTTCCGGGATCAGGGTGTCCGGTTCCGCCTTCAGGTACTCGGCCAGTTGCTCCACCATCGTTTGATTAATGACGTGGAGCAGGATAAGTTTCGCCCCAAACCTGCGGGCCTGCCTTTGGGCCATCACGAAGGCGCCCCCGGAACACTCAGAGAAATCGGTGGCTACCAGAATCGACTGCAAACCCATGTTCTCGTCTCCTCCCTGCCCAAGCTTTAAGGGATTCCAACCGCATCGAGACCAGAGCCTCAGCCCCGCTCACTTGCCTAACCATAATCACGCCTCAGGGCAAAAGAAAGTTCTATCTTGGGCAGGCCCCAAGGCCTGGGAATGATTTGAGGAAGTAAAAGGTTGGGGAGATGAGTTCAGGTGGGGAAATTCCGCTCACCCAAGGAGAATTATTCTTTTTCCCGGCAACTTAAACCAATGAGGCCAGGGACAGGCAAGGGGTGGGGCCCCCGGGCCTGTCCCTGCGTATGGGGCTATTTCACCGGAGATTATTTATTTCGCCGCGGCTTTGATCTCCTTCAGGACTTCATCGGCGCTATCGAAGGCCCCGATATGAAGGAAGACGATCTTCCCGGCTTTATCCAGGAGCATGGTAACGGGATAGGGATGGAAATTCAAGGCATCGCCTAAGGTGCTATTGGGGTCCTGGATCAAGGGAAAGGGGACCTTATTAACAGCCTTCCACATCTTCAGCCTATCCTCAGTATCGCCCTGACCCACCGCCATAAACTTTATCTTGTCCTTGAGCTTGGGGTCCTGGTTTACCAGATTATAGAGATAGTTCATGACCGGCGCCTGCGCCATGCAGTGGGGACAGCTGGTGCTAAACTGCTCCACCAGCACATAGGGGGATTTGACGTCCTTTAGGGTGAACTCCCCCGCCTTTTCCAAACCAAGGTATTTGGCGTCCTCGTCGCCCCCCAAGGGCTTGGCAAATTTTACGCTGCCGAGTTGTTGACCAACCTTAGGTTCTACATCAGCTCCCCACGATAATGTCTGAAAGATAAAAATTAACGCGATGCAACAACCCAGGGCCAACAGTTTGCTCTGTCGATTCATTGTGCCCCCTTTCATGAAATTATTCGCTGCATGATAAAACAACCCCGCCTAAAGGGCAAAGAAAAATGGTTTTCGGTTCTCAGTTTTTGTTTTCGGTAAAAAGATTAAAAACCTAAAATTGGCAATGCGCACCACCCATTTATGAGAGCGGATTGGAGGCGCCAGCCTCAATCCGCCAGAACACCAGAACATTAAGAAGACCTCTGAAAAAGTCATCTTGAGGGAGGGGGCCAGGGGTCGCAGACCCCTGCCCCTTCCCTCAAGCTCCCTCCCCCAACCCCTTACAGGGTTAGAGAATGGCTGGAAAGTCGGGGCCATAGGCCCCGCCTTTCCAAGCCCTTCTGCGGGTTGGGAGGGGGGTGTGGGGGGAGGGCAGGGACCTCAGGTCCCTGGCCCTCCCCCCACAATCATTTCGGGAAGAACCTCTCTTCGCGCCAGTCCACCGGGAGGCGCACCAGGCTGCCCTGGCGGTGTTGGTAGAGGAGATAGCCCTGATGGGCCCCGAATTCAAAGAGGCGGTGGGTCAGGTGCACATCACGGCGGCAGTAAGATTCCAGCTCCTCCCACTTGCCGGCGGCATAAAGTTCCAGGGCCAGGAGGCCGTCTCCTAGCTTTTTTTCTCCCAGGGTTTTTTCCGCCAGATGGTCCAGGGAAATACGGTGTCCCAAAATGGCGTGCACCTCTTCCAGGATGTCCAGGGTGGGCAGGGCGCTCAGTTTTACCCTGGTGTAAGGCTGCAGCACCTGGTAGTCAAAGCGCTTCAAGTTAAAGCCGATGATCAGGTCCAATTCCTGCAAGCGCTGGCCCAGGCGCTCCAGATCGCCTTCCCGGTAAACCGTGACCCGCTCCGGCCTAGTTTCCCGGAGCACCGCCAGGGATACCCCCATGCGGTGGCACTGGCCCCACCCCCCCACCTCGTCCGCAGAGCAGCAGGTTTCCAGGTCCAGAACCCCCAACCTCCGGGTTTGCAGCCAGGGGACCGGTCCGAAGGCGGGTTCGGAGTAGGGTGGGGGGGCAGGCTCCGCCACCTCCAGGCCCACGGGCGCTTCCTGGGAAAGGTCCTCCAATCCCAGGAGCAGCTCGGCGATCTTCAGTGCGGCTTCTTTGTCCAGGGGCTTGTTGCCCGAGCCGCATTTGGGGGAATGGATGCAAGAGGGACAGCCGTCCTCGCAGGGGCAGGCGGCCATGAGTTCCTGGGTACGCTTCAGGAGATCTTCCAGGATCTCATAGGCCCGGGCGGCCAGGCCCACCCCGCCGGGATAACCGTCATAAATAAAGATGGCCGCCCGGCCTACCTGGGGGTGGGAGGGGTGAGAGATGCCCCCGATATCGTAGCGGTCCGCCAGGGCAAACAGCGGAAACATACTGATCAGGGCATGCTCCAGGGCGTGGATGCCCCCCATAAAATGGCCCTCGGCCTGATAGACGGCAGCCTTCACCGCGTCCGGGATCTCCAGCCACATGCCCACGGTCTCGAAGATTTGGGGGGGCAGGTCCAGGGAGACCACGCCCATTAATTCCTGGCCCGGGAGTCGCCTTTTTTCATAAGCCAGGAGGCGTTCCGTGACCTTGAGGTGCCCGGTATAGGCGGTAAAGTTGGCTATCCGCCGGCTTTCCAGCACCTCCAGGATTTCCGTCTCTTTATCCGTCTGAATGCGGGTGAAATAATTGGGCTCCATGGGGGTCACCCAGACGTTGCGCCGGGTGAGGTCCAGGCGCTCTACCCCCCAGGTCTGGGCCTTGTGGAGATAAACTGCGCCGGGGTGGCACTCCCTCAGGGCGCGGTGGCCGTCAATGGAGCCCAAAGGCCTCCTCTTGCCCTCCTGGAAGATGGCGTAGCTCTCGCCCACGCCCCGGATATTCACTTCCTTCTGAGGGAAGCGGGAGCGGGCGAACCAGGCCCGGCCCGAGGCGCTCAAAAGCAGGTGCCTTTCTTGAGCCAGTTCCTTAAGGACCGGCGCATGGGCCTCAAGATCGAAGAAAGCTTCGGTATCGAGGTGGAGCGGCAACTCCTGGGCCGCGCAGGGGAGGTGGGCCTTAACCACGAAGGGGTTGTCCGGGTCCACCACCGCGGCCTCCAGGGGCCGCCCGAAGAACTCGTCCGGATACTTGATGAAATATTGATCCAGGGCGTCGGCCTGGGCCACCAGGACGATGAGGGAGTCCCGGCCCTGGCGGCCCACCCGGCCGGCGCGCTGCCGGGTGGTGACCATGGTGCCGGGATAGCCCACCAGGATGCAGACATCCAAACCGCCAATATCGATCCCCATCTCCAGGGCGCTGGTGGAGATCACCCCCCGCATCTTGCCGCTGGCCAGGCTCCGTTCGATCTCCCGGCGTTCCTCCGGCAAAAACCCGGCCCGGTAAGAGCTGATATATTTGCGCATCCCAGGCACCAGGCGCAGGGCCCACAGATGGATCAACTCGGTGAGCTTGCGGGCCTGGGTAAAGCAAATGGTAGCCAGCCCCTGGCTGATGGCCTGGGCAAAGATTTGGCTCGCCATGGTGGGCGCGCCCATCGGGGGATTAAGAAAGATAAAATGCCGCCCGGACTGGGGCGCGCCGCTTTCGGCGATAATCTTCACTTCCAGCCCGGTCAATTTTTGGATGAAATTCTCGGGTTGGGCGATGGTGGCCGAAGACAGCAGAAACTGGGGCGTCGAGCCGTAATAGGCGCAGATGCGCCTCAGGCGCCGGAGCACCTGGGCCAGGTGACTGCCCAAAATGCCCCGATAGGTGTGGACCTCATCGATCACCACAAACTTGAGGCGGGCATAAAAGGACGCCCAGGAGGCGTGATAGGGGAGCAGGCCCAGATGCAGCATGTCCGGGTTGCTGATGAGGATGTGGGGCGGATTGGCTTTGAGGGCCTGACGCTGGGCCGGCGGCGTGTCCCCGTCATAGATGGCGGCCGCCAGCATGGGGGAGGGTAGGGCTCCGTCCAACTCCCGCAAGGCCTTGAGCTGATCCTGCTCCAGGGCCTTTAAGGGAAAGAGATAAAGAGCATGTGCCTGGGGATCCTTAAACAGCGCCTCCAGAACCGGCAGATTGTAGATCAGGGTCTTGCCGCTGGCCGTGGGGGTGGCCACCAGCAAATGGTGCCCCTGGCGAATGGCGGCCAGGGCCTCCCCCTGATGGCGATACAGCCGGGAAATCCCCAAACGCTCCAGGGCCTGGGCCAGGGGCGCAGGCAGAGAAGCCTCCCCGATATCATACTTCACCGGCTCAGCAGCCAAATAGCGGTAATGACTGAGAATATCGCGATATTCCGCAGCCTCCCGCAGCGATCGAATAAAATCCTGTAACATAGAAGCCTTTTGGAGGTTGTTTAGGGGAGGGGGCTAAGGAGCGCAGGCCCACTTACAATCCTCCCCCAAGCCCCCACCCCCAATCCCTTAAGTTTGATTTAGCCGGAGGAGGCGGGGCCAATGGCCCCGCCTCCTCCGGCTACTTAAGCGGGTTGGGAGGGGGGCGTGGGGGGAGGGCAGGGACTTCAAGTCCCCTGGCCCTCCCCCACAACTATCTTTCTCCTCCCCCTTTCGATGTCCCCACGTCCACGTGTTCCCAGTCGGTGAAATAGCCGAAGTAGATCCATTCCTGGGGCAGGCGCAGGCCCAGCCACTTGGCGGCCCGGTAGAACCCAGGCCGGCATCTGGCGCGCGTCTAATCTGTGCATGGCGTCCCGGTTATACTGCCGGGAGGCCCGGCTGATGGGGTTGGGGACTCCATCCACCACCCCCTTGAAATTAAAATCATTGAGATCCAGGGCCAGTCCCAGGCGATGGTTGGAGGAAGGGGCGTGGCGGCCGTGGTAAATCTCGGCCATGCTGTCGTAGGCGCATTGGGCCACGGTGGCCTCCAGGGAACTTCCCTCTTCGTCCGCAAAGCTCAGGCATTCCACCGCCACGGGTCCAGAGGCAGCGCTGGCCGCATAGGTGTCCTCCCCGCCCCGCACCGCCAGCAGAGGCACCCGTTTGGCCACCTCATAGTAGCCTTCCCGGAAGATATATTCCAGCAGCAGCGCGGCAAAGGGGGCGAACTTGCTGTTTACCTCCACCTGGATTACTTCCGGGCGGTACCGCGCCTTGTCATTGATTTCGCTTAAGGTGGGGGCGAACCAGACATAGCCGCAGGGCCGGGGCGTGGTCAGGGCCACGTCTTGCCACTTCTTCTCGAAGCCGCAGTAGGTGGGCACCTTCTTGGCCCGGGCCGGCACCCAGACGGGCACCCTCAAGGTAACCCCCACCTGATCCCCCTGGGGCCAGCGGCGGCGGCGCAACTCCTCCCAGGAGATCTCCTCCCCCGCCTTAACCAGGGCCAGGGTTTGCTGGCGCAATTCTTTCAGCTTCCCCAGCCCCAGCATGCTCCTTGGCCTGAGACACTTTGCCGAGAAAATCCCGCTCCCGGTCCGCCTCAGACATCTGGGGATCGTAAGCCAAGGCCACCTGGTTCAGGATTTTGGCGGCCGCGGGAGCCCGGGAAGGCTCCAGTAACTGGGGATGAGGGGGGGGACCCGGCTCCACGGCCGCGCAAAGCGCTCCTGCCAGCCAAGAAAACAACAGCGCCATAATTCCTGCCCTGGCAAAAAATACCAGCATGGCTGCATTTTATTGGAAGGCGCGAGAGGAGTCAATCGGGGCAGCATTGGGGTAAGGGCGACCCGCCGGGTCGCCCCTACGTTTCCCTGGTTTTTCACCTTCCCAACCTAAATTTGAGGCGACAGGCGCTATTCAAAGGCATCGAGGAAGCTCCTAGCCCTCTTCCCCCCTACTCAACTTCCAAAATAAAACATTTCAAATAGAGGCTTTCAGGGAGGGACAGGAGGGCAGGGTGATCCCGGGCCGCCCCCCGGCGCTCCACCAGGCGGGCCTGGCGCCCCGTCTCCGCGGCCGCCAGGCGCACGATCTCCAAGAACTCGGCTTCGCTCAAATTGTAGGAGCAGGAGCTGGTGATAAGGACACCTCCCGGCTTCAGGAGCTGAAAGGCCCGGCGGTTGATCTCCTTGTAGCCTTTAAGCGCCCCCGGGCGGTCCCGGCGGCTCTTGGCAAAGGCCGGGGGGTCCAGGACGATCAGGTCAAAGCGCCGTCCTTTCCTCACCGCGGTCTTTAAGAAAGAGAAAACATTTTCCTTAACCATTTCCAGGTTATTCAGGCCGTTGCGACGGGCATTATCCTGCGCCTGGGCCAGGGCCGCCTCGGAACTCTCCACCAGGGTGACCCGCTGGGCCCGGGAAGCCAGATGCATGGCAAAGCCGCCCTGATAGGCGAAGGCGTCCAGGACTTCCCCTCGGGACCAGGCCACGGCGGCCAGCCGGTTCTCCCGCTGGTCTAAAAAGAGTCCGGTTTTCTGTCCCTTAAGGATGTCCACCCCCAAACAGACCCCGCCTTCCCGCACCTCAACCTGGGGGGGCAATTCTCCTCGAACTGTCTTGACCTCCAGGGGAAGGCCCTCAAGGCCCCGCATCTCGCTATCATGGCGCAGGGTAATGGAGGGGGGAGAAAGGCAGGCGGTCAAAAGTTCAATAATCTCGGGCAGGCGGCGCTCCATGCCGTGATGCTGGGTCTGTAAGGCCAGATGACTGGCATAGCAATCCACTACCAATCCCGGAAAGCCGTCGGCCTCGCCGTAGACCAAGCGATAGCCATCAGTATCCTTAACTACCCGCCGGCGATATCTAAGGGCGCGTTTAAGACGCTCCTCCCAAAAAGAGCCATCCACCCTTTCCTCCCCCTGGGTGACAAACCGCAGGGCGATGCGGGAAGCCGCGCTGTAAAAGGCCTGTCCCAGAAAACGCTCCCCCGGGCCCAGCACCGCCACCAGTTCCCCGGCCGGCAATTTAGGCTCGCCGGCCAGATCATCCCGGTAGACCCAGGGGTGCCCGGTGCGCTGCCACCTGACTCCCTTGGCAGTCAGGCGCACCGCGGGCAAATCCACTTCTCCGATCCGATACTTTTCCATTGCGGTGCTCTGGGGCTTTTTGCTACATTGCCTGGGGATGGGCCAAGCCCTCGTCTATTTGGGCTAAAGGCTAAGGGCCGCAAGGCTTCAGCCCTCCTCAAGCTTTCCCCATCCTGTAATTTTTGACGGCCCTAACGGCTTCAGCTTCATCCGCCAAACTTCCCCCAGCCGGGAGGGAGGACCGGGAAGGGCAGGGGCCCCGGGGCCTTGCCCCCATCCTCACGGACCTTAGGAGTGGCGCCAACGCCGCTTTTCTTGATGTTCTGTATAGGTTTTTCGGATAAATCTGCCTGGAAAACTGCGATGGCCCAGGTAGGGGGAGAGATCAGAAAGAAACCTCCCCTCTATTTCTTTTATAATATCAGTCACTTCTGTAACCGCGACGAAATTGCTCGCCTCCTTCTGGGAAAAGGTGATCTCTCGCCCCAGGGTTTTAACCACCTCCTCCAGGATGGGGCGCAAATCCGGCGTGAGATGGGCGGCGATGATAGGTACTCTAATCCTGGCTTCCAGGACTACTTGGCAGCGGTCTCCCGCCGTCGGCCGGGACAGGTCCCAGAATTCCAGGGAAAGGCCGTTATCCAGGGGGTGCCGGGATACTAATTTCTCTGATATCATAGCCTCGATTCAGCCAGGCAGATATATTATACTAATCTATCGCAGGTAGACCGCAAAGCCAACCCATAAGGAGTAGGCATGCCGCGACGCACTGCAGTAATTGTCTTGGCCGTCTTAGTACTGGGCGCCATTCTGGCTGGCGGCCTGTATTGGCGCTGGGTCAACTCTCCCCGTTATGCCCTCCAGCAGATGGTGCTCTCCCTCCAGACCAAGGACATGCAGAATTTCTTTAAGTATTTGGATCTTAAAGAGATTTTCAATAATATAGTGCAATCTTCCACTAAGGACCTGAATTCCAAGGATAATCAGGAGGCAGACGAATGGACCAGATTGGCCCAGCGTCTCGGACAGAAATTTGCCCGCCAACTGTTGCCCAAACTCTTCGAAACTTTCGAGAGGCAGATCAGGGACGCCATCGAAACACATTTATTAAATTTGGATAATTCTCAAATTTTGGGCCTCACGGCCGCGGTGACCCTGGCCAAGATTAAAGTCCAGGATGATGAGGCTCAGGTAACGTTCCATGATCCCAAAACTGGAGATCCTTTGCGCTTTACCATGCGTCGCCAACCCGGGGGCGACTGGCGCATTGTGGCGGTAAACTATCAGGATCTCAAAAAGTTCATTAAACGCGAATTCCACGACTAATGGGAATAACGTCTGATAATATATATTATGTAAACTAAAATATGCCGGTAGAAGAAATCTGCCCTCGCTGTGGGCATGTCACCCGCCGCCATCGCAACCCGGTGCCCACCGTGGATATTATCATTGAGTTCCATGATCAGGGTCTGGTGTTAATTGAGCGCGGCAAATATCCCTTTGGCTGGGCCCTGCCGGGCGGGTTTGTGGAATACGGCGAATCTTTAGAGGCCGCGGCCCGGCGGGAGGCCCAGGAAGAAACCGGCCTGAAGGTGACCCTTTGGGGGCAATTCCATGTCTACTCCGACCCCAAGCGGGACCCCCGGCAACACACCATCACCACCGTCTTTGTAGCTCGGGGCCACGGCATCCCCCGGGCCGGTGACGACGCCCGGGGGATCGCAATCTTTTCCCCGCCAAATTTGCCGGAACAACTGGCCTTTGATCACGCCCAAATCCTGGCCGACTATCTTAAAGAGCGCCAGGCGTGGCTGTCCCAAAGATCTAAGAAGATATCTTAATTTTGGCTGGTAACCCCTTTTATTTAAAGATATATCAAGGATTGAGCGCCCTGGCCGGCCTGGTGGGCTGGCCTTATTTTTACTGTCATCTCAAATCCCGGGGCCGAGGGGAAAGCTTCCTGTCCCGGCTGGGCCTAAGACTGCCGGGCCCGCCCCCCTCGGGAGAGCCCCGCATCTGGCTGCACGGCGTCTCCGTGGGGGAAATCCTGGCTGCCGTTCCCCTGGTGCAGGAACTCAAGGCCCTCCTGCCCCAAGCCGCGTTTACCATCACCACTGGCACCGAAACCGGCCAGGCAGTGGCTCGGGCCAATTTTCTCCCCTTGGGCGCCCAGGTCTGCTACTTCCCCCTTGATCTGCCCTGGGCCGTCTCCCACTATTTGAATCACTTGCGTCCCCAGCTCTTCGTCGCTTTGGAGTCGGAAATCTGGCCCAACTTCCTGACCCAGGCCCATCGCCGGGGGGTACATCTGGCCCTGACCAATGCCCGCCTTTCAGAGAGATCCTTCAGAAGATATCTTAAATATAAACGATATCTCAATGATATTATTAATATTTATGAACTTATTAACGCCGGCTCTACTCAGGATTATGAACGATTTCGGCAGTTGGGCATCTCGCCCTCCAGGCTGCACCTCACCGGCAACCTGAAATGCGATCGCCTGCTTAAGGCTTGGGATATGGATGGGGGAGCAAAGGCCGGAGAGCCAGGCTCACCCTTGGTTTCCTCATTAATAAATCTAGTAGCCCGGCAAGATAGGCCCGTTTTTCTGGCGGCTTCCACCCATTCCGGAGAGGAGGAAATCGTCCTAACAGTTTACCAAGAACTCCGGGGAGCCTACCCTACCCTCCTGCTCATCCTGGCTCCCCGCCATCCTGAACGGGCTTCCGAGGTAGGCCGCCTTCTCGGCCAGCGTGGTCTGCCCTTCCATTTATGGACCGATCTCAAATCTGGGCGGGAAACCCGGTGCCATCCGGTGATAGTAATTGACACCATAGGTGAACTTTTTACCCTTTATAGCCTGGCCGACCTGACCTTCGTCGGCGGCAGCCTGGTGCCCCACGGGGGTCAAAACATCCTGGAACCAGCCGCCTGGGCTTTGGCCCCCATCTATGGCCCTCACCTGGATAACTTCCGCTGGGCCCAGGCCATCCTGGAAGAGGTCGGGGCCGGGATCATGGTTCACGACGCCTCTTCCCTTGCCGCGGCGGCCCAAAACCTCCTGGATCATCCCGAAACCCGAAAGGGCCTGGGCGCCAAGGCCCGATCCGCCCTAGCCGCCCACCAGGGCGCCGCCCGCCGCCAGGCCCAGTTGATTGTGGAGATGTTTACAGGAGAGGGCCAGGGGTCCTAGACCCCTGCTCTCTCCCCCAACCTCATGAGTTCATTCATTTTTGGCGGGGGAAGGCGGGCACCCCCCGCCTTCTCCCGCCCTTACGCGGGTTGGGAGGGGGGTGCGGGGGGAGGGCAGGGACCTCAGGTCCCTGGCCCTCCCCCCGCATCTCAAAAAATTAGCCGTTATGGCTCCCGGTGGTATATAATTATAAGGAAATAGTAGGTTTTGAGGTCTGCTTTGAAGGCATTGTTGGCGCTGGAAGATGGTTTGGTACTCGAGGGGCGGTCTTTCACCGGCCCGGGAGAGGCCGCGGGCGAAGTGGTGTTCAACACCGCCATGACCGGCTACCAGGAGATCCTTACGGATCCTTCGTATAAGGGCCAGATTGTCACCATGACTTATCCCTTGATGGGCAACTACGGCATCAATTACGAGGATCTGGAATCCCAGGGGGTGCAGGTGGAGGGGTTCATCGTCAAGGAGTACCACCCCTACCCTTCCAACTGGCGTTCCCAGGAGAATCTCGCCTCTTACCTGAAGGCTAATGGCAAATTGGGGGTGGAGGGCTTTGATACCCGGGCCATCACCAAGAGGTTGCGGGAAGTGGGGGCCATGCGGGGCCTCGTTTCCACCCTGGATCTGGACCCCGCCTCCCTGGTGCGCCGGGCCCGGGAACTTCCCAGCATGGCGGGCCTGGACCTGGTGCCCCTGGTCACCTGCCGCCAGCCTTACTGGTGGCCTCAAATAGAGGACCCGGATGAGCCTGTGGACCTTAAGACCCTGTGGGCTAAGCGCCCCGGCAAAAAGGTGGTGCTTTACGATTATGGCGTAAAATTTAATATTATCAGGAAGTTAAAAGCAAGGGGGCTGGAAGTCCTGGTCCTTCCCGCCACCACCCCCGCCCAGGAAGTGCTTAAGCTCAATCCCGTGGGGATCGTCTTGAGCAACGGCCCCGGGGACCCGGCCGCGGTCACCTACGCCATCGACAATGTCCGGCAGTGCCTGGGGTCTAAACCGGTGTTTGGCATCTGCCTGGGCCACCAGCTCATGGGCCTGGCCCTGGGCGGGCGCACCTTCAAGCTCAAGTTCGGCCACCGGGGAGCCAACCAGCCGGTGAAGAATCTGCTCAACGGCCGGGTGGAGATCACTTCCCAGAATCACGGCTTTGCCGTGGACCTGGAGTCCATCCCCGACCCGGAAGTGGAGTTGACCCACCTCAACCTCAATGACGGCACCCTGGAGGGCCTGCGTCACCTCAGGCTTCGGGCCTTCTCCGTCCAGTACCACCCGGAGGCCAGCCCCGGCCCCCATGATGCCGATTACCTCTTCGATGATTTCTTGCGACTGGTATTATAATTTTCCTACATAATGGCCATCTAGCCGGAACTTCAACCGAAAGGGAAGCTGCCAGAAAAAATGACTCTCTGTAACGCCCCAGGCGAGGCGATTTTGCCCTGACGAAGGGTTAAAGTCTGGATTAAAGAGGTCAGGCGGCTTAACCGGCGGCTCACGGCCTCAAGAAGATAATCGGCTGTTCTGAGGGTGGAAATGAGCTTAGGGGAATAGTAGGGGCTGGTTTCCGCCTCAGAAAATTCCCTGAGCCGGGCGTTAGGATATCCTGAATAACGGGGAGAGAACCGAATGAAGCGGAAATGCCTGTTGGCCGTGGTCGCGTTTCTGGTTTTGGCTCTGGTCCTGCCTTTAAAAGCTACGGCGGCGGTGGTGGGCCGCTTCGTCATGGTGCAGGGTCAGGTGGACGTCCTGAAGCAGGGAAAGACTCCGGGCATCCCCGTCAAGCTCCAGGACGGCGTGGAGCCGGGAGACGTGATCCGCACCAAGGCCAAAGCCAAGGCCCAGGTGCAGTTTGTGGACGATTCGCTCATGACCCTGGCCCCGGAGAGCCGCCTGGCCGTGGCGGATTATGTCTTTGACCCGGGAAGCCAGGTCCGCCGGGCCACCCTCAGGTTCTTCAAGGGCCTGATGCACCTGGTGGTCACCCGCCACTTGCAGCTCCAAGAGCCTGACTTCATTGTGGAGACCGTCACCGCGGTGACGGGGGTTAGAGGCACGGAATGGTACACGCTGCTCAAGCCCAACTCCACCCTGATCTACCTGATCCAGGGCCTCCTGGGCGTGAATTCCAGCATCCCGCAGATCCCGGCCCTGCTTATCCTGGAGCCCATGCAGTTTACCGAGGTCATCCGGGACCAGCAGCCCCGGCTGGGCCGGCCCATCACCCCGGCAGATCTTACCATGCTTAAGAAGCTGATGGACACCGGAGTGCCGGACAGCGCTCTGTTTCAGCCTCCGGGAGGGTTGACGGCCTTGCCTCCTTTGGAACTCATGCGGAGGCCGGAGGATGTCATAATTTATGTGCCTCCCACCGTTCCCGCCCCCAGCCATCAACCTTCCGGGGGAAGATGATATCTCCCTAGGAGGAATTTTCAGGGCGTGGGGATTTTACTTGGGGCTGAGAACAAGTTCAGGGTTGGCTGGCCAAAAGCGCATTTCCTCCCCGGGAGGGTAGCAAAAATCTAGTAGTCATCTTCCCCCTGAAGGAATAATATTACTGATAGCCGCGGTTTCCAGATGTGGGAAACAGCGGAGGGTAAGGGCTGGTGGCCCAGGCGTCTCGCCTGTGGAGGCCCTTGGCCCCCTCCTCTAACACTGATCTCCCGATAAAACTATGCCCAAGCGGACAGATATAAAAAAGATACTGATCATCGGCTCAGGCCCCATCATCATCAGCCAGGCCTGCGAGTTCGATTATTCCGGCACCCAGGCCTGCAAGGCCCTGCGGGAAGAGGGCTATGAGGTGGTCCTGATCAACTCCAATCCGGCCACCATCATGACCGACCCGGAGATGGCGGATCGCACCTATATTGAGCCCATTACCCCGGAGATGGTGTGCCAGGTGATTGAGAAGGAGCGGCCCGATGCCTTGCTGCCCACCTTGGGGGGCCAGACCGGGCTCAATTGCGCGGTGGCGGTGGCGGAGACCGGCATCCTGGAGAAATACGGGGTGGAGATGATCGGGGCCAGTCCCGAGGTGATTAAAAAGGCCGAAGACCGGGAGTTGTTCAAGGCCGCCATGGCCAACATCAATCTCCGGGTGCCGAGAAGCGCCATTGTCCGGAATCTTAGGGAAGCCCTGGAAGCGGCGCCGGAGGTGGGTTATCCCATCATCGTGCGCCCCAGTTTCACCCTGGGGGGCACCGGCGGGGGCATCGCCTATAACCTGGAGGATTTAAAAGAGTTGGCCGCCCAGGGGTTGGACGCCAGCATGATCCGCGAGATCATGTTGGAAGAGTCGGTGGTGGGCTGGAAGGAATTCGAGCTGGAGGTGATGCGGGACTTTAAGGACAACGTGGTGATCATCTGCTCCATTGAGAATCTGGATCCCATGGGGGTGCACACCGGGGACTCCATCACCGTGGCCCCGGCCCAGACCCTGACGGACCGGGAATATCAGGCCATGCGGGATGCGGCCATCTGGATCATGCGGGAGATCGGCGTGGAGACCGGTGGCTCCAATATCCAGTTTGCCATCAACCCCAAGACCGGGGAGATGGTGGTCATTGAGATGAACCCCCGGGTGTCCCGGTCCTCGGCCCTGGCCTCCAAGGCCACGGGCTTCCCCATTGCCAAGATTGCCGCCAAGCTGGCCGTGGGCTTCACTCTGGACGAAATTCCCAATGACATCACCAAAGAGACTTACGCCTCCTTTGAGCCCACCATTGATTATTGCGTGGTCAAGATTCCCCGCTGGGCCTTTGAGAAGTTCCCGGGGGCCGAGGATTTGCTGACCACCTCCATGAAGTCGGTGGGAGAGGTGATGGCCATCGGCCGCACCTTTAAGGAGGCCTTGCAGAAGGGTGTGCGCTCTTTGGAGATCTCCCGCTTCGGCCTGGGCGCGGACGGCCGAGACCTGCCGGAGTTGCCGCCGGAGCAACTGCGGGCCAAGCTGCGCGTCCCCAATTCCCAGCGCCTCTTCTACCTGCGCCAGGCCTTCCGGACCGGCCTGAGTATGAACGAAGTCTATGACCTCACCCGCATCGACCCCTGGTTTCTCCACCAGATTCGGGACCTGGTGGCCTTCTCCGACGAGCTGGCCGCCTTTGGGGTGCTCCTGCGCCAGGGGCGGGGCCAGGAGCAGTTGCCGGAGATGCTGCGCCGGGCCAAGGAATACGGTTTTTCCGACGTGCAGCTGGCCTATCTCTGGGGTGGCTCCGAGGAGCGCCTGGCCGCCCTGCGCCAGGACTACGCGATTAAGCCGGTCTACAAGCTGGTGGATACCTGCGCCGCGGAGTTCGAGGCCTATACCCCTTATTTTTATTCCACCTATGAATGGGAGGATGAGTCCCGCAAGACCGCCCGGGACAAAGTGATGATCCTGGGGAGCGGCCCCAACCGCATCGGCCAGGGGATCGAATTCGATTACTGCTGCTGCCAGGCCTCCTTCGCCCTGAAGGAATTGGGGATCGAATCCATCATGGTGAACTCCAATCCCGAGACGGTGTCCACGGACTACGACACCTCTGACAAACTCTATTTCGAGCCTCTGACCCGGGAAGACGTGCTGAACATCGTGGCCGGGGAACAGCCCCGGGGACTGGTCCTCCAGTTCGGGGGCCAGACCCCCTTGAACCTGGCGGTGCCCCTGGGCCGGGCCGGGGCCCGCATCCTGGGCACTTCGCCGGAGGCCATCGACCGGGCCGAAGACCGGAAACTGTTCAAGCAACTGTTAAACAAGTTGGGCTTGAAACAGCCTCCCAATGATACCGCCACCCAGCGTGGACGCGGCCCTGACCATTGCCCATCAGATCGGCTACCCCGTGCTGGTCCGGCCCTCCTATGTGCTGGGAGGGCGGGCCATGCAGATTGTGGCGGATGATGCGGGATTGGTCAACTTTATGAATTGGGCCCTGGAGGCGTCGCCGGATCACCCCATCCTCATTGACAAATTCCTGGAGGACGCCATCGAGGTGGATGTGGACGCCATCTCCGACGGCCGGCGCACCGTCATCGCCGGCATCATGGAGCACATCGAAGAGGCCGGCATCCATTCCGGGGATTCCGCCTGCGTGCTGCCTCCCTATTCCCTGCCCCGAACCATCCAGGAGGAGATCAAAGAGCAGACCCGGGCCCTGGCAAAGGAGCTGGGGGTGGTGGGGCTGCTCAACATCCAGTTTGCGGTGAAGGATGGGCAGGTGTACGTCCTGGAGGTCAATCCCCGGGCCTCCCGCACCGTGCCCTTTGTGAGCAAGGCCACCGGCGTGCCCCTGGCCAAGCTGGCCACCAAGGTGATGCTGGGTCATACTCTGGATGAGCTCGGATTTACGGCAGAAATCGAGCCTCCCTATTTTGCCGTGAAGGAGTCGGTCTTTCCCTTCAAGCGCTTTCCCGGCGTGGACCCCATGCTCGGGCCGGAGATGCGCTCCACCGGCGAAGTGATGGGGCTGGACGAGGACTTTGGCCTGGCTTTTGCCAAGTCGCAACTGGCTGCCGGGCAAATCCTGCCCCTCAGCGGCGGGGTGCTGTTCAGCGTCAAGGACCCGGATAAGCCCCTGACGGTGGCCCTGGCCCAGGGCTTTGAGAAGGAGGGGTTCCGGCTCTTTGCCACCCGGGGCACTGCCGCGTGTCTGAGAGACCAGGGCCTTAAGGTCACCGAGGTCTTCAAGGTCCGGGAAGGGCGGCCCCACATCATTGACCGCATTAAGAGCCAGGAAATCGCCCTGTTGATCAATACCCCGGAGGGTCGCTACACCTCCGGGGATTCTTTTTCCATCCGGCGGGGGGCCCTGGAGTACAATATTCCTTATACCACCACCCTGGCCGCGGCTCGGGCCACCCTGGACGCCATCCGGGCCATGAAACGCGGCAAACTTGAAGTTAAGAGCCTCCAGGAGTATCATGAGATGGTGGCTCGGGGCACGGCAGCGGGAAAGCGCACGGCAAGAGGTAATTAAATGTAGCCGCAGGCTTCAGCCTGCGAAACCAGCCAAGTAGGGTGGGCACCGCCCACCGCATATTCTCAGAGGCGGGCAGAAAATGCTGGTGCGCGGTGCGTACCCTACGGGGCTGGAGCTTGAAATTTTGAGAGATGAAATCCGGAGTGCTCTCATTACCATTGAAGATGCGATGCGCCTTCTGGAAATTGAGAACTAGGAAAAAGAAATTGCTTGAAAAGGGAAAAAATAAAAGTCACTCAAAATGTTACAATAATCTTAGGATGGGCATTGCCCACCGGAAATTTTTAAAGGCGGGCAGTGCCCGCCCTACTTTGCTATTGTTGCTCCAAATATATATAATTGTAACAAAAACAAAAGATTATTTTACGAAAAAGAATATTTCAGTTTAGTTATATGTTGGGTTATTATTTTATATAATATTTTCGAAATATGGGGATTAAAGAAATGAGATATTACTATCGATTAAGGAGAAAAATATGAACGAGATTTGTTATAAGGGGTACAAAATTATGCCGGCTCCATTACATTTAACCGAATCGGATGAATGGTCAATTGATTTATACATTGGAAAAGACAAAGGAGACCACTGGGTTGAAAGAAAGTTCAGTGCATCGAATATATTCAAAAGCAAAGAAGAAGCAATTGAGCACTGCTTAAATTTTGGGAAACGGATTATTGATGGTAACTCTAAAAACTGCACTGTGGCTGATCTGTAGTTATGTAGGGTGGGCATTGCCCATCGCATATTTTTAAAGGCGGGGCAATGCCCGCCCCACAACTAAGTTGTTCGAGCAGCCGCTGGCAGCCTGGGAGGTCTTATGAAATTCCGGGTAATTATCGAGCAGGATGAAGACGGCGTCTTTGTGGCCCATTGTCCGGCCTTGCCTGGTTGCATCTCCCAGGGAGCAACCCGGCAGGAAGCTCAGGCTAATATTAAAGAAGCCATCACCGGCTACTTGGAGAGCCTGAAAAAGCATGGCGAACCCATACCGCCGCCGATAACCGAAGAGATCGTCGAAGTGGCGGTATGACCAGGCTGCCGGTGGTGTCCGGGCGCCAATTAGTCAAGGCGCTGGCTCAAGTGGGATACCTCTTCGATCACCAGGAAGGGAGCCATATCATTCTCCGTCACCAGTCCCCGCCCACCGTCGTCTCACCATCCCGGATCATAAAGAAATCGCCAAGGGAACCCTGAGACACCTTATTCGAGAAAGCGGTTTAACGCTAAACGATCTCCTTCAGCTTCTATGAGCCAGGGCCTATAAACAATCTCTGCAACTTGTAGTCGATTTCTGTTGAGAAATGATTTAACCTAGAAAATAGATGTGCTGCAAGATTTGGTGAAGGGCCAATGAGATTCACCGAAAACCGAAAACCGAAAACCGAAAACCCGGCCTGCCACCGCCCCCGGGAACACTGCGGCGTCTTTGGCATCTACGGCCACCCCGAGGCGGCGCGGCTTACCTACTTCGGCCTCTATGCCCTGCAGCACCGGGGCCAGGAATCCTGCGGCATCGTCACCGGAGATGGCTGCCGGGTGCGCCAGCACCGCGGCCTGGGGCTGGTCCCCGAGGTTTTTGACCAGACCGTGCTGGAGCGACTGCCCGGTCATCTGGCCATCGGCCACGTGCGCTACTCCACCACCGGCTCCACCTTGCTGATTAATGCCCAGCCCTTCGTGGTGCAGCACGGCGGCCAGATGTTGGCCATCGGCCACAACGGCAACCTCACCAACGCCCGGGAGATCCGGCAGCAACTGGAAGAGGCGGGCTCCATCTTCCAGTCCACCATGGACACCGAGATCATCGTGCACCTCATGGCCAGGCACCGGGGGGGCGATTTGCTGGAGTCCCTCACCGCGGCCTTGAGCCAGTTGCGGGGCTCCTATTCCCTGGTGCTGCTGACCGCGGACAAGGTCGTTGCCGCCCGGGACCCCCTGGGTTTTCGGCCCCTGTGCCTGGGGCAGGTAAACGGCTCCTGGGTGGTGGCCTCCGAGACCTGCGCCCTGGACCTGGTGCAGGCGGATTACTGGCGGGATGTGGAACCCGGAGAGATTATTATTATAGACGCCCATGGCCTCCACTCTCATAAACCATTTCCTCCCGTGGCCCCCAGGTTCTGCATCTTCGAGTTCATCTATTTCGCCCGCCCGGACAGCCAGATCTTCGGCAAAAGCGTCTATCAAGTGCGCAAGCGCCTGGGCGCGGCCCTGGCCCGGGAGCATCCCCTCATCCAGGCCGATCTGGTGATGCCCTTCCCCGACTCCGGCACCTACGCCGCCCTGGGATACGCCGGAGTTATGGGCATACCCTTTGAGTTGGGGGTGATCCGGAACCACTACGTGGGGCGGACCTTTATCCAGCCCACCCAGAGCATGCGGGACTTTTCCGTTCGGGTGAAACTAAACCCGGTGCGGGAGATCCTCAAGGGCAAACGGGTGGTGGTGGTGGAGGACTCCATCATCAGGGGCACTACCTGCCGCACCCGGATCAAGGCCTTACGGGACGCGGGGGCCACAGAAGTTAGCCTGCTGGTGAGCTGCCCGCCCCACCGCTTTCCCTGCTATTACGGCATCGACTTTTCCAGTAAAGGGGAGTTAATCGCCTCAGCCCAGGAGGTGGAGCAGATCCGCCAATTCCTGGGCCTGGACTACCTGGGCTACCAGAGCCTGGAAGGCATGGTCCAGGCCACCCAGATGGACACCGAAACCTTCTGTCTCTCCTGCTTCAACGGGGACTACCCCGTGCCCCTGGAAGCCGACTTCTCCAAGACTTGCTTCGAAGACGACATCTGCGCCCCCGGCCCTGCGGAGGACACCCCAGTTTGTGAGAGGGGATAAGGAAAGCGTGGGGGGAGGGCCAGGGGCCTGAGGCCCCTGCCCTCCCCCCACACCCCCCTCCCAACCCGCGTAAGCCAAGACCGGTGAAGGCGGGGCCAGTGGCCCCGCCTTCACCGGTCACATAGCACAGGCGAGGGCGCCTGTGCCACCGAGCCTAATGGAAAAATGAGGAGCTGGCGGGGAACGCAGTTCCCCGCCAGCCCCTTTCTTATCTTTTCCCATAAGGGATTGGGGGTGGGGGCTTGGGGGAGGATTGTAAGTGGGCCCGCGCCCCTTAGTCCCCTCCCCCAAATTCCTAAAACCCTAAATCTTAATCAACCCCGCGGCCAGTTTGACGGCCATGACGGTGTTTTTCATGAGCATGGTGATGGTCATGGGCCCGACGCCGCCGGGCACCGGGGTTATATAGCCGGCCTTTTCGGAGACGGAATCGAAGTCCACGTCGCCGCAAAGGATGGCCTTCCCAGTCTTTTCGCTCTTGCCGATGCGGTTGACGCCCACGTCGATGACGCAGGCCCCTTCTTTGACCCAATCGCCCTGAACGTATTTGGGTACGCCCGCGGCCACGATGAGGATGTCGGCCTGGCGGCAGTGTTCGATGATCTTTTCCTTGGGGGTGCCGGTGTGAATCACGGTGACGGTGGAGTTAGCCCCGGCCCTTTTTTGCATCATGATGGCGGCCATGGGTTTGCCCACGATATTGGAGCGGCCCACTATCACCACTTCCTTACCTTTGGGGTCGCCGTAGGAGCGGACGATAAGCTCCTGGCAGCCCGCCGGGGTGCAGGGCAGGAAGGCGTAGTTGCCGATCAAGATGCGGCCGACGTTGACGGGATGGAAGGCGTCCACGTCCTTATTGGGGTCGATGGCGTACAAAACCTTGTTGGTGTCGATGTGCTTGGGCAGGGGCAGTTGTACCAGGATGCCGTGGATCTTGGGGTCCTTATTGTACTTGTTGATCAAGGCCAGCAGGGCTTCTTCGGTGATATCCGGGCTTTGATTGTCCTGGATGGAGTAGAACCCCAGTTCATAAGAGGTTTTCTGCTTGGCCGTGACGTAGCTGACGGAGCCGGGGTCCTCCCCCACCAGGATGGTGACTAAGCCAGGGGTTAAGTTATGCTTGGCCTTGAGCTCCTCTACTTCTTTTTTCAATTCCTCGCGTATCTGGGCGGCAACCTCGGCCCCTTTGATCAGTTTGGCAGCCATCTATCCCTCTCCTTTTACTTGTGATTTTTTTCTCTTATTAACACCAATAGTTCCAGAGCGTCAATCTAAAAATTCATCTAAGGCGCAGGCGATGCTGGCGGTCAATGCCTTTCTTTTTTTTTAAGATTGAGATATAATTATTATTTTAGAAATTCAAGGAAGATTCTGGGAGTCAGCCGCGTGGCCCTGATCGTCCAGAAATATGGCGGCACCTCGGTGGCCAATCCGGATCTGATTGCCAATGTGGCCAATCGGGTGGCCCGGGGGTGGCGGGACGGCAACCGCATGGTGGTGGTTCTATCCGCCATGGCCGGGGAAACTGACCGCCTCATCAATCTGGCCAGAGAGCTGTCTGACGACCCCGACCCCCGGGAGCTGGATGTGCTCCTGGCCACCGGCGAGCAGGTCACGGTCTCGCTTTTCAGCATGTTCCTGCGGGGCCAGGGCATTCCTGCGGCTTCCCTGCTGAGCCACCAGGCGCGCATCTACACCGACCGCTCCTACGGCCGGGCCCGGATAATCGGCATCGACACGGCCCGGATTAAGGAAGAGTTGAAAAAGAACCGGGTCGTCACCGTGGCCGGGTTCCAGGGCGTGGACGAAGTGGGCAACATCACCACCTTGGGCAGGGGAGGCTCCGACACCACGGCAGTGGCCATTGCCGCGGTCTTGAAGGCCGATGTGTGCGAAATCTACACCGACGTGGACGGGGTCTACACCGCCGATCCCCGCATCTGCCCCAAGGCCCGGAAGCTGAACCGCATCTCTTATGACGAAATGCTGGAGTTGTCCTCCCTGGGGGCCAGGGTCCTGGAGATCCGCTCCGTGGGTTTCGCCAAGCGCTATCAAGTGCCTTTGCGAGTGCTCTCCAGCTTCACTGACAGCCCCGGCACCCTGGTGACGGCGGAGGATGAAGAAATGGAAGATATTCTGGTATCAGGCGTAGCCTTCAGCAAGAATGACGCCCGGGTGACCGTGACCCGGGTGCCTGACCGTCCGGGAATCGCAGTGCGGCTCTTCCGGCCGGTGGCCCAAGCCAATATCGTGGTGGACATGATCATTCAGAATACCAGCATTGACGGCTACACCGACCTCACCTTCACCGTGCCCAAGGCCGACTTGAAAAAGACCCTGCAGCTGGTGCGGCCGGTGGCCGGGGAGATCGAGGCGGAGCAAGTCTTGAGCGACGAGCATATCGCCAAGGTCTCCATCGTGGGGGTGGGCATGAAGAACAACTCCGGGGTGGCGGCCCGTATGTTCGAAGCCCTGGCCCAGGCGGGCATCAACATCATGATGATCAGCACCTCGGAGATCAAGATTTCCTGCGTCATTGAAGATAAATATGGCGAGCTGGCGGTGCGGGTGCTCCATGACGCCTTTGGGCTGGAGTCTCCGCCGCCCCCACGGTCAGCTTCTTAAGGGGGCCCCATGCGCCACGTGAAAATCTACGACACCACTCTCCGGGACGGCACCCAGGCGGAATATTTTAACCTGTCCCTGGCTGATAAGATCCGCATTGCCAGAAAACTGGCGCAATTGGAGTTCCATTATCTGGAAGGCGGCTGGCCTGGCTCCAACCCCAAGGACAAGGAATTTTTTGATGAAATTCGCAATTATAACCTGAGCCGGTCTCGCATCGCCGCGTTCGGCAGCACCCACCACAAAGACCGGCCCCCGGAATCCGATCCCGGTTTCCAGGAGCTCCTGCTCAGCCGGGCCCCGGTGGTCACCATTTTCGGCAAGTCCTGGACCCTCCATGTGAAAGAGGTGTTGCAGACCACCTTGGAGCGTAATCTGGAACTCATCACTCACTCCCTGAGCTACCTGAAGGGACGGGTGGAAGAATTGTTTTACGACGCCGAGCACTTCTTTGACGGGTTCAAAGATGACCCGGAGTATGCCTTGAAGACCCTTCAGGCCGCGGTGGCCGGCGGGGCCAATTGCCTGGTCCTGTGCGACACCAATGGCGGCACCCTGACTTCCAGCTTGATGGAGATCATCAGGGCCGTAAAAGAACGCCTGCCGGGGGTTCCCCTGGGTATCCATGCCCACAATGACTCCGACCTGGCCGTGGCCAACAGCATCGCCGCGGTGGAACTGGGGTGCGAGCAGGTCCAGGGGACCATTAACGGCTTCGGGGAGCGCTGCGGCAATGCCAACCTGTGCTCCATCATCCCTAATTTGAAGCTCAAGCTGGGGATAGACTGCTTAAGCGATGAGAATCTTCAACATCTGACGGAGGTGTCCCGTCTGGTGGATGAGCTGGCCAACGTGCATCCCAACCGCTACCAGCCCTATGTGGGTCAGAGCGCCTTTGCCCATAAAGGCGGGGTACATGCGGCGGCCGTAAAGCGCAACCCCCGGGCTTATGAGCACATCGACCCCGATATTGTGGGCAACTTCCGCCATATTCCCGTGTCCGACCTGTCCGGCAAGATCAATATCCTGATGAAGGCCGAGGACCTGAAGATTGAGCCTGGCGTCCATGACCGCGAGGTGGAGGGTGCCCTGAAAAGGGTGCGGGATTTCTTGAGGCTGGAAAATGGCCTGGAGCTGGCTCCCCATACCAGCAGTGTGAAGGTGGCCCTGGAAAAGGTCAAGGACCTGGAATCCCAAGGATACCAGTTCGAGGGCGCGGAGGCCTCCCTGGAGATGCTGCTCCGGGCTGCTATGGGAGGGCACTACCGGGAATACTTCCGGCTGCAGAGCTACCGGGTCATCGACCAGAAATCGGAGCATGAGCCCCCGCTGCCTGAGGCCACCATCCGGGTGCGGGTGGGCCTGCACGAGGTTCACACCGCGGCCATCGGCAATGGCCCCGTAAACGCGCTGTACAACGCCTTGCTCAAGGCTTTGGTGCGGTTTTATCCTCGCCTGACGGAGATGCGCCTCGATGACTATAAAGTGCGGGTGTTACCCGGCTCGGGCAGTACTGACGCCAAGGTGCGGGTCCTGATCGATTCCCGGGACGCCCATGACCGCTGGGGCACGGTGGGAGTGTCCCACGATATCATCGAGGCCTCCTGGCAAGCCCTGGTGGACGCCATCAATTACAAGCTCTTTAAAGACGAGCAGCGGTCTGGGTAAGGTGCGTTTCCCCGAATTTCACCTTCATACCGGAACCCTCGATTTCCCTCCCCCTTGATGGGGGAGGGTCAGGGTGGGGGTGATAAACTTATACCCGCTCCCCCCTGCCCCCTCCCACCAGGAGAGGGGGAGTTCCAAAAGTGATCCCATTTGCATTTCAGTTGGAAGGACCTCATCAACGGCATGCCTTACTTCAGCCGCCCCCAACTGGGAGTAGCTCTCCTGTTGGGGGCAGCTTTGCTCCTGCTGTGGGCCTGGCGCGGCCATTTCGGCCTGCCCTACCCTCCTCCTCCGGCTAAGACCCTGGATCTGGTCTTTGTGGAAGTGAAAGGAGCCGTGGCCCATCCCGGGGTCTATTCCTTTTCCCATCCCCCTACCCTTCTGGAGGTCTGCCGCCAGGCCGGTGGCCCCTCCACCCTGAAAGACCCAGACCTCAAACTTCTTAGCGGCAGCCGGCTGGAAGTAACCCCGGAAGGACGCTGCCAGCTTGACCGCATGAGCGGCGCGCTACTCCTCACTTTAGGCCTCGCCATTGACCTCAACCAGGCCACCCTGGAAGACCTGGACGCCCTTCCGGGCATCGGCCCGGCCCTGGCCCAGCGCATCATTGAATATCGTAAATCCCACGGCCCCTTCCGCCGAGTCGAGGACCTGGAACAGGTCTCCGGCATCGGCCCTAAGAAGCTGGAGAAAATCAGGGAATATTTAACTCTTCAGGCTCAGGGGCCTGAGGCCCCTGAGCCTGAAGAATAAATTTAGGGGAAGGGGTAAGGGCCTGTGGCCCTTAGCCCTTTCCCCCAACCATCATCCCCAAATTCTTATGATAGTATTAGGAATCGAGACCTCCTGCGATGAGACTGCCGCGTCGGTGGTGGAGGACGGCCGGCGGATTCTCTCCAACGTGGTGGCCACCCAGTTTGAACTCCATGCCGCCTACGGCGGGGTGGTGCCGGAGTTGGCGGCCCGCCGCCACCTGGAAAATATCCTGCCGGTAATCCAGGCGGCCCTGGACCAGGCCGGCGTCACTCTGGCGGACCTTGACGCCCTGGCCGTGACCCAGAGGCCCGGCCTCATCGGCGCCCTGGTCATCGGCATGGCTTCTGCCAAGGCCCTGGCCTTTACTTTGAGGCGGCCTCTGGTGGGGGTGCATCACCTGGAGGCCCATATTCTGGCGGCCTTCCTAACGGATACGCCTCCCTCCTTTCCTTTCGTGGGTCTGGTGGTTTCCGGGGGCCACACTAACCTTTATCACGTGCGGGGCTTTCTGGACATGGCCTTACTGGGGCGCAGCCGGGATGACGCGGCCGGCGAGGCCTTCGACAAGGTAGCCAAGCTGCTGCGCCTGGGCTATCCTGGAGGGGTGGCCATTGAGGCCCTGGCGGCCCGGGGCAATGCCGCCGCCTTTTCCCTACCCCGCCCCCGCATCCCCGAGGAGCCGCTCACTTTCTCCTTTAGCGGCCTCAAGACCGCGGTGGCTTATCATCTCAAAGCCAAGCCGGAGATTCTGGAAGACTCCCGGAGCCAAGCCGATCTGGCCGCCAGTTTCCAGGAGGCGGTGGTGGACACCCTGACCAGTCGGGCCTGGGTGGCCCTTTCCCAGACTCAAACCCGCCGCCTGGTGGTCTGTGGGGGAGTGGCGGCCAATGGCCGCCTGCGCCAGGTCCTGGCAGACCGGGCCCAGGACACCGGGGTGGAGCTGTTCCTACCCCCTTCATTTCTTTGCACCGATAATGCCGCCATGGTGGCCGCCCTGGGCTACCACCGCCTTCAGGCCGGAGAGCGTCTGGACCTGGCAGCAGACGTCTTTTCCCGGGGTTGATCAAAGTAGATTACAGATTTGACGCCACCCATCCACCCTTTACTCATTTCTCCATCAGCCAATCTTATAAGATCATACCCTTGTGAAATATGCCCAAACTTTCAGGCCCTGGCTCGATTATCGAAGCATCCATGACCTGACGGTCACAAGGAAGGATGAAAATATTGATTTTTTCTTGGTAGCCGCAGGCTTCAGCCTGCGCAAGCTAAAGCTTATGGCTACATTTAAAATCATTTTCATACAATAGAAGGTCTTTCCCTTTAGGATTTTGAATTTCCGGATAAAGGCAATCTAGGTTATAATAATAAGATAAAATTTGAGCCGGGTAAGGGAGGGCGAAGACCCTGCCTTACCCGGCTAACATACTCGGGTTGGGAGGGGGCCTTGGGGGGAGGGCCAGTAGCGCAGGCGTCCCCGCCTGCGCTCAGGTCCCTGACCCTCCCCCCAAAAAAATTCCTCTCCCCCAGCTGAGGTGACGGTGAGCGAGCAACCCCTGGGAGAGCGTCTGGCGCTGTTGACCGACCTCTACCAGCTGACCATGGCGGCCTGCTATTTCGACCAGGAGATGCATGATGAGGCCACCTTTAGTCTATTTATCCGCAATTATCCTCCCCATCGGGGTTACTTCGTCGCCGCCGGCCTGGAAGAAGTCTTAAAGTACCTGGAGACCTTCCGGTTTACCGAGTCAGACCTTGCTTTTCTGGAATCCACCGGCCTCTTCCGGGCCTCCTTCCTGGACTTTCTTCAGGGGGTAAGGTTTACCGGGGAGGTCTTCGCCCTGCCGGAAGGCAGCATCTTCTTTAAGAATGAGCCCATCCTGGAGGTTAGCGCCCCCATTATTGAAGCGCAGCTGGCGGAGACTTTTATTATCAATGCCATCAGCCTCCAGACCCTGATCGCCACCAAGGCCTCCCGGGCCACCCATGTAGCCCAGGGCCGGCCCCTGGTGGACTTTTCCCTCAGGCGCACCCAGGGCGCGGATGCCGGCCTGAAAGTGGCCCGCGCCAGTTACCTGGGCGGGTTTATCGGAAGTAGCAACGTCCTGGCGGGCAAGCTCTACGACATCCCCATCTTTGGGACCATGGCCCATTCTTACATCACCGCCTTTGAGCATGAAATCGAGGCCTTCCGGGTCTTCTCCCAGGTTTTCCCCAAGATTACCACCCTCCTCATCGACACCTATGACAATATGCGCGGGCTGGAGCATGCCATCCAGGTGGCCAAGGAGATGGAGGCCCGGGGAGACAGGCTCAGGTCAGTGCGCCTGGACAGCGGCGACATTGCCACCATCAGCCAGGAGGTGCGGCACCTCCTGCGGGAGCAGGGCCTGGGGTACGTCCGCATCCTGGCCAGCGGCGGTTTTGATGAGTTCAAGATGGCCCAGATTTTGGCCGCCGGCGGGGAGGTGGACTCCTTTGCCGTGGGCACCAAAATGGGGGTCTCCGCAGACGCCCCCTATTTTGACATTGCCTACAAATTGGTGAAATACGCGGGCCGCCCGGTGATGAAACTGTCCACCGGCAAGGTAACCCTGGTGGATAAGAAGCAAGTCTTCCGCTATTATGACCAGCGTGGGGCTATGGCCCGGGACGTCATTGCCTTAAGGGAAGAAGAGCTCCCCGGGGGCCACTCCCTGCTTCAGCCGGCGATGCGTCAGGGCCGGCCCAGCCAGCCGTTGCCTTCCCTTAAGGAGTGCCGGGAGTATTTCCTGGCCCAATTTGCCCTGCTGCCCGCGCCCTTTAAGGCCCTCCAGGAGCCGACCCATTATCCGGTGGACCTGAGTCCCGGGCTTAAGGATTTGCAGTCCCGGGTGCAGCAGGAGATCCAGCATCGGGAATTGGGAGAAAGCTGATCTTTATGGGACTTACCGAAGCTCTCTGTCATTACAATACCCTCCTCATCCAGCAGTTGGGCTATAGCGGCGTCTTTGTGCTCATGGCCCTGGAGAGCATGATTGCCCCGGTGCCCAGTGAACTGGTGATGCCCTTTGCCGGGTTTTTGATCTTCACCGGCCACTTTGACCCCGTGGCGGTAATTGTGGCCAGCGGCCTGGGGTCCATCTGCGGCTCTTTGCTTTCTTACGGCCTGGGGATGTTGGGAGAACCGGTGGTGCTGCGCTACGGCCGCTATCTCCTGCTAAATCCCGACCATCTAAAATGGACCCACAATTTTTTCGCCCGCCACGGTGGCAAGACCATCTTCATCTCCCGCTTCATTCCGGTGGTGCGCCATCTCATCTCCATCCCCGCCGGGCTGGCCCGCATGTCCCTCATCCCTTTCATTGTCTACACCGCGGTGGGAGCCACCCTGTGGAACGGCTTCCTTACTTACCTGGGGGTGCGCCTGAAGGAAAACTGGCGCCTCATCCAACAATACACTCATATCCTGGACCTCCTGGTACTGGCTGGCCTGCTGGTCGTCGCGATTTACTTTATCAGGAAATTTAAGGCCTCCCGGAATTCGGCATGATGGGCGGAGAGGCCATCATCAACCCGGAGGCGGAGCCGGGAGAAGCCAGGGTCTCCCCCCGGGCCCTCCTCACCTTTGCCCGGCCTGATTACCATCTCCTTACTCGTCTGGTTCAGGCAACTGGGGCGCCGCGCTATATCTGGGACTGTCCCATCCGGGAAGGCCTCTGGCAGGGCCAGCCGGTCACCATTGTGGGGCCGGCGGTGGGGGCGCCTTACGCGGTGATGGTGCTGGAGAAGCTCCTCGCCCTGGGGGCCCGCGCCGTCTTGGTCTTGGGCTGGTGCGGCTCCCTGCAGCCTCAGATAGGGATCGGCACCCTGATCCTGCCCACCTCCGCGGTGAGTGGGGATGGCACCTCAAAACACTATCTCTCTGGGGACGGCGATCCCCAACCGGACCCTGCCTTGAGCGATCTCCTCAGGCGCCACCTTAAGAAGTGCGACGCCTCCTGGCAGTCAGGGGCCATCTGGACTACAGACGCCTTTTACCGGGAAACGACCAGCGCAATCAAGCATTACCAGGGCCGGGGAGTTTTGGGGGTGGATCTGGAGCTGGCGGCGCTATTTGCGGTGGGGCAATATCGGCGCATCCCGGTGGCCGGGCTGCTGGTGGTCTCCGACGAGCTGGCCACCCTGAGTTGGCGGCCCGGCTATCGCTCGGCCCGCTTTCGCCAGGCCCGGGACCTGGCGGCGCGCCTTATGCTTACCACTGCGGCCCAATGGGAGCCGGATAATGGGTGATGGCTCCATTCTGGCCCTGGATGTGGGAGGCGGCACCCAGGATTTGTTCCTCTGGGAGCCAGGCCAGTCCGTGCAAAATGCCGTGAAGATGGTGCTCCCGGCTCCCACTCAGATCATCGCCCGACGCCTGCGGCGCCTTACGTCCCAGGGCCGGCCCATCTTTCTAACCGGCCAGGTAATGGGAGGGGGCGCCTTAACCCAGGCCGTGCGGCGCCATCTGGCCCAGGGGTTTCAGGTCTACGCCACCCCCCAGGCCGCCCTGACCCTTAATGATCGCCTGGAGCTAATTAAAGATTGGGGCATAATCCTTACTGAGGTCAGCCCGCCCGAAGCCGAGACCGTGATCCTGGGGGATGTGGACCTGGACGCCCTGGGCCACTTACTTTCAGCCTTTGAGGTCCCCTTTCCCTCTCACTTTGCCGTGGCCGTGCAAGATCACGGCTTTTATCCCCAGGGCAGCAACCGCCGTTTCCGTTTCCAGTATTGGGAGGATTTTCTGACCCACCAGGGCAGGCTTAAGGATCTGGCCTTTCGTGAGCCTCCGTCTCGTTTCACCCGCATGTTAGCCGTGGCTGAAACCCTGCCCGAGACCCTGCTCATGGACACCTGCGCCGCGGGGGTGCGGGGCGCCCTGCTGGATTCCCAGGCCCGGGAACGCCAGGAAGAAGGTCTGATGGTGGTGAATCTGGGCAATGCCCATACCTTTGCCGCCTTGATCCAGGGGGACCGCCTTTGGGGAATTTATGAGCATCACACCGGGCTTTTGAGCCAAGCCAAGCTATTTGCCCACCTGGGCCGGTTTCAGGCCGGGGAGCTGACCAATGAGGAGGTCTTTGCCGATGGCGGGCATGGCTGCGCCTATGCCCCGGGGTACCCTCCGGGGCCGCCCTTCTTCTTTACCGTCATTACCGGGCCCCGGCGGCGACTGGCCCGGGGTTGGCCCGGAATCTGGGCGGTTCCCTTTGGCGACATGATGCTCACCGGTTGTTTCGGCCTGGTGGCTGCTTTTTTAGAAGTGACCAAAAGTTCTGCTAAATTTGATGAAGCATTATGACCATATTAGAAACAATGACCCGATTTCTTGGTCTCTCTAAGAATAATGGTCCAAATCTTACCAGCAGTATCTGTACTGGCGATTGACAAAGGACCGCTCCCGGAGTATCCTTGCCCAAGTTCTCTCAGAGGCTGGTCCGGTTGTGTAGGAGTTAAACTATGGAGATCCGATTTTGGGGGACCCGGGGCTCCATCCCGGCTCCCGGTCCCGAGACCCTGGAGTTCGGCGGCAATACCACCTGTGTGGAAGTGATCCTGTCTTCAGGTCGCCGGGTCGTGATTGACGGTGGCACCGGCCTTCGTCTCCTGGGCCGGGAGTTTAGCAGGCACGATTCCCCTTGCCATTTCCATCTCCTCCTCACCCATGGCCACTGGGACCATCTTCTGGGCATCCCCTTTTTCTCGCCCATTTACCGGGAAACCACCGAAATTCTGGTGGATGGTTGGCCCCCTGCCTTCCAGGCCATGACCCGGGTCTTCGACAGCCATATGGGCGACGGCTTTTTCCCGGTGGCCTTTGACCATCTCAAGGCCCGCATCGACTATATCAACCGCCTGGCCCACGGCCCTTTGGAGCTGGACGGAACCCTGATTGAGGCCATTATTCTCAACCATCCCCAGGGCGGAATGGGATTTCGTTTCCGGGAGGGCCGCTACACCATGGCCTTCATTACCGACAACGAATTGTCGGCGGGCCAGGGGAACCGCATGCCAGATTTTATCCGGTTTGTAGAGGGCTGCGATCTCTTGATTCATGATGCCCAATACCTTCCCTCCGATCTGCCGGAGCGCCTGGGCTGGGGCCATTCCTGCTATGAAGAGGTGGTAAAGCTGGCCCAACAGGCAAGGGTGCGCAACCTGATACTTACTCATCATGATCCCAGCCGCAGCGATACCGCGGTTAAAGAGATCGTTGAGCAGGCCCGGGAGCTGGCCGGTGCCCATAACTACCCGGAATTTATCGATGCCGCCCGGGAAGGGGCTTCCTACCGGCTGGCCCCTAGCCTGGATGCAGTAGTCAAAGGCGAGGAAGGTCCCTAGGCCCAGCATTCTTCTTTTCCCACCAGCCCCAGGGGATTTTTTTGCTCCTCTGCGCCTGCCCGGTTGATTACCTGGCCATTTATTCCCTGAAAACATGATATTATCCTGGGAACGTGATCTGTCGCGCCCAGACAAAATGCGAGGTCCAGGGGACCTGCATTACTCAAACAAGGAAAAACCTGGGAAACGACTTTTCTCCTAACGATGATATTGTTAATAATATCAGATAGTTAATTTACAAGGGGCCTAGTCACGCGCATGGATTGGAAAATCTTTTGGCTCACCTTTGGCACGATCTTCCTGGCGGAGATGGGGGACAAGACCCAGCTCGCGGCCCTGACCATGACCGTTCAGACGCGAGTGCCGCTGGCGGTCTTCGCCGGAGCCTCAGCCGCCCTGTGTCTGGCCACCCTCCTGGGGGTGGCTCTGGGCAGCCTGATCTTTCAATGGCTTCCCCAGGCGCTTCTCAAAAAGGCCGCGGGGCTGGCCTTCATTATCATCGGGGGGCTAATCCTCTTGGAAAAATGGTAAGTCGGGGCCAGGGGCCTGCGGCCCTTAGCTCCCTTTCCCCCAAGTCGATAAAACCCTAAACCCCCCCTTCCCTTCCGGAAGTGATTATAGTAGACTTAAGGCAAACTGGCTGCTATTATTATAATTTTTGGTAAGGGCAAAGTCGGGGCGCGGGTGAAGCGAAAGTTAGGGAATCTTCAGGAAAGAGCACCTGGTTCAAACCGGGAGCCCAATCTGGTACTCATCGGCTACCGGGCCACCGGCAAGACCTCGGTGGGGGCCCGGTTGGCCAGGATCCTAAGGCGTCCATTCGTGGATCTGGACCAGGTCCTGGTGGAGGAGGCCGGCCAGACCGTTGCCGAAATCGTGGCCCAAGGCGGCTGGACCGAGTTCCGGCGGCGGGAGAAGGAACTGGTGGCCCACTACTGCGCCACCCGGGGCCAGGTGTTGGCCACCGGTGGCGGAGTGATTCTCGACCCCGAAAACGTCCAGGCCCTGTGGGGAAATGGCATCCTCATATGGCTCGTGGCCGATCCGGCCACCATCCAGGCCCGGCTGGCAAGAGACCATCTTAAAGAGGCCAACCGCCCCAGTCTTACCGGAGACGATACCTTGAGGGAAGTGACGGAAGTGCTGGAGGACCGGCAATCCCTCTATCGGGCCGCGGCTCAGATCATTATCGACACCACCCGGAAATCCATCTCCCAGGTGGTGGAAAGCATCCTGGCCGCGGTTAAGGCCCGGGAGGAAGAGAAACTTGGCGGGTAATACCTTCGGACAGGTCTTTAAGGTGACCACCTGGGGAGAGTCCCACGGAACGGCGCTGGGCGCGGTGATTGACGGCTGTCCGCCCCGGATGCCCCTCACCGCGGCCGACATCCAGGCGGAACTGGCCCTACGCCGCCCCGGGATGCAGCCCCATGCCTCCCCCCGGCGGGAGGAGGATAAGGTGGAGATCCTCTCCGGGGTGTTTGAGGGCCTGACCACGGGCACTCCCATCAGCCTCATCGTTTATAACCGGGACGTCAGGAGCCAGGACTACGAGGCCCTTAAGGATGTCTTTCGCCCCGGTCATGGAGACATCACCTTTCAGGCCAAATATGGGCTTAGGGACCACCGGGGCGGGGGCCGGGCCTCGGCGAGGGAAACCGTAGCCCGGGTGGCCGCGGGCGCGGTGGCCCAAAAAGTGTTGGACCGGGAAGATATTCAGGTAGTGGCCTATACCCTGGAGCTGGGCGGCATTAGGGCCCAACATCTGCATGAAGCCCAGATCTGGGACAATCCCTTCTATTGCCCTGACCCGGAAGTAGTGCCGGCCATGAGCAAGCGGGTCAAAGAGGTCAAAGCCCAGGGCGATTCCCTGGGCGGGGTGGTGGAGGTGCGGGTTAGGGGCTGTCCCCCGGGGTTGGGGGAACCGGTGTTCGACAAGCTGGACGCGGCCCTGGCCCAGGCGGTGATGTCCGTGGGCGCGGTCAAAGGGGTGGAGATCGGCGCCGGTTTTGCCGCGGCCCGCATGTTGGGCTCCCAGCACAATGACCCCATCCTCCCGGGCGGCTTTGCCTCCAACCACGCCGGGGGCATTCTGGCCGGCCTCTCCAGCGGCGCGGAAATCGTGCTCCGGGCCGCAGTGAAGCCCATCCCTTCCATTGCCCGGGAGCAGCAAACCATCGATATCACGGGAAAACCCCGCACCCTGTTCATTAAAGGCCGGCACGACCTCAGCGCCATCCCCCGCATCGTCCCGGTCATCCAGGCCATGGTTCGCCTTACCTTGGCGGATTTTCTCCTGCGCCAGAGGGCTATTTCATGAAGCCGAAAGTGGCCATCATTGGAGGCAAGGGACAGATGGGCCGCTGGTTCAAGAGTTTCTTTGAAAGCCAGGGCCTTACCGTGCTGGTGGCCGACCTGGATTCTGACCAAACTCCCCGGGAAGTAGCCCCTTTGGCGGACGTGGTGGTGGTCTCCGTGCCTATTCCCCGGGTGGCCCAGGTGGTGCAGGAAGTGGCCCCCTATCTGCGCCCCGATGCCGCGCTCATGGACCTTACCTCGGTGAAGACCGAGCCGGTGGCTGCGATGCTGGCCCATTTCCCCGGAGAGGTGGTAGGCACCCACCCCCTGTTCGGCCCCAGGGAAGAGAACATCAAGGGACGCACCATGCTGCTTTGCCCCGGCCGGGGGCAGAGGTGGCTTAACTGGCTGGAGGCCCTGCTCCTTAAAGCCGGGGCCCGGGTGCAAATCACCACCCCCGAGGAACACGACCGCCTCATGGCCCTGGTGCAGGGATTGGGCCATTTCCTGCTGATTTCCCTGGGCGTGACTATCAGCCGGATGGAAATCGATCTGAAATACCTGGAAGATTTCCTCACCCCTACTTTCCGCACCTTGCATTACCTTACCTGGCACCTGCTCAGCCAGGACGTGGCCCTTTATGCCTGCATCCAACTGCAAAACCAGTCCAACCTGGCGGTGTTAAAAGCCTTTGAAGAAGCTGGCCAGGAAGTCCTCTCTTTGGTGCAGGGAAGGGATATGAAAGGGCTCCTGAATCTGCTGATGGAGGTGCGGCAATACTATCTGGCCGCGCTGGGGGAGGAAGTACATTTCTAGCGGGTTTTCCGAGTCATCATCAGCGCCGCGAAGATCTCAATCGGCTGCCAGGGGAGATTCGGCGCGGCGCTCAGCATGACAGTATCTGGCACTAAGGGTCGCTGGCCCTGCCCTTCCTGCGGCCACCTCATTAGGAGCGAAGTACATGCTTGATTTGAAGTTTGTCCGCGAGCATCTTCCGGAAGTGGAGCAAGCTTTGAGAAACCGGGGTCTGGAGATCTCCCTGGATGAGTTCACTATCAAAGATACGGAGCGCCGCGCCTTGTTGGGCAGACTGGAGGAGCTGCGCCACGAGCGCAATGTCCTCTCCCAAGATGTGGGCCAAAAAATGAAGGCCGGAAAAAAGGAAGAAGCCGAGCCTCTCAGGAACCGGGTTACGGCCATAAACGAACAGATCAAGACTCTGGAGGCCCAGGTGGCCGAATACGATCCCTGGGTGCAAGACTTCCTGCTAAATATGCCTAATATTCCCCATGAGTCGGTGCCGGTGGGCGCCTCCAGCGAAGATAACCCGGTGGTGCGGACCTGGGGGGAGCCACCCCGGTTTGATTTCGAGCCCCGGCCTCACTGGGAAATCGGCGAGGACCTGGGCATCCTGGATCTGGAACGGGCGGCCCGCATGACCGGCTCCCGCTTCGCCCTCTTGCTAGGCCCGGGGGCCCTGCTGGAGCGAGCCCTCATCAATTTCATGCTGGATCTGCACACTCAAAAGCACGGCTACCTGGAAGTTTTGCCTCCCTTTATCACCAACCGGGCGGCCATGATCGGCACCGGCCAGCTCCCCAAGTTCCGGGCCGATCTGTTCAAACTGGAAGACTGGGATTACTACCTGGTGCCCACCGCCGAGGTGCCGGTTACCAACATCCACCGGGAAGAGATTCTCAAGGAGGAGGACCTGCCCCTCTATTACACGGCTTATACACCCTGCTTCCGCTCCGAAGCGGGTTCTTATGGCAAAGATGTCCGGGGCCTGATCCGCCAGCACCAGTTCAACAAGGTGGAATTGGTAAAATTCAGCACCCCCGAGACCTCTTATGCGGAGTTGGAGGACCTGCTCCGGGATGCCGAAGAAGTGCTCCAGCAGCTGGGCCTCCATTACCGGGTAGTGGTGCTCTGCACCGGGGACCTGGGCTTTGCCGCGGCCAAGACTTACGACATCGAGGTCTGGCTGCCCGGACAAAACCTCTACCGGGAGATTTCTTCGTGCAGCAATTTCCAGGACTATCAAGCCCGCCGGGCCCAGATCCGTTTCCGGCGCCCTGGAGCTTCCGGCACCGAACTGGTTCACACCTTAAACGGCTCGGGCCTGGCCATAGGGCGGACCCTGGTGGCTATTCTGGAAAATTATCAACAGGCCGACGGCAGTGTGGTCCTTCCGGCAAGGCTCAGGCAGTATATGGGGGGAATGGAGAGGATTAGTTAGTTTTCTGTTTTCAGTTTTCAGTTAATTAATCCTTTATTTTAGGGTGTTAGATAAGCCTTTGGTCATTTTTCTAATCCTGTCCAGAATGGATAAGAGAGGGTTTAGCTCTTCGGCGGACAAGTAATTAATTTCTTTGGCAATAATCAATTGAGTCTCTATCTCCGCCAGCGATCCCAAGGCAATGGCGAGGTACTGCCGAAATTCTCGGGAAGAATTCCTTCCCTGGCCCTCGGCAATATTGGAAGGAACGGAAATTGCTGCTTTCCTGATCTGATTGGTCAGCCCATAAATCTCTGCAGCTGGAAAATTGGCTGTTACCTGATATATTTTTTTGACAAAATCGACTGCTAACTTCCATACTTCCAAATCTTGATACGATCTGGATTTCTGGACATTTCTTTCCATTTAAACGATCTTCATCTCGCCAAAGACGCCAATTCTTTCCTCACCGAAAACCGAAAACCGAAAACCGAAAACGGCTTTTACCTGGCCTTGATCTTGTCATTGGGCTTAAAGGGGCCGCCGCTCACCCCCAGGGCCACTGCCCCGCTGTTTCCCAGGAGCTCCGTCACCTTCAGCTCTCCCTGGGGAACATCCGCAGTATATCCCAAGACTGCATGGGTGCTGGGATTGACCACCTCTTTACCCGGAGTCACCACCTTGAGGCGGTCGCCCACCTTGAGGCCGGCGTTTTGGCCCAAACTGAGGAAAAATTTGCCCTCCTTCACGAATTCCACCCGCCCGAACCAGGGCATATTGAGCAGCTCCCCAGTCACCCGCAAGGCATTCTGCTGGGCGAACTGGGTCACCACCTGGGGATTCAGGCTGGCTTCGGCTGGAGCTACCACCGTCTGGATCTTGTTTCCCTGGAAGGTATCATAAACGTCCAGGACCATGACCCCGGGCGACCCTTTTTCCGGGGGAACGATGCTGGTGAGGACGAGGCCCTGGACCCCCAGGTAATCCCCCAAGGCCTTGATATTGGGGGCGAGTCCCATCTTGCCCACTATCCCGGCCTTGGCCAGGCCCGCCCGGAGCTGTTCGTCGGCCACCACCGAGATATCTTTCTGGCGCCTCAGGGCCTCGGCCAGGCTAACCGCCAGGGTGCGGTTCAGCCCTTCGAAGTTCTGGGGAGTGTCCGGATTGGGGATAACCGCCGCGGCCCGGCCTGTATACGGCGCTTTCTCTCCGCCCTTGCTTTGAGACACGAACCCGGCCAGCCCCTGCTCTCTCAAGATGCGGTCCACCTCCTGGCGCACCAGTTCCTGAACTTTATCCGGGGGCACTGATTTCGCCGCGGCTTTTTGCTGCTCCTTGCCCAGGGCCCGGGCCACCGCGTTTACCAGGTGCTGCTGCATGCCCACAAACTCCCGGCCCTTTTCTACGTAGAGGTATTCCGGCGCGGTGGGATACGTCAGCCAATAGGGATTCTTGCTGCGCACGTAGGTCTTGCCGTCGATGATCACCGTATCTTCCGTGGCCTCGGGAGGGACGATCTCGTCAGCCATCTCTTTATCTTCCGCCTTCTCCAGACCCACCCATTGCTTCATGGTAGACACGGTTTTGGTGCAACCTCCCAGAGCCAGTACCAAGGCCAGGACCAGCACCAGACCCAGTCGCAGCATCTGCCTGAACTTCCAGCACATTTTCTGCTCCAAAACTGAAATTGGCAAAAAAAAAGCCCACAGGGATATTACCCTGTGGGCTTCCTGAAGTCAACCGGTTTCGATTTTAGAAGTAGAAGTACCCGGCGAACATCACCCGGTGGTTCTCGCCGATATCGGTGATCCGGTTTCCGGCTGGTGCAGCAGTGATGGTAGGACCGGCTTTCTGGAACCAGTCGGTCCTCTCGTAGCTGTACTGCAAGCCGAACTTCAGAGGCATGATGGGCCGGAACCACAGGGTCAGGTTGTACTGCTGCCACATCTTGTACAGGTCACCCGGGAGGGCAATTTCATAGCCTCCGGGGTTGGCGGCGCTGACCAACGCGGCGTTCCTACTCGTATTCACGTCAAAGGCCTTGCTCATGCCCCAGTTCAAGTTGATAAACCACTGGTTGGTGAAGTAGTACTGGCCCTGGATGAAGCCGCCATAGCGTTTTACCAGATCCCGGTCATAAATGGTAATGGCAGGAGGACCCACAGCATGCAGGAAGGTCTGGGTGCCAATACCTTCGCCAAAGGCGCTAAGCCCCGCTCCCACATACCACTGGGTGGAGATGGAGGCGGTGCCCGCCAGGTTGGCGCTATAGGTGGGGATCACCGGGATGAACAGCGATCCCATGACAATCCAGGGGTCCAGATACTGCTGGTCCCGCTGAGTAACGCTGCCTAAGGTCGTGGTATTGATTGGAACCAAAAGTTGTGAAGGCCGTAGAGGTGCCGGGCCGATACCGGGCCCGCTGCCAGCCTGCGCCCAACTGGGCCGTAAAGCCCCGGGGCACTCCATAGAAGGCGGCCTTGCCCCACAGGTCCTTCTCGTAGGCGATCTTCCCCTGGAGTTGCGGGGTTTCTGAAGTTTCACCATTAGCCGTGTTGGTACCCGCAGCCGCAAGTTCATCGGCTGGAGCATCAGTAGGCTTAGCGACCATGCCAGACACCGTAAAGGCATCCAGGAACTTCTGGGTCACGCGGACCTGCGCCAGCCGCTGGGTGGGAGAACCCACGAACTGGCAGCCGGAATCCTGGGCGGTCTCAGGCGTGAACTCACTGAAATAGCCCCAGTACTGACCCAGCATCAGCTCGGTCTCCGGCCAGTTCAACCGGATCATGGCGTGGCGCAGCCGCAAGGCGCCGGTCGTCAAGGTATCTAAACCTTGGGTAGTAGTACCGCCGTTGGCGTCGAAGTCAACCTCAACGTAACCGGTGATCTGGGCGCCCCAGAGCTTGGGGCCTTTCATGGTCATGTTGAGGCGGGTGCTGTTGGCGGTGAACTTCAGGCGGCCGTGTTGGTAGTTGGGGTCATTGTTGCGCGCGACCGGAGCGGCCATATTTTTGTTCTGGCTTGAGGTCGAGTCCCAATCGGTCTCCATCTTGACGTAGCCACCCAGGGTAAACTCAATGGCCCCGGGTGAAGTCGGCGCGCTCACCGCAGCCATGCCCAGTGCGGGCAGGGCCACCAGTGAGAGAATAGCCAAAATTAAAATGGTTTTCTTGTTCATAGTTCCCCCCTTTGGTTAGGAAAGTGGTAACCAGTTTCTCCTTTCCGTATTTCTCGTAAGTTGTTATTATTTCTGCTCTTTAGCCCACCCCCTTTCTTTTCCGGTTTTACCCAGCGCCATATTAAAATGGCTTGTTCCTTTTGTCAATAAAAATTTGCAAAAAAAATTCTCTTGATCAGCTACCAACGGCTTTTTTGGAAATAGCAAAATTAGCCCTTTTCTACCCAGCTTTACTGCCGGAAGATGTCCCACTCTTTCCTGAGTTTCCGCCGACCTTGGCTGCATAATTTCCCTTAAGATTGTCTAAGCCCCTTTGGATATAAGCATACCAGCTAATTGCGGGCTGTCCAATTTGAGTAGTTTTCATATAAATGAGGCGTGTGTTATGATAAAAAATAAAACCCACTCGCCCAACTTGGGCCGCGCCGGACCAAATTCGGTTGACTCTCCATCCGCTAACAAATACCATAGCAAGCTTCAATCCACCGTTAACACGCCATTTTTATGGATTACCACCTCTCTGAAAAGCGCGCTTTGGCAGCCGCAATACTGCTGGCTCTGGCTTTTTTCGCACAAGGCTTTTTCGGGAACTTTAAGCAATCGATCACCTGGGACGAGACGAATTTCATCTCGGCGGGTTATGTATATCTTACCGAAAGCGATTTCCGGCTGAACCCGTCCCATCCGCCCCTTATGCAGGAGCTGGAGGCCTTCCCGCTCCTGTTCCTGAACCTCGAGGCCCCTCCCTACCCGTCCTACTGGCTCAGCTACAGGAACCCCGTACTCGCCTACGGTGTGAACTTCCTGTTCGGAAGCGGCAACGACGCCCGGCGGATAGCCTTCTGGGCCAGGCTGCCGGTATTGCTACTTGGTGCGCTTTTGATATTAGGGATTTACCTCTGGGGCAGGAGACTGTTCGGGGCCTTGCCGGCGCTTGCAGCAACCGCGGCGGCGGCGTTTTGTCCCAACCTTATCGCCCATTCAAAGGTGGCAACCGAAGATTTGGGATGCGCCGCGCTCATGTTCGCGGCGGTCTGGACATTCTGGCTGGGCTGGCAGAAAAGGCGCCTGCACAGTTGGCTCCTTTGCGGCCTGGTCACGGGCCTGGCGCTTCTGTCGAAATACACCGCCCTTCTCCTTGGCCCCATCTACCTTGTCCTGACAGCCTGGCTGTTAATCAAAAGGCGTCCCGAGATAAAACCAATGTCTGCGCTCAAGGCCCTGGCGATAACCGGCTGCGTCTCTTTTCTCGTCGTGGGCGCGGGCTATAACTTCTCGTTCGACTGGCCAAGGTACGTATCGGGGATATCCAAGATTTACAGGGACACGGTACCCGGCTATAACTTCTACCTGCTCGGCATGGTGTCGGATAAGCCCTGGTGGTATTACAACTTGGTCGGGCTCGCCACCAAGGTCCCGGTCCCGACGCTGCTCCTCTTTGTGATAGCGGCGGCCTCCTGCATATATTACCGCAAGGACGCGGACCGCGCCATGTTCCTCCTCGCGCCGGCCGGCATAATCATCGCGGCCTCGTTTTTCGATAAGACTAATTTAGGGCTTAGGCGCATCCTGCCCGCCTTCCCGTTCCTGCTCCTTTTCACCGCGCAGGCGCTCGGCGGGGGTAAAAACAGGTTGAAGCTCATAGTCGTCGTAATCCTGCTTGCCTGGACCGCGTCCGAGGCGGTCAGGATATACCCCTACCACCTGTCCTATTTCAATACCATAGCCGGAGGCCCGGAGAGGGGGCCCTACCTGTTCGACGACAGCAACCTAGACTGGGGGCAGGACCTGCCGGCGCTCTCGGACTGGCAGCGATCTCTTCCGGAATCGACGCCTCTGAAGCTTTACTACTTCGGCAGCGCAGCACCAAGCGCCTACGGCGTGGACGCGGTCGAGTTCGACGAATCCGACCTAGAGCACCCGAAGCCGGGCGTATACGCGGTCAGCGCGCATATACTAGTGTCGTTTCGTAAAGTCAAGGCGAAGACCGGGGCTGATATAGACTGGCTGACGAAGTACAAGCCCATAGCCCGCGCGGGGTATTCGATTTATATTTATAAGTTTTGAGGAAACTTCAAGTCTTTGGCCGTCTCTGGTGAATTAATACTCTGATGCAGAAGCCAAGAATCTCTAATTTTGAGATTCTTCGGTCGCTTCGCTCCCTCAGAATGACAGGCCAGCTGACTTCATCAGAGCTCTTTTAAAAAGGGCCGTAGTAAGGATCCCAGAGAAAGGCCAAGACCCCGGCCAGCAGCATGTTGGCCTCCACCAGGGACTCCAGCATCAAACCCGACTCCATCAGCCCCCGACGGTACAAGGTGAGATAACCCAGGGCATAAAGACCGCACAGGCCCAGGGCATAACCCAAAGAGGGGATTAACTGCGCCCAGGCGGCCAAAACCAGCATGGCGGTAAATACCAGGGAGGCGACGGATAACAGATTAAAGGTGCGCTCCTTGCCCAGAGCGATGGCCAGGGTCTCTTTGCCCACCACCCGATCCCCTTCGATGGCCAGGATCTCGAAGAGGCCCGAGCGGATGAAGATCATACCCGCCACGAAAAAGAAGGCGATGGCGGTGGCCCCGGAGAGGTCCTGATCCGAGCACACCACCGGGATGAGAGCGGCCAGCACCCCCCAGGCCACGGCGGTGAAGATGGTCTTGGAGCCGGGGATTTCCTTGAGTCGGGCGATGAGGGTCACTTTCGCCACCCGCTCCGGCATGATCTTAAAATTATAAACCAGGCCGATGCTGCTCATGACCAGGATAAAGACAAAGGGCAGGGGCCCCAAATAGGCTCCCAGGGCCAGGGCCATAAAGGCGGAGATCGCGCCGGTACTCAAGAGAAAGCGCCGGTGCCGTCCATAAAACATCGACTGCACCGGGTCGTTGAGCTTGGAGGCCTTGTCGGTAAAGTGGTTCAGGAGGTGCATGGCATAGACGTAAAAAAAGGCCACGAAAAAGTAGGTGAATTGAGGTTCCACCTGCTGCAGCAAGGAGGAGGTGTAGCTGACGGAGCCCGCGCCGATGGCTACCAGAAGATTGGATTTGAGAAAGAAGCGCCAGGTGCGGTAGAGATAGTTGGTCCAGGACCCGGGCCGAAAAAACCAGGCATGCTTCAAGGTGCTTACCACATTGCTGATGAGCCAGTGGGGAGTGGAAGCGCCGGCGGTTACCCCCACGGCTTGATAACGGCTCATCTCCTCCAGATCAAGCTCCTGCTCGGTCTCCACATGATAAGTGGGAATGCCGGTACTGCGAGAAATCTTCACCAATCTTTGGGTATTGGCGCTGTTGCGCCCCCCCACCACCACCAGGGCTTCCACCTGCCCGGCCAGTTCTTGAACCTCTCCCTGACGGGAGGCGGTGGCATCGCAGATGGTATTGTAAATGTGAGCCTGGGGGAACCGGGCCTGAATCTCCGCCACCCGGGCGGCAAAATAGGCCTCGCTCTGGGTAGTTTGGGCCACGACAATCAGATCCTGGAGGTCCGGCAGGGCCCCCACATCGTCGGATTCGCTCACCACGTAGCCCCGCCCCTCGGTATGGCCCATTAAACCCTCCACCTCCGGGTGGTCCGCATCCCCCACAATGAGGGTAGCAAAACCCTGGCGGGCCCAGCGCCGGATGATGGCCTGCACCTTGGCCACCCGGGGACAGGTAGCGTCAATGATGAGACCCCCGGCAGCCTCCAGTTCCTCTCGCTCCTGGGGGGGGATGCCGTGGGCCCGAATCACCACCAGGCCCTCGCCCGCCTTTTCCCCGGGGCGTAGAATCGTAATCCCCCGCTCCTCCAACAACTCCAACACCTGGGGATTGTGAATCAAGGGGCCGTAGGTATAAATTTTCCCATGGTTTTCGTTGATGGCCTCCAGGACCATCTCCAAAGCCCGCTTCACCCCGATGCAAAACCCGGCGGTGCGGGCCAGGACCACTTTCACTGGAAACTACCTCCGTTTTGGCCGCCCACAATTCTTAAGGGCGGAAAAATCCCCACGCTGGCAACTTTGCCCCTTACGTCATGGAGAAAAACAGCTTCCCCTGGGGATAAGATCAGAAATTGAAGTTGGTTAATTTCCCTTGTTACTGAGTACGTTTAACATCTTCTGAGCATAGGCATTGTCTGGTTTTATTTTAATGGCTTTTTGGAACATGGCAATGGCTTCATCGATCCTGCCCTGCCTTTCATAAGCCAGCCCCAAATTATTATGAGCCTCCACCAGGTTAGGATCAAGATCGGCGGCTCTTTGAAACTGAACAATAGCTTCATCTATCTTCCCGTCGTGGGCCAGAGCGACTCCGAGGTTGACATAGGCTTTGGCATAAGTAGGCTCTAGCTGGATAGCTTGCCGAAACCTGGTAATGGCCTGGCTTATATCCCCATGATTGGCCAAAGCCTTGCCCAAGTTGTAATAAGAGACGGCCGAATCGGGATTTCTCCGGATAGCTTCTTGAAATACGGCGATGGCCGCTTCGGTTTTCCCGTGTCTTCCCAAAATAATTCCTAAGCTGGTTGTAAGCATTTTCATAGAACGGGTCGACCTCAATAGCCTTGGTAAACATACTGATAGCTTCGTCAACCATTTCCTTATCATTATATATCAACCCTAAATTATAATAAGCTTTGGCGAAAAGCGGATTGACGTGAATACTTTCTTGAAACATGCCAATGGCGTCATCCAGACGGCCCTGGCTTTTATAAAAAGCTCCCAAGCAATTATAAGCCATATAGTTATTCTCAGTCACCCTGAGGGCGTGCTTGAAGAGGGTTTCTGAATTGTACCAGTGGCTCACCTGAAACCAGGTGACTAGCGTGAGGCTAGTGATTAACACCCCGGCGCCCGCGCCCAGCGCCAGTTTCTGGCCGCGCCAGCCCGCCGTCAGGTCGCAAGCGCCCCAGGCAATGATCATAAAAATACCGATAAGGGGGATATAGGTAAAGCGGTCGGCCATGGCCTGGAATCCAGACTGCGCCAGGCCGCTGACCGGCACCATGGTTCCCAGGTACCAGAACCATCCCGTAGCCAGATAGGGGTATAACCGGGCTCCCCGGATGACCAGGTAGGAAATGGCCCCCAGCAGCAGGCCGGCCCCCATTACTTGCCACAGGGGCAGGCTATCTCCGGGGTGGGGATAAAAGGCCGCCAGATGGAAGGGCCAAACCATCTTCACCAGGTAGACCACATAGGCCACCAGGGCGTTGGCCAACCGAATCGGCAAGGTCAAATCTTGCGCCGAGGCGAGCGAGCCGCGCTGGACCATCAGGGTAAGGAGACAGAAGGCGCCCGTCAGGACCAAGAGAGGCGCCTTCTCCCGGACCAGACTGAGGGCCAGCTTTCTGGGCGAGGGAAGCTGAGTCCTGGCGGCCGGGCCCGTACTCTGGCGATTCTTGGTTCCTGGCGGAGCCAGGGAAAACCTCTTCAGGGGCCAGAAGTCTAAAAGGAGCAGCACCAGGGGGAGGGTCACGACCATGGGCTTGCTCATGAACCCCAGCAGGTAGGCCAGCAAGATAAGGAGGTATCTTCCCAGGCTGGGGTGCTCCACATACCGGACGTAGGCAAACATGGTGCCCATCCAGAAGAAAGTGCTCAGGACATCCTTGCGTTCCGCCACCCAGGCCACCGACTCCACGTGTAGCGGATGCAGGGCAAAGAGGAGTGCCACCAGGGCGCTGGGCCAAAGGTCCTGGGTGACTCGCATAAAAAACAGAAATACCAATAAGGCATTTAAGATATGAAAGACCAGGTTGGTTAAGTGGTGGCCCCGGGGATTTAACCCATAGAGCTGGCAATCCAGCATATGCGAAAGCCAGGTCACCGGATGCCAGTAAAAAGTGCTCTGGACGTCAGTAAAAGCCCAGACTACTCCTTTAAAGGTAAGTCCTGACTGGACCTGAATATTTTCTGTTACATAGCCAGTGTCATCCAGATTGATAAAATCATGGTCCTTGATCTGCCCAAAGGCAACCAGGGTTATTAGTATAATAACCAGACTTATCAGCAGTTTGGCCCGACTATGGGACACTAGCAATAACTCCCTCTAAGAGACTCCCATGGGGAGGCCAATCCCCGGCTCCCGCCTTATGATCTAATTGTTAACTAATCCGGCCGAGGTGCCCCGCCACCAATGCCTTGGGGGTGCCCGGGCAGGCTCCCCGCCCACCTTCTCTTACAGGGTTAAGGCTGAAACCCTTGATCACCCTGATATGGAAAAAATATGCCAATCTACCTCGCCCCCATGAGACTATCCAACATTTCTTTGGCCTTGAGGTTATCAGGTTGCTTTGTAATCGCTTTCTTTAAAATAATTATGGCATTATCAATCTTCCCCTGTTCTGCATAGGCGATGGCCAGGTTATTATAACTCTCGATATAATTAGGGTCTGCTTGCATGGCATTTTCAAACATGGCAGTCGCTTTCTCGAGCTGACCTTGATCTGCGTAGTAAACTCCTAAGTGGTTATAAGAGCCAGGAAAATAAGGATTTATCTGGATGGCTTTTTTAAACATGGCAATAGCCTCATCGATTCTCCCCTGGACCGCATAGGCCTTTCCTAAATTGTTATAAGCTTCTACCAGATGAGGCTTAATGTGGATGGCTTTTTGAAACATGGCCACAGCTTCCTCAAGTTCCCTTTGCCTTGCATAGGCTATTCCCAAACTATTATAGGCTTCTGATAGATTGGGATTAATCTCTATCGCTTTTTGAAACATGATCATGGCCTCATCAATGCGTCCCACGGAATCATAGGCCAATCCCATATATTGATAGGCGAGTGCGAAATCGGGCCTGAGCTTGATGGCCTCTTGAAACATGGCAAAAGCTTCGTCGATCTTGCCCTGCTTTTCATAGGTATTGATCATTTTGCCGTAAGCCAGATAGTTGTTATCAGTAACATTTTTGGCATGTTCAAAAAGCGTCCCCGAGTCGCGCCAATAGCCCACTTGAATCCAGGTAAGGATCCAGCACAGGGCCAGGCCCAGAGCGGCAACTGAGCCCAGGAAAATCTTGTTTAGGCGCATCCTAGCCGCAAGGTCTGATGCCCCCCAGGCCAGGATGATAAAGATGCCGATGAGGGGTATATAGGTATACCGGTCCGCCAGGGCCTGATCTCCCACCTGCACCAGGCCAATAACCGGCACCAGGGTGCCCAAGTACCACAGCCACCCCATCAAAAAATACGGGATACGTCTGGCCCCCCTGATGGCCAGGTAGGAGATCCCGGTCAGTAGCAGAAACGCCCCGGCCGCAAGCCGCCACGACAGGCTATTTCCAGGGTGGGGATAAAAAACCGCCAAATCTAGGGGCCAGATCATCTTTCTCAAGTAAGTTACATAGGCAATGAGGGCATTGCCGCTGCGGCTGACGAAGGCTATTTTTTCCAGGGTTGCCAGGGCCGGTTTCTGGGCCTCCAAAGTAATGATACACGAGAGGATGGCCAGAAGCAGCAGTGGCAGCTTTTCTAAAAGCAGCCGTAATGCCAGTCGTCTCCCAGGGGCAGAGGGAGAATGATGCTCCGCAGAAGTGCCTTTATTCACCGGGGGTCTGAGTAAGGGGGAACCGGCCCAGAGGCCAGTAATCCATCAGTAAGAGCACGAAAGGCAAGGTCACCAACATGGGTTTGGCCATCAGTCCCAAGCAAAAGGGACATAAGACCAGCAGATATCTCTTCAGATTGGGCCTCTCCACATACCAGACATAGGCCCACATGGTGGTGATCCAGAAGAAGGTGCTCAGGACATCCTTGCGTTCCGCCATCCAGGCCACTGATTCCACGTGCAGCGGGTGCCAAGCAAACAGGGCGGCCACCAAAGCGCTGGGCCAAAGCGCGCCGGTGACCTGTGCCAAAAGCCAGAAGAGCAATAGGGTATTGGCGACATGGAATAATAAATTAGTTGCGTGGTGCCCCCGGGGGTTCAGCCTGAAGAGTTGGCAATCCAGCATGTGGGAAAGCCAGGTGACCGGGTGCCAGTTGGCGGCCTCGGTGGTGGAAAAAGCCCAGAAAATGTTTTTTAAAGCAAGCCCTGTCTGAACAGGGACATTTTCCGTAACATAGACGTTGTCATCGAAACTTACAAAGTCGCTATCCTTTAGCTGCCAAAAAGCGCTAACAGTTACTATAATAAGCAAGATGCTGATGATAAATTTAGGCTGACGCATAAGCGAATAGAGATAATAGCAAGGCCTTGGGCAGCTTCAAGAAAGAGTCAGATGATCGCCGCCGCTAACACAGATAAGTTTATATTACTAGAAGCAGCCCCGGGATTCAATATTTTGCCAGGTAGGGGCTGTGGCAACCTCTCCCAGACATCTACCTGGTATGATAATGACCCAAAAGAGGCACCAAATTTCCAAGAGGTTAGGCTAGATATTTCCTAGGGGTTTTATGGGTCAATTTTTCTTGCTTCTCGCAGGCACCATCTGTCTGCGTCCCTATGTCTTTCTCTTTTTAGGGGTCTATCTGCTGCTGGCCACCTTACATCTGGGCCTGGGTCGCGCCCTGGCCTTTCTCCTATTAGGCTATCTGGTGTCCTGGGTAGCGGAGTTGGGCTCCATCCACTTCGGTTTTCCCTTTGGCGAATACCTTTACATCCCCGCCACCCGGCACCGGGAACTCTGGGTAGCCGGGGTCCCTTTCATGGATTCCCTGTCTTATGTCTTTCTGGCCTATGCCAGTTATACTCTGGCCCTGGTGGCTTTGGGGGCGGGACGCTGGGACAGGCGAGGTTTCTACCTTCAAGAAGATGCGGCCTTTCAGGAATCCTGGCGGCCCTGGGTCCTGGGCGCCATCCTGATGGTTACTCTCGACATCATCATTGACCCGGTGGCGCTCAGGGGCTACCGCTGGTTTCTGGGCCAGATCTATGGTTACCCTGAGCCGGGAGTCTATTTCGGGATTCCCCTGGCCAATTTCGGCGGCTGGTTTCTGGTGGCCCTGATACTCATCCGCCTGCTGCAGTACCTGACTACCCGCCTCCCCCCTGCTTCCTGGTGGGATTGGGGCAGGCGCCAGTTTCCCTCCCGGGCCCTTTTGGGGCCAGCCTTTTACCTGGGCATCCTGGGATTTAACCTGGCTGTCACCTTTAGCATCGGCGAGGCCACTTTGGGGTGGGTGGGGATCTTTATCTATCTCCCCTTTCTGGCCTGGCTGACCCTCAAGCTGGTCCCTTAGCCGCGGGGAGGAAACGAGCGAGAGCTCTGCGAAATGGGTTCGTGGGGGGAGGGCCAGGGACCTGAGGTCCCTGCCCTCCCCCCACACCCCCCTCCCAACCCGCAGAAGGGGCTGGATAGGCGGGGCCTATGGCCCCGACTTTCCAGCCATTTTCTAAACCTGTAAGGGGTGGGGGAGGGAGCTTGAGGGAGGGATTGTAAGCGGTCTGCGACCCCTGGCCCCCTCCCTCAAGATGACTTTTTCAGAGTTCTCCGAGCTTCCCGACCGCTACAGGCTCAATCCCCCGCCAGGGGCAAGATGACCGTCAGGGCCCGGGCCAGGCGCGCCGCGGCCATCCGGCCCCGGCGCCAGAAGTGCAGCAGGGGCACGACCCGGCGGGGATCAGCCGCCAGCCAGCTCAGGACGGCAGGAGATTCTTGCTGTGGCCCTAATTTCAATCCCTGGATCAAAAAATCCGGGATTTCTTCCGCTGCCCCGTCAGTAATGACCCTCACGCTCATAAAGGCCAGGCCCCGGGCCGCGGCCATCTCGGCCAGGGCACTGGTCTCCAGATCCAGCACCGGCCGCGTCAGGCGTCTGATCCGGCCCCCCTGGCGTCCCTTATGAATAATAAAGGTCGTGGTGACGATGCTGCCGGTGCAGGCCGGGAGGCCAGCCCGGTTCAGTGGCTGGAGCAGTTCCGTCAGGGGCCAGGGCGGGGCCGGGGACGGCACCGTGACCAGAAACCCCTTTACCGGATTAAAATGCCAAAAAGATTGCCCCAGGACAACGGTGCCCGGGACCAATTCCGGGGCCAGGGAGCCGCCGAAACCCACGGAGAACAGGGTCTGCGGCCGGAAACGGGCCAGCAACCGCCCCGCGGCCAGGTATGCTGCCTCACTGCCCATGCCGGAGAGAGCCAGGATCCCCCTCCCCTCCCCTACCGGAAATTCCCAGGCAGGACACCCCAGGTCTTTCCGGCGCCGGGCTTTAAGGAGACGCAAAAAAGGCCGCACCTCCATGGGTAGTGCGGCCATTAATGCGACTTTCAAAGGCATCTGGGTAAAAGGTGGACGAGGCCTTAAGTCTGCCTCCGGCATCAGGGTTTGAGGGCCGGCAACTGGGTCCGACCCTGGGTCTCCGGGGAAATCAACTCAACTTCCGAGGGCGCGGTTCCCACTTGCTGCGGCCGCTTCCAGCGTCCGCCCTGCACCAGCAGGTGGCCATCCTTGTAAAGCACGGTCTGGTCATCCAGGACGACGAGGCCGAATTTATCCGAAATTTGAGAATAATATTGATACCTTAACTGCTTGTGATTGAGACGGTACTTAAAAAAGAGGAAGAATAGCAGATAAACCACCGCCACGACTCCCATTCCGGCCAGGATATAGCTCAAGAAAAGAAAGGCGTTATACCCCAGGGAACCCAGCCAGGCCATAATGTGATTCAGGTTATATAGGGCGAAAATGGTCACCAGCAACAGAAACAGGAGGGCCAGATAAGGCAGGCGGCGCAGCTGGCGGACCACGGTCTCCAGCTGGCTGTCCGCCGCATTTTTGCTTTCCGCCTGGGGCTTCTCTCCCCCCAGGAAGTAGTTAAATCCCGTCACCAGGATGCCCATCAGAAAGGTGATGACAATGGGAAAGGCGAAGGCCACAAACAGATATTCCCGCCAGGGGAAGGGGGTGTACACCCGGTGATACTTGTCATCAGTGGCCCACAGGGCCACCACGATGAAGATGATGATCTCCAGGATGCCGATAAGCTTGAGATAATCGAAGAACAGCTTTTTGCGATCAGCTTTGCTGAAATAACTGGCGATTTTAGACATTGCCACCCACCTCGGGCCGTTCTCAAGTAAGGTTAATTTAACAGCGAACCCTTGCCGGGTCAATGCTTTTATCTTCCCGAGCCAGGCGGCCTCGGGCTGAGAGGGCCTCAGAAACTGAGAAAAAAAGAGGGGCAGGTGTAACCCCGCCCCTCCTTTTCCCCGAACCCTAAGCTTAGTCCCAGCTAAACTTGCGGCAGCTCCATGACAAAATTGGAGCCGTCATTTTGGGGCTCATACCAGATATCGCCGCCCTGTTCATGGATGAGATCGCGGCTCAGGTAAAGGCCCAGGCCCAGGCCGCGGCCATTTCCCTTGGCCCCGGGGTTCAGGTGTCTAGCTTTCGAGAACAGTAGAGGACGATATGCCTCAGGAACCGGCTTGCCGCTGTTGTATACTTTCAAGCGGCAATTCGAGCCCTGATCCTCCAAAGCAATCACTAGGTTACCTCCCTTACCGCCATATTCAATGCCGTTGGCGAGAAGGTTCCGGAATACGCTCTTAAGCCATAATTTGCTGCCCTTGACGGGGATGCAATCGGCCCTCAGGGAGTTCAGACGATTGTCAATATGGATCCCGCGGTCCTGAATCTCCTCCGAGAATTCGTGCAGCACCGGCTCCACTATATCCATCTTTAAATCCAATATTTCTTCTTCGCTTTTGGCCTCGCCATTGCCCAGGGCCTTGCCCATGAATTCTTCCGTGAGGTTGACCAACTTTCTGACCCGGCTCTGGACCTCGTGGAGCTTGTCAGCCACGCGCTCGTCAATTTCTCCATAGGTACCCCGGGCCACCAGTTTTAGGGCCGCGGCCGCGGAAACCATGGATCCCCGAATATCGTGGAACATCACCATCATCCGGTTCAGGACCAGGTCGTTAAGTTCGGTTTTCGGCACAGCCGTAACAGTCTGGGCAGCAGGCATAACCAGGGTTTTGATGGGCTTCAGTTCCACCACCCGCTCCAGGCACTGGTTCACCCGCCGCCACAGCTCCGCGGGACTGATGGGCATCAGAATGTAATCATCAATTTCCAGTTGATAGGCCTCCAGGGGGAAGACCGTCTCATGATTGCCGCTCACCACCATGACTTTAACTTCTGGATTCAGCTTCTTGGCTCTTTTCAAGACATCCAGGCCGTCTGAGACCTCCCCGGTGAGCTTGGCGATCACCAGATCGAAGTTCTTTTTTACTAAGGCCTCAAGGGCGGCCTCGGGGCTTGCGGCGGCCCTGACCCGGTAGCCTTTATACTCCAGCACCCAACCGATGGTCCGGAAAAGATGAGATCCGTCACCTAATAACAAAATTTCATAATCAGACATGTCCTATCTCCTTACCTGGATTGACCCGGTGGCCCATGTTCAGCGGCACTAAAAAGATGGATTCCATGTTGATAACCACTAAACCGCAGATTGGCATTTGAAACAATGCGCACAAATGCCTATTTTCGCCTAGGCAAAAATACCTAACAGATACGCCAACTCCGCGGTATGAATTTCGACCAAGAGATTAAGGACAGATTAACCATTAGGATCGGCAGGTTAGCCGAAATAATCGAGATCCTCAATTATTATTCTTGGGGATATTTTTAACGCCTTTATCCAAAATATTTTTTAATTTAATAAGAATACAGAAAAGATTTATCGGGCCAGGTGAGGGGCAGGTAAATTCCTCCCTGGCGAATCGCTTCTATTGCCAACGGAAGTTCTTCTTCCACTTCTTCTTTCAGCAAGCAGCCTGCCGCCCCAGCCTCCATGGACTGGTACAAATACTCCGGTTCCCGGTCCCATATCAATATCAATACCTTAACTTTAGGGTTGTTTGCCTTGATCTGCCGCATTGCTTCCATGCCCCGGAGATTGGGCAGGGATATATCCAGAATCACCAAATGGGGGCTGAAGTCCTGCAGGAATTGGAAGAGTCCCGGGCCATTTCCTACTTCTCCCACGACTTTCAGGCCCGAGCCCTTTTGGATGATCCTTTTGATTTCCCGGCGAAACAACGCATGATTATCGGCCAGTACAATGAGGTAGGGCTCCATCATGCTTATCCTTTTCTGCAACTCCACCGGTTTCATTTCTGCCTCTTAAACTGTGGGGGGAGTGATCCAGCCCCGGTTGATCTGGGGTGGCATCGGCTAGAATCGGCAAAAAAATAAAAAACTTCATTTTTTCCATACCACCCGCATTTTCACAAAAATGGCCGAGTTTCCCAGATTACTCGAGCCCCCTGTAAGAGGCGGGGATCGGCCTCCCATCCCGGTAAACTTTGGTCCACGGCCAGGCCATTTCTTCCTCGGCCGGCATAGCGGGCGCATCTATAGGCGCATCGTAATCTTGCCTGCAAAAACTCATCCTTCCAGGTCTCCTGCCGCTGCCTTCTCAACCAGGCCATAAGCTTTCTCCCCCTGCCTCCCCTGTAAGGGCGCCGCGGGTAGCCCCAAATTCAGAAGGTAAATCGGTTAAAAGTTATTTAATAATTGGGCCGGGGAAAAGAAATTAGCACTAATGCCTATTTTCCCATGGGCAAAAATGCCTAGGGAGTAGCCAAAACTACTTAGGAGGCTGGACGCGGGGATAAAGGTAGGAAATTAACTGCCGGGAGAAGTGTAGCCTTTGTGGATGGCATACTTTACCAGGTCCGCGGTTCTTTTTATATTCAATTTGCGCAGGATGTTGGCGCGGTGATGTTGTACTGTCCTGGAACTGATAAATAAAAGTTCGCTGATTTCTTTGCTGGATCTACCTTCGGCAATGAGTTTGGTAATCTCCCTTTCCCGGGTGGTCAGAATCTCTCCCGGCACCTGGGAGTCGCCGGAATACTTCCCCACCAGGAGATCGGTCAATTGCGGGGAAAGGAGGGGCGAGACATAAGTCCCTCCCTTCTTTAGGGTCTCTATGGCATTAAGCAATTCGGTATCCGCGTCTTCTTTCAGCAAGTATCCTTCGGCCCCCGCGGCAAAGGCATGATACAGATATTCCTTATCTTTGTGCATGGTCAGGAGCAACACTTTGATCCCGGGGTTGATGATCTTGATCTCCCGGGTGGCTTCCAAGCCCCGGAGTTTGGGCATGGAGATGTCGAGAATGACCATCTGGGGAGTTATTTTCTTCAGGAGGTCCAAAAGTTCCAGACCATCGCTGGCCTCTCCCACTACTTCCACGTCGGCCATGCCTTCAATAATTCTCTTGATGCCCTGGCGGAACATGACATGATCATCGGCCAGCACAATCCCAAAAGGGTTCACCATGAGTTAACCTCACTCAAGCAGTTGCTAAAGGCAGGGAAACAGGCCGTGGGCCTCTTCCCCCCCAACCTCGGTGCAGCAACTTGCTCAGGGTTTCCTGGTATTCTCCAGGGGAATATTGCAGGTAATCCGGGTGCCCATCCCTTCCAGGCTCCAGATCTCCAGAGATCCACCCAGCATCCGGGCCCGCTCATCCAGGGCGGCCAGGCCCAGCCCCCGTCCGGTGGCGTTTCTGGCCAGGACCTGGGCCACATCAAATCCAGCCCCGTTATCTTCCACCATCAGGAAAACATCGCCAGCCCACTCGTGGATAGAGATGGCTACTCTGGTGGCCTGCGCATGCCGGTAAATGTTGGTAAGTAATTCCTGGAAAATTCGATAGATGATAATCTGCTCCTCTTGAGTGAACAGATCGTTCAAATTTTCCGGTGCAAAGGAAAAGTTGACCTCATAATGTTTATTGAACTCACTGATTAAGTGTTGCAACGCGGACACCAGTCCCAGGTCTTCCAGGATAGCGGGGCTCAGATCCCGGGAGAGCCGGCGCACGTTGTTAATGACTTCATCCAGATAACCCAGCAGATGTTGGCAGTCCTCTCTTAGATACTGCTGGTCCTGCTCCAGCTCCTTTTCAATGTTCCTTATCTGGAGTTTTAAGACTGTCAGGCCCTGGCCCAATTCATCGTGCAGTTCCATGGAGACCCGTTTCCGCTCCCGTTCCTGGGCGGTTAAAAGCTGCGTGGTCAGGAAGCGCAGCCGCTGCTCTGATTCCCGCAAGGCCTCTTCCGCGTGCTTACGCTTGGTGATGTCAAAAAATACCCCGCTGACATAGTCCGCCTTCCCCTCGTCATTGCAGACTATCTGCCCCCGGGCCTGAATCCACAAAGCCTGGCCATCTTTCTTCCTTATGCGATATTCCCGCACATATGACCGGGTGGTCCTCAGGCCTTCTAAAAATACCTTCTTGGCTTCCTCAAGGTCTTCCGGAATTATCAGGTCAGACCATTTCAACTTGCGGGAATCGAATTCTTCCTTGGAGTACCCCGTCAGCTCCTGGACCTTGTCGTCCAGAAAATCGATGGACCAATCCAGGTACCCTTTAAAAACTACCGCAGGGATACTCTTTACCAGCAGCCGGTAATTCTGTTCGCTCTCCCGCAGGGCCTGCACGGCCCGCCACCGTTCCTGGCGGTCTTCGGCCTCTTGCAAGGCTCGCTTAACTGCCGGGGCCAGCCGGGAGAGGCGGCTTTTGAGGACATAATCGGTGGCGCCGCGCTTTAGGGTATCGATGGCCACTTCCTCGCCCATGGCCCCGGAGACAAAGACAAACGGAACCTTAAGGCATTTCTTCTGGGACAGGGCCAGGGCCTCCAGGCCATCGAAGGACGGCAAATGATAGTCCGACAGGATCATATCGGGCTCAAACTCTTCCAGTGCTTTAACAAAGCCGGCCTCGTCCTCGACCCGCTTCCAAGTGAAGTCTAGATGGGCCTGGCGCAGCTTGAAGGCCATCACCTCGGCGTCGCTGGCCACATCCTCAAGAATCAAGATGCGCATCGGCCGGTCCATGGATCACTCCAGTTATTTGCCTTTAAAACATCACCGTTGCCTGGCGGCCATCTTAGCGTTCTTTCCGCCCTGGCGGGAGAAACAAGGTGAAGCCCCTGGCCTTTAATCCAGGTTGACCTGGAAAAGTCCTATTAATACCAAGTTGGGTTCATATCTATAATTTTTGTAGCCGCAGGCTTTAGCCTGCGAAGCACAGGCGAGAGGCCTGTGCCACCAGAAAATTTGCTGCCAAAGGACCTTTGATGGGTCGCAACTTGGTATATAAGAGTTACCTATGGCGCTGAGTAATATTTTAAAGTAAGAAGGAATATTTTCCTATAAATCTTTAAGAGACTTGCCTTAATGAACCTCCGCTCCCCACTCCGGGTGGGTCCAAGGCTGATCACTTCCTCGAATCTGATGGTTGGTTCGAAAGGCGGGGTGGGGGCAGGAGCAACAAAATTCCCGAATGTCCTTCCCACCTTGAAGTTGAGGCTACCGCACCGAGAAGCAACTAAGACTACGTCAGGCCAGACGATAACGACGAAATTTTGTTCAAAAACAGCCAGTACAATCCCAATTCGGCCACGGCCTGGAAAAATTTATCGAAATCCACCGGCTTGACTATATAGCTGTTGGCTCCCAGTCTGTAGCTTTCCTGGATATCCGAGTCCTGTTCTGAAGAGGTCAGCACCACTACCGGGATCATCTTGAGGCGGTCATCAGACTTGATTCGGCGAAGCACCTCCAAGCCATCCACCTTGGGCAGCTTTAAATCCAGGAGCATCACCTTGGGAAGATAGTAAGGGTCACGATCTTGATAAGCCCCGGTGCCGAAAAGGAACTCCAAGGCCTCCACGCCATCCTGAAGCACCAGCAGCTTACCGGCCAGGCCGCTTTTGCCCAAGGCTTTGGAGGTCAGTTCCGCATCGTGCGGATTATCCTCGACTAGGCAGGATATCCAATCCCAGATCTTTGGAGTATGCCAAGTTACTCCCCCTTCCAGGGTAGGGTGAAGTAAAAGGTGGCCCCCTCCTGGACTTTCCCGGTGGCCCACACCCGGCCGCCATGACGGTTAATAATCCTCTGGACAATAGCCAGCCCCACCCCCGTGCCTTCAAATTCGCTGGCCCGATGCAGGCGCTGGAAGACCCCGAATAATTTATCGACATACCTCATATCAAATCCGACCCCGTTATCCCTGACATAATATAGGTTCTCATTTTCTTCAGTCCATCCCCCCACTTCAATTTCTGCGAGTTCCCTGGGCCGGGTGAATTTAACCGCGTTGGCCAGGAGATTGACCAGTACCTGGTTAAGCAGGGTCCGGTCGCCGTGGGCCGCCGGCAAGGGTTTAAGGGCTAATTGCAACTTGCGGCCGGGATTATCGACTTGAAGTTCATGGAACACGGCGTGAGCCAGGGCGGTCAGATCGAGATCCCACATCCTCATTTCCTGGCGCCCCAACCGGGAGAAGTCCAGGAGGTCTTCAATGAGTCGGTCCATTAGCAGGGTATTGGTGCGAATGACCGTAAGCAGCCGCTGACCTTCGGCGTCCAGTCGGGCCGCATGCTCATCCGCCAGCATCCGGGAGAAGCCCTCGATGGCCCGCAGCGGGGCCCGCAGGTCGTGGGATACGGAATAAGAGAAGGCCTCCAGCTCCTGGTTGGCCGCCTCCAGCTGCACCGTGCGCTCGCTCACCTCTCGGATGCGCTGCTCCAGCTCCTGGTTGAGTTTGCGGATCTCCTCTTCTGCCTGCTTCTGCTCCGTTATGTCCGCGAACGTGGCCACCGCGGCCATGATTTGATCCTGGCGGTCCCGGATGGGGGCGGTGGAGACCCGCAATATTCCTGGGGTGCCGTCGCCCCGCAAAAATGCCAGATTCTCGTCCATGACCACCTCTCCTTGAAGGAGAGAACGCGCCAGGGGATACTCCTTTAGGAGATAGGGCCGACCGTCGGCATGAAAAATCTGGTATTGCGACAACATCTCGAGGTTGCCGGACGATGGGGTTGGTTGACGGAAGATGTGCTCCACCTGCTTATTGGCCAGAATGAGGCTGCCCGAAGGGGCCTCGACAATGGCCACCCCCGCGGGCATCTGCTGCAGCACCGCCTCAAAGCGCCCCCGTTCCGCCTCCAGGTCCAGCATCAGGCGCTGCTGTTCTTCCTCGGCCCGCTGGTTGACCAGGGCAATGGCCAGCAGCTCGCTGAAGCCCGCGACTAGGCGGGCGTCTTGTTCCGTGAACCCTCCAGGCTTGTTGGCCAGGCCGATCAGACCCACCGCCTGGCCCCGAATCACCATGGGGGCGAATAAAACATTGTTAAGGGGAGCATGCCCTTCCGGTAAGAACTGCGCATGTTCACTGCGGGCAAAGTCGTTGTGGTAAACCGGTGCGCCGTTCTGGTAAGCTAAGGCTCTCAATCCCCTAAGAGGCATGGGCAACGTGGGGTCCACATTACAGGACAGTCCTCCCGAGTCTAAAAACAGAAGGTCATTCTGCTGGCCATCTTTCGCCAGCATGGCCACGTATCCGGCCGTGCCTCCGGTTAAGGTCTTGCAGGTATCGTAGATAAAGCGGGCAGTTTCTACAAAATCATGAGATTCCAGAACTGCCCGGGTGGCCGCCTGTAATGCGGCTATTTCCGTCTGGCGTTGCTGCGCTTCAGCCAGGGCCTGGCGCAGCCCCTCCTCCGCCTGGACTCGCTGGATGGCCGTGCCCAACTGCATGGCTACCCTTTCCAGCACCGCCACCATAGCCAGGGGCACCTGGTTCTCCCGGCGGTCGGCCACGTGGATCAAGCCGAGAATGCGTTCTCCCAAGGTGATGGGCACCAGGGCCACGGATTCATATCCGTTCTCGTAGCAAACATTGCGGGTCTTACCCAGCGTCTCAGCCGGCACGCTGGCGAAAAAGTGGCTGAGACTATTCAGGTAAAAAGAGGAGCCTTCGGTGAAAAAAGGCATTTTAGACGCAACTGCACCCGTGATGACCTTGATGCACAGGCACTCGTCGGTCATGATGGACAGAGGACTTTCCTTTTTAAGGAACCCTGGGCTGAAGCCCTCGTAAGCTTCATAGGGAATTTTCCCGTCCTCTCTCAAGATGCGGATGGCCACCGCCTCACAGCCCGTCAGTTTCTTAACTTCCGCCACATACTCATGGAGGAGAGGGGACAATTGGGAATGCCGGTTGGCAATCTCCAGAAACCGGTGGGACGTCTGCAGGGCCTCTTCGGCCTGCTTGCGGGCGCTGATGTCCTCCAGCACCCCCATGGAGCCGGTGAGTTGCCCCTGCGCGTCATAAAGAGGCGCGGCATGGACGCTGACATCAATAACCGAGCCGTCCCTTTTGCGGCGGCGAGTTTCCATCCGCGCCACTGTCTCGCCTTCCTCCGTAAGCCTTTTTAGCATTTCCTTAACTTCATCCTGTTTTTCATCTGGAACCGTGGGCAAAATCTGGCCCAGAACCTCCTGCGCCTCCCAGCCGAACACCCGCTGGGCCGCGAGATTCCAGATCTTTACCCCGCCCTCATGGTCTAAGGCGATGATGGGTAGGGGCGAGGCCTGAACAATAGCCTCCAGGGTCTGATGCGCCTCCCTCAGAGCCTCTTCCGCCCGTTTGCGGCCGGTAATGTCAATGGCGTAAAGGCGAACCACCTGGAACTGCTCCACGAAGTGGATACTGACTCCGAACAGGGCCTCTTTTATCTCCACTTCCCGGTAAAACTGCTTTTCCCCCTTTTTCTGGGCCTCTTTCAGAATCTCCTCCAGATCTTTAGGCAAAAATTCCTTTAAATCGACCGGGACCCCTAATCTCTCCAGGACCTCCAGGGCCGCCTGGTTGTAAAAAGTAAAGGTGCCGGAAGAGTCCAGCTCCAAGATGGGGTTGGGGTTTAATTTCGGGAACGAAGCCAGGCGCTCGATTTCCCGCTCCGCCTGTTTGCGCTGGGTGATGTCGGCCACCATGCCCACCAATCCGGTAATTCTTCCTTGGGAATCGCAGAGGGGCGCGGTGGAGAGGCTCACCTCAATTGAAGTGCCGTCTTTTTTTAGACGGCGCAGTTCCAGGTCAGTGAGAGACTCGCCCTGGCTCACCCTACCCAGCAATCCCTGGAATTCCTCTTCTTTGCCTTCGGGGATGATGGGGGAAAGGCGCCCCAGGACTTCGGCCTCCGTCCAGCCGAAGATGCGCTCCGCGGCGGGGTTCCACAGTTTCACATGGCCTTCCGGATCCAGGGCAATGATCGCCAGAGGCGAGGCCTGAATCAGGGCGCGCAGCACTTCGTTGATGGCCTCCAGCATCTCCCGGGTTTGCTGCTGCTCCATGATGGTAATTCTTAATTTATCGTTGGCCCGGGCCAGCTCCGCGGTCCGCTCCTTAACCCGCAATTCCAGGTCATCGTGAGCCTTCTTAAGGGCCTCCGTGGCCCGCTGGCGCTCAGCCCGGGTACGCAGGGCCATGACCCCGAAGGTCAGGTCATTGGCCAACTCGGTCAAGAGATGCACTTCCTCGGCGTCGAAGGCATCCGGCTCCGCCGCGTAGATATTCAGGGCACCGAAGGTCCGGCCCTCAGCCGTTAGGGGCAAGACCAGGGAGGAGGCATAGCCCCGTTTCAACGCCTCCCCACGCCAGGGGGTAAAATTGGGGTCGGTGAGGATATCTCGGGCAATGCAGGGCTGGCCGGTACGGATGGCCGTGCCCGTAGGCCCGCGGCCCCGTTCTTTATCCGCCCAGGTGATCTTCAGGTGTTCCAGGTATCCCGCTTCATATCCCGCCTGAGCTACGGGGCGCACCGTCTTCTCCGGGTCATCTTCGGCATACCCCACCCAGGCCAGCCGATAGCCCCCGTCCTCCACGATTATCCGGCAGATATCATGGAGCAGCTCTGGCTCAGCCGCGGCCTTGATCACCGCCTGGTTGCCTTCGCTCAAGGTCTTAAGGGCCCGGTTGGCCTTGCGCTGCGCGGCCTCTGCCTGTCTCCGGTCGCTGATGTCCCGGGCAATGGTGGAAAAGAACTTCACTGAGCCTTCGGGGGTTTTATGGGCCACGATCACCTGGGACGCGGGGATCTCCCGCCCCTCCCGGCTGAGGAAAGTGGTTTCCCCCTGCCACACCCCCTCCCGTTTGGCCGCAGCCAGGGCCTCGCCAATGACCAGGGCCCCGGCCCAGCCGGGATGGGTATCCAGGATTTGGAGGTGGGAGATATCCTCGTCTGTGCCGATCCCCAACATTTTCCGCCCGGCGCGATTCATGTAGAGCACCCGACCGTTCACATCCGCGCGGCCCACCAAATCGCTGGTGGCCTCCAGGATCTCCGCCAGTTGGGCCTGGCTCTCCTGGGCCAGGACGCGCTGGGTGACGTCATTGAGGGAAAAGACCAGGGATTCCACTTCGCCCTCCTGGTCCAGTAACGGCACCAGGGTCCAGTCCCAGTAGGTCTCGCCCCACTCGGGATGGTCCGGGAAGACAAAGGGCCGGGCGCTGGCCTGATAAGGCGTCTTGGTGGCCACCACCTGCTCGAATATCGCCTTGGCCCCGGAAGGGTAGAACTCGAAATGGTTGTGTCCCGGGAATTCCCAGGCCTCACGCTGACAAGCCCTGGCGTAGGCTTCGTTGACCCGGATAAAATTGAAATCCCGGTCGAGAATGACCAGCGGGGTAAGGGAATGCTGGAAAAAGGCCTCCAGAGTTCGGGACTTCTCCGCCAGCTCTGCCTCGGCTTCTTTCCGGGCCGTAATGTCAATCCCCATTTCCAGGATCGACGTAGAGCCATCCGCGTCCGCAAAGGGCAGGTCATAGATCTGGTAGGTGCGGCCATCGGGGCCGGTCCACTCCCACTCTTGCAGCGCCTTGGTCTCCAGGACCTTATAAGTCTGGCAGTTCTCACAGGGCTCGCGGCGCCCAAAAAGAAATTCGAAGCAGGGCCTGCCCTTAGACTCCCCAAAGCGCTCCCGGAAGAAGCGGTTGGCAAAGGGCACGGAATAATCCGGCGCCAGCAGCACCACATAGGCCGGTAGCTCCTCCAGCAAGGAAAAGAGGCGTTGCCGCTCTGCCTCCACCTGTGCTTCGGCCTGCCGCGCCTGTTGCCGGGATTCCCTGGCTGGCCGGCCCGGGGCCTCAGCCGCGTCCCGCAGTTCCGCCACCATGGCCTGCAAATCCGCCAGGGAGCCGGGCAGCGTCTCTTTCAGCTGCTCCGGGCTCCCTGCCGCGAGCCCCCTGAGTTCCTGCAACCGCGTCTCCAGGGCCTCAATCTTTAAGGCAAAGTCTGAACTGGTCATAGTCATTTCCCGGAAGCAAAAAGGTTTTAGTTAAACCAATCTTTGGGGAGGCCTGATGCCCCTTTGATTTTCGGACGGCATCGCCGTGCCTGATTTAGAAAAAAATTGGTTTCAGGGTTTTCCGTAGAACCAGATTTTCCCGGGACACCCTGAAAACCACACCCCTCAGAGGTCGAGGCGGGCAGGATGGTCGTGCATTATTGTTAAAGCGCAGACGAGATGAATTTCCGGTTGTCAATTTTTGTTTTTAAAGAAAAAAAGGTCTAGGCGCAAGAGGCTCGACGCCAGTGAACTAAAACTTTAGATAAGACGCATGCTTGAAAGCTGTTTCAAAACCTGCCTTCAAAATGAAATGTTATTCTGAGCGTAGCTAAATATCTCGTATTTTCAATTGGTTGAGACCCTTCACTTTGTTCAGGATGACAACTTAAATCAGGTTTGAACTAACAAGCCAGATTATCGATCCCTCAACCTGGAATATAAGCAGCGAATCCCCTTTAGTCCACTGCGAGTCCGGGGCCATGGCTCCAGGCCGGCACCAGGAAGCGCAACCCGGCCCTCTGACAAACTTTCAGCAGTTAAGTCAAAAAATTTATGGTATATTTTTTTATTGTCTAGAAATTATCTGGCTCAAGTCCTAATAAACCCAGCCCTCGAATCAGGTCCTTGAGCCGGCGACGGTATGTCCAGCCCCGAAAATTTGTCCCAAAGAAGGCTTAAGGTCTCCGGCGTAGTCCAGGGCGTCGGCTTCCGGCCCTTTGTCTATCGGCTGGCCAAGCTCCACCGCCTGGCCGGTTGGGTGTGCAACACTTCCAACTGTGTGGAAATCGTAGTGGAGGGTCCCCGCCGGTCTCTGGACTCCTTCGTCGGCCGGCTCTACCGGGACGCGCCCGCCCTGGCCCGCATTGACGCGGTAGTGACCCTGGAGGCCGAACCGGAAGGGCGCCAGGGCTTCGAAATTCTCAGCAGCCGCGTGCTTTCCGGCACGGAGGCCCTGATTCCCGCGGACGTCTCCACCTGCGAGGAATGTTTCACGGAACTTAAGGACCCGAGAGATCGCCGCTACCACTATCCTTTCACCAACTGCACCAATTGCGGCCCCCGCTTTACCATCATCCAGGGCGTCCCCTATGATCGCACCCGGACCACCATGTCTGTTTTTCCCATGTGCCCGGAATGCCAACAGGAGTATGAAGACCCGGAGGACCGTCGGTTCCATGCCGAACCCACTGCCTGCCCGGTCTGCGGGCCCCAAGTCTGGCTGGAAGAGAAGGGTGAACGCTTAGGCGTGGAGGTGTTCAAGACCGCGGCAGAGATGCTCCGGGCCGGGAAAATCGTGGCGGTCAAGGGCCTGGGAGGCTTTCACCTGGCCGCCGACGCCAGGAGTGAGGCCGCGGTCCAAACTTTGCGCACCCGCAAAGGTCGGGTGGCCAAACCCTTTGCCCTGATGGTCCGGGACCTTAAAGAGGCCGAGCGGCTGTGCCAACTTACCGAGCTGGAAAAGTCCCTCTTACTGTCCCCGGAAAGACCGGTAGTGCTGGCTAAGAGGCGCCCCGGCAGCGGCGTCTCCCCCGGCGTGGCGCCGGGCAATAACTACCTGGGGATCATGCTCCCTTACACGCCCCTCCACCAGCTTCTCTTGGCCCAGGCCCCGCCCGCCCTGGTGATGACCAGCGGCAACCTCAGTGAAGAACCCCTGGTGTTCACCAATGAAGAGGCTCGGACCAAGCTGAGCTCCCTAACCGACGCCTTTCTGATGCATAACCGGGATATCCAGGTACCCGTGGACGATTCGGTGGTGCGCCCTATGGGTGAAGAAAGGGCGGTCCCCCTGCGGCGGGCCCGGGGCTTTGTGCCCCAGCCCATCACCCTGCCGCTGGCTCTGCCCACGGAAATCCTGGGGGTGGGGGCGGAACAAAAGAATACCTTCGGCCTCGCCTGGGACCGCACCGCTATTCTCAGCCAGCACATCGGCGACCTGGACACCGCCGAAACCTTCGACTACTTCAGACTGGCCATCTCCCATCTTAAGACCCTGTGCCGCAAGGACCCGGGCGTGATCGCTTACGACCTCCACCCCCTCTATTTAAGCACCCGTTATGCCTTGGGGCACCAGGGGGCAAAATTGATGGGGGTCCAGCACCACCACGCCCATATTGCCGCCTGCCTGGCCGAAAATGGGCGTACCGAGAAATGCCTGGGCCTGGCCCTGGACGGCACCGGCTACGGGACGGACGGCACGGTCTGGGGCGGCGAAATCCTGGTGGCCGACCTGGCCGGCTTCGAGAGGGCCGGTCATCTGACTCAAGTCCCCTTGCCCGGAGGCGAGGCCGCGGTGCGGGACCCCCGGCGCATGGCCGCGGCCTACCTGTACGCGGCCTTGGGAGAGGATTTCCAGGAGGCCGCGGCCCGCCTGGGTTTAACCTTCCCTCCCCTTCAGTGGCGCATCATCCACCGCCAGCTGGCCACAGGGTTAAATTCGCCCCTGACTTCCAGCACCGGCCGTCTTTTCGATGCCGTGGCCGCAGCCCTGGGCGTATGCCGCACCCGCACCTATGAAGGGCAACCTGCCGTGGAACTGGAAATGATCGCCGACGCACGCGAGGACGGGTTCTATCCAGCCTCCATAAGTATTGATCAAGGCACCCTGATTCTGGACACCCTAACCATCTTTCGGGGGGTCTTGCAGGATTGCTGGTCCGGGGTCGACGAGGCCAGGATTGCGGCCCGCTTCCATAATTCCCTGGTGCGCCTCCTGGCCGACGCCTGTAAGAGGCTCCGGGAGCGAACCGGCCTGGAATTGGTGGCCCTCTCCGGGGGAGTCTTCCAGAACGCCCTGATGTTGGTGCGACTGGGGCAACTTCTTACCGAAATGGGCTTCGAAGTGCTAACCCATAGCCTGACGCCGCCCAATGACGGCTGCATCTCCCTGGGCCAGATAGCCGTGGCCGGGGCCAGGTTGGGGTGAGAGAAATAGAGATGTGGGGGAGGGCCAGGGGCCTGAGGCCCCTGCCCTCCCCCACACCCCCTCCCCACCCGCTGAAGGAATTGGTTTGCTCCCGGGCTTAAAAGCCCGGGCGCAAACCAACTCTTTTGTAGCAGGCGGCTTCCCTGGGGGAGGTTTCGAGGAAAATCTGATATAGTAAATCCAATAAATTAAACAAGGCTAAAACTATGTGTCTTGCCATTCCCATGAAAATCATTGAAATGGATGGATTTGCAGCGGTGGCCGAAGTTGAGGGCGTGACCCGGCAGGTGCGCCTGGACCTGCTGCCGGACGTAGCCCTGGGGGACTATGTGCTTATTCACGCCGGCCTGGCCATAGCCAAGGTGGACGCCACTTACGCGGAGGAAACCCTGGAACTTCTCCGGAGCCTGGCCAGTGAAGTTTATTGACGAGTTTCGCAACAAAGACCTGGTGCAGGATATCGCCCGGCGCCTGGTGGGGCTGGCCTCCACCCCGGCCACCCTCATGGAGGTGTGCGGCACCCATACCATGTCCGCGGCCCGATTCGGCTTGAAATCCCTCCTGCCGCCCCAGGTGAAACTCATTTCCGGTCCCGGCTGCCCGGTGTGCGTCACCGCCCAGAAAGACCTGGACGCCTTCCTGGCCCTGGGAAGTAAACCCGACACCATCCTGGTCTCCTTCGGGGACATGCTCCGGGTTCCCGGCACCTACACCTCTCTGGAGCGCCAGAGGGCCCAGGGCGCGGACGTGCGGGTGGTTTACTCGCCCCTGGACGCCGTGGAGCTGGCCAGGCAGGAGGCCGCCAAAACCGTGGTCTTCTTCGCGGTGGGTTTTGAAACCACCATGCCGGTAACCGCCATGGCCATACTCCAGGCCGGGATGTATGAACTGGAGAATTTTCTCACTTTTTGCGTCCACAAAACCATGCCCGCAGCCCTCAAGGCCCTGCTGGCCAGCGGCGAAGTCCGGGTCTCCGGATTGCTCCTGCCCGGCCACGTTACCACCATCATCGGCGCTTCGGCGTATGATTTTATCCCGGCCAATTTTGGCATCCCCTGCGCGGTCACGGGCTTCGAGCCGGTGGATATGATGCTGGGGGTCGAGTTGATCTTGCACCAGCTGGGAAAAGGCATGGCCTTCGTGGACAACGTGTATACCCGGGCGGTCCCGGCTCTTCCCAACCCCCGGGCCCATGAGCTTCTAACGGAGGTGTTCGCTCCCAGCGACGCCGAATGGCGCGGCCTGGGACTCATTCCCCAAAGCGGCGTCCGCATCAAGGACAGATACGCCAGGTTCGATGCCCGGGTCCGGTTCCCGGAGATCGAAGCGCACCCTCCCCCTGCCGCCCTGTCCCATTGCCGCTGCGGAGAGGTGCTGCGAGGGGTGCTGACACCCAGCCAATGCCCTCAATTCGACCAAGGCTGCTCCCCGGCAAATCCCCTGGGACCTTGTATGGTCTCCAGCGAAGGAGCCTGCGCCGCGGCATATCGATATGACAGGTAGACTATGGGGGAGGGGGCTAAGGGCCGCAGGCCCTTACCCCCTCCCCCACGCCCCCTCCCCCAATCCCTTAAGCTTTATCTGGCCGGATTAGGCGGGGCCGACACCCCGCCTAATCCGGCCACTTAAGCGGGTTGGGAGGGGGGTGTGGGGGGAGGGCAGGGAGCTCAGCTCCCTGGCCCGCCCCCCACCATCCATTCCAAAAAGGTGCATGGCGATATGGATCGCGTACTTTTGAGTCATGGGGCTGGAGGCCGGGAGATGGCGGCGCTCATTGAGGAGGTCTTCCTGGCCGGATACGGCCCTCCGGATGTCAGCCGGGACGACAGCGCCACCCTCACTCTGGGCTCCCAGGCCCTGGCGTTTACTACCGATTCCTTTGTGGTGGACCCCTTGTTCTTTCCCGGCGGCGACATCGGCCGCCTGGCGGTGGCGGGCACGGTGAACGATCTCCTCACCGCGGCCGCCCAGCCCCTGGTTCTGGCAGCCTCCTTCATCATTGAAGAGGGTTTGCCCATCGAGACCCTGACGATCATTGCCGCGTCCATGCGTCTCACCGCGGACGAATGCGGCGTATCCATAGTCACCGGGGATACCAAGGTAGTGCCCCGGGGCGCGGCGGATAAGTTATTCATCACCACCACCGGGGTGGGCGTCATCCTGCGCCCCGGGGTTTCCGGCGCCGCGGCAGTGCCGGGAGATAAGATTATCCTCACCGGCTCCCTGGGGGATCATGGCACCGCGGTGATGCTGGCCCGGGAAAAGCTCCTGCATGGCGGCGAAGCCATTACCAGTGACGTGGCCCCTTTGAGCGACCTGGTCCTGAACCTGCTCCGGGCCGGCTGCCAGGTCCACGCCATGCGGGATCCCACCCGGGGAGGGATGGCCGCGGCCTTGAACGAGATGGCCCGCCAATCCCAGGTGTTCATGGAGATCGAGGAGTCCCAGGTGCCGGTCAAGGCGGCGGTGGCCGCGGCCTGCGAAGCCCTGGGCCTGGAAGTCTTTCAGGTAGCCAATGAAGGGAAAATGCTCATATTGGTGGCCCCGGAAGACGCGGCCCGGGCCCTGGCCCTAATTAAGCAGAGCCGTTACGGCGGGGAGGCCCGGATCATCGGCGAAGTGGGAGCAGAGCCCGCCGGCCGGGTGCAAGTCCGCACTCTCATCGGCACCGCCCGCTTGCTGGACCCGCCTTCAGGAGAACTCCTGCCCCGCATCTGCTGATGAAAAATATTTTGGGGAGGGGAAGGGGGAATGACCGCCCTAACCAGCTTCTTCCATAATTTCCCGCTGGCGTCTCTTAAACAGCTTGCTCATCCATTTCTGGAAAGACTCCATATAAAGAAAGAAAACCGGGGTAATATAGAGGGTCAGGAGCTGGGACACCAGGAGGCCCCCCACCACCGCCAGGCCCAGGGGACGCCGCGCCTCTGAGCCCGCGCCGAACCCCAGGGCGATGGGCAGAGACCCCATCAGGGCCGCCATGGTGGTCATCATGATGGGCCGGAAGCGGATGAGGGCCCCGGAGTAAATGGCCTCCGAAGAGCTTTTGCCTTCCGTTCTTTGCGCGTGCAGGGCGAAGTTGATCATCATGATGGCGTTTTTCTTGACAATGCCCACCAGCATGATCACGCCCACAAACGCATAGATGTTCAGGTCGTGGTGGAAAATCATCAGGGTCAGCAAGGCCCCCAACCCCGCGGAGGGCAAGCCCGAGAGAATGGTCAGGGGGTGGATGAAGCTCTCATAGAGAATGCCCAAGATCAGGTAAATGACCAGGATGGACATGATCAACAGGACAAACAGGCCCTGGAGGGAGGCCTGGAAGGCCTGGGCCGTGCCCTGGAAACTGGTGGTGATCGTGGCCGGCAACACCGAGCGGGCCAGTTTATCCACCCCGGTGACCGCATCCCCCAGGGCCACTCCGGGCTTCAGGTTGAAGGAAATGGTAACCGCGGGTAGCTGGCCCAGGTGGTTCACGGTCAGAGGCCCCAGGTCCCGGGTCAGGTTGGCCACCACGTTTAACGGCGCCAACTGCCCGGAAGCCGACCGGATATACAGCAGGGACAGAGCCGAGGGGTCCAGCTGGTACTGGGGCTCCAGCTCCAGGATGACCTGATATTCGTTGTTGGGCGCGTAAATGGTGGAGATTTGCCGGGAACTGTAAGCGTTGTAGAGCGCGTCCTCCACTTGCTGCGCAGTGATGCCTAAGGTGGCGGCCTTGTCCCGGTCGATTTCCACGTTCACCTGCGGGTTCTCAATCTGCAGGTCGGAGGTCACGTCCTGCAGCCCCGGCAGAGCCTTCAGCTTGGCCTCCAGGAGGGGGGCGTACTTGAAAAGTTCCTGGGTGTCCGGGCTTTGCAGGGTGAGTTGGTAGAGGCTCTTGGTCAGCATGCCGCCGATGCGGATGGGCGGCATGTTTTGCATAAAGGCCCGCATGCCCGCGACCTTCGCCAGCTTGGGCCGCAATTCCTCAATAATCTCGTCCGCGCTCAGTTGGCGCTCCGCCCGCGGCTTCAGGCGGATGAACATGCGCCCCACATTGTTGGCCACGCTCACCCCACTGGGCCCCACACTGGACATGAAAGAAGACACATTGGGATCCTGGCGGACAATTTCCGCCAGCTCCTTCTGGTGGCGCACCATGCTCTCAAAGGATATTCCCTGGGCGGCTTCCGTGAAGACAAAAAGTTGCCCGGTGTCTTCGCTGGGCAAAAACCCCTTGGGCATGACGGCGAATAGATAAACCGTGACTATCAGCAGCACGCCGGAGACGATCATGGTGGCCCGGTGGTGCTTCAACACGTGTTTAAGGCTCCAGTCGTAGATGTGCAGCATGCCCTGGAAAAACCGCTCGATGGTGAAGTAGAGACGGCCATGCTGCTCCGTCTGGGGCGGTCTTAAGAACCGGCTGCACAGCATGGGGGTAAGGCTCAAAGAGACAAAGCCCGAGACCAGGATGGCCACCCCGATAGTCACCGCAAACTCGTGGAGCAACCTCCCCAGGATGCCTCCCATGAAGAAGACCGGAATAAAGACCGCGGCCAAAGAAAGGGTCATGGAGACAATGGTGAAGCCGATCTCCCTGGAGCCGTTCAACGCGGCCTGGAAGGGCTCCTCCCCCATCTCCATATGCCGGACGATGTTTTCCAGCATCACGATGGCGTCGTCCACCACGAAGCCCACACACAGGGTCAAGGCCATCAACGAGAGGTTGTCCAGGCTGTAGCCCAACAGATACATGAAGGAGAAAGTGCCTACAATGGACATGGGCAGGGCCAGGCTGGGGATGACCGTGGCGGACAGATTGCGCAGGAAGAGGAAGATCACCAGAACCACCAGGCAGAGCGCCAGGAATAGGGTGAATTGCACGTCGTTGACCGAGTCCCGGATGGAGGCGGAGCGGTCATAGAGGGTGACAATGTTCACCGAAGCCGGTATCTGCATACGCAGGGTGGGCAACAGGTTTTTGATGTTGTCCACCACCTCGATGGTATTGGTGCCCGGCTGGCGCTGGATGGCCAGGATGATGGACCTGCTGTTGACGTACCAGGAGGCGACCTTGTCGTTCTCGACGCTGTCCAGAACCCGCCCCAGGTCCTGTAGACGTACGGGATTGCCGCCCCGATAGGCGACAATTACTGGCCGGTAGGCCGCGGCATTGGTGAGCTGGCCGGTGGCCTGGACCGTAAAGGCCTGGTGGACGCCGTACAGGGTCCCGGTGGGCAGATTGACGTTGGCTTTCTGGACCGCGGTGGACACCTCGTCAATGCCAATCCCCCGGCTGGCCAGGGCCTTGGGGTCCAGCTGGATGCGCACCGCATACTTTTGAGAGCCGTAAACCAGGACCTGGGCCACGCCACTGACCATGGAGATGCGCTGGGCCATGAGGGTTTCCCCATATTCATCCACGGTGGACAGCGGCAGGGTCTCCGAGGTCAGGGCCAGGTAGAGCACAGGCTGGTCCGCAGGGTTTACCTTCTGGTAGGTGGGCGGGGTTGGCATGTCCGGCGGCAGTTGCTTGGCGGCCTTGGTGATGGCCGCCTGGACATCCTGGGCGGCCGCGTCGATGTTCCGGCTCAGGTCGAACTGCAGCGTGATCTGGGTATTCCCCAGGGCGTTGGTGGAGCTCATGTTGTCCAGGCCGGCGATCGTGGAAAACTGGCGCTCTAAGGTGGTGGCCACCGCCGAGGCCATGGTGTCAGGGTTGGCCCCGGGCAAATTTGCGGTCACCAGGATGGTGGGGAAGTCCACATTGGGCAGGTCGCTTACCGGGAGGTGGCGGTACCCCATGATGCCGAACAGGAGAATGCCCAGCATGACCAGAGTGGTCATGACCGGCCGGCGGATGAAAATCTCGGCGATGTTCATGAGGCGTGGGCCGTGCCGACCCCCTGGTTCTTGATCTCCACCCGGGCGCCGGGGAACAATCGGAGCTGGCCGTCCGTCACCACCTGCTCCCCGGGCTGCAACCCGTTCTTCACCACGGCTTTCCCCATTGAAGTTTCTCTCCACTACCACAGGCCGGGTTTCGGCGGTGAGGTCAGGCTTGACCACAAACACGAACTGCCCTTCCTGCCCGGTTTGTATCGCCTGGGAGGGGACCACCAGGGCGCCGGGCTCGGTGGTGAGGTTCACCACCACATTGACAAACAGCCCAGGCCAGAGCCGCCTCTGGGGGTTGGCATAGGTGGCTTTGAGCAGCACCGTGCCGGTGGCTATGTCCACCGTATTGTTCACAAAGGTGAGGACGCCTTCCTCGGGGTTTTTCGGGTCATTGGGGATGATGGCGTCCACCTTGACTTTCTCCAGGGCCATATACTTCTTGATGTCCGGGAGGAACCTCTCCGGAATGGCAAAGCTCACGTATATGGGCTGAACCTGGTTAAGGACCACCATGGCGGTATCCGCGTCGGCCTTGATGAGGTTGCCCTGGTCGGCTTTCAGGTTCCCGGTGCGGGCGGAAATGGGAGCCGGGATAAAGCAGTAGCTCAGCTGCAGGCGGGCGTTGTCCACCGCCACTTCGTCGGCCTTGACCGTGGCGGCCAGGGATTCGGCGGTGGCCTTAGCCTGGTCGTATTCCTGCTGGCTGACAAATTGCCGTTTGATCAACTCGCTGTAGCGCACCGCATCGGTCTGGGCTTTATTGGCCAGGGCCCGGTCCCGGGCCAGATTGGCCTCGGCCTGCTTCAGGGCCGCCTCCAGAGGCCGGGGATCGATGACAAAGAGGAGGTCCCCTTTGTTAACGTCCTGGCCTTCCTTGAAGTTGACCTTGACCAGCTCGCCCCCCACCCGGGCCTTGATGGACACGGTGGCGTAGGCCTCCACGTTGCCGATGGCCTTAAGTTGCACGGGCATGGTCTTTTTCTCCACCGCGGCCACCACCACCGGCACGGCGGGCGGCGGGGGCTTGGCTTTTTCCCCCGAGCAGGCCGCCATCAAGACCAGGAAGGTCGACAATAAGGCGAGGCAGGCTCCGGGATGAGGTTCGAGGGGAAAAAGAAGTTGGTTTTTGAGGTATTGATTACTCATTTAATAAGACCACGCGCTTCTTAAATTACCATCTGTAGCAAGCCATCCCTAAATACCTGAAAACTTTTAGATATATTGCGCTTTGGGTCCATATGCGAAGATATCCTTCGCGCTGCTTCCACCTTAGGTAAACCGCCGGCATAATATCCCGCCTTTTTAAGGACTCTTTCTAGAGCCTCCCATGTCCCGCCTTGAATTGCATCAGGATCTCGATATTTACTTTTTTTGTTCAGATTCTGCGGTACCCTCGGATATTCTGCGCATAATGCGGCTACATCGCCCAAAAACCAGGCCTCAAGTTCCTCGATCGCCAATCGGTTAATCAGCTGAAAATTTCCTCTTGGGCCTACCTGTGACTTAGTGACTAATCCCGCATTAACGGCTATTTGTTCTAATCTCGCCTTTAATATAAGACAATCTTGCCGGTCTTCATCGATCAAAACCATTATTCGCCAGTCAGGCGGCAACCAATGTCGATAACCCATCAAACGACCTGGAAGTTTTTTTATCAGGTCATCCTTGCCCTGGAATGAATGTAGGCGATAAGAGATAACAGGGCCAGCGATTCTTGGTATTAAATTATGCAAGGCAGCTTCTGCTGATAGCTCCTCAACTAAAAACTCAATATGCATAATAGATTAATCCCTAGTTTCTCCTAAACGATGAGAGACGATAGGAACTTTAGGGCCGCCAGCCGCAGTCAATGGATCACCCACTTCGAAATAACCTTCCATCCAAAGATGCCCAAGCAAAGCTCCTGACTCCACGAAAGCTTTTATGCCTTGCATATCGCCTGCTCTTCTAGCTTGGGTATATCCTCTTTCATCTCTGTATAATACCCAGAGTTCATCTGCCCGCAACCCGTTGACAAAGAACGGAGAATGGGTAGTCACCATCAGTTGGGTAGACGATGTTGCTTTCCGGCATTCTTCCGCGAGTTCGGATAATAACCGGGGATGAAGGTAGTTCTCCGGCTCCTCAATGCCTATCAGTTGAGGTGGCTCTGGGTCATAAAGAAGGGTTAGGTAGGCTAGCATCTTAAGAGTCCCATCTGAGGCGAACTTAGCCAGTATTGGGAGTTCGAAGGGCGCATCCTTGATCTGCAACAAAAGCCTCCCATCTGGCATTAATTCTGCATATACTTTTTCTAACCTTGGTACACGGCTTGATAATATCCTTAGAATTTCTTCCAAGCGATCGGAATGTTGTTCCTTGAGGTATTGAATTACATTCGGCAAGTTATCACCTGTGGCCGATAGGCGCTCTTGAGGCCCTGCTTCAGGAGTACCCCTGGTGCTATCAGCAGAAAGATAGGAAAGATACCATCCAGTAATAAATCGACGTAGAGCACTTACCCTGGGATGTTTGGCGAACTGGCCGAGAGTGTTAACAGCGATCATTTCGGGGGAATCAAGCCGTTCTTCGATACGAGTATCTTGATCATCCGGCATCTCTCCAGTAATCACTTGGCCTTCCCCTTCTCTAAAGTCAAGAAAACGGAAAGGTCTCCCCTTTTGGCCTCGCCGCCAATGAAGCCATTCCTCTGCTATATAAGGTCCTTTAGCTTTCTCCCCGATAGCAAGATGATAAGTAATAAGCGGGGTTCTCGGCTTTTCGCGATATTTCAATTCAAATATAATCAGCCCATCGGCGCCTCGCGTTCGGAGTTCTTTAAATCTACCCCGTCGGTCCCAGGATTTTCGCAGCCCAACCGAGAAACATTCCGACAGAAAGGCGAATACATCGAATATCGTGGACTTCCCGCTCCCATTGGGACCAAGGAGAACCGTTAAGGGGGTTATATCCCTTAATTCTAAATCACGAAGAGCTCGGTAGTTTTTGACACGTAAATATTCTAAACGTGGGACAAATTGTTTAGGTAGTTTTTGGATATTCATTTGAATTTCTCCATAAGTTCCAACGCTCTTTTGACTTTTTCTATATAGGAGAGTTTTTGAGGGTGGGGAAAAACCCTAATAAAATCATATCATTTAATAGGTTAAAAAAACAAGGAAACCTATACTACCCTTGATCGCTCCCTTACGCCAGCCGCCTCCTAAAGCGCAGCACGCTTACCGCCAGGAAGGCCATGCCCAGGATGGTCATGCCGGCCATCTGGGGCCACAGGACCGCCAGGCCCACTCCCTTCAGAAAGAGATCCTGAACCACGATGATAAAATATCTCAAGGGGTTGAGATAGGTAACATATTGAAAGAACAGGGGCATGTTGTGAATGGGAAAGACCAGGCCCGAAAGCATGATGGCCGGGGTCAAGATGAAGGTGCCGCCCATCATGGCCTGCTGTTGGGTGGAAGACACGGTGGAGATGAGCAGTCCCAGGCCCACTGAATTGAACAGGAAGCACAGGGTCCCCAGAAACAGCACCAGAATGCTGCCCCGGAAGGGCACTTCGAACCAGAAGATCCCCACCAGGGTCACCACCACCACCTCCACCAGGGCAATGAGGACGAAGGGAATGGTCTTGCCCAGCAAGAACTCCACCGGCCGGATGGGGGTGACCAGGATTTGCTCCATGGTGCCGATCTCCTTCTCCCGGACCACCGCCAGGGCCGTCAGCATTAGGCTCACCAGTAAAACCACCATGGCAATGACGCCGGGCACAAAGGACCACCGGCTGAGAAGATTGGGGTTGAACCAGGCCCGGTACTCCACCTCCACCGGCGCGGTGAGGTCGCCCCGGAACCCGAGGCGCCGCAGGCGCCGCTTGAACATCTCCTGCATGTAATCGCTCAGGATGGTGCTGGCGTAACGGCCCACGATCATGGCCGCGTTGGAATCCGTGGCATCGATGATGAGTTGGAGCCGCGCGGTGCCTCCTAATTCGAGCTTCCAGGTAAAGTCCCAGGGGATATGCACCACCATGGTAACTTCACTCCGGTCAATGGTGTCCCGCAATTGTTGCGGGTTGTCTAAGTATTGCTTGACGTTAAAATACTGGTTGGAGCGAAAACGGTAAATCAAATCCCGAGTCTCCGGGGTACGGTCTTCATCGTAGATGGCGGTGGCCACGTGCGTTGATATCGAAATTAATGGCATAGCCGTAAGTCAGGAGCTGCACCAGGGGCGGAAAGACCAGGAAGAAGCGGAGCTTCTTGTCCCGCCACACCTGGATGAATTCCTTAAGAATGATCTGCCGGATCCGCCGGAACATCTCGGTTCACCTGATCTTCTTTTCGAATTTCAGCATCGCCAGCAGCAAAAACAGGGTCGCCGCGGCCACCAGCATGAGCAGGTCGGGCCACAGCACCTTAAGGCCGATGCCTTTGAGGTAGATGCCCTTGCTGATGGTCACCAGGTACCGGGCTGGCACCAAGAAGGACAACAGCCGCAGAGGCCAGGGCATCAGGTAAATGGCGAACACAAAGCCGGAGAGCAGGAAGGACGGCAAAAAGGTGGTGAGCATGGCCATCTGATAAGCCTGCAGTTGATTCTCGGAACTCACCGAGATCAGCAGGCCCTGCCCTAACATGGCCAACAGGAAAACCGCGGAGAGCCCGATTAACAGCAGCACGCTGCCCCGCAAGGGCACGGCAAACAAAAGTTTGCCCATGACAATGGTGATCATCATGTCCAGCATGCCGATGAAAAAGTAAGGACCGAGTTTGCCCAGGAGGAGTTCCGCCTTCTTCAGGGGGGTGGACATCAGGCTTTCCATGCTGCCCCGTTCCACCTCCCTAACCACGGTTAAAGCCGTGAGCAGGGCTCCCACCAGGGTCATAATGACCACGATCAGCCCGGGCACGATAAAGTTGACGCTTTCCAGGTCCTCATTGAACCAGAAGCGGCTATCGGTCTGTACCGGCATATTCACCTGGGCCAACCCCTCCCGGTTCAGCCTCTGGGTCACCATGTCCTGGTTATAGGCCGAACTCACTGCCTGCACGTAGCCCAGGATGATGTTGGCGGTGTTGGCGTCGGTGCCGTCCACCATGGCCTGGATGGCCACGGTTTGCCCTTTTTTGAGGGACCGGGAAAAATCAAAGGGCAAGGCGATGACCAGCTGCACCTGGCGTTTGGTCAGGAGCCGGTCAATCTCGGCGTAGCTGGACACAAAATAGCGCACGTCAAAGTATTCCGTGCCCCAGAATCTCTTGATGAAGTCCCGGGTAACCTGGCTCTGCTCCTGATCATAAATGGCCGTGGTTACATGCTTGATATCCAGGGTGAGGGCGTAGCCGTAAAGCAGGAGGAGCATAACGGGCAGGAGAATGATCTGGATCAGGCTGCGGGGGTCCCGGCGGATATGGATGAGCTCTTTGCGAAAAACCGCCCAGGTGCGCACCGGATCCATGGTCTTATCCCAAATTAAGAATCGTGATTTTTTAATACCCCCCTTTCCTAAAGGGGGGCAGGGGGGATTTACCTCTCGTTCCTAATCTCAGCTTGGGAACGACCTTGGCCGCCAGGCTCTGCCTAACAGGGTTAACTGGCCGGAACTTAATGAAATAAGAAGGAAGCATCGCTTCGCCTCCCGGAGGGTTCCCCAGCAGAGCCTGGGAACCAGCAACCATAATTTAGCTAATGCCTGTCAGTCTTAATGGATGGTATTTTCCTCCCTCTTGCCCCGGTCCACCAGGGAGATGAAGGCATCTTCCAGGGTGGGATTGACCCGGCCCAGACGGCGGATGGCAATGCGGCGCGCCGCCAGGCTCTCCTTGATGGCCGCCTCCACGGCTTCGGCCTGCAAGGTGGCCACGTGCAGCCCCTCCCCGAAGACCGCGGCCTCGGACACCTGGGGCAATTTTTGAATGACCTCCAGGGCCTCGTCCAGGCGGTCGGGGTAGACGGCGATGATCTGCTCCGGCACCGCGGCCTTGAGCTCCCGGGGAGTGCCCTGGGCAATGAGGCGGCCGGCGGAGATCAGCACCAGGCGGTCGCAAAATTCGGCCTCATCCATGTAATGGGTGGTTACCAGAATGGTTACCCCTTTCTCGGCCATGGCGTAAATCAGGTCCCAGAAGTTGCGCCGGGAGATGGGGTCCACCCCGCTGGTGGCTTCATCCAGCAGGATGATGGGCGGTTCATGCAAGATGGCGGAGGCCAGGGCCAGGCGCTGCTTCAAGCCCAGGGGCAGGGTGCGGGTCAACTCCTGGCGCCGGTCCAACAGGCCCACCAGGCTCAGCACCTCGGTGGCCCGCTCCTTGAGCCTGGCCCCGGATAGTCCGTAAACCCCGCCAAAAAACCGCAGGTTCTCTCCCGCGGTGAGATCCTCGTAGAGGGAAAAGCGCTGGGACATGTAGCCCAGGTGCTGCCTGATGCGGTCCTGTTCGTTAACGATGTCAAAGCCGGCCACCGTGCCCTCCCCGGAGGTGGGCAGCAACAGCCCATTGAGCATGCGGATGGTGGTGGACTTGCCCGCGCCGTTGGGCCCCAGAAACCCGAAGATTTCCCCCCGGTGGACCTGGAAGCTGATGGAGTCCACCGCAGTGAAGGTGCCAAAGGTCTTGGTCAAATTACGGACGACAATGGCTTCTCCCGCCGCCATTAGCCCTCCTGCCGGCGTACCAGCTGCACAAAGAGGTCCTCCAGGGCCGGCTCCGCAGGCGACACGCTGACCTCCCCCAGATCGGCCACCCCTTTCAGGGTCTCCGCAATCGGCCCTAAAGCGGCGGCGGCGCTTTCCACCGTGACCATCAGCCGGTCTCCCATGGCCAAAATCTCTTGCACCAGGGGCTGGCCGGCCAAAATCCTTTTGGCCGCATGGAGATCCAGGGCCCGGACCTCCAGTAGTTCCCCCCGGAAGCGGGCCTTGATATTCGCCAGGGTATCCACCACGAGGAGGTGTCCCCGGTGCATCAGGCCCACCCGGTGAGCCCGCCCCGCCTCATCCATGTAGGCGGTGGACAAAAAAATCGCCATGCCGGTTCCCAACAGCTGGTAGAGTATCTGCCAGAACTCCCTCCGGGACACGGCATCGACCCCGAAGGTGGGCTCATCCAGGAACAGCAGCCGAGGGGTATGGATGAGGGCGCAGGCCAGTCCCAGCTTCTGGCGCATGCCCCCGGAGAGTTGCCCCGCCAGCCGGGATTGAAAGGGGGTGAGTTTGGAAAAGGCCAGCAGCTCCGGCATCCGGGTCTGGCGGTGGGCCGGGGACACCCGGTAGACGTCGGCATAAAAAGCCATGTTCTCGGCTACGGTCAGGTCATCATAGAGCCCGAAGCGCTGGGGCATATAGCCGATCTGCTCCTTGATGCGCTCGGACTCCTTGACCGTGTCAAAGCCCAGCACCTGGGCCCGGCCCGCGTCCGGGTCCATGATGCCGCACAGCATGCGGATGGTGGTGGTTTTGCCGGCGCCGTCGGGACCCACCAGGGCGAAGGCCTCCCCCTGGGCCACCTCAAGACTCAGATTATCCACGGCCACCAGGGACCCGAAGCGCTTGGTCAAGCCTTCGGCGCGAATGGCTTCTTTATTGCTGCCCGCTGTCAAGGAAGATTACCGCTTCGGCGGGCATGCCTGGCTTGAGCTCGTGGTTCGGGTTGCCCGCCCGGATCTTGGTGCGATAGACCAGGGTCACCCGCTCTTTAAAGGTCTCCACCGTTTTCGGGGTAAACTCGGCCTTGGAGTTGATGAAAGAGACCCAGGCCGGATATTTTTTCCCGGGGTAGGCGTCCGTGGTGATTTCCGCCTTCTGGCCAAACCTTACCTTGGCCAGGTCCGTTTCCGGGATGTAGCCTTCAAACCAGATATCGTCCAGGAGGCCCAGGGTGACTACGGCAGAGCCCACTGCCGCGACCTCACCCACCTCCGCGGGCTTCGCCAGCACCACCCCATCCACCGGGGAAAAGATGGTGGCATAACCCAGCCGGGTCTGGGCCAGTTCTAACGCAGCCTTGGCCTGCTCAAAATCGGCCTTGGCCGCCGCGATGTCTTCTTTTCTAAATCCTTCTTTCATCAGATCGTACTGTTGTTTGGCGCTGTTCCAGGTGGCCTGGGCCATGAGGAAGTCTGCCTCTGACTTATCCCGGGTCAGGCCGGTGACCACTTTTCGCTCATAGAGGTTCCGCATGCGGAAAAAGTTGACCTTTTTATCATCCAGATCTGCTTTGGCCTTGGCCACCGCCTCTTTGGCTTCCTGCACCTCCTGGCGCCGGTAGCCCGCCAGGTATTTGGTGAGGTTGGCCTGGGTCTGGGCCAGCTTGGCCCGGGCCTGGGCCACCTCGTCCCTGAGGGCCTTGGAGTCCAACTCGGCCACTTTGTCCCCGGTCTTGATCCAATCGCCCTCGTTAAAATAGACGGCGATGATCTTCTCGGATACCTTGAAGGACAGGTCGGTCTCGGTGGCCTCAATGTGACCGGAAAGGCGTAGCAAGTCTTTCGAGGCCGGCTGGCGCCCCCAGACCAGCCAGTAGACCAGGCCGCCCAGGACCACCACCAGGATGACGATGATGACCACTGCCCTTTTCACCCCAATTTCTCCTCTTCCGGTAACAGGCTGATCCTCAATCTTTTAAGAATTCCAGCAATACTCGGTGGAACTGCTCAAGCGCCTCCAGGTGGGGGATGTGGCCCACATTAGGAATTTCCACCAGCTTGCATTTGGGTATATCCTGGGCCGCGGCCTTGCCCAACTCGGGATACCGGCCCTTGTCCTTCAGGATCTCTTCCGACACCCGGCCCCGCCCCACCGTGGTGCGGTCCGCCAAGCCGATCACCAGCAAGGTGGGGACCTTGAGCAAAGGAAATTCGTGCCGCACCGGCTGCTGGTAGATCATCTGGTAGGTCAGGGCCGCGGCCTTGGCGTAGCGCGGGAACTCGCCGCTCAACATCACCCGAAGGCGCGTCTCCACGTAGGTCTCGTATTCCGGCTTCCATTGGACAAAGTAGCGTTTTACGAAAGCCCGGTATTTCTCCGGGGTCTGGCTCATTTCAATCTGGTAGAGTTCTTGGGTGCTCTGGGGGGGAACAAAGAAGCGATAATCCTCCAGGCCGATGGGGTCTTCCAGCACCAGGCGGGTGGTGCGCTCCGGGTAATTGCGGGCGAAGCGCACCGCCAGCATCCCACCCATGGAGTGGCCCACCACCGCCGCCTGTTTTATCCCCAGGTGATCCAGCAATTGGGCGGTGTTGGCCGCCAGCAGGTCGAAGCTGTAGCAGATCTCCGGCTTGGCGGATTTCCCAAAGCCGATCTGGTCCGGCACGATGACCCGGTATCCCCCGGCGGACAATGCCTTGATGGTGTTTTCCCAATAACTGCCGTAGAAGTTCTTACCGTGCAACAGGACCACCGCCCGCCCATTGCCTGGGCCTGAAGGCTTGACGTCCATGTAAGCCAGGCGCAAGGGCTGCCCCTGGATTTCCAGGAGCAGAAACTGAACCGGATATGGATAGGGGTACTCCTCCAGGGCAATCCCCAGGGGCTTGGCATAGACGGGGACCTCACCCGGCCCGGCTGCCAGGGCCCCGGAGATCAAGGTCAGGCTAACCAGTATGGTCAGAATCAAAGCGGTGCGGTTTCCCATCTACCTTCACCTCGCAAGCTCATTTATAGGGTTGAATTGCTAATCTGCCGGGTGAGCATGTTGGGGATATCAAGACTAACCCCTTAAGACCGCAGCCTTCCCGGGCAAGTCCGGAACGTCAGCTCACCCCCGTTAAGCCAGGACCGCCGCGGCCAATTCTACCCATAAAAGGGCGTTAAGGCAAAGCTAAACTGCAAGAGGGTTAGATATGATTCAGGTCAGACTGTCTGAGGGCAGGAAAATGCTGCGGGAAAGGAGGCTGGAAGCCGCGCCCCTGCCTCCGTCCAGAAATGAAAGATTAGGTAATGGAGAAAGGATTCCTCTGGGCCCGATTCTCGCCTCGGCAGATCCTCTTCCCCGCCTTATCTCCCGAAATGCCCCGTAATAGTGGCCGAGGCCAGGACCTGGCCTTCCAGGGCCTTTTGGAACCCGGCCAGGTTGGTATTAACCGGAAGATTCAGTTTGGGAACACTCAAGGCATAGACGGTGACCACGTACGGATGGTCCCCGGTGCCTTTGGGGGGCTGCGGCCCGCCATAGCCCACCTCACCAAAGGAACTCTTGAGCTCCACCGCGCCCTGGGGCATCTTTTTCCCGGAGGCGCCTTCTTCCAGAGAGGTGACGGAGGCCGGGATATTGATCACCAGCCAGTGGACCCAATTACGCGCCACGGGGTGCGGGTCAACTAGAGAAAGGGCAAAAGATTTGGTCCCGGCCGGAGGGTCGGTCCATTTCAAGGGCAGGGAAAGATTCTTACCTCCGGCCCCGGGCATCACGTAGGGCAGGGGTATTTTCCCTCCATCCTGGAAGGCGCTGGAAGAAAGCTGCATGGCTGGTCCTCCTTGGCTAATCACGGCAGTTAGGGTTAAGCAGAGGGCGACTAAAAACAAAAGGGTCAACGGTTTTTTCATGCCTAACACCTCTCTCTTACGCGGGTTGGGAGCGGTGTGGGGGGAGGGCTGGTGGCACAGCCGTCTCGCCTGTGGAAGCCCTTAGCCCCTTCCCCCAGTCCCCTTCCTCAAAAAGCCATCTCCGGGGACCAGATTTCGCACACCTTGCCGGCTAGCTCCGTTGCGGGTTTCAAGGTCTTCTTCCCCGGCTCCCAACCCGCCGGGGTCGCCTCGCCGGTGGCCCGCACATACTGACAAGCCTTAATCTGCCGGATCATTTCCGCCACGTTGCGCCCCACTGCGGGAGCCAGGATCTCCATGGCCTGGAGCACGCCATCGGGGTCTATCAGGAAGCGGCCCCGGATGTCCACCCCGGCCTCCTCGTCGTAGACCAGATACTGTTGGCCGATGCGCCCCCCGGGATCGGATAACATGGGGAAGGGCAGGCCCCCGGGGATTATTTTGGCGAGTTCGCCTTCCTGCCACACCTTGTGGGAGTAAGGGCTGTCCACGCTGACGGCCAGGACCTCTGCCCCCAGAGCCTTGAGTTCATTATATTTGGCGGCAACTGCCGTCAACTCCGTGGGTCAGACAAAGGTAAAATCCCCGGGATAAAAATACAACATGACCCATTGTCCGCGGTAATCCGACAGTTTGACTGCCTTGATTTCCCCCTGGAGATATGCCTTGGTGTCAAAATCAGGGGCTGTCTTGCCGACTCGGGCTTCCATATTTTACCCTCCTTGGGTGCTGAATTTTGCCGCAACCTAAATCCACTGCCGTTTTTTAAAAATAGTCAGCATGGTTAGAATCACCGTGCCTATAAGGCCTAACACGGCGAAATAGCCATACCGCCATTCAAGTTCCGGCATATATTTAAAATTCATCCCATAAAGTCCGGTAATAAAGGTGAGGGGCATGAAAATGGTGGCAATGATCGTCAACACCTTCATGATTTCATTTAATTTGTTGCTCACGCTGGAAAGATAAATGTCCAGCATCCCTGAGAGAATATCCCGGTAAGTCTCCACCGTATCAATGACCATGACGATGTGATCGTAAACATCCTGAAAATAAATGTCGGTGACCTCGCTAATCAAGGGAAACTCCCGGCGCTCCAGCCGGCCGATCACTTCCCGCAAGGGCCACATGGATTTTCGCAGGATGATCATATCGTTCTTAAACCGGTGCACTTGAGACAAGGTCTGGGGCACCGGCTTTCTTACCACCGCCTCTTCTAGAAAATCGATATGCTCGGCAAATTTTTCCAGGACTAAGAAAATAATTATCCACCACCAGGTCTATCAAGGCGTAAGCGAGATAATCGGCCCGGCCCTTTCTGAGGCGGCCTTGGGCAGTAGTAAGCCGCTCCTGGATGGGTTTAAAAATATCGCCATTACTTTCATGCAAGGAAATGACATAATTCTGCCCCAATATTAGACTGATCTGTTCGATAATTATTTCGTTCTTGACATCGTCATATTTAATTGATTTTAAAATTATAAAAAGGTAATTCTCGTAATCTTCCACTTTCGGACGTGAATCGATGTTCAAGATATCTTCCAGAACCAAAGGATGCAAATTGAAACAGTCACCTAACTTCTCCAAATTGTGAATGTGAGAAATGCCATTTACATTTATCCAGGTCACGCTCGGGTCATCTTTAGTTACCGCGCATTGCGTAAATGCCGATAGCTCTTGTTCTCGATAATTTTTTTCATCATAATTAATTATAGTAACTTTGGGTTTTCCCTCGGTCTTGTCGCCCGTGTATATGAGAGTTCCCGGAGGAAGCCCTGGCCTTTTCCTTCTCCCTTGGCCGATTCTGGACATTGCGCCTACCTCATCTTACTATTTGGTTCAATAGTCATTGCTATTGCAACTGCAGGTTTTATCGTAATTTTGCCTCACTCTAAGGTAGCAGGGTATCGCCGTCAAGGGAAAAAATAACAGGTAGGGGCGGTTCGCGAACCGCCCCTACCTGCCCTCGCTCCACACCGGATTTGGGGTTCGTGGGGGGAGAGCCAGGGACCTGAGGTCCCTGCCCTCCCCCCACACCCCCCTCCCAACCCGCAGAAGGGGCTGGAAAGGTGGGGCCTATGGCCCCGACTTTCCAGCCATTTTCTGACCCTGTAAGGGGTTGGGGGAGGGAGCTTGAGGGAGGGATTGTAAGCGGTCTGCGACCCCTGGCCCCCTTCCTCAAGATGACTTTTTCAGAGGTCTCGCTTCTTCAACTCCTTTTCTTTCTCCCACCTGGCGGTAACATCCCGGATAATGGCCGCGGCGCCCAGGAGCTCCCCGGTCTTGGCGCGAATCAGGCAAATAGTAAATTCCAGGGAAATGCGGCTGCCATCTTTCCTGAGACCCGGCACGGCCAACAACTCCCTGGCATATTTGCTAACCCCGGTGGCCATGACCCGGCGATATCCCTCCCCATGGCGGACTCGCAGATTCTCCGGGATAATCAAATCCAGACCTTGCCCCAGGGCCTCGTGCGCCTTAAAGCCGAACGTGGCCTCCGCCCCGGCATTCCAGAGGCGGATCACACCTTCGCGATCCGTAAAGATAATGGCCTCCTGGCTGTCTGCCACAATGCGGCGGCACAGCCATTCAGGTGAATAGGCAAGCATAATTACCTCATTGGCTAGGCGTGAATACCGGTCATGTCAATAACCTCATTGACTCTTAACATTAAACCCCTTATTAACATATCCATGAGGGAAATCCAAAACCTGACGGGACCCCTTATCCTCCAGGCTGCCGGTAGGGTCAGGCAGCCGGGGCATAAGTCGTTGAACGCCTAATGCAAGTTTAACCCAAAGGGGAGAGAGTGAGATTAAATCAGCCTTACACCCGGAGTCTGATTCTTTTGATGTCGGTAATATTATTGAGCTGCCTGACCCTGGCCGCCTGGGGCCAGGGCCCAGGCCCCACTCCAGAAAAGTCTCTGCCGGAAATCCTGGAGTTTGGCCGCAAGTTGTGACCCATATGTCAGAAAATGGAGCAGGTGCTCCAGGAGGTCCAGCAAGAATTTGGCCGCCAGGTGCTGGTTCGCCTGGTTTATATAGACCAGGAGGAAAATCTTTTCCATCAATATAAGATCTTTTTTGTCCCTACTCAGGTATTTTTGGATGCCACCGGCAAAGAAGTATCTCGCCATGAGGGCCCTTTACTTAAAGAAAAACTGTTGCAAAAACTGCGAGGACTCAACTTTATCCATGATTGACGCGGCTAACTGCGAAGCGCCTCACCGTCACTGGTGAAGGTCCTCCTCCAGCCCATAGAAACCCAAGGAGTTGGAGGGGCGGGCCCGCCCAGGGCCAGGGCTAAGGGCCAGGGGCCCCCCTCCTTTAGATTCCCCTTCAGAAACCGAGAAAGAATCATGGCGGATAAAATCATCCAGGTAAGGATCGGCAAAAATCTGATCGGCTTCCAGGGCCTGGAGGAAATCTTCCAGGAGATGCTTAAGCACTCCGGGGCCTCGGCGGAGGAGGCCCAGGAGGAGCTGCTCCACCGGGTGGCGGCCAAGAATTACCTTCCCCGGGGGGCGGAGCTTAACTACCGCCAGGCCTTGTGGCGGGAATTTTGCCGGTTCCGGGGAGAAGAGGTGGAGGCGGAGACCACCCCAGGACTGGAAATCAAGATCCTGGGCTTGGGCTGCATGGGCTGCCAACAATTTTACCAGCAGGTGATGAACCTCCTGGCAGCCAACCAGATTGAGGCGGGAGTTCAGTATATCACTGACCCGCAACTCTTACAGGACTACGAAGTCCGGGCCTTCCCCGCTTTGATCATCAATGGCCAGGTGGTCCTGGCCGGGCGCCTGCCTGCCCCGGTGGAACTGGAAGGGATCCTGGTGGAGGCCGGAAGAAAATCTGCTCCAGGGGGCCAAGGCCTCTAAGGTCGTGTTTCAGAAATACCTTGCATTGAGAAATTGGCTAATTTCCCTCCCCCTGGATGGGGGAGGGGCAAGGTGGGGGTGAATATTTTTAATATGCCAATAGGTTTCTCCCCTCCCACCCGGGGAGGGGGAAATTTAACGCCATAACTTGGTAAAGGTGCCTGCGAAACACGAGCCCAAGCCCCGGTTCCCCCAAGGCTTTAGGATGAGGGATAAGGAGGATCGCCGGGCCAGGGAACCTCGCCTGGCCCACCACCCTCCCTAAGTGAACCCTTAAGCTTCTGGGCCGAAGGGGTGATCATCATCGCTTCTCAAAGGAACTAAACCTTATCGGGATTGATGGTGATCACCGGACAGGGGGCGGCCCGGACCACCTTTCTACACACGCTGCCAAAAATGGCGTAATCCAGCCCCAGGCGTCCCCGGGTGCCCATGACGATCAAGTCAATCCCCTCTTGTTGGGCAAACTCCACAATTTTTTCCGCCGGCGGCCCCACCAATACCCTGGTTTCGATCCGTTTGATCTCCTTAAAATGTTCTTTGGCCACGGCACTCATCTTTTTCTGGGCTGCCTTCACGGCTTCTTCCTGGAACGTTTTGATGCTGCCATGGGGCACGTGGAAGGAGGCAAATTCCGACAGATCCTTGGTAACATAAACTACATAGAGCCTGGCGTGGAAGTTCTCCGCAAAGGTGGCTACCCAAGGAATTAAGGTCGTAAATTTCTCGGCAAAGTCAATGGGAAAGAGGATTTTTTTGATTTGCTTCATCTAGTCGGCCTCCCTCGGGGCAATGAGCTTGGAGATTGTGAAATATAGTGTAAACTTCTATCAATGCCCCCAGGTCTTGTCAAGCTAAAATGCCACCAGTCAGAGAGAGGCAGAAAAAGCCCAGAAAAAGAGGGGTTCCCCCGAGGAGGGGAAAGCTGACAAAAAATTCTTGCCAAATATACTTAGGGTTATTATATTTCCGCAGCGTCTACCCTTTAGGGGCAGAGGACAGACCATTTCAGGAATGGGGTGAGGATCATCGGCGAGATGCGTTTCAGTCGGAACCACGTGTGGGTCCGGATGGATGATGATATTCGGGCCACTATCGGCCTGACCGACTACCTCCAGGAAAAGTTGGGAGAGATTTATAGCCTGCGGCTGCCCGAAGAAGGCGAGGAACTCATAAAAGATGAATCCTTCAGCCTGGTGGAGGCCAAAAATAACCGCAGGGAGCTTAAAGCCCCCATCTCCGGTGAGGTAATTGAAGTCAACTACGAGGCAGTGGAAGTACCGGAAATCATCAATGAGGATCCCTTATCCGAGGGTTGGCTAATTAAAGTGGAGATGACTTCCCCGCATGAGTTCGACGAACTTCTCACGGAAGATGAATATGCCGATTACTTGAGCGAGGAAGAAGAGTTAGAAGAAGAGTGAGTCTAATTTCAGCCATCTCAGTTCCATCCGGCTTCTCCCGAGCGAGTTCAGGTGGCTTCCGGTTCGACGGCCGGGGCCGCCAGGGAATCTGAGCCACCCGCATATTCGTGTCTGCCTACCATCCACTATCTAAGCTGGGGTCATGGCTCTGGGGGTCACTGACCTCTATCCGCCTGACCGTTTCCCTGCTCCTAATTTTGGCCCTGGTGGCGGTAATCGGCACCGTGGTGCCCCAGGACCAGCCTTCTGCCTATTACTTGCAGCGCTTTGGTGCAGGTCTGGGATCTCTTCTGGGGCGCGGCGGCTTTAACCGCATCTACTTTAGCCCCTGGTTTCTGGCCCCGGTGGGATTGCTGGCCGCCAATATTCTGGCCTGCCTGGTGCACGGCCTGCCCCGGGCCCTGAGGCGGTCTTTCCGGCCCTTCACCTGGGAAATGGCCCTGACCCTGCCGGAGCGGGGCCGTTTTCACTGGCGAGGCGGGGACCATCCCCCGGCCCTGGTGGCGGACATTCTGCGCCGAGAGTTGGGCCCTCACCAAAAGCAGACCTTTCCGGATAGAGAAATCTATTTCTATGCGCGGGGCCGCTTTCGCCCCCTGGGCCCTTACCTGGTCCACCTGGCCCTGCTCCTGGTCTTGACGGGAGGCCTGATCGGCAAGTTTTGGGGTATCGAGGGCCGACTCATGCTTCCCGAGGGGAATACCGCCCAAACCTTTGATCTGGATCGCGGGGTAGAGCAACCCCTCAAGTTCCAGGTGCGCCTGGAGCGCTTTCAGGTGCGCTTTTACCCGGACGGCACCCCCCAGGAGTACCGCTCGGATCTCACCTTCCTCCGGGAGGGCACGGAGGCGGCCCGGGCCATCTGCCGGGTTAATGAGCCGGCGAGCTTTGGCGGCCTCACTTTTTATCAGGCGAGCTACGGGGTCCAGCCCGCGGGGCCTATCTTACTAAATGTGCGCCATGGTAACTTCAACCAAAACCTGGAAGTGCCTTTCCGCCGGATAGTGGACCTGCCCGGGGGCGAGGCCCAGATCATGGTGGTGCGTTTGGAGGGGGACCTGCAGGGTTATGGGCCCGCACTGCAAGTGGCCTACAGGCAGGGACCCGGGCATCCCCTGATCTTTTGGGTCCTCAAGGACCATCCAGATTTAGCCGAGCAGCCCGGGCCCTATCACTTTACCGTAGCGTCGCTGCCCCTCCAATACTATTCGGTGTTTCAGGTGAAACATGATCCCGGGGTGGGGTGGGTTTATGCCGGGTTCCTCCTGTTTTTGCCGGGACTTTACCTGGCCTTTTTCCGGCCCTCCCAGCGCTGGGCCGTGGTGCTGGAGAAAACCCCCAAGGGGGGCTGGAAGGGAACCCTCCGGGGAGTAAGTCCCCGGGCTCGGGAGGCCTTTGCGGCCCGGCAAGAGAAGCTTCTGGAATTGCTTAAGAAAGGAACTCCGTCATGACGAGCCTGGTGCTGGGGGGGGTGATGCTGGCCTATTTGCTGGCCGGGCTGCTTTTTCTGATTGCCGTGTTATGGTCCTCGCCTCGGGTGCAGGGTTCGGCCCTGGTGCTTCTCTGGGCCGGCCTGGGGGCCCACACCGCCGCGCTCCTGGGGCGCTGGTGGGCCTCCTACCATCAGGCCCTAAGTGCCACCCCGGTCGCCAGCCTGGCGGAATCCCTGCGCCTGCTGATACTCCAGGCCCCGTTAGCCAACTTCTATGAATCCCTGGTGTTTTTCGCCTGGTGCCTGCCCTTTCTGGCCCTGGTAACCTTCCGCCGTTACTTGCAGGGTTACCTGGGGACCGTGGTGGCCATCCTGGCTTGCCTGCTGCTGGCTTATGCCTCTTTGGGCGGAGTGGATAGCCGCATCAAACCCTTGATGCCGGCCCTGAAAAGCAACTGGCTCCTGATCCACGTGGTAACCTGCTTTCTGGGCTATGCGGCCTTTGCCCTGGGATTCGGCACCGCCATCCTTTATCTCAAGCAGGAGCAGCGGCCCCGGCCTTCCCTGCCGCCCCTGGCCCAACTGGACCGCCTCATTTATCAGGCCACCATTCTGGGGTTTCTCATGCTCACCCTGGGGATTCTCACCGGGGCGGTGTGGGCCGAATCCGCCTGGGGGCGGTACTGGAGTTGGGATCCCAAAGAGACCTGGTCGCTGATCACCTGGCTCATTTATGCCAGCCTGCTACATGCCCGCCTGGTGAAAGGCTGGCAGGGCCGGCGCACTGCCTGGCTGGCGGTACTGGGGTTCCTGGCCGTGCTGTTCACCTACTTTGGGGTAAGCTTTCTCCTCACCGGCCTGCACTCTTATCTCACCTGAAAAAACTTGAGGGGATGGCATTTTCTCGCCCTCCCCTCAAACACCCTTCCTGATGCCAGACCAGTTCACTCGGCCGGCACACTGGTGGGCTTGCACAGCAAGTCCGCCGAGGTGGCCAGGCGGCCGCAATTCTCACAGACATAATTAATGTCTTCCAGCTTGCCTTTGCAGTAATGTTTGGCAAAAGGCCCCTTCTTCCCACAGTAGGCGCAGGTCATGGCCTCGCCCGCAGGGTTGCAGAGATGACCGGGCTCCTCGGCCAGGGCACCGCAAGTCTGACAGGTATAAACCTTCTTCGCCATAATTCCTCCTCCTAAGCCGTTTATAGAGAAAATAAGTTCCAAGAACGGATTGTCAATGCTGCCCGGCCTAAGAATTTTGCAGGGGTTCAAAACTGAGCAGGAGGTTGCAAAAAGTAGTCGTGGGGGCAGGGCCAGAGATTTAATGCATATTTGACATCAAAGTTAGAGGATTGAATTGACGAAACCTTTTTTGAGGAATTTGTAGCCGCAGGCTTTTATATGAAAATAGTTTTAAATGTAGCCGCAAGCTTTAGCTTGCGCAGGCTGAAGCCTGCGGCTACCAAAAAAATTTAGCAAACGTATTAGAACTCATTTCAGATCCTCCCCCCACGCCTCCTCCGCAAATTACACCAAGGTGAGGCTGGCGGAGGGGGAATCGAGTCTGGCCCAGCCTCCCAGGGGAAAGGTATGGTTTTCCGGTTGGTGGCCCAGGGGCAGTCCCGCCAGCACCGGCACCTTAAGGGGCGCCAGGGCCACCGCCAGGACTTCCAGGATGCGGTCCCGAGAGCCGCATTTGGTGAAGGCTCCCAGGACTACGCCCTTTACCCCGTCCAAGACCCCGGAGAGAAGCAGGTGATGCACCATGCGGTCCAGGCGGTAGAGGGCTTCATTATGATCTTCCAGAAACAGGAGGTAACCCCCCATTTGCGGGGCAAAGGGGGTGCCCACCAGGTGGCACAGGGTGGTCAGGTTACCCCCGGCCAGGGGGCCTTCGGCCACCCCCGGTTGTAAGACCGTAAGATCCTGGTAGGTGAGGACCTGGGGTCCCGGAGAGGTCAACCACTGGTAAAAGTTTTCCCGGGCGGCTGGGGTCAGGGCGGACAGGTGCGCCACGGTGGGGCCGTGAAAGGTCACCAGGCCCAGGCGGCGGTGCAGCTCCCAGAGAAGGTTGGTGAGATCGCTGAAGCCTACCAGCCTTTGGGGCTGCGCCCCCAGCGCCGCCCAATCCAGGTGGGGCAGCACCTTGAGGGAGCCGTAGCCGCCCCGGGCCCCCAGGATGGCCTTAATTTCCGGGTCTAGCCAGATCTCCTGGAAACGCCGGGCCACTGCCCTGTCCGTGTCCACGCCCCAGGCCCGGGTTTGAAATACTTCCGGGCCGCAGCGCACCTTAAAGCCCCAATCCTTCAGGATACCCACCCCACCCTGCCAGGCCGACTTAGAGACGGGGCTGGCCGGAGCCGCCACCGCCACCACCTCCCCCGGCCTCACCGGCGGCGGCCAGCGAAACTGGGAGGCAGGGTTGGCAGAAAGGGGCGAAGTAACCTGGTGATGCCGCCCTGCGGGAGAGACTTTCCCCTCACTGCCATTAATTTTCTCACTCACCGTGATTTCTCTCTGGTTTTTGAGTCCCGGTAAACTTAGCAGTACAAAAAAGTTTTATCGTCAAGGAGATGGAATGCTAGTAACCAGATGGCGAATCGTATGAAGAAAATCAAATGCAGCCTTTTCAATCTCTTGTCCACGATTCTCATAATCATGAAGTACCTTATTTGCGAGTTCCCTCTTGTAATGAAGATTTAAACCCCTTAAATGTATATACCGCCTTTCTGCTTCAGAAATTACTCTGTTAAGATCATCACCTAAAATATGGTAATATTTCTTAAGAACATGTTCCAAGAGGGCCCTGCACATGGCTACCGATGCTTCAGTAAGGCCAAAAACATAAGCGCGTACCGCCTCATTATAAAGCTCTTCAATTGGAGTTATATTGCGTCTTAACATATGTAGAGGTATGAACAACTCAGGAGTACTTTGCCATCGGCGATAGATTATCAAATAGTCAATGCCGATTGTATCTACAAAAAAATCCCATGCTTCTAAATGTTTGTTATTAATAAGTCCATCAAAATAATCATTACCGACTAATTCTCGGAGATAAGCATATAGATCATCCATTATAGCTGCCGGATCATCTACTAGCGGGTCAAGGCTCTCTTCACGATCGAGGTTAAGCTCATCCCCTAAAAGTCCCCATGTATACTGATAGAATTCCTCTGGCGTTTTTTCTCTCTCCTGATAGAATTCCTCTGGCGTTTTCCCTTCGGCTAATAAGCCTTCCTCGAACCGGCTTCGCCATTCTTCGTAAATCTCTTTTGAGATGCGTTCTTCTTCGCGTTTTGCAGCTTCAGCCACCGTCGATTCCCAATTATTTTTATAATCCTCCCATTTACTTAAAAAAATAGGCGGAGCGATAGTGTGCTTCATTTTCTTTTTAATAAAGAGGCGAGAAATCTCCCTGAAGCAGGAATTTAAGTCGTAACAAAGTCCGTAAAGGGAGGCCTTTTCAGTTGGAAGCCACCTTAGATTCGCCGGAGAGCCATTGGTTTCCTTTAGCAATCTTGTGAAAAGAAACAAGAATTTTTCGAGCTTAGATTTCATAAGGTTAAATATCCCTCCCATAAAGCGATTGTCCCGCGTATGCGGGCGCTTTTCCTTGATAAACTAAAAATTCATCGCAACGACCGCCTTTCATTGGTCATTTTGATTCGTTTTGTCCAATGTAAATCACAGATCGCGGTTTGCCATCATTTTTTTGGCTTCGGCAACTCTCTCAAGGAAACCCTCCGGCGTGACGACTTCGATATTGTCGAACACTTCTGATATTACAGCCGCGCGCTTTAATAGACGATCATCCAGAGTGATGAAGTAACCGCCATATTTCGCTGCCTCTGCGACGTGCCATAAATCGGCTGCTATATTCTTTAGCTTGGCGTTGCCTCTGGCGCGCTGTAGGAGCCGGTCACGTGCTATGCGTTCTCCCGCCGTTAGGCCAACAGGTATTGTGAAGGGTAGGTCATTTGCGGCTTCACGAACCCCCGCCGGTGTCGTGTGGCGCAATAGCTCGGTGCGCACTGAGTGCGGTATTATTAGCTGGATTTCCATAGCCGCACGAAGCTCAAGAATCTTCTTAATCGGTTCCCAATTTCCCTCCGTTACGTAGTCAATGATATTGGCATCGATGAGATTGTTGACAAACAAGGGGTTTATGAAGCGTGTCATTCCGCTCTTCCATAAAAACAGGCTTAGCCAAAGATTAACACGTCCGTGCCAAATAACCAACCATCTCTTCCATTAATCAAATGCGAAAATTATGATATATTATGGCAACTTAATTTCGGAGACTGGAGGCCGCCACCATCCCCTTGCCCCGCCTGGAAAAGCAGATTCCTTCCTGGTCCCCCTTCCTGCCCCTGGCCCTGCTGCTGATTTTCGGGCTGGCCGTCTTTTTTCGGGCCTACGAGCTGGGGGCCCGGGACCTCTGGACCGATGAGGCCTGGGTGGCCCTGGCGGCGCTCCAATCCACCCCCGGGGAGGCCCTGGCGGCAGGGCAATCCACGCCCCCCCTGTACCTCCTAACGATCTGGGCCACGGCCAAGCTCTGGAACGGCAGTGAGGCCGCGCTCAGGTCCCTCTCTTTCCTCTTGGGAGTCGGAACGATTCTGGTTTTTTGGCTTCTGGCCCGGGCCCTGGTCTCCCTGCCAGCCTCGCTGCTTGCCCTGGCCTTGGTATCGTTCTCCCCCATGATGGTCTATTACGCCAAGGAACTGAAGCAATACAGCGGCGACGCCTTTTTTGCGGTGTTGCCTTTTCTCCTGGTGGAACGCCTGCGGGCCCGACAGGGCAGGCGGGGCTGGGTGGCTCTGGCTTTGGCGGGGATCCTGGGCCTGGGCTTCTCTCATGCCCAGATCTTCATCTTGCCGGTGGCCGGGGCGATTCTCTGGTTCACCCTGCCGGCGCGCCGCCGGCCCTGCGTATATGCCGTGGGAATTATCTGGATCCTCTCTTTTGCCGTTTATTATTTTATGTTTTTCCGCCACCAGGTGGACCCGGAGGTGGTGGCTTACTGGGTCCAGGATTTCCCTGACTTCTCCGGCCTGGGGCCTTTCGGCTTATGGCTGGGGAAGGCTCTGTACCGCTACTTCTGGTATTTTCTGGGCCCCTGGGGGATATACTGGGGCGCACCCCTGCTGCTCACCGGCATCCTGGCCCTGGCGCAGCAGGGGAGCCGCCGGGCCCTGATCTACCTGGGGGGCCCTTTAATTCTGGCCTTCGGGGCCGCGGCCTGGAACCGTTACCCCTTTATGGCCCACTACGGCGGCAACCGGCTGATGCTCTTCAGCGCCCCGATGTTCTATCTGGTGGTGGCCACCGGCATGTGCACGGCCCTTGGATGGTTATGGGACCGGCGCCAAAGGCTCGTGGCTTTGGCTTTATCCGGGCTGATCTTAGTGGCCCTAAATCCGGTAAAAATCGTCCAGGAAAACCTCCATCCCAGCAACAACCGGGAGGAAATCCAGCTTCTGGTGGCCCATCTACAAAGCCAACTGGCGCCCCAGGATTGGATCTACGTCTATTATTTTGCTAACTGTCCCTTTGAGTATTATTTCCAGGGACCGAGGGAGCGCATCTCCTGGGGCAAGTCCTGTGTGGAAAGGGATCTCGCCCTGCCTGCCGAGGGTACCTCTCCGCCCCGGCGCCTGTGGCTCATTGCCTCCCATATTCCGCCCCTGAAGGAGATGCGCCAATTCAGTGCGCACTTGCTGGGGCCGCATTGGCGGGAGACGGCCTGCCTCACCCGGGAGGGCGCCGCCCTGTTTCAGTTCCAATGGCAGGGGTTGGGGATGGCCGCTAAAACCCGGAAAAACCAGCCAGAGCCTTCCTTATCCGGGTCTCCAGCTCAGCCAGATGATAAGGTTTGTGAATAACCCCCTGGGCTCCCCCCTCAGCCAAACGCGCCACCTCCTGAGGCGAAAAGAAGCCGGAGGCCATGATTACCCGCACCTTGGGGTCCAGGGCCTTTAGTTGCTCCAGCACCTCCAGGCCGTTCTGGTCGGGCAGGTAATAATCCAGGATCACCAGATCCACCTTTCCTAAGCTCCGGTAAAGCCGAAGGGCTTCCACCCCATCCCCCGCGGCTTTCACCTGGTATCCCTGATGCTCCAACAATTCCCGCCCCAGAAGGCGGATCAGGGGATCGTCATCCACCAGCAAGATAGTGACTGGAGCCATTATGCCCCATAGCCTTGAAGGTTTAGTGGAGGAGGGCCGAAAACATTTTTTGCCCTTCTATTTATGTTTTCGGTAAGCCGGCAGAAAACTTGAAATTTGGCGGGAATCTTTAACTTTTCTCGGAAAACTGATCCTTAAAGCCTGCACCCACCCGGAACCTGAGATCCCGGATCACCCCGGGGCCCAGGGACTTGGCCAATTCCTCTAAGATGCGGGGCTTGAGGAATTGGAGCTCCTGGCTCCCGGGGCTGGAGCTGACCTCGATCCAGAGCTCCTTGCGGCGGAGATCCACCAGTCGGGTCTGGGCCAATAATTGAGCCGGGACCGTCGCCTCCCAGACCCGGCGGACCTGGCGCCGCTGCTCCAGGGCGTCCCAGTCACCACGCGGGAGCAATCCCTGTAGCACCTCTTTCAGCGCCACCGGCCGGTTTAAGGGCTGCCGTTTGGTCATATTTCCTTACACTTCCATAATAGGAATCAGCTTTTTTATCTGGCTGGTGGAGTGGAGGCCTGTGGCCTCCACTCCACCAGCCTCATACACGGGTTGGGAGGGGGGCTTGGGGGGAGGGCAGGTAGGGGCGGTTCGCGAACCGCCCCTACGTCCCTGGCCCTCCCCCCAATTACTTATCAACCGCCCACGGCCCGGGCGAATCCCGGGGCGGCCCGCTCAATGACCGCCTCAGGCACGCAAAAAGCCAGGCGGAAATAGCCGGGGCGACCGAAGCCGCGGCCCGGCACGGCCAGGATATTTTCCTCTTTCAGGCGAGCCACAAAGGCCAGATCATCTCCCCCGGGAGCCTTGGGAAAGAGGTAAAAGGCGCCCTGGGGCTTGAGGAAGTCATAGCCCGCCTGGGTGAGGAGGTCGCAAAAAAGCTCCCGCCGTTTCGCATAGGGAGCGATATCCACGGATACCTCGGGGAGGCGCGCCACCACCCGTTGCATCAGGGCCGGGGCATTGACAAACCCCAAGATGCGATTGGCCAGCACCATGCCGGCCGCCAACTCCCCTCGCCCGGTGGCCCTGGGGCTCACCGCCGCATATCCCAGGCGTTCCCCGGGGATGGAGAGATCCTTGGAGAAGGAGGTGGCCAGCAAGGTGTGGGGATAGGCCTCAAAGACGCTGGGCAGGGCCAGGCCGTCATACACCAGGCGCCGATAAGGCTCATCCATCACCAGATACACGGGCCGGCCATGGCGATCGCGGTGATGGCTGAGAACCCGCCCCAGCTCCTTCAGGCTCGCCTCATCATAGACCTGCCCGGTGGGGTTATTAGGAGAGTTGATAATGACGGCCCTGGTCTGGCGACTCAAGGCCACTTCCAGGCGGTTCAAGTCCATCTGGAACGCCTCATCGGTCTCCACCACCCGAGGCACTCCCCCATGGTTGTCCGCGTAAAAGAGATATTCGGGGAAATAGGGGGCGAAGATGACCACCTCATCCCCGGGGTCCAAAAGCGCCTTAAGGATAACGTTAAGAGCCCCCGCGGCCCCGCAGGTCATGATCAAGTCATCGGTTTGAAAATCCATTCGGTGGAGGTGGCTTAAATGGAGGGCCAGGGCCCGGCGCACCTGCTGCAGCCCGGCATTGGGCATGTAAGCATGGAGGCCGGGGCGGGCCTCTTGGGCCGCGGCGACGAGCTCCTCCTTAAACCGGGGCGGGGGCTCCAGGTCGGGGTTCCCCAGGGTGAAATCGCACACCCGCTCCGCCCCCAGGCGGGCTTTGAGTTCCGCGCCCTCCTCGAACATCCGCCGGATCCACGAGGAACTCTCCAGGGCTGCCTTGATACGCACCGATACGCTCACGGGACCCTCAAAATAATGGCCAAGTGTTGTTTTGTGAGGGAGGGGGCCAGGGGTCGCGGACCCCTGCCCCCTCCCTCACACTCCCTCCCCCAATCCCTTAAGTTTTATTGAGCCGGAGGTGGAGGGGCCATAGCCCCGCCACCTCCGGCTAACTTAAGCGGGTGGGGAGGGGGGCTTGGGGGGAGGGCAGGGACCTCAGGTCCCTGGCCCTCCCCCCAAAATCACTCACCCTCTCAAGGCTTTTCCTCCACCTGGTAGCCCGCGTCTTTCAAGGCTTTTAGCACGGCTTCGCTGTGTTCCGGGCCCCGGGTTTCCAGGTTGAATTCCACCCGGGTGTAATCCAGGGGCAATTCCCGGGCCAGGCGGTCATGGAACAGGTGGAGGATATTGGCTCCCACCATCCCCAAAAGGGCAGCCAGGCGGCCCAGAGAACCAGGGCGGTCACTCAGGGCCACCCGCAGGGTCAAAAGGCGGCGGCGCTCCAGCAAGGCCCGGGGCACCACCCTTTCTAACAGGGGGATATCGATATTGCCGCCGCTGACCACCAGAACCACCTGCTTGCCTAAGCCCCGGGCTTGCAGCGGCCCTAAAAACGCGGCAGTGGCCACCGCCCCGGCTCCCTCGGCCAGCACTTTCTTGCCTTCCAGTAATAATAGCAAGGCTTGAGCAATTTCGCTCTCACCCACTACCACCACATCACTCAGGTATTTCTGTAAATAGGGAAAGGTATGGCTCCCTACTAAGGGGACCTGGATGCCGTCCGCCAGAGTGGGTTTGACGGGCACTACGGTGGGCAGGCCCTGCTCCAGCGCAACCACCAGCGACGGCACCTGGGCAGTCTGCACCCCGATTACCCGCACTTCGCCTTGGCGCTCTTTCAGGGCCAAGGCCGTGCCCGCGGCCAGCCCACCGCCCCCCACGGGCAGGACCACGGTGTCCACCTGGGGCAAGTCCTCCAGGATCTCCAACCCCAAGGTGCCCTGACCGGAGATCACCTCCGGGTCATCGTAAGGGTGGATAAAGGTGTAACCTGAGGCCTCCAGGGCCCGGGCCCGTTCCAGGGCCTGGGAGATCTCCTCCCCATACAGAATCAGGTCCGCACCGTAGCCCCGGGTGGCCATTTGCTTGGAAATGGAGGCCCCCTGGGGCATGATAATGGTGGCCGGAATATCCAGATGAGCCGCGGCAAAGGCTACGGCCTGACCATGATTGCCGACTGAGGCGGCCACCACCCGGTCCCCTTCATGTCTTTCTTTAAAAAGCTGCAGGCGATTCAGCGCCCCCCTGAGCTTGAAAGACCCGGTGGTCTGGAGGTTCTCCAGCTTCAGGAAGACCTCCCGGCCGCTGGCCCGGCTCAAGGTATGGGAATAGACCAGGGGGGTGTGAAGCACCTGTCCCTTGAGCCGTTCCCTGGCTTCCTCAATATCTTTTAGGTTCATGGCGAGAAAAGACCAAGGCGGCCTCTCGGGAGAGAGACCGCCCAATTTTTGGGGTTAACGGACAAATTTAATGGAATTCAAGATTCCCTGGAGTTCGGCCCGAGCCGCCTCAAATTGATCAGGGTGGCTCACGACGCCAAAGTTATAATAATAGTTGTCCTTATCATAGCATTGCCAGATGATGCGCTGGTGCATGCCGCCGCCTCCCTTCCGGGATTCGACGATTTCCCAGCCGATGATCTTGCCGCCGGCATCATCCCGCCGCTTGGCGGAGAGCAGCTTGCCTATGCCCACTTCTTCCTTGGCAGTCTTTAAGGAAGCGTCCACCGAAGACTTGGCCGGAAAGCTGGGGACCATCTGAGTATAGTGGATATGGAAGAACCTGGTGGTTCCCGGCTTGCCGAAACCTTCGCCACTGGAATTGGCTTGTCCTTCCGTCCTCTTCCAGCCCGCGGGGATGGTGAAGGAAAAGTTTCTCTCGGTGTTCTTATAGGTCACTGGGGCCGTGGATACCGGCCCGGTTTTCGGGTCATCGGCAAAATTCATCGGCGCATTAGGATCCTCTTTGGCCGCCGGTTTCTTCTCCGGTTCCTTGGCTTCTTTGGCCTTACGGGCCGCGTCCACGCCGCTTTGGATTGCGCCCCACTGGGCCGATACCACGGATACCAGTAAAAGCATCGAGACCAACACCCCCAATATCAATGCCGCTTTTCTCATCTCCATTCTCCTTCAGCTTCAGGTTTTGGGATTATAAAAACAGCCAGTCCTAGGCATTTTGTGCCTTGCGCCAGCCCGCGGCCTTGAGCCCGGCCACATGCTCCAGCCACTCGGCTTTCAGAGTCTTCAGGTAAAGGGCCAGGTCCTGCTCGATCAGGGGCGCCAGGCGCCGATGCATCCGGGCGTTTACTTCCTGGTCTCCAGGGGCGAGGCCCTGCCAGCTCAAGTAGCCTTCGTCAAAAAGGAATTCCGGGGTGGCCCGACTGGTTACCCCCCATCTGGTGAGGAGCGCCTGGGCCTGGTCCAGGTCATATTCCAGAATCCAGCCACAGTCCTCCAACATGGTGTCACCATTCCAGATGGCCCGGCCTCTGCACTCCGGGCAGAAAAGATTGACCAGGATCTCTGGGGAGAGGAGGTTGTCCCGAAAGATCAAGAACGCGGCATTACGGCCGCAACGGCAAGATCGGCGTTCGTTCAGGCACATGTATGGCGCGCCTCCCTCAGGATTTGCCGACACCCCCACGATACTATGTTTCGGCCCCCATGACAATTTCTTAAATTGCTTATCAGCTTGAACCTGCTTATTTTAAATCTGACAGCTCCGCTCCCTCCAGAGTCCAGGACATGGTCTGGGTAAATTTGGGGGGGATTTACGGCGAAGAGGGAGATTTGCGCCATGCGGATTATCTCTCAGGTATTAGGCCGGTTTAAAGGCAGGTATGCCACCGAGCTGGGGATCGCGGTCCAGTCCGGGCCGGGGGAACGGCAAAAGTGGTTTCTGGCGGCGATCCTTTTTGGGGCCCGGATCTCCGGCCAATTGGCCGCCCGGACCTACGGTGTCTTTGCGACCCGGGGGATTTACACGCCGGAGGCTATCCTGGCCCAGGGATGGGACAACCTTGTGACCCTGCTGGATGAAGGAGGCTACGCCCGGTATGATTACAAGACCGCCACCAAACTCCTTAAGGTGATGGCGTCCTTGCAGGAAGAGTATCAAGGCTCCCTGGAGCGTATGCACCAGGTCTCCCGGGACTTTGAGGATCTGGATCAGCGGCTCCAGGCCCTGGCTCCGGGAATCGGCCCCGCCACCGCCAATATCCTCCTCAGGGAACTTAGAGGCGTGTGGGTCAAAGCCACGCCGCCCTTGAGCACCCCGGCCCAACAGGCGGGGGAACACCTGAAACTGCTGGATCCCGGCCTCACTCCCCAGAAGGCCCTGGAGGTCCTGGAAAACCTCTGGCGGGTGGAGCCGGTGCCGGGCTATGATTTTGCCGACCTGGAGGCGGCCCTGGTGCGCCTGGGGCTTACCCTGCGCCGCCAACCCCAGGCGGAAATGATTCGGGGGGGAGGGCCAGGGACCTGAGGTCCCTGCCCTCCCCCCTAACCCCCCTCCCAACCCGCTTAAAGTTAACCGGAGGAGGCGGGGCCAATAGCCCCGCCTCCTCCGGTTAAATAAAACTCAAGGGATTGGGGAAGGGGGTTTGGGGGAGGATTGTAAGTGGGTCTGCGGCCCTTAGCCCCCTCCCCCAAAAATCCATTACCAGAGGTAAGCCATGCGCCACTGTGTTTTTTGCCGCATTTTGGCCGGCCGCGAGCCTGCGGTTAAGGTTCTGGAGACCCCGGGGGTTTTGGCCTTTCTGGACCTGGCCCCGGTGCACCCGGGCCATACCCTGGTCGTCCCCAAGACGCACTACGAGACCTTGCTGGACCTTCCGGATGAGGCCTGGAGGGAAATGGGCCGGGTCTGCCGGCAGGTGGCCCAGGCCCTGCAACAGGCTTTCAGGGCCCATGGTTTCAACCTGGGAATGAACAATTCGCCGGCCGCGGGACAGGGGGTCTTCCATGCCCATATCCATGTCGTGCCCCGGTATTATGGCGATGGGCTCAGGCTCTTCCCCCAGAAGGACTACGGACCCGGGGAGATGGAGGAGACCGGCCGGCGCCTGCGCCAGGCCCTGGAGGGTGGGTGAATTGAGTGTGCTGGGGGAGGGGGCCAGGGGTCATTGACCCCTTGCCCCCTCCCCCAATCCCCCACCCCCAACCCCCTAAGTTTATTTTTGTTCTGCCAAGAGAATTCCCTGCAGGAAGGAAGTGGCCTCAGATAAGGCCAGAGCCTGGCCGTCCAGGGAAGCCACCGGCATCAAGCCCATGAGGGAGTTGGCCACCCAGAGGCCTTCCGCCTCTTTAAGTTGGCCAACGGAGGTGGGCGTTCTTTCCAAAGCGAGGCCCCGGCCGGCCAGGCCCCGGGACAATACTGCCAGGGTCACCCCAGGCAAAGCGCTCATGGCTTGGGGGGTAAAGTAGCGGCCCTCCCTGGTATAGACCAGGCTGGTGGCCGCTCCTTCAGAGACGAGACCGTCGGCCTCCAGAATTATGGCTTCCTGGGCGCCCTGATCCAGGGCATATTGCCGGGCGGCCAGGTAAAAGAGATAATTGAGGCTCTTGTGCCGCCCTAGAAAGGTAGAGCGGCGCTCCGGAAAGGTAACCACGGGCCAGCCGGCTCCATATTCCGCCGCAGACGGAGGACTGTAAGGCTCGGCCCAAATGACCAGGCTGGGGGAGGCGCCCTCTGGCAGCCCCAGCCCGGAGGCCGCCCCCCGGCTGAGCAGAATCTTCACCTTGGCCAGGCCCTCACTCAAGCCGTTAACTTCCAACAGGCGGCTGATCCGCCCTCCCCAGGGCAGGTCTTCCGGAAAGGGAAGCCGGAAGGCGCGGGCCGAAGCTCTCAAGCGATCCAGATGTTCCCACAAAAAATCAGGGCGCCCCGAATTCAGCCCGCAAGGTTTCAAAAAAGCCGTCCCCGTAGAGAAAACCCCGGTCATTGACCGACACCCGGGCCTGGGACCGGGGTACCAGATCATCATTGAGCCAGACGAATTCGGAATTTTCCAATTATTTATTTTCCCTTCCCTTAGTTTTGGGAGGAAACTTCCTTTTAAGAATATCTGTTTTAGGGGATAAACCCGGAGCCCGTGGCTCCGGGTTTATCCCCTAAACTTCCGCGGGTTGGGAGGGGGGCATGGGGGGAGGGCAGGGGCCTCAGGCCCCTGGCCCTCCCCCCAAACTCATCCCTTCCCCTCTATCAGCCCGAAGAGGGTGCGGCCTTTGTGGAGGGTCTCCTCGTATTCCTCTTCCTCCCGGGAGTCATAGACCACTCCCCCTCCCACAGCAAAGTGGGCCTCTCCCCGGGAGATAACCGCGGTGCGGATGGCCACATTGAGGTCGAGGTTGCCATGCAACCCCAGATAACCGATGGCTCCGGTGTAAACATGCCGCACCTGGGGCTCCAGTTCATCGATGATCTCCATGGCCCGGATCTTGGGGCAGCCGGTGATGGAGCCGCCGGGAAAAGTGGCCCGGAGGAGGTCCGTGGCCGAGCAGCCGGACCGCACCTGGCCGGTGACGATGGATACCAGATGGTAAACGTTTTGATAGGCCTCCAGGCGTTTGTGCTCTTTGACCTTAACCGTGCGGGCTTCACAGACCTTGCCCAGGTCGTTCCGCAACAGATCCACGATCATGGAGAGTTCGGCGTCATCTTTGGGGCTGGCCGCCAACTCCCGGCGTAAAGCCTCGTCTTCTTCCAGGGTGCGGCCCCGGGGCCGGGTGCCCTTGATGGGCCGGGTCTCCAGATAGTCTCCCTGGCGGAACAGAAAACGTTCCATGGAAGTGGAGAGCACCTGAAAATCCCCGCAATTCAGGTAGGCGTAAAAAGGCGCGGGGTTCAAGTCAAACAGGCGCCGGAACAGGCGATAAGACTCGCCGCGAAAAGGAAAGGAAAAGCGTTGGGATAAATTGACCTGGTAAACATCCCCCTGGCGGATGTAGTCCCGGATGCGGCTCACCGCGCCCAGATAGCCTTCCCGGGTGAAGTTGCTTCTCAAGGGGCCCACCTGATAAGTCCCCGGAGAACTATCGTTAGGGGGCAGCCCGGTCTCAGGGGTACTTAAACGCCGTCCGGCAGGATCTTCGTAAATTATCCGAATCTTGAAGAACCGGCCGGTCCGGCGCTCGTGCAGGATCACCTGCTGGGGGAAGGCCCAGACCATCTCCGGCAGTCCCAGGTCATCCGCGGCGCTCTGGGGCAGGCGCTCCAGATGGTCTTTCAGATCATAAGCCAGGAACCCCAGACCCCCGGCGGTAAAGGGATAAAGCGGGGACGGGCCCGAGAGCTCCAGGCCCCCCAGCAGATCCTCCAGCACCGTAAAGGGATCGGCCTGGTAAACCTGGGCATAGCTTCCCCGGTGCAACCAGACCCGGCGCCCCTTGGCCCGCAAGACCAGAAACGGCCCCCAGCCCATGAGGGAATGGCCGGCGCAGTCCAAATCCCCCCCGCTCAAAAGCAGCATGGCAAAGGGGCGATGCCGCAGAGGCATGAAGAGACCCGCCAGATCCACTACCTCAGCAGGAGGAAAATAGGGCTCTACCTCAATATCCACAATGCGCCCAAACACGCCGCCTCCGCAAGGATTAGGTGTTGGGGGGAGGGCCAGGGGCGTAGGGGCGGTTCGCGAACCGCCCTTACCTGCCCTCCCCCCAGTCCCCCCTCCCAACCCGCTTAAGTTAGCCGGAGGAGGCGGGGCCTTGGGCCCCGACTCCTCCGGACAAGATCAATCTTAAGGGATTGGGGGAGGGGGCGTGGGGGAGGGTTGTAAGTGGGCCCACTGGCCCTTAGCCCCCTTCCCCACATTCAACCCCTCCCCTAAATTCAAGAAATTGGCCGCCAACTCCCGGCCGTGGGTGGTGAGAAATGATTCCGGGTGGAACTGGACCCCGTGCAGGGGGAAGTGACGGTGGCTGAGGCCCATGATCACTCCGTCCGCGGTCCGGGCGGTGATTTCCAGGTCGGCGGACGGAGAGACCGCCATCAAGGAATGATAACGCGCCGCCCAGAAGGGCGAAGGCAGCCCGGTAAAGAGACCCCGGCCCGTATGGAAGACCTGGTGCCGCTTGCCATGAACCGGCAACGGGGCCTGCACCGTGGCGCCTCCGAAGACCTCGTTCAGGGCCTGGTGGCCCAGGCACACCCCCAAGATGGGGACCTTCTGATAGAAATGGGCGATCGCCGCCTTGCTGATGCCAGCCTGGGCCGGGGCCTTGGGGCCTGGGGAGATGCACAACCATTTGGGCTCCAGGGCGGCAATCTCTTTAAGATCGATGGCGTCATGGCGAAAGACCAGGACCTCCAGGTCGAACTCTAAGAAGAGCTGCACCAGGTTATAGGTAAAAGAATCGTAGTTATCGATCATCACCAGGCGCATAGTCCCCCCCAAATGAAAAAGCCACCCAGGGAGCCTGGGTGGCTTTCGCCTTACATAACTCCAATAATCTTATAAGCCGGATTCGTTCAGGAAGTCAAGTTTTATTGCCAGAGTTATCCAAGAAAAAGGAGTGGCCGGTGAGTGGGCTCTGGTTACCCCTTCACCGGCCGAGACTTGGGATTGGGGGCGGGCTTGGGGAGGATTGTAAGTGCCCCTGCCCCCTCCCCCAACCACTCTCATCCCTTGCGCCGGGGGCAACCGGCGGATGAAATACAGGGTGCCGAAGGCCCCGGGCTCGACCCGGTGGGTCAAGCCGTTATAGTGCTGGACATGGCCCTCCAGGTAATCCTCTCCCGGCGACAGGCTCAGGGCCAGGTCCAGATCGCCGCCGCAGGCCATCATCATGGCCTGGAGCAGGACTGCGCCGCCGTTCCGGGCCGTGGGGTCATGGGCAAAGGCCGCTTCGCAGGTGTGGCAGAACCCGCCGTCAAAGTCATACCACTGGCCGTTCTCCACCTCCCGGGGCGGCGGGATTTCAGCCCGGCAAAACGGGCAGCGCGCCGGCAAGCTGCGGTCGCTAGATAATCTCGGCATCTGAGAGCCTTCCTGGGGTTCAAAATAATATAATTATCGTCCATTTTCCCGTCGCTGGCAATTCCCTTGCCTTTCTAATTGACACTCCCACGCGGGTTGGGTAAATTCTGATAGCCAAAAAAAGCGGATAAAGTGAAAAGTGAAGGGAGACACCCATGGCAAATGTGACGGTTAATTTTTCCCTGGAAGAGCAGAGAAGGATTGAAGGCATCATCATTGACAAAGATGAGGAAGAAGCCCTGCGGTATGTGGCAGAACTGTTGGATAAAATTAAAGAGCACCCCGGCCATTCCTGCGGTCCCAAGGTAATTTAAAAATAATCTTGCGGCCTCGGCAGGTGGAATTTAAGGTAAGGGTACCAGGCTAGAGGTCTCGGTCATTTGGGGCCGGGCTGGCTTGCCCTGGGAGTGCGTATCTACCCGGAACCCGGTTGCTGATAACTGACAAAGTCAAAGGAGTAGGCCCATGGTAGACAAACAGCTGGTTTTCTCGGATCAGGAACAGATGCTCATTGAGTCCATTGTCCTCGATCGGGATAAAGAAGAGGCCCTCAAATTTTTAACCCAGATCATGAATCGCATCAAAGGAGCCGAGGGCAAAGCCTGCGGCCCCAAGGGCTTTAAATAAGACCTTAAGATACCTTTTAACGGGATACCTCTGATGGATCGGCTGGCCCTGGTGGCCGATACCCATGCCTATCGGGCCGGCCTCCCCTTATTGTTTTCTTTTTTTCAGCGTCAGGGCTTGCTTCATTTGGCCTGCCTGGGGGATTGTCTCCCGGAGCCCTTCCGTCCCTGGCTGGAAATGAACCCCCGGCACCGACTCTACTGGGTCTACGATGTCTATGGACCGGAGCTGCCGGAGGCCACGGGCCAGGGGGAGACCCTGGAGCTGGAAGGACGGGTATTTCTGGCCCACACCCGGGCCACCCTGTGGAGCCAGTTCAAGGATCGCATCCAGGCCTATGAGCAGGCCCCGCCCGGGGCTCGCCCCCCCCTACTCCTGTGCCATGGTCATACCCATGTGCCCAGCCTCACCCGCTTCAGTCCCCCCGCCAGCAAGATCCTTTATATCCACGATGCGCTGCGGCCTCAGGAGTTTCAGCCCCGGCAGGCTTACCTGAGCTTGGCCCCGGACACCATCTATCTCATCGTTCCCGGCGCCTTTACCCTGGAAGAAGGCAGGTATCCCACCTTTAGCTTCGCGGTGCTGGATCTCGAAGGCTCCCGGGCCGCGATGATTTCTCTTAAGGAATTGCAGAATCTGGAATCCTTAGAGCTTTTCCCTCCTTAAGCTCTTGCGCCACCAGGCGGTCGGTGGGAAAGGCCAGGTGGGGGGGCGGCTCGGACACCGGGAAAAAGGCCACTTCCGCCAGATCATCTCCGGCTTTTAGGGTGCCGCCCACCACCTGCCCGGCAAACCAGATGCCCACGGTGAGACGCTCAGGGTCGTGAAAATTCGAATGCACCGCCAGTATTTCGCCCAGGGCAATCTTCAGGCCGGTCTCCTCCAGGAACTCCCGGGACGCGGCCTCCCTCACCTCTTCGCCCCATTCCACATAGCCGCAGGGCAGGCACCAGGCGCCCCGGTAGGTCCCCGCGGCGCGGCGGCCCCACAAGATCTCCAAGCCCCGGCGCACCACCACCGCCACCCCCACGGCGGGATTGACGTAAAGAACCCGGCCGCAGTCCTGGCAGACCAGGCGATCCCGGTCTCCCTGGCGCTGGCTCTCTAAGGCCCCGGCGCAGCAGGGGCAAAAACGATAGTCCCTGGGATTGCAAGGCATGGGCGTCACCATCTGAAGAAAATCTGGGAGAAGCGGTCAGCTATCAGCTATCAGATTAAACCAATGTTTCCTTCCAGGATTTTCTTTTCTTAATAAAGAAGTTTTTATTTTCTTCCCCCCTTGATGGGAGAGGGTCAGGGAGGAGTGATGATATTTTTAAGAATATTATTGTATTATCTTCATCCACCTTTCTTCTGTCTGCTGGCCGCTGACTGCTGAAAGCTGCTCACCGCCTCCCGCTCCACTCCCTCAGCATATTAAAGGTTGAAAGTAAGGGCAAATTCATTTAAAAAAATCCAGGTTTCTTTGGGCTTTTTGAGGGGGCGGCCTCCGTGGCGACCAAGACCAGGCTCCAGGCCATTCGCAATATCGGCATCATTGCCCACATCGACGCCGGCAAGACCACCTTGACGGAGCGCATCCTCTATTATACCGGGCGCACTTACAAGATGGGAGAGGTCCATGACGGCGCCGCGGTGATGGACTGGATGCCCGAGGAACAGGAGCGGGGCATCACCATCAGCGCGGCCGTGACCACCTGCCAGTGGAAAGGGGCGGTGATCAATCTCATCGACACCCCGGGACACGTGGACTTCACCATCGAGGTGGAACGCTCCCTCCGGGTGCTGGATGGGGCCATCGGGGTATTTGACGCGGTGGGCGGAGTGGAACCCCAATCCGAAACGGTCTGGCACCAAGCGGACAAATACCGGGTCCCCAAGCTGGCCTTCATCAACAAAATGGACCGACCGGGGGCCAATTTTTGGGCCGCAGTGAACTCCATGAAAGAGAAATTGGGCGCCCACCCCCTGGTTCTTATCATTCCCTGGGGAGAGGAGGACCAGTTCCAGGGGGTGATCGACCTCCTTTCCCTTAAGGCCTTGAAGTGGCACGACGAAACCCTGGGACTATTCTTTGACGAACTGGCGATTCCTCGAGACTATCAAGGAGAGGCCCAGAAGGGCCGAGAGACCCTCCTGGAGGCCCTGGCCGAAGTGGACGACAAGGTGATGGAGGCCTATCTGGCCGAGCAGCCCCTGACTCCGGAGGAACTCAAAGCCGCCATTCACCGAGTCACCCTGGCCTTGAAAGGAGTGCCCACTTATTGCGGCGCGGCCTTGAGGAACAAGGGAATACAGCCGTTGCTGAACGGCATCCAGGATTTTCTCCCCAATCCCACCCAGGTGCCTGCGATCCAGGGCCAGAACCCCTTCACCGGCCAGGTGGAAACCAGGCCGGTCAAGATTGACGGCCCTTTGGCCGCCCTGGCCTTTAAGATCATGGTGGACCAGGGACAGCGCCTCACCTATGTGCGCCTTTACTCCGGCGCCTTGAAGGTTGGGCAGGAGGTCTACAATCCCGTTAAAGGGACTACCGAAAAGGTGTCCCGGATTTTGCGCATGCACGCTAATAAACGGGAGCCCCTGGAGGAGGCCCAAGCCGGCAGTATCATCGCCTTATTAGGTTTGAGGTCCACCTCCACCGGCGACACCCTGTGCACCCAGGACAGTCCCATCGTGCTGGAACCTATCTCCTCCTACGTGCCCGTCATCTCCCTGGCCATCGAACCTCAAACCCGGGATGATCAGGAGCGGCTGGGGCCGGCCCTGGCCCGGGTAGCCGAGGAAGACCCCAGCCTGCAAATCCGCACCGATGAAGATACCGGCCAGACCCTGCTTTCCGGCATGGGAGAGCTTCATCTGGAAGTGATCATCCACCGCCTGGAGCGGGAGTTTCATACTCACCTGCAGGCTGGCCGCCCCCAGGTGGTATACCGGGAGACCATTGCCGGCACTGCCATGGAAACCGGGACCTTTGACCGGGAGCTGGCCGGCAAGCCCCATTTCGCCCAGGTCCAGCTCAGCTTTGCCCCCCGCCCCCGGGGCTCTGGCAACCAGTTTATTTCCCGCCTTTCTGTAGGCCATCCGGCCCAAGCCATGGGGCCTGTGATAGAGCATGCGGTTAAAGAAGCCCTGGAAGGGGGGCCGGTCTACGGCCATCCCGCGGTTGACTTGGCCGTAGAGCTTAAGGGCGCCATGGTGAAAGAGGGCCAGGCCACGGAGATGGCCTTCCGCATCGCCACCATGAGCGCGGTGAAACAGGGGTTCGCCAGGGCCCAGCCAGTCCTTTTGGAACCCATCATGAAGGTGGAGATCATCGCCCCGGAGGAATTTACCGGCGAGGTCCTGGGAGACCTCAATGCCCGCAAGGGCAAGGTGGACCAACTGCTGGCCAAGGGCCCGGTGCGCCTGATCTCCGGCCAGGCCCCCCTGGCGGAAATGTTCGGCTACGCCACCGCCCTGCGCTCCCTCACCCAGGGGCGAGGCACCTTTACCCTCCAGTTCCACCACTACGGCCGGGTGGAGCGCCGGGAGGAGCGGTAGGGAAGATTGTGTGGGGGGAGGGCCAGGGGCCTGAGGCCCCTGCCCTCCCCCCACACCCCCCTCCCAACCCGCGTAAGTAGCTTGAGGGACCGGGGCCATTGGCCCCGGTCCCTCAAGCAAAATAATACTTAAGGGATTGGGGGCGGGGGTTTGGGGGAGGATTGTAAGTGGGCCTGCGGCCCTTAGCCCCCTCCCCCAATCATCACCATAAGGAGACCAATTCATGGCGCGGGAGCAGACCTTGTCCATAATCAAGCCCGATGGGGTAGCCCGGGGATTGGTGGGGGAGGTAATCCGCCGCTTCGAGGCCCAGGGCCTCACGGTCCGGGCCCTGAAGATGGTGCGCCTCACCCTGGAGCAGGCCCAGGCCTTTTACCTGGTGCACCGGGAGAGACCCTTCTATGACAGCCTCACCCGGTTTATGAGTTCCGGGCCGGTGGTGGCCATGGTGCTGGAAGGGGAACAGGCCATCCAGGTAAACCGGGACCTGATGGGGGCCACCGACTGGCGCCAGGCCGCGCCTGGGACCATCCGGGCGGACTTTGCCCGGGACATCGAACAAAACATCGTGCATGGCTCGGATAGTCCCGAAACCGCCCAGGTTGAAATAGACTTCTTTTTCAATGCCCTGGAAAGAGTCTAGAGCCAGGGTTAAAACCCGAAGCATGCTAATCAGGTACTATAACTTCCTCCTCCCCTTACAGGCCCGGAATTAGCCAAACTTGACAAGGGGCAAACCGTCCCTATTTTCAAGGTGAGACCCCGCACCGGTTTAGCGGCACCGGTAGGTTTTACCAACCTGGCCTGCTTGCCTCCTGTCCCTGACAAGGCCTTGTTGCACAGCGCCTTTGGCAAGGAGAACAGCCATGTCCGAAGAACTTAAGAGGGTGATAAGAAAGACGTGCGCCCGAATTCCCACCGCCTTGGGGGAATTTCAGTTATTCTATTATGCCGCTAACGGCGAGGCGGAGCACCTGGCCCTGGTGCACGGAGAGGTCTTCGGCAAAAGCGAGGTGCTGGTGCGGGTGCACTCCGAATGTTTCACCGGAGACGTCTTGAGCTCCAGGCGCTGCGATTGCGGCGCTCAACTGCAGTTGGCGCTGCGCCAGATCGCCGCGGCAGATTCGGGCATCATCATCTACCTGCGCCAGGAGGGCCGGGGCATCGGCCTGCTGGACAAGCTACGCGCCTATAATTTGCAGGATCAGGGCTATGACACCGTGGACGCCAACCTGCTTTTGGGCCACCAGGTAGATGAACGGGATTACCGCGTGGCCGCCCTGATTCTTCAGGATCTGGGGGTGCGCTCCATCAGGTTGCTCACCAATAACCCCCATAAAATCGAGAGCCTGGAGGAATCGGGCCTAGAGGTGACGGCCCGCCTGCCCTTACAGGCTGACGTCACCCCGGAGAATGCCGGCTACCTGCGCACCAAGGCTCAGCGTATGCAACATCTGCTCACGTTGGAGCAGAAGAAGGATAGCTCCTCCGAGGACCTGCCCGATGAGACCAGGATCCTGGACGAGGTTAGTCTGTATCTAAGTGCCGCAGCCACGCACCGCCAGCGCGCCGGCCGTCCCTGGGTGACCCTCAGCTATGCCCAAAGCCTGGACGGCAGCATTGCGGCCCGGCCGGGCCGTCCCTTATCCTTAAGCGGCCCCCAATCCCTGGCCTTGACCCATAGCCTGCGGGCCCTGCACGATGCCATCCTGGTGGGCATCGGCACGGTGCTGGCAGATAATCCCCGCTTGGACGTCCGCCTGGTGGCCGGCAAGAACCCCCAACCGGTTATCCTGGACAGTCGTCTGCGTTTCCCCCCTTATGCCAACCTGTTGCGTAATGGCCGGTCCCCGTGGATTGCCGCCAGCGAAGGAGCGGACTCGGAACGGCAACGCGCCCTGGAGGCTGAGGGAGCGAAAGTTTTTCGCCTACCAACTAACAACGGGTGGCTTGATTTAAATTCTCTCTTGAAGTATCTTAACATGAAGGGAATCAACAGCCTGATGGTGGAAGGAGGGGCTCAGATTATCACCAGTTTTCTGACCTCCCGGCTGGTGGACCAAATTGTGCTGACCATTGCCCCCATGCTGGTGGGCGGCCTTAGGGTAGTGGACAACTTGGGGCAATCCCCCTTCAGACGTTTCCCCTGCTTGCGAAATGTTAGCTATCAGCGGCTGGGCGAGGATCTGGTGCTCCGGGGTGAGCCCGACTGGAGAGATTAGATGAAGCCACAGGCACTTTACTTTACTGCACCACAAGAGATAGCCTTACGGGAAGAAGTGCTGCCGGAACCCGCCCCTGGCCAGGTGTTGATTCAAACCCTCATCTCGGCCATTAGTTCCGGTACGGAGTTATTAATTTATCGCGGCCAGGTGCCGCCAGATCTGGCCAAGGATGAGTACCTACCCGCCCTGTCCGGCAAGTTTGCCTTTCCCCTGAAGTATGGTTATGCCGCGGTGGGCCGGATAGTCGAGATGGGACCAGGGATGGCGCCGGAGTGGGAGGGCAGGTTGGTTTTCGCCTTCCATCCCCATGAGAGCCATTTCCTGGCTACTCCTGACGAGTTGCTGCTGCTGCCCGAGGGCATCTCTTCCGAGGATGCGGTGTTTTTCCCCAATATGGAGACGGCCATCACTTTCCTGTTGGACGGGCAACCCCTGGTGGGAGAACAGATAGCCGTGTTTGGCCAGGGAATTGTGGGATTGCTGCTGACGTCGCTGCTGGCCCGCTACCCCCTGGCCAGCCTGGTGACCATGGACTTATATCCTCTTAGGCGCCGCACCTCAGAATCGCTGGGTGCCCATGTCAGCCTGGACCCCCAGGCCAAAGAGGCCCTGAAGCAGCTAATGTTAGAACTGCAGGGGCCGCGCCCCTTTCCCGGCGCCGACCTGTGTTACGAGCTTTCCGGCAACCCTGCAGCCCTGGATCAGGCCATAGCTGCCACCGGCTTCAGCGGGCGGGTGGTGGTGGGTTCCTGGTATGGCCGCAAAAGAACCGACCTGCATCTGGGCGGCCGCTTCCATCGCAGCCGGGTCCGGCTGATCAGCAGCCAGGTCAGCACCATTGCCCCGGAACTCACCGGCCGTTGGAACAGGTTGCGCCGCTACCAGTTTGCCTGGCAAATGCTCCAGCAGGTAAAGCCCGCTCGCTTCATTACCCATCGCTTCCCATTTTCCGAAGCCACCAAGGCCTATGAGTTAATAGACCAGAACCCTGCCGAAGTACTTCAGGTAATCCTTACTTATTGAGGGGTGGGAAAGATCGCCTTTAGCAGGGGCGGCCCGTCGGGCGCCCCTGCTTTTTTCTTCTCCCCCTCCCCTATCCCTTCCGGCCAGGAGAGGCTTGACTGGCGACCCCGTCCTTTAATCCCCCGGGAAAGAAATCAGGGGATATTGGGGTTGCGGCCAGGGCCTGGAGTCCTTAACCATAAATCCAAAGGAGCAGGTGCAATGTACTCCGTGGCAATCAAAAAAGACTTGGTAGCCTACCATTATCTCTGGGGCGGTGATTGGGGGCCGGAAAATGAGCGGCATGCCCACCATTATGGAGTGGAGGTGCAGGCAGAGGGGAAAACCCTCGATAAGCACGGCTATTTGCTGGATATTGTCGATCTCGAGGTCCGCCTGGAGGAAGTGCTGGCCTACTTTAAAGACCAGACCCTGAACGAGCTGCCTGAATTTGCCGGCCTGAACCCCAGCATCGAGCACTTCGCCCGCATCGTCTGCCAGGAACTGCTCAACCGCCTCAAGGCGCCCCTTAGGGCCCTTACGGTAAAAATCTGGGAAAGTGAGACCATCTGGGCCGCCTACCGCGAGGAGCGCTAGTGCGCCTGGGCCTGCTCATTTACGGCAGCCTGGACACCATCACCGGAGGTTTTCTCTACGACCGGATGCTGGTGCAGCATTTGCGGGGCCAGGGAGACCGGGTAGAGATCATTTCCCTGCCCTGGCGTAGCTACGGCCTGGGCCTGCTGGACAACCTGTCCTTAAGGCTCCTGGCCCAGCTTGGCCGGGCTCCCATTGATTTGCTGCTGCAAGATGAGCTGGCGCACCCCTCGCTTTTTCGGCTTAACTGGCACTTACGCCGGCGCATATCTTATCCCCTGGTGGCCATGGTCCATCATTTGCGCAGCCAGGAAGCCCGGCCCGCCTGGCAAAACCGGCTTTACCGCTGGGTGGAGCGGCAGTATCTGGCCTCGGTGGACGCACTTGTCTTCAACAGCCTGACCACCAAGACCGATGTGGAAAGGTTGGTAGGCCGCAAGCGCCCCGGGGTAGTGGCCTACCCCGGGGGTGACGGCCTGCCGGGCACCGTTACCCGGGAACAGATTGCGGCCCGGGCCACCGCCCCCGGACCCCTGGAGATTATTTTCGTCGCCAACCTCATCCCCCGCAAGGAACTGCACACCCTGCTGGCCGCGCTGGCCCGCCTCCCCCAGGATGACTGGCGGCTTACGGTGGCGGGCAGCCTGACCCTAAACGAAACCTACGTCCGGGCCATTCGCCGCCAGATCCAAGAGACGGGCCTGTCCGGCAGGGTAGCCTTACTGGGGGCGCTATCCCAGGAAGAACTGGCCCGCCGCCTGGCCCAAAGCCACCTGCTGGCAGTGCCTTCCTCTTATGAAGGTTTCGGCATTGTCTACCTGGAGGGCATGAGGTTCGGCCTGCCGGCCATCGCGTCAAGCGCGGGCGCGGCCCATGAGATCATCAGTCATGGCCGGGATGGCTTCCTGGTGCCGCCGGGAGACCCCGGGGCCTTGAGCCGCTGCATCCGGAGTCTGGCCCAGGACCGGCCGCGGCTGGCGACCATGGGTCTGGCCGCGTACCGGCGCGTCGCCCGCCATCCCACCTGGGAAGAAAGTGCGGCCTTGATCCGGCAATTCTTGCACAATTTCCAAGGATGACTATGCCCAGACCCGCCCATTACCGCTTTACCCGCTATCTGGCCGCCAAAAAGAGCCTGGATGACCGCTCCCTGAACCGCCAGGTGTGGGAAAGCCTGGCTCTGGAGGTCGCCAAAATGCGGGGGCCTGATCCCCTCCGGGTTCTGGAGGTGGGCTGCGGCCTGGGCACCATGGTGGAAAGGTTGCTGGACGCCGGGCTCCTTAATAACGCCACCTATACCGCCATCGACGCCCAGGTGGAGAACCTGGCGGCGGCCCGGGAGCGCTTAGGCCTTTATGCAGCCGAGAAGGGCTATCGCCTCGCCCAAGAGAAGGCGGGGCTGGTTTTCCAAGGCCGCGGCCAGCGCCTCTTTCTGGAGATGGAAGGCATTGACCTCTTCGATTTTCTCCCCCGGGAGGTGGGCCGCTCCACTTGGGACCTGCTCATCGCCCACGCCTTTTTGGACCTGGTGGATGTGCCCACCACCTTGCCGCTCCTGTTTTCCCTCCTGGGCCCAGGCGGGCTGTGCTATTTCACCCTCAACTTTGACGGCGCCACCATCCTCATCCCGGAGATAGATCCGGATCTCGACCGCCTCATCGAAACCCTTTACCACCGGACCATGGACCAGCGCCTCATCCGCGGTAAACCCTCGGGTGATAGTTTGACCGGCCGACATCTTTTCAGCCACCTCCAGGCCGCCGGCGCCCACCTTCTGGCGGCCGGTAGCTCCGATTGGGTGGTCTTCCCTGGCCCTGAGGGCTATGAGGCAGATGAGGCCTACTTCCTCCATTTTATTATCCACACCATCCATCAGGCCTTAAGGCATCACCCGGAGGTGGAGGCGCCCAGGTTGGCTGCCTGGATCGAGCAACGCCACGCCCAGATTGAGCGTCGGGAGCTGATCTATATCGCCCACCAGCTGGATTTTTTGGGGCGGGTGGGCTAAAAGCCAGGGGGCTAAGAGTGGAGGAAATCCCTCAAACCTTGGGCCTCAGAAACTCTCCATTGATGATCTGCGGCTCAGAAGGATATGTATAATAATTTTGAATGCCTCAAACCATGTTTCTCGGGACGTAAAATTTGACCACCAAAGTCATCATCTACGACTGTGACGGGGTCCTCATCGATTCCCGGCAGTCCAACCAGGCCTTCTATAATCATATCCTGGCGCGCTTCGGCCTGCCTGCCATGGACCCCGGACAACTCGAAGTGGTTCACGTTAGCACCGCGGAGCAGGCCATCGATTATCTCTTTGCCGGCACCCCTTTCCGGGCAGAGGCCCAGGCCTACCAGCGCGTCGTGGACAATAGCCCCTTTATGGCCCTGCTGCGCCTGGAGCCCCATGTCCGGGAGACCTTAGTTAAGCTGCGCCCCGCTTATGCCACCGCCATCGCCACCAACCGGGGCAAAAGCCTGCCCCTGGTCCTCCGTAATTTAGGCCTGGAGGGCCTCTTTGACCTGACCGTGACCAGTTACCAGGTGCGCCACCCCAAACCCCACCCGGAGTGCCTGTGGAAAATCCTGGGCCATTTCCGCCTGGACCCGGGAGAAGCCTTGTACATCGGAGACTCAGAAGTGGACCGGGTTGTGTCCCTAAAGGCCGGGGTGCTGTTTGTGGCTTACAAGAACCCTTGGCTTAAGGCCCGCTACCACCTCCAGGATCATCTGGAGCTGTTGCAGGTGCTGGGAAAGGCTCGGGAAAGTTGAACCTGCAGCGGGATTGCCCCCCGGAGATCCGGCGAAGCCGTGAATTAACCCTAAGGTTACCAGACCTGAAAGACAATGGGCAAAAGTGCCTAAATCTTCCTAGGCAAAACTACCCGCCAGTAAGGACGGGATAGAAGAGCAAGCCTATCTAATCATTTCCTCAACTGATCAGCAGGATGGCATATTGACTTCGAAAACGGAGTTATTATCTTAAATAAAAGTCGCTGGGGAGGCCCGAAGGAGGATAATGCTTATGAAGGCGGGTATTATCATCACCGGTTCCGGACCTATTCTGGTTTTGACCTCCTATGAATCTTTTACTGATCCTAAATTTGTGGCAAAGGTGAAAGCCAAGGGGATCAAGAAGTACTTGGGCTACGAGGTGCCGCTGGAGATGTGCCAGAAGCGCTACGGGCAGCATTACCAGGTGGTGCTGCATGACCTGCGCCAGACCGATGACCTGCGGACCTTGGACCTCGATGGGCAGCACATCTTCCTAACCTTTTCCTTCAAAGAGTTCGGGGAAGCCTTCAGTTACGAAGAATAAGGGTTGGGCTTCATCCCAGACTATGAGAGGCCAGGGGCCATCGGTCCCTGGCCCTTTTTCTGCTTAATTATATCGAGATCTGCGAAATGGGTTCGTGGGGGGAGGGCCAGGGACCTGAGGTCCCTGCCCTCCCCCCACACCCCCCTCCCTCAAGATGACTTTTTCAGAGGTCTCATCTCTTCTGCGGGCGATGGCCCAGGAGCATCAGTCCGGCCCCGGCCTGGAGCGCCCCCACCAGATAAAGAGCCGGCAAGATGCCCCATACCGGCAGCACCAGCAGGCTGACTCCCATGGTGCCCAGGGTGGCCCCCAGCAGGTCCGTGGCATAGAGAGCCCCGCCTTTAGCGCCCGAAGGGCTCTGGGCCTGGGTCCAGAGTCCCGCACTGAGGGCAAATACCCCGCCGCCGCCGAATCCCGCCGCGGCCAGGACCAGGAGGTAGCCTGCCTGGAGCCACCCCTCCGGCAGGCCGGAGACCCTCGGTAAGATCAGGGCCAGGCAGATGGCCAGGGCGGCCAGCCCCCCCTGGAGCGCTCCCAGCCACCGCACCCCGGCTTGAGGCCGGCTGGCCAGTCGCCCGCCCACGGCTCCCCCCCCGGCCATTCCTGCCATGAAGGCGGCGATGAGCATTCCCAACTGCCGGTAAAGATATCCCAGGTGAATCTGGTAGAGGATGAGGACCAGGATTTCCAAAGCCATGGTTCCCAGGCCCATTACCAGCACCTGGTAAAGATACAGGGGGCCGGGCCGGCGGCGGACCAAAGCGAAAAGGAGCACGGTCACCAGTCCCAGCCCGACCCAGGGAACTAAGGCCGGCAGGCCCTTCAGGTAAAGCAGGATTCCCTTGAGGGGCAGGCCCTCCTGGATGGAGCTCAGCGCCAGGTCATAGAAATAGCACCGGGGATTCAGATCCCGGTTCACTTCAGGCGCCTGTTGGCTCAGGATTTGCCTGAGGTATTCCCGCCGCGGCCGGGACAGATCGCTGAGCAGATAATATTCCCGGACGTATTGTAGATGGAGTTGCCGCTCCTTTAGCCGCGCCACCAAGCCTTCCGGGTCGGGCACCAGGGCCCCCGGATCGGGGCTGGCCAAGAAGCGCACCCGTTCCCCGGGAAAGGCCAAGACCTCCGGAAAGACTTGCCCCAGGGTGTGGTAAGCCAGGGCCAGATAGGCCGCCCGCAGGGGATGAAGACTGGTTTCGGCCCCGGCCAGAGAAAAACTGAAAACGCCCTGACCTTCCAGGTGACGGCGCACGATCTGGAAAAACTCTAAGGTGTAGTAGCGATTCAACTGGGCATTCTGCGGCTCTGGCAGCGCCATAAGAATGACATCATATCGGTGGGGGGTGGTGGCCAGGAAGCGGCGGGCATCCTGGTAGACAATCTTGACCCGGGGATCAACCATGAGGCCGGCGGCCTCAGGCAGCAATCGCTGCATTAGCTGCACCAGGTGGGGGTCCAATTCCACATAATCCAGGTGAGTTACGCTGCGGGTCTTGAGAATCTCCGGCACCAGGCCGCCTCCGCCCCCCAAGAGCAACACCCGTCGGGGGTGCGGGTGGGAGAGTAAACCCAATTGCACCTGCTGCTCCGCGTTGAAGGGATCGGGATAGGTGAAATGCCACACTTGATTGACAAAAAAGGAGAATTGCTCCGCTTCCCGGGTAGCGGTAAGCAAGGCATAAGGGCTGTCTACGGTGGCCACTACCTGACGCCCGGGCCATTGCCAGCCGCGGCTCAAATTTTCCACCCGGGGCAGAAAAAAACCGACGCTGGCAAGCATCAGCAAGCCCAGGGCGAATGCCCCCCGGCCCGTGAGGCCCTGGGGCCGCGACAAGCCCCAGGCGCTCAGAGCCAGGAGCAGGCCGGTCCCCAGTCCCAGGGCCAGGTTGGGATAACGCCCCAGGAGGAATAGCTGCAGCAGGCCGACCCCCAGGGCCGCGCCCAGGGTCTCCAGAGAGTAAACCCGGCCGATGGCCCCCGGCCCCGATAAAACCGACCAGGCCTGGCAGGCGCAGGGAAAGAAGTAACCCGAGGCCAGCCCGAAGGGGGCCAGCAGGGCCAGAAAGAGCAAGAAAGCGGTACCCGGGGGAAGTGACTGGCCCCAGGGCAGGGGGGCCAGGGTGGGAAGGGCCCGGCACAGCAGGATGGTGGCCGGCAGCACCAGACCCAGCAGGAGCAAGATCCGGCCCAGACTGGTGCCCAAGGCAGGAGCGCGAGGCGTCAGCCGCCCTCCCAGCAGGCTCCCCAGGCCGGTCCACAGCAGCCAGCACCAAAGACCCAGGGCCAGTTTCAGCTCCTGGCCCTGAGCCAGGACCAGCAGTTCCCGGAGGATCAAGACCTGGGAGACCATGGTCCCGGCCCCGTAAGCCAGGATCAGGCCCGCCAGGGAGGCCTGCCGGGGGTGCGCCGGGGGTGTGGACAGGGTCACCATAGCCCTGCCTCTTCTTTGCTTCCCAGATGCTTAACTTTTACCTCTGATGAGAATTCGAGATATTCTGCCAAAAACAGAAACTTATTAAAAATTACTGAGAATTCCCAGATATGATTTTAATATCTTAAATTTCTCTTCCCTCACCAAAGGTCAAGATAAATAGCAGAACTCCTCTATTCATACCTCCCCGTGCAGGATGAGCCCGGCCCAGAAGTAAGGATGAGTCCCTGAGCCCGCTTGATCCACCACCAACTGGTTAAAAAGCTTTTGAATGACCGTGATCATCCGTTTCCCCAGGTGATTCAGAAATTTGCCACCTTAAATAAAATTGCCGCTGGAGTCAAGGTATGGGAAGGCGGGGCGAGCGGCAATAACTTCGATGTTACGCGGTTTCCCCGGTTACGTCGGCCACCGCGGTTCGATTCTCGAACATTAGCAGCGCGCCACCAGACCGAAGGCGGCTCTCTGGCCCCTCCGGAAAAAGTTTCTTGACAGGGGGGTTAAGCAGGGGTAGAAGATGTAGTCTACATAAATGTAAGTATTAGACTTTCTACTACATAAACGTAGCCAGTATTATATTCCCGCCTTTAGCCCTCTGGGCCAGAAGGACTCCAGTGCATTTAATTAAGGAGGACGAAATGTCTTTTACCAAACCGAATCGCAGCGCGGCCACCATTACCAGCAACCGGGTAGATCCGTCTCCCATCTCGGGAATCTGCGTCACCTGCCTGGATGGCTGCGAAGGACCTTGTGAAATCGGCCGCTCTGCCTTAAAAGGCCGGGAGATGATTTATCCCCAACCTTTCGGCAAAGTTACGGCGGGATCGGAAAAAGACTATCCCGTGGACTTTTCCCATTTCAACATCCAGGGCACCTGCGTGGGGGCTATCGGGGTGGAACCAGATCCAGACAAAGCTCTTTTCCCCCTGGTGGATTGCACCACTGGCCTGGGTGCAGACGGGAGCATCAAGATGGATTTCCCGGTTTTCACCGGAGCGGTGGGCTCCACCGATATTGCCCGGATCAATTGGGAAGAGATGGCCGTGGGCGCCGCCATCTCGGGAGTTATTGTCATCGCCGGGGAAAATATCTGCGGCATGGACCCGCATGCCCAGTTCGAAAAAGGGCGGGTGGTCAAATCCCCGGAGATGGATCGCCGCATCAATACTTATAAACAGTGGTATAACGGCAAGGGTGGCATCATCGTTCAGGCCAACGTGGAAGACACTCGCCTGGGGGTCCCGGAATATGTCATTGACAAGCACGGGGTGGAGATCCTGGAGCTCAAATGGGGGCAGGGAGCTAAAGATATCGGCGGGGAAGTGAAACTCCGGACCTTGGAACGGGCTTTGCAACTCAAGGAGCGGGATTATATCGTGCTTCCCGACCCCACCCTGCCCGCTTCCCAAGAAGCCTTCAAGTTCGGGGGGATCAGCGAATTCGAGCGCCATTCCCGCCTGGGCATGGTGGACGAAGAAGGCTTTTACCGGGAGGTGGAGCGTTTGCGCCGCCTGGGGGCCAAGTATGTCACCTTGAAGACGGGTGCCTACCGGCCGGCGGATTTAGCCCGGGCCCTAAAATTCTCTTCCGAGGCCAAAATTGATATGCTGACCATTGATGGTGCCGGCGGGGGCACCGGCATGAGCCCCTGGCGGATGATGAATGAATGGGGCATTCCCACGGTGCAATTGGAGTGCCTCACCTACCAGATGTGTGAGCGCCTCCAGGCCCAAGGGGCCTACCTTCCGCCCATTGCCATTGCCGGCGGGCTGTCCCTGGAAGATCATGTTTTTAAAGCCCTGGCCCTGGCCGCCCCCTACGTCAAGGCGGTCTGCCTGGGGCGGGCCATCATGACTGCAGCCATGGTAGGCAAGACCCACGGCAAGCTCATGGCCGGAAAAATGGAACTGGAAGGGGAAGATCTGGCCGAAGGCTACGAACGGCTCTTTGCCGTGGGAGCCGAACTCAAAGAGCGCTTCGGCAAGGATTTCGCCAAAATACCCGCCGGGGCCATTGGCATGTATTCCTACATTGACCGGTTGCGCCAGGGTTTACAGCAACTCATGGCCGGAGCCCGGAAGTTCGCTTTACAGTACATAGACCGCAACGACCTGGTGGCCCTGACCCGGGAAGCCGCGGCAGTTTCAGGCATTACCTATGTCATGGACTCCGACCGGGAGGAAGTGGAGAAAATCCTGGGATGATTAAGAGGGGGCTTCCCCTTCAATGCATCGGAAAGTACCCCAGAATTAATATAAAGGAGCGATACCATGTTAAATGTCATTTGCCCCCACAACTGCAAGGATTGCTACGCCCTGCACGTCTGCGCCGTCCGGGCCATCTCGGACCAGCAAGGCTCCATTTATGTGGATACCGCCAAATGCATCGGTTGCGGCTGCTGTAAAACCACTTGCGTTACCTTCGGCTACAAGGCCTTGCAAGATAAGACGGAAGCCTGGCTAAAAGGCGCGGCCTAGCCGGTGTGGTCAAAGTAGATCGAGGCCGGGCGGGGGATAGATTCCCCCGCCCCCAGCTTTCTTCCCCACCCTCTAGGCCGGCTGGGGGAGACCATTTGCTGCTAAACTGACTAGCCAGACTGGCAGGGACAATGGCCCCCGGCCCCCTTTTCTCCCTTAACTTGGCCTTTGCCCGGACACCCCGTCCCTTTAGTTATCTTGATAAAAATCTTTATAAACATTATCTTTGGTAGAATCTTTTACATTGGGATAGATTTATTTTACACTTTAGTATCTCTCCTTCCCTCGATTCCTGGACGGCCCTGAGGTTTGGTTCATGAATGGCTATATGGGCAAAATTCTGCGGGTCAATCTCACCGAACGCAAGTATTCGGTGGAATCTATCCCCGAGCCGTGGCGGGCCGCCTTTTTAGGGGGTCGGGGGTTGGCCATGCGCTTTTATGGGGCGGAAGTGGAACCCCCAGCCGATCCCTTATCCCCTGAGAATAAAATTATCTGGGCCACCGGCCCGCTCACCGGCACCGGGGCCCTTAGCGCGGCTCCTGCTTATGTGGTCACCAGGTCTCCCTTGACCGGAACCATGGCCTGTGCCCGGACCATGGGGAGTTTTGGGGCCGAACTTAAATTTGCCGGGTATGACGCGGTAATTTTGGAGGGGACGGCCGACTCCCCGATAATTTTGGCCCTCATGGACGATAAGGTGCTGTTCCAGCCCGCCCTCCATCTCTGGGGGCGCAATACCCGGGAGTCCGAAGTCCTTTTCAAAAAGGAGCTGAAGGATGATTGGGGGGCCCGGGAGACCTACCTCACCCTGATCGGGCCGGCGGGAGAACTTAAGCTGGCCACGGCCACCCTCACCTCGGAAGGCTTTCTGGCCCTGGGGGGAGCCGGGGTAGGAGCAGTAATGGGGGCCAAAAATCTTAAAGGCATCGCCGTCAAAGGGCAGCATTCCATCCTGGTGGCGGACGGCAACAGGTTGCAGCAAGTAGTCACCACCATGCTCAACAAGATCAGCAGCTCTCCTTTTACGGCAGAATTACTGCCCAAGTGGGGCACCAGCTTTCTGGTGCAACTCTCGGCCCAAAAAGGGATACTGCCCCAGAACAATTTCCAGTCCCCTTCCTGGGAAAGGTTTATGCATCTGGGCACCGAGGCCTTAGCCCAAACCTTCGGGGTAAAAAGCCGGAGCTGTCTTACCTGCCCCCTGGCCTGCTTAAAGCAGACCGACCTGACCCATAAGGACCGTCTGGCCCGGGGTATGGGCCCCACTTACACGGCCATCGGCGCCCTGGGCACCAATTGCGGCATTACGGATTTGGCCGTGGTGGCCCTGGCCAACATGGCCTGCGCCCGCATGGGCCTGGACCCCATTGCCACCGGGGGCCTTCTGGCCACCGCCATGGAAATGCTGGAAAGGGAAGTGGTGACCTCCAAGGATCTGGGGATGGAGCTCCACTTCGGAGACGGCGAAAAACTGCTGCAAGCCATTGACTCACTGGCTACCCGCAAAGATTTGCCGCCCTTCTGGAGCGGAGGCGGAGAGAAGCTGGCCGCGGCCTGGGACGCCCCCCAACTTTTCATGGGGGTTAGGGGAGCGCCTCTGGCACCTTTTGACCCTCGCGCCATTCAAGGATTAGGGTTACATTTTGCCACCGGCAATCATGGCCCGCACCATGCCTTTGCCCCCACCTTCATCGATGAGCTGCTCCAGGTGCATCAACGCCTGGACCCCTGGGACGCGGAGGGAAAACCCGAACTCGTGAAGGAATATCAGGATCTCACTGCGGCCCTGGATAGCCTGGGCTTTTGCCACCGCCTCTTGCTGGGGCTCAAAGTTGGCAACCTGATCCCCATGGTCAATGCGGTTTTGGGCAACCAGTATACGGCTGAAGAACTGCTGGAGGTGGGAGAAAGGATTTGGAACCTGGAGCGCCTATTAAACCGCCAGGCGGGCTCCTCCGGTCAGGATGACCGATTGCCGGAGCGCTTCTTTAAAGAGCCTCTGGCCAGCGGTCCCGCCCAGGGCCAGGTCAGCCGGGTGCCGGAGATGCTGCCCCGCTACTATCAATTACGGGGGTGGTCGGCCGAGGGGGACATCTTGCCGGAAACCCTGGCCCGCCTGGGGTTGGAGGATGTTGATTGATTGTGGGTGAGGTGGCTTAGCTCCCTGGCCCTCCCCCCCACAAAACTAATCATGCTAAAGGAATTATCCCATGCCCAAGATTAAGATTGACCATTCCAAGTGCACCGGCTGCCGCCATTGCGAAATCGCCTGCTCCTTGAATCATGTCGCCGGCGTGAGCAATCCCCGCCGGGCCCGCATCCGGGTCTTTCATGAGGGTAACACCTTTTTCCCGGTACTGGCCGGCCCCTTTGTGGATGCCTCCTGTACTTCCAAAAACCGCCTGGAGATCGGCGGGGAAACCTATGATATGTGCGTGCTGTGTCGGGCCTCCTGTCCCCAAAAGCCGATGTTCATCGAGGCGGAGACCGGTTTCCCCCTCAAATGCGATTTTTGCGGCATCCCTCCCAATCCCTCGTGCGTGCGCTGGTGTAATTCTGGGGCCTTGGAGTTAATAGAAGATTAGACCGTAAGGTAAAGGACTTGGAGTTTTCCCACGGAGTTTCACAGTGGATGTGGGCATGAACCTTAAGGAGCCCAGCGGGGCGGTATTGGTGGTGGGCGGGGGGATTGCCGGAATTCAGGCCTCCCTGGACCTGGCGGACTTAGGTTTTTTGGTCCATCTGGTGGAAAAGACCGCCGCCATTGGCGGGGTCATGGCCGCCCTGGATAAGACCTTTCCCACCAACGATTGCGCCATCTGAATTCTGGCGCCGAAATTGGTGGAGGCCGGTCGGTCCCCCAACATTCACCTGATCACCAATGCCGACTTGCTGGCGCTGTCCGGCGAAGTGGGCCGCTTTGTCGCCCGGGTGCGGCAGCGGCCCCGGTATGTGGATGCCCATATCTGCACCGCCTGTGGCATCTGCAGCCCCTACTGCCCGGTGCCCATCAGAGATAGTTATAATGAAGGGCTCTCTACCACCAAGGCCTTGCACATCGACTACCAACAGGCCATTCCCGCGGCGTTCCATATAGAGGAAAACACCTGCCTCTTCTTAACCCGGAAAGAATGTAAACAGTGCGAAAGGGTCTGTCAGGCCAAGGCCATAAATTTTGACCAGAAGGTCCAGGAGTTGGAACTGGAGGTGGGGGCGGTCATTCTGGCTCCGGGTTTTGGCCGCCTGGATAAGCAAGTGCTGGCCCGATACGGCTACGGCCTTTACCCCGATGTCATTACAGGCATGGAGCTGGAACGCCTCACCTCCGCTTCCGGGCCCACCCAGGGAGAGATCTTGCGACCCTCTGATGGGACGCCTCCAGAACGCCTGGCGTTTCTGCAATGCATCGGCTCCCGGGACCCCTCCTGCGGCAATGGCTATTGTTCCTCGGTGTGCTGCATGTATGCCATCAAAGAGGCCCTGGTGGCCTTGGATCATGCGCCCCAATTGGATATCACCATCTTTTACCTGGATATGCGCACCCAGGGGAAAGAGTTTGACGCGGCCCGCTTGCGGGCCCAAGACAAGGGCGTCCGCTTCGTCCGGAGCCGGGTGGGAAGTATTCAACCCCAGGGACCCAAACTGGAAATCGCTTATGTGGATGAATCGGGCCGGCACCACCGGGAAGTTTTTGACCTGGTGGTACTGCCGGAAGGGTTGGAATCCCCCGCGGATGCCAGACTTCTGGCTCAGGTGGCCGGCATTGACTTGAATCGCTACGACTTCTGCCTTACCCAAACCGTGGCCCCCCTGGCCACCACCCGCCCGGGAGTCTATGTGGCGGGAGCCTTCCAGGGACCCAAGGACGTGCCGGAGAGTGTGGTGGACGCCAGTGGCGCGGCCGCCCTGGCCGCTCAGGCTCTGAAGGCCGCCCGGAATACCCGGATCAGCACCAAAACGTATCCACCGGAAATTGCTCTGGACCCCGAACCTCGCATCGGGGTTTTTGTCTGCTCTTGCGGCGCCAATATCGGCACCGTGGTGGATGTGGCCGCAGTGGCCTCCTATGCGGCTACCTTGGACCAGGTAGTCTTTACCGATGCCAATCTTTATAGCTGTGCCCAAAATACTCAGGAGGCCATCACCGAAAAGATCAAGGTGCAGCGCCTCAACGGGGTCGTGGTGGCCGCCTGCACCCCCCGCACCCATGAGCCGTTGTTCAAGGAAACCTTGAAAAATGCCGGGCTCAATTCTTGTCTCTTTGAAATGGCCAACATCCGGGACCATTGCTCCTGGGTTCATTCCCGGGATCCCGAGGCCGCCACGGAAAAGGCCAAAGACCTGGTCCGAATGGCGGTGGCTAAAGCACAAAGGTTAGCACCGCTGCCGGAGGTGCGCCAGCCGGTTATCCCCCGGGCCCTGGTAATCGGCGGGGGGCTGGCGGGGATGGCCGCGGCCTTAAACATTGCCGAACAGGGGTTTCATACCTATCTGGTGGAAAAGGCCGCACAGTTGGGGGGCAACTTCAAACAGTTAAAATTTCTCCTTACCGGCGAAAATCCGCAGCAGGTGCTCTCAGGTACCGAAACCCGGGTGCGCTCCCACCCCTTGATCCAGGTCTTTACCGAGGCCGAAATAGAGAATATTTCCGGCTACATAGGTAACTTTTCCACCACCTTGCGCCTTGCCGCCGGGAATCAGGTCCTGGATCACGGGGCGGTGGTGCTGGCTACGGGAGGCCGCCCTTATATACCCAGGCAATATTTATATGGCCAGGCCTCCCAGGTGATCACTCAGTTGGAGTTGGAAGAGAAGCTGTCCCACCCCGCAGGAGCCCGGGGCTTACAGGACGTGGTCATGATCCAATGTGTGGGCTCCCGGGGAGAGGACCTGCCTTATTGCAGTAAAGTATGCTGCGGCCAGGCCGTGAAGAACGCCCTGAAGCTCTTGGAGCTTAATCCTCAGGCCAACATCTATATTCTTTACCGGGATATGCGCACCTATGGCTTTATGGAAGATTACTATCAGCAGGCCCGGGAACAAGGGGTTATATTCATTCCCTTCTCGACTCATAACCCGCCCAAGGTCGGGCAACCGGAGGGACCATTGCAGGTGGCCTTTTTTAACCCCATCCTGGGGGAAGAAGTGCTCCTGGAGCCGGACCTGGTGGTTTTGAGTGTTGGCATCGTGCCCCATCCGGGAGAAGAACTGGCCAAACTTCTTAAGCTCCCCTTGACCCAGGATGGGTTCTTTTTGGAGGCCCATCCCAAGCTGCGACCGGTGGATTTTTCGGTGGCCGGCATTTATCTCTGCGGCGTGGCCCATGCTCCCAAGCCCCTGGCCGAAACCCTGGCCCAGGCCCAGGCCGCTGCGGCCCAGGCCTGCATTCCCCTGGCCCGGGGCTATGTCACGGTGGAGCCCCTGGTGGCGGCCGTGAATCGAGCTGACTGCCTCGGTTGCGGCCTTTGCGAGAGCCTGTGCCCCTACGCGGCCATCCGCCTGGTCAAGGAAGGCAAGAAGAAACAGGCCCAGATGATTTCCGCGGCTTGCAAGGGCTGTGGCATCTGTGCCTCACATTGTCCCACCCTGGCCATCTCCATGGGTTGCTTTACCAACGACCAGATTTTAGCCCAAATCCGGGCCTTTGAGAGGAAAGCCTGATGGTTCCCACCTCGTTTGTCCCCAAAATTTTAGGGTTTCTCTGTCAGTGGTGCTGCTATGCCGCGGCAGACGCCGCGGGCGTGGCCCGCTTTCAGTACCCTCCCCATCTCCGGCCCATCCGCATTATGTGTACCGGCCGGATGGATCCGATATTTATCGTGGCCGCCTTCCAGGCGGGAGCCGATGGCGTCTTTATCGGGGGCTGACAGCTGGGAGAGTGCCATTACCAGGTTGGTAATTACGACGCCATCGTTACCGCGCAAATTTCCCGAAAAATCCTGGAAAGTCTGGGTCTTAATCCGGAAAGACTGGCCCTGCACTGGGCCTCCGCGGCGGAAGCGCCGTTATTCGTGAACTTGATTACCAGGTTTACTAAGAAAATAGAACAATTGGGTCCTTTGGGGTCAATATCCGGGTTTAGCCCCCAAGACCTGAAAAGGAAACTGGCTGCGGCTCGAGCCGCGGTGACGGATGTCAAACTGCGAATCCGCTTCGCCCAGTTGGCCCGGGACCTGAGGCAAGAGGGGGACTATTCTTCGGAAGTCCTGGCTGCCAAGATGGCAGAAAAGATAGAGCCGGCCATCCGGCAAACTTTGGCCCAAAATGAGGCGTTAGCCCAGAGCACCTAGCATATTGGTATTAATCCAGGGACTCCTGTGCCGGTAACCAAGAAAGATCTTTACCCCCAATTTAAATGGGAAGTGGCGGCCCGACCCGGGGGCGCACTGGTACAGCGGTGTTTTGACTGCGGCAGTTGCGCCGGCGTCTGTCCCGTGAGTGAACAGTTTCCGGAATTTGACCCCAGGAAGATCGTCCACCAGATCAAGCTGGGTTTGAAGGAAAAGTTGCTGCGGTCCCCGGTTATTTGGTATTGCACCAACTGTGACACCTGTGCCTTCGTCTGTCCCCAGGAGGTACAGTTCAGCGCTATTGTGGACGTCTTGCGAGAAATGGCCCTGGCGCAGGGATATGCCGACCCGGAAGTGTGGGTGCAGTGGGCCACCAGCCCCTGCAGGGCGGCCTGCCCGGCAAATATCAGTATTCCTGGTTTCATCTCTGCCATCCTGCAAGGGAAATATGCAGAAGGGTTGAAACTCATCAAGCGAGACCTGCCTTTCCCTGGTATTTGTGGCCGGGTCTGCCCGCATCCGTGTGAGACTCAGTGCAACCGGGGGCGCGTGGATGCCCCCCTAGCCATTATGCATCTTAAAAGGTTTCTGGCCGATGTGCATCTCGCCCAGGAAGAATCGGGGGGTCTGGAAATAACCGCGCAAAGGCGAGAAAGAGTGGCCATTGTGGGCGCCGGCCCGGCGGGACTCACCGCCGCTTATTATCTGGCGCCAAGAGGTTATGAAGTTACGGTTTTTGACAAACTGCCGGTGGCCGGAGGCATGATGGCCGTAGGCATTCCCGCGTTCCGCCTGCCCCGGGAGATTCTCCAAAGCGAAATGGAAGAAATCCTGGCTATGGGCGTAAGCCTTCAGCTTAACTGCGAAATCGGTCGAGACCTGACTTTTGCTAAGCTTAAAAATGAGTTTGATGCCATTTTTATCAGCGTCGGCCTTCATAAATCCCAGAAACTTGGTATCCCCAGGGAAGATGGGTTACTTGGGATCATGGACGGCATCACCTTCCTGCGGGAGGTAAATCTCGACCGACCACCTACCTTTTCTGGGAGAGTGGCGGTTATCGGCGGGGGCAATGTGGCCCTGGATTGCGCCCGGGTGGCCCAGCGTCTAGGCTACGGGCCGGTCACCATCTTGTATCGTCGCACCCGGGAGGAAATGCCAGCCTACCCCGAGGAAGTGGAAAGTGCCCTGGCGGAAGGGGTAGAGATAAAGTTTCTCACCACCCCGGTGGCCATCTTAGGGCAAGAGGGAAAGGTGGCGGGGCTCAAATGCCAGCGGTTACGTTTAGGGAAGATGGATGCCTCAGGGCGTCCCCGGCCTATTCCGATACCGGATTCGATATTTTTCTTCTCCTGTGAGGTAGTGATCACGGGCATTGGACAGGCTGCAGATCGGGATCTTTTTGCTTCTTTGGAAGGAATGGAACTTTCCGAGAAGAACCTGCTGGTCGCCGATCCAGTCACAGGTGCGACCAATATTCCTCGGGTGTTTGCAGGCGGAGATGTGGTGTCCGGTCCGCGTACGGTGGTGGCAGCCATTGCCGCGGGGAAAGAAGCTGCCATCTCTATAGATCGATACTTAAAAGGCCAGGACTTACGGTATGGTCGTCCCCTAGCCTGGCAAGGGCTGGCCTTTCTTCCCGAGGGGCTGGCACCCCAGCCCCGGGAGGCCATGCCCTGTTTGCCTCTGGATCAACGTTTGCGGACTTTTAAAGAAGTGGAATTGGGTTTTACCGAGGAACAGGCGCGCCGGGAAGCATCCCGGTGTAGCCGTATCTGCGGCCTGCAGAAAAGGCCGGCTAATCCCGCCTGAACTCCAGCAAGACCCCGCTCAGCTTGGCGCGTTTCCTGGGAAATTATCAACTCAATCCTTCATTGCCGAAGGCCAAGAATCCCATTTCCCCGATTATCAGCTAGGAACCGCATGGCAGGTTCAGGCGCTGGGCCTACCTTTTTATTTTGGGATTGGGCCGCAGCTATCCAAGGCAAAATCGTATCGAATTCCTGGGTCGGGAGTCCCACTCAAACGACGCAGGCGAAATCAGACTATGGACGGATGATTTATCTTCCTTGTAGGTAAATAACCCCGCAACAGTCATCAAGCTTATTTTGGGGCAGCATTATAAGAAAAAATAACAACAATTTCGCATAGCTTGCCAGAATCGAGTCTTATCGCCGGAGCGGAAAAAATCCAGATATGATGGGGATAGGTCGGATTTTTAGCACATATACCTTCAAGGGAATGCGGTTGCTGCATCAACCCTAAAAAAGGGGGACTGGCCCAGGGCTAATTTTGCCGGCCAGGTGCAGACCTCTCATTTTACCGGCACCTACCACTGGGGTCTAAAAACCTTGACAAGGGAAGATTATCCTTTTATGGTCTTACAGACCAACCGGTCTGTCTCTCCCGGAGTTTAAAATCATGTCCCTCAAAGACCGAATTATTCATGAGTCCCTCCGGCAATTTTCCACCAAAGGCTTTATGAGTACTTCCATCAGTGACATCCTGGAATCCGTGGGCACTTCCAAAGGCGGGCTTTACAATCACTTCAAGAGCAAAGAGGAACTCTTTGGCGCCGCCCTGAGCGAAGCCCGCAGAATCTGGCGGGAGAGAAATCTGGCCGGCCTGGACCAACTGGCGCGGCCCCTGGACAAGATCAAAAAGCTCCTGGAAAATTATCGGGATCGTTATTTGGCTGACTCGGAAAACTTTCCCGGAGGCTGTATCTTTGTCACCTTGGCGGTGGAATTAAATGACCAGCAACCGCACCTGGCCCAGGAGGTGAACGAAGGTTTCGAGAGGTTCAAGGGCATGATTAAGCGGCTCCTGGACCAGGAACAAGAAGCCGGCAACCTGAGGGAGGGCATTGATACCGGGGCGGTGGCCGAGATGATCTTCTCCGGGATTCTGGGGGCCTGTGTCACCTACATCATCTCCGACAAGTCCAAGGAGAATCTGGATCGCAATATTCAAGGTCTTATTGCCTTCTTAACCATGATTAGCACATAAAAAACTTTTGCCCTCACAGTTAGGCCGGTCTGCCATTTGGGAATGATGGAAATTTGGCCTAAAGAGGGGGACCCATCGTTCTCAAATTGAAAGGAGGTAGTCACTATGGACTTCAAGCTGTCGGAAAGAGAGGAGTTGCTCAGGAAATCGGCCAGAGAGTTTGCGGAGAGTGAGATTACCCCCAAAATTGAAGCCATGGAAGAGACCGGGGATTTTCCCCTGGATCTTCTGAAACCCATGGCCAAGCTGGGGATCACCGGCCTCATAGCCCCGCCGGAGTACGGAGGCCTCGGCTTGGGATATCTGGCCCGAACCATCGTGCTGGAGGAGTTGGCCCGGGTCTGCGCCGCGGTCCCCATGGGCATGCAGGTCCACCACATGGCCATTGCCGCGCTGAATGATTTCGGCACCGAGGAGCAAAAGAAGAAGTATATTCCCCCCCTGGCCCGGGGCGAAACCATGGGTTGCGTGGCCATCACCGAACCTTCCGGGGGCTCAGACGTCTTGGCGATGCAGACCTCGGCGGAACTGAAGGGCGACAAGTGGATTCTCAACGGCAGAAAGTGCTTCATCACCAATTCCCATACCTCCGATTATTGGCTAGTGATTGCCAAAACCGGGGAGGGCGCCAAAGGTTTTACGGGTTTCATCGTGGACAAAACCGCCCCCGGCGCCAAGACGGGTCGAGTGGAACACAAGTTCGGTCTCAGGGGTTCCAATACCGGAGAGCTGGTGTTCGATCATTGCGAAATACCTAAAGAAAATATGTTGGGCCAGGAAGGCGGCGGCCTGGGGGTGGGCCTGAAAACCGTCAGTGAAAGCGGCAGAACCGGCATGGCCGCGGTGGCTCTGGGCATTCTCCAGGCTTGTTATGAGGAGGCCGGAAAATTTGCCAGTGAAAGAGTCCTCTACGGCAAACCCATCAGCGCCCTTCAGGCCATCAATTTCTATGTCGCCGAGATTTACATGGAGCTGGACATCTGCCGACTCCTTTGTTACCGGGCCTCCTGGATGAAGGACCAAAATATGAGGTTTGACACCGAAAGTGCCATGGCCAAATACTATACCTGTGATGCGGCCGCCCGCTGTGCCAAAAAGGCCATCGAAATTCACGGGGCTTACGGCATTCTGCAGGAATACAAAGTCCAGCGTCTCTTGCGGGATGCCATGGTGACCATACCCGCGGGCGGCACCGGAGAAATCGGCAAGGTGGTAATGGGCAGGGCCGCCATGGCGCCTTTTGTCAAAAAAACTTGAGAGCGTTGCGAAAGTTTTTTGGGGGGAGGGCCAGGGACCTGAGGTCCCTGCCCTCCCCCCACACCCCCCTCCCAACCCGCAGAAGGGGCTGGAAAGGCGGGGCCTATGGCCCCAATTTTCCAGTCATTTTCTGACCCTGTAAGGGGTTGGGGGAGGGAGCTTGAGGGAGGGGGCAGGGGTCTGCGACCCCTGCCCCCTCCCTCAAGATGACTTTTTCAGAGGCCTCTTAAGAGAAACGGGCCATGGAAAGAGTAATTGTCTGCGTCAAGCCGGTCCCCGATCCCAAAGCGTGGGACCGGCTGCGCATGGATCCCGTGACCAAGACGTTGATTCGAGAAGGAATTCCCAGTATCATCAACCCCTTGGACAAACATGCCCTGGAAGCCGCCCTGGAAATTAAGGACGCCCAGGGCGCGGAAGTGATACTCCTTTCCATGGCCCCCCCCTCTTCTGTTCCGGTTTTGCGGGAAGCCTTAGGGATGGGAGCCGACCGGGCGGTGCTTCTGGCGGACCGGGCCTTCGCCGGCTCGGATACCCTGTCCACGGCACGTATCCTGGCCGAAGGTATCCTTCGGATAGGCCCCTTTGACCTCATTTTCTGCGGGAACTTCACCCTGGATGGCTCCACCGCCCAGGTTTCCTCCCAAATTGCCGAATTCTTAGGGATTCCCAATATCATGCATGTGACCCACATGGAGTTCCTGGAGGCCAGGCGGTTTCTGATAACCCAAAAGATTGAACGGGGATATGTGAAACTTGAGGCCGAGCCCCCCTTGCTGCTTTCTTTCACCAAGGAAGCCAATAAACCCCGATATATTACCTTTCTCGAAATCCTGGCCGCGGAAAAACGGGAGATCTCCATTTGGAGCAATGCCGACCTGAAACTGGATGAAACGCGCCTCGGCCTTAAGGGCTCCCCCACCCAAATGGCGGACCTGTTGGTGCGCCAAAAGGCCCGCCAGGGCCTGCGGCTTGAGGGCAGCCCCGAGGAGATTAGCCAACGCCTGGTGGAAAAAATACACCAACTGGGTGTGATCTAAGGGTATGTCACGGAAATAATTTTACAATTTGGAAATCCGTTTTTACCCTCCCCCTTGATGAGGGAGGGCCGAGTGGGGGTGTAATTGTAGGGGCGGTTCGCGAACCGCCCCTACTCCCCCCTCCCCCCAGCCCCCTCCCGCTAGGGGAGGGGGAATTTAGTAGCCTAGATAAATTTAAGTTGCTTGGGAGACACCACCCTAAAAGCGAGCTCTGGGAAATGGGTTCGTGGGGGGAGGGCCAGGGACCCGAGGTCCCTGCCCTCCCCCCACACCCCCCTCCCAACCCGCAGAAGGGGCTGGAAAGGCGGGGCCTATGGCCCCGACTTTCCAGCCATTTTCTGACCCTGTAAGGGGTTGGGGGAGGGAGCTTGAGGGAGGGGGGCAGGGGTCTGCGACCCCTGGCCCCCTCCCTCAAGATGACTTTTTCAGAGGTCTCTAAAAGGAAACCTTGGCCGTGGAAAAACCTCAGATTTGGGTGTTCATGGAGCAGCGGGGCGGGCTGCTGCACGAGGTGGGATGGGAACTGCTGGGCAAGGCCCGGGAGCTGGCCGAGGCCTCGGGCGGGACGGTGGCCGCCTTGCTCCTGGGGGAAAAGGTGGCAGGATTGGCCGACCGGCTCATCGCCCACGGTGCCGATATCGTCTTCGTAGCAGAACATCCTTCACTGGAACCATACCGCTTACTGCCATATACCTCGATACTGGCCAAGGCCTGCCAGGAGCACCGCCCCTCCATCCTGCTGTTGGGGGCTACCAGCATGGGCATGGAACTGGCCCCCCGTTTGGCCGCGCGACTTAATACCGGCCTGTCCGCCCACTGTATCGATCTCCGCTTGGATGCCCAGGGCGATCTCCTGCAGATGGTCCCCGGCTGGGGGGGTGGAGTCGTAGCCACCATCAAGTGTCCGGAGCATCGACCTCAGATGGCTACGGTGATGCCCGGAGTTATGAAAAAGTGCGAACCTTCCCGGAGGTCCGGGGAGATTATCCAGTTGACGGTGGGAGAGGACCTGGACCTCTCAGGTCCCCAAGTCCTGGAAGTTCACCTGGAGGAACCCAAGGCTAAGCCTCTGGAGGTGGCCGAGGTGGTGGTCGCGGGCGGCTTTGGCATCGGGGGCCAGGAAGGCTGGCAACTCTTGGAAGAGCTGGCTTCTCTCTTGGGCGGGGCCGTGGGGGCCACCCGGCCGCCGGTGGATGAAGGGTGGGCCCTGGAGGAGCAAATGATCGGCCAGAGCGGCAAAACCGTCAGACCCCGTCTCTATCTGGGCGTGGGTATCTCCGGGATGTCCCAGCATGTGGTGGGTATGGATGAGTCCGAATTGGTGGTGGCCATTAATTCAGACCCCAAGGCCCCCATATTTGAGGTGGCGGATATCGTCATTGTGGGAGATTACCGGGAAATCCTCCCCCCCTTACTGGAGGAGCTCCGGCAACGACTCAAGGCTGGTGGAGTTGAATTGATCCCGTGAACTCTCCCCCTGGAAACGAGTACCTCCAGGAATTGCAGGAAAAGAACCTTTCTCGCCCTCAAAACTGCAAAGATTGAACTGCCTTTGAGGAACAGTACCTCATCTTTCACCCAGTGGCGTGCGCCTTTAGACCTATCCTCCCACCGATCATTCGGGTGCAACTTGCCAAAACCCACAGTTATGGGTGGAACTGTCAAAATTCAAGGTATGATTTGAATATCAAATATAAGTAAAGCTGCCC
>CAVTZS010000003.1:0-183407 GCA_963739295.1 uncultured delta proteobacterium | reverse complement strand
ACACCGATAACCCTGAGGCCAGCGCAACTGAAACAGATGTTTCTGACAAGCTTTTTCGGTCCTAAACCTTTTCTGAAATGCCAGGAGACTTAGGCTTTCTTGTTGCAAAATATTTGCTCCCTTTCGCTAATTATTTTAATAAATTATAACGAAAAATAGGAGCAAAAGCAATAAGCGATAAGTTTTATTTGGCTGGTGAGGCTGGGCCAACGGCCCAGCCTCACCAGCCACCAGACGCGGGTCGGGGGGTTGAGGGGAGGTCAGGGACCTCGGCTCCCAGGCCCTCCCCCCCAAACAGCAGTTCAGCGAGCCTGGCGAAAGGCCGCCACGGTGCGCTCCAGCCCCTCTGTCAGACTCACCTTAGGCTCCCAGCCCAGCAGCTCCTTGGCCCGCTGGCAATCCAGCACGCTCCGGCGTTGCTCCCCGGGCTTGGGGGGGCCGTGGACCGGCTCCCGGGGTGAGCCGGTGAACTCCTTAAGCCCAAGATAAATGGTGAGGATATCCGTCTCCCGGCCCGTGCCGATATTGAAAACGCCGGGCTGGGCATAATCCAGGGCCAGGAGGTTGGCCGCCACCACATCCTGCACGAAGACGAAATCCCTGGTTTGGCCACCGTCGCCGTTAATAATGGGCTGCTCCTCGGCCAGGAATTTTTCGATGAAGATCGCCACCACTCCGGCCTCACCCAAACCGTTCTGGCGAGGCCCATAAACATTGGCATAACGCAAAGAAATGGGAATAATGCCATATTCCTGATGATAAAAATGGAGATAATGTTCCACCGCCAGCTTGGCGATGCCGTAAGGGCACGCCGGTTGGGCCAGGTATTCCTCCCGGGCCGGGAGCGCCACTTCGTCCCCATAAATGGCTCCCCCGGTGGAAGCAAAGATGATTTTCTGGACCCCCGCCTGAGTGCCTGCCTGGAAAATATTCAAGGATCCCAGGATATTTTCCTGGGCGTCCATCAAGGGGTCGGTCACCGAGACGTCGTACGCTCATCTGGGCCGCGTGATGAACTATCACTTGAGGCTGCCACTGACAAATGAGGTCAAAGGCCTCCCTGCTTTTGATATCATAAGGAAAGAATTGGGCTGTGGCCGGGACATACTCCCTGCGCCCGGTGCTCAGGTTGTCTATCACCGCCACTTCATATCCTTCCAGCCCCAGGCGCTCCGCTACCTGGGAGCCGATGAACCCAGCCCCTCCGGTGACTAAGACCCGCTTCATCTGCTGCATCTCCATGGCCCCGGTTATGGGTACAATCTAAAGCATAATTTGTAATAATTCGTATTTATTTTCAAAAAAAATCCAAGGAAACTATCACCTTGCGGCCTCGGAAGGTATTAGTGTTTAAAAGCTCAGGGGTTTTGCGAAAGCGTATTAATTGAAAAAATTGGAGGCGGCATCCGGATTCGAACCGGAGAATAACGGTTTTGCAGACCGCTGCCTTGCCTCTTGGCTATGCCGCCTCTGGAGCGGGAAACGCCATTCGAACCCGCGACTTCAACCTTAATAAAAAAGCCGGTGTTACCCATCCCAGGCAACCCGGCTATCTCTTCCATACGGAGACCCGTGGCTTTCCGCCCCCACCTGCCGATGGGTTTGGCTTTATCTGTTTGTAAAAAAACCATCCCATAATCATAATATTATGTCAAGAAATTTTTTAAAAAAATTATTGACCGAAATTATGCGGCAGACTAGCTGCGTCTGTCACAAATTGATGTTTGGACCCTCTTTTCCCGAGTTTAAACCCTAAGGCACCCCCCTTCTCGAAGGCAACCCTTCTCGTGGGAAGCATGGAAGCACAAAATTTCGTAAAAAATCAATTTCGCTTATTGCCTTAGCTCCTAACGATCATGCTAAAATATCTTTAAAATTAGGTGATTGTAAAAGTTTTGCCACAGCATTAAGCTGGCGGCATGGTGCTAAAAACAGTTAAAGATATTGTTTTTAAAGAGGAAAAAGCCAGGTCATTTTTCCTCAGGCAACGGTGGAAAAATTACCGAAAATTCTGTCCGCGGTGTGTCAGTAAAGAAGTAGTTAAGATAAGGAGAATGCGTCTCCTCTGCCAGGGTTGCCGATACGAGTTTGGAGATTTTACTGGCACTCACCTGGCGCTTCTCCGAATAGGGTTTAGGGACTGGCTCTGGCTCATTAAGCTGTTCGAGTTGGAGATTTCGGCCCGCCGGGCGGCCAGGGAATTGGGTTTGTCCTATCCCACAGTGCTCAAAGGATTTCAGGTAATTAGAAGAGCCATCGTGGCCCAAGACCAAGCTTATCCACTCCTGAAAGGGGAGGTGGAGGCAGACGAAGCCTACTTTGGGGGCCGCCGGAAGGGCAAGCGGGGCCGGGGCGCTGCCGGGAAAGTGCCGGTTTTCGGCATTCTGGAGCGCGAAGGGAAAGTCAGAGTGGAAGTGGTCCCGAATGTTAAGGCTGAGACCCTCCTGCAGCTCACGGTGAAAAAAGTCCGGCGCGGCAGCATTGTTTATACCGATAAGTACCAAAGCTATGATAGCCTCATGTTCTGCGGATACCGGCATCTTAAAGTGGATCATTCCCAACGCTTTGCCTCGGGAAAGGTATATATTAACGGCCTGGAAGGCTTTTGGAGCTACGCCAAGGAGAGACTCATCAAGTTCCACGGCGTCTCCAAAGAGAAATTTCCCTTTTACCTGAAAGAATTAGAGTTTAGATATAATCACCGTAAAGAAGATAACTGACCTGCCCCCAGTAGTTGTACCAAGTTTTAAGTTAGGATGGGGGTCAAGTCAAGCCAGAGATCCTGGCGGAGCATAGCGGAGCCAGGATCTCTGGGAATCACCCGTATGGCCTCAGGTGCGGGTGGCCTATAACCCAAAGCACTATGGGGCCTTATCGTATTGTATTCCTGCCGCCAGCGCTCTATCAGGATCTGGGCCTCCTTCAGGGTGTAGAAAATCTCCCCGCTGAGCAACTCATCACGCAGCTTCCCATTGAAGCTCTCATTGTAACCGTTCTCCCAAGGACTGCCAGGTTCAATGTAGAGCGTTTTGACTCCTACTCGGCTTAACCACTCCCGCACCGCCTTGGCCGTAAACTCCGGCCCGTTGTCCGATCGGATATAGTCTGGTGGGCGCCGGGACACAAACAGCTCCGTCAACCGATACAACACCGCATCTGCATCCAAACGCCGGGACACCTCGATGGCCAGGCATTCCCGCGTGTACTCATCAATGATGGTGAGCATACGGAAAGCTTTGCCATCGTGTGTCCGCGCCATCACGAAGTCATAGGACCAAACATGGTTCGGCCAGCATGGACGGAGACGAACACAAGATCCATCGGTTAACCACAATCTGCCCCGCTTCGGCTGCTTCTGGGGCACCTTCAGCCCTTCCTGTCGCCAGATTCGTTCCAGTCTCTTATGGTTCACCACCCAGCCGTCACCGAGCAGCAACGCCAGGATGCGGCGATAGCCGTATCGCCCATACCTGCTGGCATAGCCAATGATGGCAGCAGTCAGCCCCACCTCGTCATCAGGCTCGGTGGCTTCGTAACGCTGGGTCGCACGCGGTTGCCCAATCACCCCGCAGACACGGCGTTCCGACACCGGCAGAGCCTTCCGGATATGTTCGATGCATTGCCGGCGACGGGTCGGGCTTAGAAGTTTCCCCTTACCGCCTCCTGGAGAATCAGTTTATCCAGGGTAAGATCCGCCACCGCCCGTCTCAGCCGAGTATTCTCTTGCTCCAGGGCCTTGAGCCGCTTGGCCTGCTCTACCTTTAAACCACCATACTCCCGGCGCCAGCGATAGAAGGTCTGTTCGGCAATGCCCAAGGTACGGCAAACTTGGCCCGCCGTCTGCCCCTGTGCCAAGGCCACCTCTGCTTCCCGCAGCTTCCCAATGATCTGCTCCGGCGTATAACGCTTCCTGCTCATCTCCCTGCCTCCCTTCGATCCACTACTCTAACATAACTTGTGGATCAGTTTTTGGGGGGCAGGTCAGGCTTCAAACCATTCAGCTCCTAAGAGAAAATCTAAATACTTCTTATAGAGCGTTTCTGCTAGTTTCTTGCCTTCTTCTATGGAATCTACTTTGATGGCACGATTTAATCCTGGAAGCTTTGGCACCAGCTTGTAGCATTGTTCTCCAGTATGATATGCTACTGTAAACATCGTAACTGGACCTATCTTGCCGTTATGGTTCTGTTTCTTATCAGAGGACCATTTAAGCTGTCTCATGACCAGACTATGCTCTGTCATATTATCTCCATTATGAAAAATTATGCTGCAGTCGTAGATTTACCGGTGGCAAAGCAGCGTTTGGAACCTCTATTCCGAGAAATTATGCGGCAGCCTTCCCCGCTTCTATCCAAAAGAGGTTTTGGGAACCTCTTTTCTTGAGCATAACCCCGAAAAATTCCTTCTGTTTGTAACTAAATTTACTTGTCCAAGGCATGATAGCAAAAATTTCACTGAAGGTTTTTTTCCCGTCTTTATTGCTCTGGACAACTTGCTTCAAATGAAGACTCCATAAGCTAGGGTTAGATCTCAAGCCTACTCACTTGCGCCAGTAGTCATCATCCAGGCGCAGGATATCATCTTCCTCCAGGTAAGCTCCGGTCTGAATCTCAATGATGCGCAGGGGCTCCGAGTCCGGGTTTTCCAAGCGATGCGGGGTCTTAAAAGGTATATAGACGCTCTGGTTGGTGGCCACCAGCTTGGTCTCCTGGCCGATGGTCACCCGGGCGGTGCCCTGGACCACCACCCAGTGCTCGGCCCGATGTTGGTGCATCTGCAGGCTGAGCTTTTGGCCCGGGTCCACCACGATCTGCTTTACCTTGTAACCCGGGCCCTCGTCCATCACGGTGTAACGCCCCCAGGGGCGCTCCACGGTGGGATGCTGCACGGACTCCGCCATCTGTTGCCGGTGCAACTCCGCCACCAGGTCCTTAACCTCCTGGACCCGGTCCCGGTGGCATACCAGGGTGGCGTCCGGAGTATCCACCACGATGGTGTTATCCAAGGCCGATGGTGGCCACCAGGCGGTTCTGGGCGTAAGATGATGCAGTCCCGGCTGCCCAGATCCAGGGCCCGGCCCACAGATGACATTGCCCCGGTCATCCCGGGGGAAGATATCCTGCAAGGCCCCCCAGGTGCCCACATCGTTCCACCCCATCTCCACCGGCACCACCGCCACATTATCGGCCCGCTCCATGATGCCGTGGTCCAGGGAGATGCTGGGAAGTCTGCCGATAGACCTCATCCAAGGGCAGCCGGTTTTCCTCCGTCCAGGAGCCGGGCCAGCCCCTGATGGAGCTCCGGCAGATAGCGGGAGAAGGCCTCCAGCAAAACCTCCCGGCGAAACATAAAGATGCCGCTATTCCAATAATATCCCCCTTCCTGGAGGAAGGCCTGGGCTCTGGCCAGATCGGGTTTTTCCATGAATCTGAGGGAGCGGTAGGCACTCCCCTGCTCATCCAGGGGCGAGCCTGTTTGATGTAACCATAGCCGGTCTCCGGGCGGGTGGGAGGAATCCCGAAGGTCACCAGGTAGCCCTTCTGAGCCCAGACTCGCCCCGATATCCAGGGCCCCAGCAGGCCCTCCTGGTCCCGGATGTAATGGTCGGCGGGGAAAACCCCCAGTAGACAATCCCCGGCCTCTTGATCCAGGAGTACCGCGGCCAGGCCCACCGCCGCGGCGGTGTTCCGGCCCTCGGGCTCCAGCCAGAGATCGGATCTTCTCCCAGCCCTTGCGATGGAGATGCAGGCGGATGACCTCAGCCTGGGAAGCGTTGGTCACCACCGCCAGGCGCTCCAGGGGAATACGGGGCAAGAGGCGTTCAATGGTGGACTGAATCATGGATTCGGAACCCATCAGCCGCAGGACCTGTTTGGGATATTGGGAGCGGCTCAAGGGCCAGAAACGGGTGCCAAGACCTCCCGCCAGAATTACGCCGTAAATGGGGAAGGCACTCTGACCAGTCATGGGGTCTCTTCTAAACGGATATTATGCCCTAGCCTTTAATGAGGCTATCCTAAGTTGGTGCTTGGAATCTCCTTTAGGAGTTTGAACCAAACACCCCCCTTCTGGAAGACAACCTTTTTGGTAGAAGGCACCAGCGCGTTATTTTGGGGTGCTAAGCCCCACCTAACTCGATAGCCTGTAGCTCTCATTATCAGATATTTTAGCCGAGATTATGCGGCAGCCTTGGCCACCGCAGTCAAAAAATGGTTTTCGGGACCTCTTTGCCCGGGGAAAATCTCCCAAAAGTTCCTGTTCTTGGAGCCGAATCCTCTTCATCGGCGGCATGATAGCACAAATTTGGGCTGAATAAGTCAATTTTTCCCCAGATTTCGGGCATACCACTCCCTCGGCGACCAGATGCTTCTGGCCGGGAAGCCTAAGGACCCCAGGCCAGCACCGCCCGGTAGTGGTGAGCCAGGGGAAAGGCTGAGGCCACATGCACATACCACCTCCGGGCATGGTAAGAAACCCTGGCCCCCACTTTGATTAAGCGCTTGATCAGCCAGTCCATGGACCGCCGCACTTCTTCTCCCCAGACGTAGAACTGCCGGATCATATGCAGGAGGTTGTAGGCCAGAACCCCCATCTTCAGCCGGGCCTGGTTGGCCTCAAACCGCTGGCAACTGGTCTTGTCCCAGCGCAGGGTGTTCTTGCCTTCCTTGATCCGGTTTTCGATCTCCGCCCGGCCATTATAGACCTTGGTCACCTTGCCGGCAGGGAGCCTGGAGTTGGTCACCACAAAGCCGATCCGGGGGAACAACTCGCCCCGGTGCCACTCGATCTTGGCCACCACCCGGCGAGGCCGGCTCCAACTCTTGGCCTGGTAGTGGAGATCAACGATCTTGACCTGAATGCCGCTCTTGGGCGGTCGGCCCACCGGACGACCGAGGTGAGGCGCCACCAGCGCTATCCAGGTTCTCATTGGCCGGTAACCGGATGAAATAGGTGATGCGTTGTTCTTCGCAATACTCGTAGATCTCAGGTTTGGCAAAGGCGGCGTCGCCCCGAAACCAGAAAAGCTTGAACCAGGCCCGGTAGCGCTCCACCATGGGCTTGATGAACTCCAGGGCGCCCATCGGCGGAATGGACGTTCCCCGGTCTCAGCCTGGCCCCCAGACAGTCGCCCTCGCTGGTGAAGCCAAAAAAGCGGATGGAAACAGTTCTTGGCAAAATGGCCATTGTAGGCAACCCCCTCCTGCTTGCCGTGGGCCGGGTCCTCGGTGGAATCCAGGTCGATAATAAGCCGCTTTTTGTTCTTCCTCCTCAACAGGGCGTCGGTGGACCGCGTCAGGGCGGCCTCCAAGGCTTCTAACCCCATGCTATTGCCCAGGATGTCATTCTCCAGCCTGGAGAGCATGGACTGGCCGGCCCCTACCTGCTGATCTTTACCAAGGGCCAGCCTGAGGGCCGGGTCAATACGGAGAAAATCGGCATCGTTACAATCTTCGTAACCGGCGGCTATCTGGTAGACCCTTTGACGCACCATCTGCACCAAGTGAGTGTCTCGTATGAGTAGGTGACCTCAAGTCTTCCAGGCATTCTTCCATGGGGTCAATGATGCCTGAAACGGTCATCTATTTCTCGCACCAGGAGAAAACCAACGTCTGAGGTGATCTTGGCCCCCTGAAAATCTATCATGATGGCCCGGTTAAAATCCGGCCGGATTACCTCTTGCCGGCTTTCACCACTATCGAGCATCTTTGAAACCCCCGATTTGCTAATTATTCCGCCTTATATCAAGTATTTGCCCATAATTCCATAAAATTGCGCCGCATAATCCAGGTTCATTACATTTTTATACATTTGATCTTGTTCCCTCCCAGCTCCTCGAGTTGGTCCGTCACAAACCAGCCACCTTTAAAGATAAGGCCCGGGAGTCGCAGCTGGGGAATATGGAAATGGATACCGCTTTCGTCATCAGGGTTTGACCAGGGTTGGACCACCGCGGCGTTGAAGATTATTGACCTCAAGCAGGGCAGGGGCCAGAAAGACAAAAGTTTCTCCATTTATCTTGGCCTCAGTGGTTCTATTTCTTCCATGCCACCCGGGGAAGGATATGGTCAGTGACGATGGCCGATTTGGATCCGGAGACCAACCTTAGCAGCCGCTTCAGGACTTCAGGGGTCAAGTAGGGGTGCTGGAGGCCCAGGGCCATGAGGCCAGGGGGGGCCGGGTTATAGTAGTGCTCCTCCGCCTCCAGCCTGGATGGGAAGGGGTTGGGTTTCCACGGCCAGGCCCATCTCCCGGGCTGGGGCCTGAACCTTTGAGGCCAGATCGTTTGTGGATAAAGTTTCCACCATAGTTGCAGCCAGTATTGCCCGGACTGGGCGGGTTGGAGCCAGGCCTGTGCCACACAGGCCAGGGTGTCCTGGAGGTTTAGGTAGCCCTGGGGTTGGGCACTTTTACCATACAAGGTCAGGGGGGAGCCGGTCACTGCCTGGGCCAGGAACCGGTTCAGGAGGTGCCTAGGTACCCATTGGGGAATTGGCCCCGCTCCTAGGCCGCGCCATGGCCTTCCGGGCTCAAAAACCTCGCCGAAGGCCTTTGCTTTGGCCTAGATCTTCATATTCAGCGCTTTCCCAATGGCTGCAAAATTCTTTTCCCGGTGCCACCCAGCTAGCTGGAGGTGCGAAAAGTCTTTAAGGCTTCTTCCAGTTCCTCGTCCACGATGTGAGTATAGATTTGCGTGGACGTAATCTGAGCATGTCCCAGGGCCTTTTGGGTTAGACGAAGGTTTTTGGTTTGCCTTAATAAATCAGTGGCGAAGCTGTGTCTCAGGGTGTGGGGATGTACGTCCTTGTAGATCCCGGCCTTCTGAGCCAATCTTTTTACCATGGACCGCAGGTAGCGATCATGGATGGGCCTCCCATCCAGGGTGGTAAAGAGGAACTCACTCTTGGGCAATTTGGCCTTCTTCTCCAGCCAGCGCTGGAGAAGAACTAGATCATCTCCTCCCACCCATAAGATACGATCTCTTTTGCCTTTGCCCTCCCGCACCCTCAGTCTCCCGTCATGCCAATCAATATCCCTGATTTTGATATTGAGCAACTCCGAAGCCCTGAGACCTGTATTCAGCATTAGGGTCAATAGGCAAAGATTCCTGAGGCCGGTTAGGCACCCAGGATTTGGTTGTCGCAGCAGGGCCAGTTGCTCTAACCCTGTCAAAAACTCAGGTACTCTTTGGGTCTTGCTTATCATTTTTGTCTCCTTCTTCTTCCGGTAGAGAAATTTGCTTTTACCAACTGCCTTCGGCGATACCATTTTCCCACCTCTTCCCTGGCCATTTATTGGAAGCAAAATCCAGCTCCAATTGATGGACCAGGATATTGGGCATTAGCCCGCCTTAAGTCTTCCAGCTAAGGCTCCAGCACCCAACTAAATATCTCCCTGCCATACATTTGATCTTGCTCAATCCTTGCCTGCTGCTCGGGCTGGTCCGTGACAAACAAGCCGTCTTGAAAGGCAATGCCCTGGAGTCGTAGATGAGGAACCTTGACGCAGAGACATGCTTTCCGCATCCGGGTTTGACCAGAATTTGTCAATCCTGCATTGGCTCGTTGCCGCCGCTGATATTCGGGGTGGTAGGCTCGTCTTTTTTCAGGGTCCTTGTAGGGCATGATTTGCCTCTCTCGGTTCAAAAATCAGGGTGAAAATTTCGCCATTTTTTACTTCCGAGCCGATGGGCCTTCTGTCCAAGCCCTTGAAATTATTAGGCATGTAGATGCCAGTTTTTACAGTAAAAGTTCCGTTGGGACTTGGTGATTGCCGACGAGGCGCATTTGATCAGGGGAGCTCGCGCGAGAGGCCTTTCGAAAGGTCGGAGCGTCTGCGGAGCGAGTCATTCTTGCAACCGCGACCATTCTGGACGGCGACCCGTTCGATGCATTTCCGGCAGAGGAAGTCACAGTGGTGGAATGGCGGCGTGACCAGGTGGTTGATCATGACGGCAAACCGCTCGACACGGGGATGCGGCCGGTCTTGCATGAAGTTCCCTTCAGTCTGAACGCGGCTGAGTTGAGACTCCGAGCAACCGTGGATGATCTGTGCGAAACCCTGGGAGGTGCCACAGGGATTCAGAGCTTTATGGCTATGACGCTCCTTCGTCACCTCGAATCAAGCCCTGTGGCGATTGAGGGTGCGCTGCAAAGGTTCATTGAGACGGTTAAAGGCACAGGAAGAAGTGGACGAACTGCTGGAGGCCTCGGAAGAGGAAATGCCTGAGGATAAGCTGGCCGGACAGCTGGACCGTGCTAACGCCGAGAAAGCTTCCGAAATCGCCGCGCGTGCACTTCAAGAGATCGAGGCGATTAGCGGTGATTCTAAGCTGGATGCCTTCGGCCGACTATTGAGCGACCTCAACGAAGCGAAGATGCCGGTTAGACGGATCTGTGTGATCACTCAATTCGTGGGCACCCTCTATTACCTGGCCGCCGAGATCGAAGGCCGGGGTATGGCGTGTCAGCTCCTGCATGGCGGGATGGGTGCCGAAGACCGTCATAAATCCCTGACGCTGTTCTTGGATTCTGGAGTGATATTAGTGGCGACCATGGCCGTAATGACCGAAGGTTTCGTCCTGCCTGAAGTCACCGATCTCATTCTGTATGACGTCCCTGGCAGCAAAATTTTGCTACAGCAAGTCTTGGGCCGATTCGACCGGTTCGGCAGGCGTCAGTCAACTGAACGTCCATGTACTTACGCCGTCCAACAGTTCCGATGGCTTCATCGCTGCACCTATCGATCTTCTCCGCGACCTTCTTGCCGTGCAAGCCAAGGCCGCAACAAAGGCATTGAAATGAGCGTTTACCACACCCTCTGCGACGCCTTCGCAGAGTCGATACGCTCTGGCCAGGCGTACCAAACCGCCTCGCCCCACCCCCGGTCGACCCGCTACCTGGACGTTTACTCGGCTGCATGGATAGCAGGTCTCGGAGATGCCGGCCGCGAACCGCTTGGGGAAGCGCCTAAGGAATCTTTTGCTGTTTTATTCTGGACACGTGCACAGGAAGTGCACAGGGGAAAATAAAAAGGTTAGCGACTTATCGCTAACCCCTTGTTATTATTGGCGCGCCTGGCAGGACTCGAACCTGCGACCGACGGATTAGAAGGACGTTGAGAGATTTCGGACGGTACCATAATTATTGGCGATACAAATCTAATTATTTACTAAACTTCTTTATTGGGACAACCGCCCCACAATTTTTCCATTCATTTGAGAAAATTGGGCACCCAACCAGGGATGGCCCGGCGGCCATATTCCCAGTGCTCCACGGCGTATTTGCTGACGCCCAGGGCTTTAGCCAGGGCATTGCGGGAGCGAAATCCCAGGGCCAGACGCTTGGCTTTCAGTTCTTCGGCAGTCATGGCGTTTTTCACCTTGGCCCCCTTGATTTTTGACCATTCCGGGCGGGGCGTCATGAAACCCATCGAACTCAGATCATGGTACCATGAAAACGTCGTTAGGGCTGATTTTTCAGGCCGATCAGACGATTCTATTTTTGCCTTTTCATAGCGGTTGCCGATTCACCTGGTCTTGCCACCAGCACGGAAAGTCTTCAGAGCTTCCTCCAGTTCGTCGTCCACGATATGGGTGTAGATCTGGGTGGAGGTGATCTGAGCATGCCCCAGGGCCTTTTGGGTCAGGCGCAAGTTCTTGGTTTGCCGTAGCAAGTCCGTGGCAAACGTGTGCCGGAGAGTATGGGGGTGTACGTCCTTGGAGATCCCCGCCTTCGTTGCCAACCGTTTTACCATGCTTCTCAGATATCGACTCATGATCAGTTTCCCGTCGCGGCTCGTAAATACCAGTTCACTTTCGGGCAATTTGGCCTTTCTTGCCATCCAAAGTTTCAGAAGCGCAAGGTCCTCTTCTCCAACCCATAAGCTACGATCTTTTCTGCCTTTGCCTTGCCGCACCATGAGCTTTCCACTGCTCCAATCAATGTCCCTGGTTTTGACCTTGAGCACCTCAGAGGCTCGAAGTCCCGTATTTAACATCAATCGCAGTAAACAGAGGTTCCGAAGGCCATTGAGATTTTTAGGGTTGGGTTGGCGCAGTAAGGCCTCCTGCTCCTCATGGGTCAGAACCTCGGGCAGGCGCTGGGGTTTTCTTGGTGAACTGCCAAGTTTACGGTTACCCGGCTGGTAATTTTTACATTTTCCACAAGATACTGACGGTAGGTCGGTCATTTTATCCCTCCTAACTCTTAATGATCTTTTCAGTTTTAAAAAGCCGGTCCTTCTCAGAGTTTGCGGAAGATCCCAACATGTTTTCCCTCCTCTTAGGTTCAACTCATCCTAATCTCTTAGGTTATAATATAAGCCAATGGCTTATATTAGTCAAGCTATATTTATATTTTTTTGCCATCGAGGAGACATATTGTCTCGAAGTGCTCGAATCTTCTCCATCAGCAAATAAGATGACATAAGCGCATTTTTGCCAGGTGCCGTGGCTGAGGCCAGGGTTACCCTTAAAATCAGCGAATTGGCGCTGCACCCACAATCGGAATAGGTGGCGCTTAACGTCCAGATACTAAATGCTCTGAGATGCAGAAGACTGATCCTTGGCTTTCGGTGGACGGGATGGACATCAACCCAGTAATCCAGCAAGTAGCGCCACAGTATCATTGAGCTTCTCACAGAATACCGCAAATTCGGCATTCCGGTATTATTTTGACCCTTATTTATCTATGAGTCTGACACAAGATATTTTTAAATAACTCTATGCGCATATCATCGGGTTTGACAGGGTTTGACGGTTTCCTTTATCAACCCTCGACCAAGAAACTTAAGGCTCCAGCACCCAACTAAATATTTCACTTCCATACATTGGATCTTCCTCAATCCTGGCTTGCTCCTCGGGCCGGTCCGTCACAAACAAGCCACTTTTAAAAATAATGCCCGGAAATCGCAGACTGGGAAGCTTGTAACAGACATAGGCTCTCCTCATCCCGGGTCGACCAGGGTTTGTCAACCCTGCTTGCGCCCGTTGCCGCCGCTTATAGTCACGTTGGTAAATTCGTCTCTTTTCAGCGTCTTTGTAAGGCAAAATGCGCTCCTCTGGATCTAAAATCTCATGGGGAAAATTTTGGTTCTTTTTTCCGGGCTGGAGGGACGAACCCGCAGACCATAATCCCCTCACCTTGAGGGCCTCAATCATTGTTCCTTGGTCACCTCCACCGAAGTGCTGGGATCGGGCCCTGAGTTTTGAGCCTCTTCCCCTTTCTTTTGCCGCATCCGCGTCCGGGTTCTCCGCGGCGCCGGACCTGGGCGATGGTTTCCGTCGTTAATTGGGTCGGGGGCAGGTCCTGATCTTTCATCTCCCCTCGGGGACGATTCGGCGGGAATCAATGTAAGCCAGGATGTCGCCAAGTTGATACCTTATGCTGCGGCCGATCCTGATGTATGGCAAACCTCGCCGCGCCCAGCGGTTGTTTCGTAAAGTCTGAACGGCTTGTCCGATTATTTGGGCCGCCTCTTTTTCCGAGAGAAGTCGAATACCCCGGTTGTCTTGCATCCTATCCTCACCTCTGTACAAGTCTGCTCTTACCCTTGAAAAGTGTGAAAAAGGGTGGGGGTATCTTTTTTCTCGGCGAGGCACAAGCAAGAAGGTGTGGGTGGTGGGATTATCCTAATTCTTTGAATAACTTATCGTGGGTGTGCATCCATTGTTCCAAATAATCACAGTTTGAGGGGCAAGTATTGCCTTCATGGTGAGGACATTCATAACTGCCTAATAACTGCATTTTACCAGTCTCATCCAGCTTTCTGGTTCTGTGGATAGCATAAAATATTAGGGCAAATCCCTTCTTTACTGCGCTTTCATATTTGACTACGTGCCTTATTTTTGGGTTCCTCTTAAAAGTTAACAACTCTTGAACAACATTCATTTTCTCGCCGAGGTAGCCAGATTGCGTCTCAATATGGGCGATTAACCGGAAAGGAAGGCCATGTATCCGCCAGTCATACCAGCGCAGATATTTATCGAAAGTATCAGCGCGACAATGTAAAACCTCCGCCAATGCTTTGGGTTCTTTAGGAGGAATGACTAAAGTTCTACCTTGCGCGATGCCTCGCTGCTTTTCGATCTCGGCTTTTACTATGTCCCAAACCTTTTTCTTAACTATTTTGGCATCATTGAGGGTCAAAAAGGTGGGGTCAATAATAATGGGAATCTTATGAGGCTCGCAGTAAATTAAGTTATTCTCTTTAAAGGAGGCGCGGGTAATTTTTCCGGTTTCCCCACAAAAAATGATGCTGCTTTTCTCCCGGGCATCTTCTATAGATTTATAAACTTCAAGAGCTGCCGGAAACCAAAAGTCGGTCAGCCCTTGGATGGTAGTTTCGGGGATGTAAATCTTGACCATCCATTTTTTTCCTATCTTCCTCTCCAGGCTATCAACTTGGGCTGCCAATTTGGCGCTCTTACGGTCTCTGAGCCACCTTTTGAGGGTTTGGTCATAATCCCTGACCAAGGGGTCGCGCTGCATCAGTGCCTGTTTTCTATCAAGAATGGTCCATTGGCGCGGGCTCGCATGGAGATCGAATTCGTCTTTCATAGCCACCTCCCTCAGTGGCTTGGGTCCCTGAAATAGACCCCCCCCAGGCGGCCAGGCTGCCATCTTATCTCCAGGGTCGCGACTCCCAGGTTCAGGAGCTGAAGTCAGTTTAACATGGGGTAAGGGTTCATGCCATGCGCCGGAATCCCGGGGCTAGGTCCTGCTTTTCAGATCTGCCCCCTTCCCTTTCTGTTGGTAATCTCTTTGATGATAGTGCCCGCCAGGTTGGAAGCTTGGCGAAGCGCCTCGTCCCGCAAATGGGCATATCTCTGGGTCATCTGGGGACTTTTGTGGGTAAGCAGTTTTTGCAGGGTGTATAAATCCACTTGGCCGGAGGATGCCAGCATAGAGGCATAAACATGGCGCAGCCCGTGCAGCGCTCGGAAGTCCTTAGGAAGTCCGGCCTGGTTCTTAATGCGGTTCACCTGCCACTTGATATCCACGCGCTGCTTGCCCTCACGCCCGGGGAACACATAGGGGCTGTCTGTTCTGGGGTGGGCCTCCAGCAATTCTCTGGCTGCGGCGTTCAAGGGGATTTTCTGATCCTGGCCACCTTTGGGACTTCGAATATGGATAAACCCACGGTTAAAATCAATATCCTCCCACTTCAACTTAAAGACTTCCCCCCGGCGCATGCCGCAGAATAAGATCAGTTTCATGAAATTCGCGGCCTGAACATTGGAATTCTGCTCAAGGGCCTCCAGCAAGGCGCTTAGCTGCTCCGGAGTCAAGTCCTCGGTCTTGATATTATTCACCTTGGGCATTTCGATGACAAAGCCCAGTCTCTCGCACAAATGTTTCTTGACCCCAAAATTAATGAGGCGCCGCAGCAGTTCCAGGACATTCTTGATGGTTCCCGCTTTGTGGGTCTTAAGCATTTTGATCCGCAGTCGGTCCACCTCAAGTGGGGTCAGATCTCTTGGTTCTTTCTCCCCCAGGAGCGGCTTGATATGCAAAGAGTAGCGGTTCTCGTCGGTAACCATGCCCTTCAATCCAGGGTTCCGGTCCTTATATTCCGCCCATAGCCGGTTAATGGTCCACCTGTCCTGGGCCTGAGCTTCTTCTTCTCGCCGTTCCTTGTTGGTGGGCGCGTCTCCCTCGATCCGTTTTGTCCTTAGACCGGCAGCCCTGGCCGCGGTCATATCGTCTTTAAATTGTCTTCCGGCCTTTTCCTCGATGAGCTTGCCATTTTTCCGGTAGAGGATATAATAAATCCGTTCCGGCTTCCCGTCAGCAGAGGTGCCTTCAATAAAGTAGACGCCGGGATATTTGGTCTTGAACCGTTCTTTCGCAGGCATGGCTTGTTCTCTTGTACCCCCAACCCGAAGGGATTTACTCCCAACACTATTCCCAACATTTTTCTCAAATATACGGGGAAAATTGAGGATGTCAAGGGAAAAGGCAAATCAGAAAAAGCTTAGATATCAATATGATTTAGGATGGCGAAGGAAAATCGAGGAAGCCCGCTTCTGAGGGCTCATAACCCGAAGGTCGTAGGTTCAAATCCTACCCCCGCTACCAAATTCAATCAGGGGCTTAGAGGAAATTCTAAGCCCTTGATTTTTTGTGCCCCCAACAGTATCCCCAGCAAATTTAAAGGAAGCCTAGTTAGAATCAGCCAGAAAAGTTCAGCCTCTATCTCTATGCAAAAACTCCCTTCCTAAGCCCTTCCTGATAACAGGACCAAGTGGGGCTATCTAAGTGGTTCGGGCAGTGCTTAGGAGCTGTCTTTAGGAGGAAAGTAGGGGAGAAAAAGCAAACAAAAGAAGAAATGGTGTGGGGAAAAATGTACCTCGCTCGGCCAAGTATGAAATACCCACACCCGTCCCTGCTTTGTGGTCTTAAGACCTAGAGGGTCTGGTATATTACGCGTTTGCAGCGAGGCAAGCCCTGGGGAGGCCGAAGGCAGGGGAGGATGGCAGAGGGTTCTCTATTACCGCATCAAAGGATGAACGAACTGCACCGCGATCCCAAAGGGAGCAGATTCTAATCCCGGCTGTTCGATGCGCACCACCTTACCCCGGAGGGTTAGATTGGCATTGTAATTTACCTTGGGGGGCATGGTGGTGTCAAAATTGAAATCTCGGATGTAGCCCACTTCTAGCGGCGGTGGAGCCTCACAGGTGAAATAGAGGCCGCCGATACTGATATTTCTTAGCAGGCCTTGCCCTGACCATCTTTCCCCTGAGTCCGGGTGACGTACATGATACATTATGGGTAGGGTGGTATTGAGACGAGGAAATTGGCGCTTTTCCATACCCGAGTCTCCGACTCCTATTATAAGATAATTTTAAAAAATCAATGATCTTTTTTTCCTTAAACCGAAATTTTTTTGAAGACTTTTGACCAGCTGAAATTCTAGCCTGGCCGGAGGCTGTGCTTAGAGAGCTTGATACCCCCAGGGCGTGGTTTATGAGAGCCCAAAGACCATGGGGGTATTTATTTTGAAAAAATAGTGGTTATTCTTTTAATTGAGACCATGGATTCCCAGATAAAGCCAAATTATCGCGAGGTGGGGGCGTTTCTTAGTCCCCAAGAGATAGCGGGTTGTTAATTTCCGCGGTAGGCTGGTGTTGATGCCGGGTGAGAAGATTCTAGTGGCGGAAGACGATCCCCAGATGCTGGGGCTGCTTACCGAGTTCCTGCAGGAGCAGGGGTATGCAGTGACAGCTACTGCTAACGGCCATCAAGCCCTGGCCGCCATTAAGGCGGAAGACTTCCACCTTGCCTTAATAAATGTGAAGCTACCTGACATCTCCGGGTTTGAGCTTCTGTCCCACCTAAAAAGTAAATTCCCCGATACCCAGGTCATCCTTTTAAGCGAGCAGGGCAAGCTGGAGAGTGTAGTGCAGGCCCTGAGGCTGGGGGCCTGTGACTACCTGGTGAAATCGAGTCTCCAAATGCCTGAGCTCCAGTTAGTGATAACCCGGGCCCTGGAACGGCGCCGTTTGGCCCAGAATAATCGGGAGCTTCTGAACCATTTGCGCCAGACTCAGGAAGAGCTGGAAAGAAGGCGGGCCGCGGAACTCGCCCGGGTCAGGCACATCGACGAGGCCCTGGCGGGCCCCCTGACCTGGGACCAACTATTCCACGCCCTCTCCGGCCTTATTTGGGAGAGCCTCTCCCTTAAGGTCCTGGGCGTGGAAGCTCTGGGTGTGGAAGAACCTCCCCTGGAGATTTATCGTAGCCAGGCAGAATTAGCTGAGCCTATCTTCCAGAATTTTAAAGACTGGCTTAAAAAGCGACTCCGCCTCGAACAGAGAGGTGTGTCCCAGGCCGCAGGCGACCAGGCCCCCCAAGCTTTGCCGCTCCCGGCCGTGCTCTGGGAGAGGATCCGGGTGGGAGAGGTTCTGGCCCTGGTGGCCGTCGGGCGAGATGAGCCTTTCTTCCAGGAGGAGGCCGAGCTCTTCCGGATCTTTATTCTTCAGGGAGAGGCCGCCCTGAAAAATCTGGTACTTTTCGAGAAGGTGAAGAGCCTGGCCATCCGGGATGCCTTGACCGGCCTCTACAATTACCGCTATTTGATGGAAGTGCTGCGCTATGAAGTGGAGAAGGCTCGTCGTTATAAGACTCCCCTATCCTTGTTATTCTTGGAAATTGATGATTTTCCTACGATCAAAAACACCTATGGCCAGACCCAGGCCGATAAGATACTGAAGGGGGTGGGAAAACTTTTAAGGGAAAATGTTCGTAAGGCGGATTTGTTATGCCGCTATAGTGGGGATGAGTTCGTCTTGTTATTAAGCCCATCTCCCCAGGAAGGGGCCATAGTTTTGGCGGAAAGATTGCGACGCGCTACTTCTCAAACCTCCATCAACTCCCTCAATCAGGACCTTAAGGTTACCATCAGTATTGGGGTGGTGGGGCTGGAGCCCGGAATGAATGAGGAGGCCTTGGTAAATGCCGCCAAAGCCGCCCTTAATCGGGACCAACAGGGGAAAAACTAGGCGCGTGGCTTGGAAGCTGGTGTAGCCCGACCGGTCAGGGAAACTGCCGTTACTTATTTCCGGTCATCCTGACGAGCCTCAAGCCCTGGGGCTGACTCAACGGATTGCCAGGACTCTGCCAGGAACTCTGAGGGGCAATTTGGGCTGATGAACCCAGGTTAGCGCCGCATTCACAGCAAAACTTGGGGTTCGGTGGATTCACCATGCCGCCAGCCGGACCTGCTAACCCCAACCCAGTTCCCCGGCCGGGCAAAATTTAGAGCTTTCCAGGTTTTCCACCCTGCATTTGGGGCACTGCCTGACTCAAGATCTCCTTGAAGCCGATTGACGCCGGGATCAATTTCCCCATCTTCCCCCGGTGGGTCAATCCCTCAAAAGACCCTGGATCTTTTAGCCCCAGGGCTAAAACTTATAGGACAAACTGGCAACTAGTACGTGCGCCCGCCGGCCTTGGAAGTCTGAGGGCAGGACCCCGATGGCCTGGGAGTTGTCGACGGTCCTATCCGCTATGTATACGAAGGTATAGGCCAGGTCTAAGGTCACGTCTCGCCAGTGAAATCCTGAACCAAAACTAAAACTATGGCGGAAATCGCTGGTAGGCACAATGTAATCAACATATTTATCTGGCATCGGTTCATTTTCAAAGGCATATCCGGCCCGGAGGTCCAGCCACTTGAACAACTTATATTCGATCCCGAGTTGACCCCGCCAGGTATCATGCCAACCTTTCCGTTCGGATAGAAGACCGAGGGAGTTTTTAAAATTTATCTCCAACTTATTAAACAACCCCCAATGAGTCCAGATGAAGCCTGCTTCCACGGATAATGGCTTAATGGGCTGAATCATGATGCCTGTAAAAATCATATCCGGAAGGGTTATGCACCCGCTGGCGGCGGCATCAAGGCTGCTGTAGGGACGGAAATACGACGATCCACCCACTTGCTGCCTTACCTGGCTGCGATAGGAGATCCCGAGGGATAGATAGTCCAAGGGTTTTAATTGAAGGCCCAGATTAAAACCGACCCCCCAGGCATGCCCATTTAAATCAAGCTCTTGGGAGCCTATTAGGGGTATCGGCAGCAGCCGTTTCATATCAAGGGAAAACCACATTATGTCAAGACCTGCAGCTAAAGAAAGGTAATCCGTCGCCTTGAAAGCTATGGTAGGGTTGATGTTACATGTTTGAATGGAGGTTTTGATGTTGTCCACTCTTCCCAGCCAGTTGGAGTCAAATTTGGTCCCAAGTCCAAAGGGAGAGAAGAGGCCCAGTCCCAACCAAACCCGGTTGGCAACCTGGTACGAGGTAAAAAAATGAGGAAGAACAAAACCGTTGTTTACCATCAGGTTGCGGGTGGCAATCGGTCCAGAATGAGTAACAATCTCATCCCGGGGGAAAATGCCACTGATTCCACCCATTACCTGAAATCCCGGGAGCTGGACGAGGCCTGCGGGGTTGTAGAAAATAGCAGAAAGGTCATCTGCCCGGGCCACAACTGCACCTGCCAGGGCGCTGCTTCGAGCGCCGGCCTCGTAGAGGGCGAAACCGGACCCAAAACTCATTTGGGGGCCAAGAAATAAGCATCCCCCTGCCAAAACCAAGGCGAACCACCATTTCCTCTTCCACATACTGACCTCCTAAGGGTGATGGGACTGGTCCCCCGGATCAATAGGAATCAAGCCGCAAGCCTCCTTGCCTGCTCTCTAAGATCCCTAGCTTATTTATCCAAAGGCAGAAACTTTAAAGGCAATTAGTGATTATGAGCGAACCGCAGGAAGATTCCAGGTAAAGGTTCCACCCTGGCGCTATGGTCCGGAGAGTGAGGCTTGAAGTGTGGCAGTAACCAAAGCCGGATGACAATTCCGGGCAACTTGGAGAGCCATATTAAGCCGCCTGGGAAACTCTGGCTATTCTGGAACCGATGCCGCACCGCAACATGGTGACCATGCAAAACAAAGCGCGAAGAATGGGGCGACTTTCGCCAGGGAAGGGGGGCGGGCTTGCTTTCTGGCCTGTTTGCCAGGGCAACCACTCTGGTCACGGAAACCTCATGGATGGGAGGCTAAATTTCCACCGAGATGTTAGCCAATCTAGCAAGTTGGTCTAGTAGTGATTTTAGCTGACCGTGATCTTTAATTTATCCACTGACCTCTTGGAATCCAACGCCCACATCGATGGGGGGATGGCCTAAAATTAAATTTGGTTCCACCTATATAATCGTGGTAATTATTTGTAAAGAGAATTTTTCATCCAGGGGGACTGACTTCGTTGGTGGCATTTTCCCATGCCTTTCCTGGGTCTTGCTACTCCATCAATTTACCGAGGCATTATAACAGCATCCTGGGAAAGAATTGCCCAACTTAGGGCTACATCCCGGAAGCGAAAATGATACCATCTCCGTTTAATAGACTTCGCCAGACGGTATTTTTAGGGGAAACAGGGTCTCTCAGTCCTCGAGGGAGCACCGGGGGTCCGACTAAACCTCTCTGGGGCGACTGCAACTACCAAGATGTCTTCTGGTCTTTGAATCATCCAATCCAGTGGTCTTTCCCTAATCGGTGAAATTTTATATAATACTCCTGGCGCAATTAACTTAGTTTTCCCCATCGACTCTCTTGCCCCTGGCGGGGAGAGGGGCAGGGAGAGGGGTTCCCGCACGGATACTACTAAAACACCGCGGCCAGTTTCAGCTTGCTGCCTTCCTTACACCATATGCCCTCCTAGTGTAAAAGGAACCAATGAATTGCCCCAATTGTCATAGTGCAAATGAGGAGACGCAGAAGTTCTGCCGGGTCTGCGGGGCCAAACTGCAGATGACCTGCCCCGGCTGCGGGAGCGCGGTCCTCCTGGGTGACAAATTCTGTGGTGAATGCGGGCTGGAATTCCAGACCCAGGAAAGATTGGCGGAACAGGAAGAAAAAGTCCCGAGTGAACGCAAGCATATTACTGCCCTGTTCACGGACGTCTCGGGCTATACCACTTTAGCGGAGCGCTTGGATCCCGAAGAGGTCAAAGACCTCACCAGCCATCTCTTCGGGGAGATTGCCAAAGTTGTGTCCAAATACGAAGGCTCCATAGACAAATTTGCCGGGGAGGCGGTGATGGCCCTGTTTGGGGTGCCCAGGTCCCATGAAGATGATCCCATCAGGGCCGTGAGAGCCGCCATAGAGATTCACCGGGTGGTGGCAGAGATCAGCCCGGAAGCCCAGAAGAGGATAGGTCGGCCCTTATCTATACACATTGGCATCAATACCGGGCTGGTGGTGACCGGGGAGATCCACCTGGAGAAGGTGGCCCACCACGTAGCGGGGGACACCCTCAATGTGGCCTCGAGGTTGTGCAGCTTAGCCCAGGCAGGCGAGACCTTGGTGGGACAGGCCACTTATTCTCAGGCGGAAGGCTTTTTTTCCTTTGAACCCCTGGAGCCGGTCAAGTTAAAGGGAAAAACCAGGCCGGTTCGGGTCTACAAGCTGTTGTCTCCCCGGGAAGTGCCCAGCAAGAGGCATCGCTTATCTGGTCTGAGGGCGGATTTGATCGGCCGGGAAGGGGAAATGGCGAGACTGGCGGAGGAAACTGCCAAGCTTATGCAAGGGCAAGGCTCCGTGATCTCCATTTGCGGCGAGGCAGGATCCGGCAAGAGCAGGCTGGTTGAGGAATTCAAGTCCACCTTGGATCTCCAAGTCATCCAGTGGCAGGAAGGCCACGCTTTTGCATACACCCAAAACATTCCATATTACCCGCTGATCAATCTCCTCAATCGGAGCATTCAGATCGAGGAAAGCGATCCTCCTGAAAAAGCGAGGGAAAAGGCGGAAAAATGGATCAAGGCTCTCGTGGGGGACAGAGAGGATGTGCTCCCCTATTTGGGAGGGCTTCTTTTACTTGACTATCCTGAGGTGGAAAACATCGGTCCCGATATCTGGAAATCCCGTTTGCACAGAGCGGTCCTGGCTCTTTTCTCTGCTTTGGTTCGTAGCGCGCCAACGATAATTAGCTTGGAGGATCTGCACTGGGCGGACCCATCGTCTTTGGAACTTCTGCGTTTTCTGTTGGTCGAATCGCATCTTCCGGCGCTTTTCCTGTTCGTCTATAGGCCTCCTCTTAACCTCTTTCCAGAGGTTCAAATCAAGGGAATGGGAGAGTCGTACCAGGAGGTGCAAGTCCAAGATCTATCACCCTCGGAAACGCAGCGATTGATCGGCTCCCTGCTGGGAACCGCGGCTGTCCCCTCAGCTCTGCAGCGATTTATTACTGAAAAGGTGGGGGGCAACCCCTTCTATGTGGAGGAAGTGATCAATTCGCTCATCGAGTCTAAAATACTCGTCCACAATAATGGTGACTGGAGTTTCACGGGCCCCAGCCATGAAATAATCGTGCCCGCCACCATCCAGGGCATTATTATGGCCAGGCTGGACCGTTTAGATGCGGCGACCAAAGTGATTCTTCAGGAGGCCTCGGTCATTGGGAGGACTTTTTATCATGAAATCCTGGAAACCATAACAGATCTGCCAGGGCCCATCGACCAATACCTTTATAGGCTGCAGGACCTGGATTTGATTCGGGTGAGGTCCACCCATCCTGATATTGAGTACTCTTTTAAACACGCCCTGATTCAGGAAGCCGTTTATAACGGACTTCTCAAAAAGCAGCGCAAAGACGTCCATGAGCGCATTGCCCTCGCTTTGGAAAAGTTCTTCGGCGAGAGGTCATCAGAGTCATGGGAGGCTCTTGCTTTTCACTTCAAGAGGGGCCATTCTGTTCGGAAGGCGGTGGATTACCTGGTAAGGTCCGGCGAAAAGAGTCTTAAGAGATACTCCCTGGAAGAAGCACACCAGTATTACAAAGAAGCTCTTGACCTGCTTTCCCAGGAACAATCCAGATCAAAAGAAAAAGACGCGCTTATTATTGATCTACTGATGGAATGGTGCGTGGTCTTCTATTATCTGGGACGCTTCAAGAGCCTCACAGAATTACTTTTAAGCCATGTAAAGTTGGTCGAGTCCTTGGATGACAAAGCAAGAATAGGGGCTTTCTATGCCTGGTTGGGATTCTCCACCTTTTGGCAGGGGGCTAGCTTAGAAGATTCCTACCGATACCTGCACCAGGCCCTGGCGTTGGGAGAACAGACCAAAGACCGCCGGGTCATCGCCTATGCCTGCGCTTTTCTCATCAAGACTTGCGCAGAAATGGGCTACCTGAGAGAGGGAACCGAGTTTGAAAGGCGCACTCGGGAAATGATTGGCTCTTTTCCCTCTGATGCATTTCTCCATATGAACTATTACTCTGGGGGAGCTATCTCGGCTGGTTCTCCGGTAACAAGAACCAGGTTTACGAGAACGCCCAGGGCCTTTTGGACTATGGAGAGGAAAAAGCCAGCCTCCGCTGCCAGATGGGCGGGTACATGCTAATGGGAGTCCGGCATTTCATGGACCTTGACATGCATCCGGCTGTCGAATGCGCCAAGAAAGTCCTGGCCCAGGGAGACCCCTATCATGTTCAATTCGCCAGGGTCTTGCTCGGCATGTTCTTGGTGCATATGCGCGAGTTCGAAATGGCTGAGTCCAAGTTAGCCCAGGTGATTGAGTATTGTGACACATATGGTACGGAGTACCTGAAAACCTTTGCAAACCTGTTCCTGGGAGTGGCGCTGGCGGCACGGGGTAATTTGGCAGAGGGGATAAGGCTGGTGGAGAGTTCCAGGCAACAATTCATGCAGTTTCAAAGGAACATTTTCCATGGTCTGTCGGAGTATATTCTGGGAAGTATATACTTGCAGATCCTCCAAAGGTCTGGTAGGAAAAACCTCTCTTTCTTTTTCAGGAATCTCGGATTTTTGCTTAAAAATGTCCCGTTTGCCGGGAAAAAAGCAGAGAAGCACCTGACCCAGGCCATTCAATTGGCAAGACAAAACGGCGCCAAAGGTTTTTTGGGGCAACCCTGCCTGCAATTGGCTCTCTTGTTTAAGCTAAGGGGGCAGAAAGAGAAAGCCAAGGAATACTTACTGGAGGCCAGGCAAGTTTTTGAAGAATGCCAGCTCGAAGCCTACTTGAAAATAGCCCGAGAAACTCTGGCCTCCCTGGCATGACCTGGAGGGTGGACAAGGGGCTCAGGGGGCACAGAGGATCGCCCTGAAGCGATGTCCCTGCTGATTCTGGAGCATTGAGGGGGAATGGACATCAAGTGGTAGCAGCATTTCTTACACCATATGTCCTCACAGTGTAATGGGAACCAATGAAGTGCCCCAATTGCCATAGTGCGAATGAGGAGACGCAGAAGTTCTGCCGGGTCTGCGGGGCCAAACTGCAGATGACCTGCCCCGGGTGCGGGAGCGCGGTCCTCTTGGGCGACAAATTCTGTGGAGAATGCGGGCTGGAACTCCAGGCCCAGGAAAGATTCCCGGGAAAGGGAGAAAAAGTCGCCAGTGAACGCAAGTATATTACTGCCCTGTTCGCGGACGTCTCGGGCTACACCACTTTAGCGGAACGCTTGGACCCTGAAGAGGTCAAAGACATCACGGGCCATCTTTTTGGGGAGATAGCCAAAGTTGTTTCCAAATACGAAGGCTCCATAGACAAATTTGCCGGGGATGCAGTGATGGCCCTTTTTGGGGTGCCCAGGTCCCATGAAGATGATCCCATCAGGGCCGTCAGAGCCGCCATCGAGATTCACCGGGTGGTGGCAGAGATCAGCCCGGAAGCCCAGGAGAGGATAGGTCGGCCCCTATCCGTACACATTGGCATCAATACCGGGCTGGTGGTGACCGGGGAGATCCATCTGGAGAAGGTGGCCCACCACGTGGCGGGGGACACCCTCAATGTGGCCTCGAGGTTGTGCAGCCTGGCCAAACCAGGCGAGACCTTGATTGGTCATACCACCTATGCTCAGGCGGAAGGCTTTTTTTCCTTTGAACCCCTGGAGCCGGTCAAGTTAAAGGGAAAAACCAAGCCGGTTCTGGTCTACAGGCTTTTGTCCCCCCGGGAAGTGCCCAGCAAGACGCATCGCCTATCCGGCCTGAGGGCAAATTTGATTGGGCGAAAAAGAGAAATGGCCAGGCTCGCAGAGGCAGTGGACAAGCTTCTGGAGGGGCAAGGCTCCGTGATCTCCATTTGTGGCGAGGCGGGATCCGGAAAGAGTAGGCTGGTTGAGGAATTCAAGGCTACCTTGGACTTGGGGGTTATCAATTGGATCGAGGGGCATGCCTATGCATATTCTCAAAACATTTCCTATTTCCCTCTGATTGACCTCATAAATCGAGAATTGGGAATAAAAGAAAGCGATTCTCCCGGGAAGGTGGGGGAAAAACTCGAGACCAGGCTGAAGGAACTGGAAGATCTGAAGGAAGATGTGGCCCCGTATCTGGGAGGTCTCCTTTCTCTCAACTATCCCGAAGTAGAGGGTGTGAGTCCCGATTTATGGAAGTCCCGCCTCCATCAGGCCATCCACGCCACCATGTTGGCTCTAAGTAAAAGAGCTCCCACGATCATCTGTCTGGAAGACCTTCATTGGGCGGACACCTCATTCTTAGAATTCCTTCGTCTTACTTTATTAGAGAAAAAATATACTGCCATTTTCCTGTGCGTTTATAGACTTCCTTTCAACCTGTTTACCAGCCAGGAAATCATGGCGATGAAGGAATCATATCAGGAAATTCAGGTCCGGGACCTCTCTCTGGCCGAGATTCAAGAGATGGTGGAGTCCATCCTGAAGACTGTCACCATTCCAGAGGAGTTGCGAAAATTTATCCAGGAGAGAGTGGGAGGTAATCCCTTTTACCTGGAAGAGATGATCAATTCCTTAATCCAATCTGGGACTCTGATTTCCGATAATGGCCGTTGGCAGCTGGCCAGGACAATTAGAGAGGCTGATATACCCTCAACGATCCATGCGGTTATCTCCGGCCGGATAGATCGTTTGGGAACAGCCAAGCGACTGCTCCAGGAAGCCTCGGTCATCGGCAGAACCGTTCCCTACGAGATTCTTAAAAGAATCACCGAGCATGCTGATTCCCTCGACAGGTTTTTAACGGAGCTGGAACTCCTGGATTTGATCCGCAGATCTCCTCAATCGGAGCAGGAATATGTTTTCAAGCACGCTTTGATCCAGGAGGTGGTTTATAGCGGCCTGTTAAAAAAAGACCGCCAGATCATGCACCAGCGCATCGGTCTGGTGATGGAGCAAGTGTTTCAAGACCGCCTTCCGGAATTTTATGAAACCCTGGCCTTCCATTTCAAGCAAGGTGAGTCCTCCCATAAGGCGGTGGATTATCTCCTGGAGTCGGGCCGGAAAAATCTGAGAAAGTATGCGGTTCAAGAATCACACCAATACTATAGTGAAGCTTTTGAAATCCTTCGCAGCCTCCTGGACAAATCGGACGAAGGGAAAAGGCTGCTCTTAGACTTTCTCAACGAGTGGGCCCTGGTATTTTACTATCGCGGGGATTTCAAAGGTTTTACCGCTCTGTTCCTGGATAATAAGGAATTGGCCGAGTCCATAGATGACAAGGCACGTCTCGGAATGTTCTATGGTTGGCTCGGGTTTGCCATGATTGGCACCGGTAAAATGAAAGAAGCTTATGAATATTCGGCCAAGGCTCTTAAACTCGGAGAGGAAATTGGCAATTATCCCATCATCGGACTGGCTTACGTCAATCTAACCTGGTCTTGTGCTGAATTGAAACTTCTGGACCAAGGTATTCACTATGGAACGAAGGCCCAGGAGATCACGGAACTTTATAATTTGGAGCCTATGGTCTTTTTTCAATCTCTGGCTGGCATGGGAATGATTTATTTGTTCCAGGGAAATAGTAGAGGTAGTTTGGAACTTGGCATAAATCTTCAGGAATACGGCGAGCGTCATTCCAATCTTCGAAGCATAGTGGTTGGTCATATTTGTACGGGCTACGGGTATTACTTGGCTGGAAATTTTCCGAGGGCAGTTGAGTGCTGTAAAAAGGCTATTGAGCTTTTAGAGGATCCATTATTTTCTCAGTGGTCCAAGCTATTTCTCTGCATGAACTATCTCATAAATAGCCAATTACAAGAAGCGGAAGATCTTCTCTTAGAGGTTTTATCATCCAGCAAAATGATTGGCCTAGGTTATACCGAAGCCGGCGCTCAGGCACTACTTGGAGCAGTCCTGGTGGCCAGAGGCCGCATATCCCAAGGATTAAAAATGCTGGAGGATGGGCGTCAAGTGTTCCTAGAAAACGGGAGATTATTTTCTCTCTACATAATAGAATTTACCTTAGGGGAAATCTATTTCCAGATTGCCACTCGAGCCAGGACCCTCAGCTTTGTCGATGCAGTCAAAAACCTCGGATTTATCATGAAAGAGCTTCCCTTTGCGGGACGCAAGGCAGAAAATTACTTGAACAAGACTATTAAGGTGGGCCGAGAGGTGGGAGCGAAAGGCATTCTGCAAGGCCAGGCTTATCTCGATCTGGGTCTCCTGCATAAGCTAAAGGGGAGAAAAGACCAAGCCAGAGCCTGCCTGGGTGAAGCTCTGCAAATCTTGGAACAGTGTGAATCGGAAATATATTTGCAACGGGCCCAGGAGGCTTTGGCATCTTTGGGATAAATGACCCCGTAACCATCCAGTCGCCGGGAAGACCTGGTTCTCCGGAAAGTTGTTGGTTCATCCAGCACTCTTGCCGCGGGCGAGGAGAGGGGCCGGATGAGGGGGGGTCGCACGAACAGACGCCATGGTCCTGGGGCTTATTTCAGGGCTAACTTTGCCGTCCTGGCGGCTTAACCTCATAACTGTTGGAGTTCCACTATGCGCATCTTGTTGATTGCCCCGCGCTCGTATTTTCCGGAGGTAACACCCGGCTGGCTCCATATTCCCCAGATGTCCTTGCTGATTTTGGAGGCGCTTAGCGGGAATGAACACCAAGTGGTCATCGTTGAAGAAGATAAGGCTCCCCTACCCCTCGCGGAGAAATGGGATCTGGTGGGAATCACGGTCATGACGGCCACGGCCCCCCGGGCCTATGCCCTGGCCAAGACGTTTAGAGAACGCGGGGCCCAGGTAATCCTGGGGGGAATCCACGCCTCGGTGCTGCCGGAGGAAGCCAGCCAACACGCCGATGCAGTGCTGGTGGGAGAAGCGGAGGCCATATGGCCGCGCATCCTGGAGGAGGTTGAGCACAATAGTCTGCAGCGCCTCTACTCCAATCCCAATCCGGAGGTGCTCCACATACCCCTGGTGAATTACAAGCACGAAAAGAAGTCTCGGATTCCCACGGCCTGCCCCGTTATCGCCAGCCGGGGCTGCCCCAATGGGTGTGAATTCTGCTCGGTACCTCGCCTATATGGCAATCGGGTGCGGAAGGTGCCGGTGGGCCAGGTTCTGGCGCAGGTCATGCGCCACAACGGTGATTATGTCGGGTTCCTCGACGACAATCTGACTGCCAGCCGGGAATATGCCTTAGAGCTTTTCGCGGCCCTAAGAAACCTGAAAGTCAAGATCCTGGCTCAGGTGCCCGTAAGGTTCATACTGGACGATGATCTCTTTAACATGGCGGTGGCGGCAGGCCTCAAGGGGATTTTTGTCGGTTTTGAGACCATTGAAGAAAAGAGCCTGCAACGCTTCCGGAAGTCGGTGGCGGTTGAAGCTTACGGCACTGCTATCAGGAAATGCCGGGATGCAGGTGTCATGCTCCATAGCTCTTTTATTTTCGGCCTGGACGAGCATGACCCCTCAATCTTCGGACGTACGCTGGACTTCATCCTGAAGCACAAAATCCCCTCTGTAAGTGCCAATGTCTTAACACCTTATCCCGGCACCCCGCTCTTCGACCGCGTGGTGGCGGAGGGACGACTGCTGCATCGGAATTGGGCCTTTTATGATCATATGACTCCCGTTTTTCGCCCTGCCCGCATGACCCTGGAGGAGCTCGCAGGGGGGTACATGAAATTTCGGCAGTCCTTGTTCAGCATAAGGGGTATTGCGCATCGCCTCTTCGCCGGCATTTCGGTGAATACATATGCTTATCTCCATCTCAATGCCGCCTTTCGGCGAACCACCTTGAGTCTAAAAGAGCACTATAAAAACTATTTCAATTGGCTAGAGAAATCCTGCCCGGCAATCACTCCACCCTGCTTTTGATAAATCCCCCCGGCCTGGCTTATTTTAAGAAGTTGGGCACAACTCCCTTGTAGGAAAATAGCTATCAGCAGTCAGCTTTCAGAAAAGACCCAGGAACCGGTGGGGCGGGCCTCTGTGCCCGCCTCTTCAATAACTGTCACATTAAAAGGGGCGGCCAGGGACGGCTGCCCCCCACCAAAGGATTATTTTAATCTTTCGTTGTGAGCCCTTGGGGCTCATGGATCGTTAGCCTGAAAAGGGCCATTTACGGGCATAAGATCTCGACCTGGCTATTATCCGGTTCAAGGTCCCGGAAGTGGCTTACCGTCTTTAGCCCCTGGAAGTTAAATTCGTTATTTCAGCCCCCCTAATTTAAACTTTAAGATAATCGTACAGGTACCATCTGCGTTTGATGGGGGCCAGGATTTTCCTTAAAACCAAAGCGGGCCAGTCCCTCTTTTTGAAGGAAAAATATTTATCCATGGCCGTCAGCACTGAAAACCACCAGTTGCTGAAGGTATAGGATTCCTCAATGATATCCAGGGATTGGAGCAGAAACTCGTTCACGTTCTGCCAGGGTTCATAAACCGAATGGTCCCCCACCCAGTGGATTGCCGGTTTCCCGAAGGCCTCCACCGCCAGGGGCAGAAAGCGGCCCACCCGGGGGTCATCGGGGTTGAGCCTCATCTTTTTGGCTCCCACCCAGTCCACGGCGATGAGATTTTCCCCGCCGATGATGGTTTTAGTCGGTTTGGGATCCGGGCAGACAATGGGTCCGAACGGCCCATCGGCGCTTAAAAAGGCATCTATCAAACCGAAATGGACCCAGAAGTGTTTCAGGCTCTCGATGGTGGGCCAGTCATACTCCCGGTTGCAGTGGTATTCCTTGACCTTGTTCTGCAAGGGCAGGGTGCCATAAATGTTCTTCAAGGTCAGGGTGTAATGGCAGAAAGCATGGGTCTTGTTCTTGGCAAAAGAGATTCTGAAATCGGCATCCCGCCAGGTGCGACCCACAAAGTGCTTGCCCAAGCGGCCGCCGTAGTCGTAGTGTTCCATTTCCTCGGTCAGATCCACGATGCGGTAGTTCTTGGCGGAATAACCGATATACTCGGCCACCTTGAGCACTTCTCGATTGTTATAGTAATTCCCATAAGTGCTCTGGGACTCCACCAGGGCCACATTGGTGAAACCCCGGGCAACAATCTTATCAATGAGGGCCTCCACCAATTCCGGGTCGGTATAAATGGAACGATCATCCTTGGAGTGCATAAACATAAAATTAGGTTTTACGACCACGGAGAAAGTATCCCTGGCTTTCCCCGATTCCTGGAAGTGCCTTTCTAAAATCTCAAAGAACTTGGTCTCTTCCAGGACCCGGTCCAGAAGCTCAAATTTATTATCACCTTTCAGGGCCACCACTGTAGTGCGGCCGTTGCTCTCTGGGTCCACGGGGGCCTTTCTCAGGTAGGCGGTCTGGGTCTCAAAGAAGACCCGGTGAGCTTTCACCAAAAAGTAGAGGGTTATCCAGAAAATGGTCCCATCCACCAGAAAGATGACCAGATAAGCAAAATAGCGGGCTGAGAAGATAAAGAAAGCCAGCGCGGAAAGGGCGGAGGCTGATTTGGCGATCAGAACGGCAACAACATAGCCCAGGTTTTTACTGACATGGCGCTGAGCCATGTAACAGAGGGCGGTAATGGTCATCATCATGGAGAAGGCCAGGCAGAGCCAAAACTTGTCTTTAGATGGCAGTATTTCCGGCAGACCCGGCGTGAATTTCCCGGAAAGAAAGTTGATGCCGGTAATAATTATTTCAGGGGCCAGGACAAAGGCAAAGCCGCCCGCCAAGTAGGCCACGGCACTAATAATGAGAACCAATTTTAAATTCTTTTCTTCTCTGGTCAGGGTAGGCATGATAGCTCCCTTTTTGAAAAAGTGTATTTGTCTAATGGTTCGCGGGCCAAAAATGCCGACAAAGCATACTGGGTAAATATTTCCAGGGGCCAGCACCCCATTATCAGAAAAAAGGGAGGATAGTCAGGATTATGGGGGAAGGTCCAGATCTCATTGGGGACCGACCCCACATACTCGCTGGGAAAGCCGACAATCCAAGTGGTAATTAAAATGCCCAGGAAAACCGGAAAGTCCATGCATAGTGAGGTAATAATGGTTACCAGGAAGAGGACCGTATACAATCCCCAAAACCAACCTCCGGCTCCAGCCCGGTAATTACCCAGGGTCAAGGGAATCAATAAGAAGATTAGGAGCACGATAACCGGGTTAAAGAGGTTCCAGCGTCGGGGTAAAGAAGAGGTCATTTTTCTTACCAACCTTATAACAATCCTGACGGCAAGCCAAAAGACGGTCATACCTCCCATTACCCAGGCCCAAACGACAAAATTGTAAAAACCTTTGGGACTATGGTATTCCCACATTCCTGACCTCATGCCGATGGTCTCCTTGACATATTCGATGATAAAAATCCCCAGAATCAGCGAGAGGAGGCGCCCGTTGGAGATATTAAGGGAAAGCCAGATGGAGATGGCGAAACCGAAAATCAGGGCAAGCCAGAAGAGCCACGAGATCTTATCCCAGTACCCTTCCTGGTGGGCGGTAAAGAGGGTGACTATTATGAAAAGAGAGACCAGCAGGAGATTTTGTGGCCAATTATTCTTCATCTCGCTCCCCTCCAATTATGCTTTCTTTGCCCAGGCCCAAATCGCCATCCCTTGGGAGGCAATCAATCCGAACCAAAGCTCTGATCGGTTTACTCGCTATTATTGCAGCAAAGAAGCGTCTCGGTTTGGTGCTGGAGGTTACCCAACTCCTGGCCACTCAATTCCTCTTTAGATTGGGCCCTCCCGGTTTGTCCGAGGCTGTGATCCAAGTTGGAAGGAGCAAAAATATTTTAGGATATCTTTCTTTTCGAGACAAGCAAGAAATCGGCACCCGGTTTACCCCCCTACGCTATTCGTAAATAAGTTTTGGTTGGCGCGAGTTTATTGCCTCCTAAAGTTTATCAGGCCTAGCTTAAATTCTTCTGAAAAGGCCTGAAATCAAATGCAGAGCAAATATCTCCTACAAATGGGAACTTATCAAACTGCCAAAAGATCAACCTATCTGAATCATCTCAAAACTTTTCTGGCCAGGGGCGGGGCGCCAGGTACAAGTAATAATTTTCCTCGGGCACCATGCTGTGGGTGAATTTCTGAATCAGAATTACAGGGAATTCGCCATCAGGCAACTCATAATTCAACAACAACAGAGCATCTTGTTGATACTGACGGCTTAACTCTCCTGCCTGTTTTAACAATTTCTCGGGCTCCAAATCTTTTTCTCTTTTCTGGTTCCAGACGACAAAAGACCCCCAGCGGTGGCTGGCGGGGTAGTAAATCTGGCGGCCGAGGTAGCCGGCCACTGAAGATGCGGCATCGTCTGGGTGTCCCAGGATTAACATCCGGTCCAACTGGTGCTGCTTAATAAACCTGGCGGTAGCTTCACTGGCGGAAAAGGGGAAAAACAGGTCCAGGGACGCGGCCGTCACCCCGGCCACTAGGTGAACAGTTAAGAGAACCAGGACTACCCGGTGGCGGTTGGTCTGACAAAGATCGGACAAAACCTGAATAAAGGATGAGTAATTCTTTTGGTGCGGATAGGAAGATGACAGCCAAAGGCTGGCGATAAACAATAGGAACAGGTGCCCATGGTGCCTAAGAGCCCCGGGATACTTGACGTAGGTGAAGGCCAGGATCCCCACCGTGCCCACCGAATAAAGAAATAAGGGGACCGGCTGCCGGATAAAGAGGAGCAGGCCAAAAACTAACAGAATTAGAGAGAGAAGGGATTGCCAGCGGGGGTCGGAGATGAGGTTGGTGCCCCAAAAGTGGTAAACCGGCGCGGGAATGGGGATATAACTTTTCCAAACTGTGCCCAGGGTCCCCATCAGGTAGGGAAGGTCCACATCAAATTTCCAACCCACGGCAAAGCCGGAGTCAGCCGGAGGGGTAAGCTGGATCACGGAGAGACAAATGCCGAGAAGGACTATAACGAGGACCGCGATAGCCTTCCAGGTACTGGCGGCCTGGTCCCGAAAAGCAGCCCCAAATAAAATTACTCCCAAAACCATGGCGATCATTAAGCCATAAACACTGGTCTGGAATAACAAAAACAGGATAACGGCCAGAAGAAGATAATTTCTGGGCGGGGGCACGCAAAAGATAGCGCAAAAGGAAAAAAGCCCCAGGACCCCCAGCCCATAGTTGCGGCTAATGGCGGCATATTCATAGAAGGAGAAGTATCCGAAAATGAACAGGATCTTTTCCGGCCAGGTGAAGGGGGAATATTTGAGAAAAACGTAAACGGAACAGGTGGCCACCAGCAGGTGCAGCAACTGCATGCCCAGCGGGCTATGAGTAACCCGGCTAATCAGAAAGAGACCGAAGTGCCAGAGGCCCGGATGGCCTTCATATCTGAGGTTCAGGAACAGATCCGGGAGGGAAGGGCTGGCCGTGGCAATGAGCCAGGCCTGCCATTCGTCTTGCCACATCTCGTGTCGCAGCAAAAGTATCAGGCCTAAGGAGAAAAACGCCAGAACCGGCACCATCATGGAGCCGGCCCTGGGGTCCGAATGGTGGGGGCTAGAGGCCTGCATCTCCTGGCAAGGGGTCCATTCTGAGTAAATTATCTGTCAGGCGTTTACATCCTGCCAGCGCCGGGCCAAGTGATTGAAGACCAACAAGGCCATGGCGGCCAGGATACCCGCGATGGCAAAGGGCGTCCAGACGCGGCTGGGATCGTACTGGTCCCACAAGAGCCTGGTTACCTGGGCCGGGGTCTGGCCCAGCATCTCCGTCAAGGTGGCGAAGGCCTGGGAGCGGTGCGGAAGCTCATGCACCTTAAGCACTTCAGACATGTACCGCAGGGCCAGTCCGGCCTTTTCTCCGGCACGTTCATAGATCTGGCCACCGATAAAAGACCCGTAGCCCCAACCCAGGGCCACGGGGAGGTTGGCATAGCCCATGTACAGCGCCTTCTGGTCCGCAGGCGCAATCACGCCCAGGTACTCGTTCATCTTGGGGGAGCACATCATCTCCCCCACCGAGAAGCAGGCGATGCCGGCCAGGCAGGGGTAAATGGACATGCTTAAACCCGCGGCATAGACCCCCAGGCTAGCGATGACAAAGCCGAAAAAGATGGAGGTGAGCCGTCGCATCTTCTGGTTGACATACCAGGATAGCGGCGCCACGAAGAGAATGATCAGAAAAGGGTTAAAGTTGATCACCCACTCCTGGGCGAGCTGGAGGCCTCGGGACCCATCCCGGGAAAGCATGAACTCCGGCAGGTGTCTGGCCAGGGAGGAACTGTCAACCCAGTCCACGATGAAATTGGGCAGCATGTCCCAGAGCTGCATCAGCACGGCCCAGAATACCGAAGCAATGAGAATGAAGGCGAGCAGCCGGCCGTTAAGGATCTGTCGGGCTGTGGTGACCACCACCTGCCAGACGCCGGTGGACCGGTCGGCCCCTGAATCCACTGCCTGGTAGGAGAGAAGCCACAGCAGGTTAAAGGCAACCAGCGCAGCACATCCATAGAAGACCATGGGCCAAGAGATGCCGCACAGAAAATGGGCCAGCGGGGGGCCCAGGAAACCGCCGATGTTGACCACCATGTAAAAAAAACCCCAGCCCACCCCGGAGGTCTTCTCCGTGAGAGTTTTGACAAAGGTTCCCTGGATGGGCGGCTTGAAGACCGCGGTTCCCGCGGCCAGCACCAGGCATCCGGTGAAGAACGGCCAAAAGGCGCGCTGGGTGGCCATCATGACGTACCCCACCACTTTTAACAGGACGGCCACCACGATCTGCTTCTTGTAGCCATAGCGGTCGGCGAATCCCCCCGTGAACACCGGTAGCGCAGACTGCATCAGGGCCCACCACATGAAGATGAACCCCTTGTCGCTCTGGCTGAAGTGGAGTCCGCCGATCTCATCAGCCTGGGCGATATAGATGGGGATGACGACCCGCACGCCGTAATAGGCTAAGCGTTCGATCATCTCCATGAGGTTGGCCACCCAGAAGGGCCACGTCAGGCCCAGGGTCTGCTGCCAGAAGGACGATTCCTCCGGTGGGCCCAGGTGGGTCGTGTCGGCGTCGGGCATTTCCGGTCTCATACCTTACAGGTGTGCCGCGGTAGAATTTTTTCCCCGGTAGGGTGAGTATAATGGAAAGAGAGAATTCTGAGTAGACCAGAAACGAGGGGGGAATTAGCCCCGCCATGACCCTCCTTAAAGGAACGGGACCATCAGGGCTAAGAGAAGGTTAAGTGCCCAATTTAGTTTCAAAAAAAGATGCCGATTTAAAGATCATGGAAAACAGACTGTTGGAGGTAGGGTATGGAGTAGGAAAGGGAGAGGATGCCTTGGCCCTGGGGATTGAGGTAACCAGAAAGGCGTTGGCAGGAATAAAAAAATATTCCCTTTCGGCCCTACTGGTTTTTGCTTCAGTTCATTACCAGCTCGAAGAGTTGCTGGCGGGAATTAATGGAGTGGCAGGCAATGCCCCGGTGCTGGGAGCGACCACCGCCGGGGAAATCTGTAACGGGCCGCACTGGCAGAGCGTGGTGGCAGTAGCGCTGGCTTCCCCTTACCTGCGAGTACGGGTAGGGATTGGGAAGGGGGTCTCCCGGAATTGGCTCCAGGCGGTGCACCAGGCGGTAAGCGCGCCTGATATCTCTCCGTTTTTCTCCATCCCGGACAGCCCCATCTGGTCGGAATTGACCCTCCAGGGCAAATCGGCTTTCGGCCTCTTGTTTTCGCCCGGTAACACCAAATCCGCCGATTCCCGCAGCTTTGAGATCCTGGAGGAGCTTAAACGGCTGTCCCAGGGACGGCTTCCCATAATCGGCGCAGGGTCCGCGGACGATTGGCGGATGGAAAAGAACTATATCCTTTGGGGGCGGCAGGCCTTGCCAGACAGCGTCATGATCGCAGTCTTCGAGACCCGGCTGCGCTACGGCATCGCCCTGGCCCATGGTTTTTATCCGACGCTTAAGAAGGCTACGGTGACCCGATCCTTAAGTCACGAAGTGCTGGAGTTGGACGGCAAGCCAGCCGGCGAGGTTTACTGCCAGCTGCAGGGGAGTGCCCGGGAAGTTCTGGAGGGAAAGCATCTGACCCTGACCACCAAACGGCCGGTAGGCCTTCCCGACCCCTATGGGCAGTTCAGTATCAATGTGGCCAGTTATTTTACCGGCAGCGGGGGCCTGCGTTTTTCCCAGCCTGTGGAGGAAGGCACCGTCTTGACGATTATGGAAGCAGACCCGGACAACCTGATCGCCGCGGGACAAGAGGCTTTCCGCAAGGCGCTGCTACGGGGGTCCATCACCGACCCGGCATTGGTTCTGGTCTTCTCCTGCGCCCTCAGGGCCAGAATCCTGGAGGAAAGGATCGGCGAAGAGATTCAGGCCATAGGCAATATCATCCCCGAGGTGCCCATTGCCGGTTTCTACAGCTTCGGGGAGCAGGGTCAGGCAGATGACGGGGTGAACCGTCACAACAACGAAGTTATCACCATGCTGGCCCTGGGCCGGGAGTTATCATATGGAGCCCAGGTGGCCATAGAAAATGACCGCCTGCGTTCCGAGCTGGAACAGACTGCGGCCCTCAAGGCTGCCTATGAGGCATTGCAGCGGCAAATCAAAGAGCGCCAGCAGGCGGAGCAGGCGCTTAAGAAGTCAGAAGAAAAATTCCGTTTGCTGGTGGAACAAATGCCGGCGGTAACCTTCATGATCGCCCTGGATGCGGCCAGAAGCATAATTTATGTCAGTCCCCAGGTAGAGGCCATATTGGGGGTTTCACCGGAGGAGTACCGTACCGATCCCGAGATCTGGACAAACCAGGTTCATTCCGATGACCGCGATCGTTTATTGCAGGAGATCACCCGCTTGGCGGCCACAGGGGAACCGCTGCTTACCGAATTACGGATGCAGGCCAGGTCTGGCCGCGAGGTTTGGTTCCGCGCCCAGGCAATCCTGGTGCGGGATGCGAATCGTGAGCCCCTGTTTCTCCAGGGGGTGATGATCGATATCACCGAACGGAAGGAGGCGGAGGAGGTCAGATCCCGTCTGGCTGCCATTGTCGAATCGTCTGAGGATGCGATTATTGGCAAGACCCTGGAAGGGGAAATTACCAACTGGAACTCAGGGGCCACAAAGATTTACGGCTATGCCGCGGACGAGGTCATCGGGCAGCCCATATCCATACTAACCCCACCTGACCGCCCCGATGAAGTAGCGAAATTTCTTAAGAAAATTAAATCAGGAGAGAAAATCGCTCATTATGAAACGGTGCGTCTGAGGAAGGACGGCCAGCGGATCCATATCTCTCTGTCCATATCGCCCATCAAGGACGCCTCGGGCAGGATCGTGGGCGTCTCCAGCATCGCCCGGGACATCACCTCGCACCAGCAAGCCGAGGAGGCGCTGGGTCAGAGCGAGGCTAAATATCGGGCCCTGGTGGAGACCACTCACACCGGCTATGTCATCATTGACTCCCAGGGAATGGTGTTGGACGCCAATCCAGAGTACGTGCGACTGACGGGGCACCAGAGGCTGGAGGAGATTTTTGGCAGAAATGTACTGCAATGGACCGCGCCCCATGACCGGGAGCGCAATATCGCCGAGGTTGGGAAATGCGCCGCCCGGGGCTTTGTCCGCAACCTAGAAGTGGATTACCTAAGCCGGAACGGCCGCACCGTCCCTGTGGAGATCAATGCCACTGTTTTACAGACAGCCGACGGCACCAGGATTCTGACTCTGATCCGTGACATCACCGAGCGCAAGCAAACCGAGGAGGCTTTACGCCAAATCGAAGAACAGCTCCGCCAGGCCCAGAAGATGGAAGCGGTGGGACGGTTGGCAGGGGGCATTGCCCACGATTTTAACAACATGTTGTCCGCCATCGGCGGCTACAGCGATCTCCTGCTCCTGGACCTCCAGGATGATGATCCCCGGTGTCAGGACGTGGAGGAAATCAAAAGAGCGGCAGACCGGGCGGCCTCCTTGACCCGTCAGCTCCTGGCCTTCAGCCGCAAACAAATCTTCCAACCGAAGAATCTAGATCTTAATGAAGTGGTGGATAATCTGGGCAAGATGCTTCGGCGTCTTATGGGGGAGGAAATCGAACTGGCCACCCTGGGCAGCCCAGGTTTGGGTAGGGTCATGGCAGACCCGGGGCAGATCGAACAAGTCATTTTAAACCTGGTTCTCAACTCCAAGGACTCCATGCCCCAAGGGGGGAAGCTCACCATTGAGACTGCCAACGTGGACTTGGATGAGTCCTATACCCGGCAGCACCTGGAGGTCCAGCCCGGTCCCTACGTGATGCTGGCGGTTAGCGATACCGGGCTGGGGATGGATGAGGAAACCGAATCACATATTTTTGAGCCCTTCTTTACTACCAAAGAACAGGGCCAAGGGACCGGGCTGGGCTTATCCATGATTTATGGCATCGTCAAACAGAGTGGCGGCCATATTTGGGTATATAGCGAACCTGGACAGGGAACCACGTTCAAAATTTATCTTCCCCGGGTAGATCAACCCCGGGAGGCGGCAGCCCTTCCCCCGGTATCTGCGGCGGCAGGCCCGGGGGCTGCTAAAACCATCCTGCTGGTGGAGGATGAGGAGGTGGTGCGCCAGGTGGCCAGGAAGATCTTGGAGCGAAATGGCTACACCATCCTGGAGGCGGACAGCGGCCGCGCCGCGCTGCGGGTCAGCAAAGAGCACCCGAGCCCGATCCACTTATTGTTGACGGATGTCCTGATGCCCAAGATGGGCGGCCGGGAACTCGTGGATCGGTTGACGCCCCAACGCCCCGAAATGAAAGTCCTCTTTATGTCCGGGCATACGGAAAATGCCATCGTCCATCATGGCGTATTGGATGAGGGAATCGCCTTCATCCAGAAACCTTTCAGATATGAGGCGTTGTTGAGCAAGGTGAGCGAACTGTTGGTAGGTTCTCCCAAAAGACCGTAAGGGTGAGGCAATATACTGCTATGATCTGACACTTATCAACTTGCTGAAAATTCTACCTATTTGTAGTATATCTTCACTTCTCGGCTTAAAGAGAGAAAAAAAGGGACCACGGTGGTGCACATAAGAAATCAAGGTCAGTCCTAACTCTCTGCTAATACGATTAAAAATTCTTCTTGCCCGCTCTAAGCAGTCTTAGCAGCTTTCCCCCTGGCCGCTCCCAATCCCTTCTCCTTCGCCAGTTTCCGGCGTTGCTCGGAGTATTCCTTGCACACCAAAGGATACTTCTTGGCACCCAAACCATAGCGCTTGAAATACTCCTCTGGTAGCAGATTGTGAGCTTTTTTAATATGCGCCTTCAAGGTCCGCATCTTCTGGCCGCATTCGAGGCAGACGACGTACTTTTCCTTGACGATATCCTTCAGTGGAATCGGCGGCTTTTTCACCACTTCCGCTTCTGTCATGATCGCTTGCCTAGTCTCATCAGATAGCTCAACCGCCACGAAATACGCTTCAGGATAAAGATAATCCTCTCCTGATTCGTCGATTACCCTTACATGATGATGTTTTTCCGCCTCTGTGTCGGGAAGCTTAACGTAAAGCTTGCGCTTCTCCAAGGAGGCTGGATAGTCATCATTGCGAATGCATATAACGAATGGCTGTTTCATGGGTTTAACCTATAAATCGCTTAATTTTGAATTCCTTCTTGCCGATACCTGTCGATTCATACCAATGAAGTTCAGCGCGCCGCTCCGAACCATCTGGTAACCGAACCGTGGCAATACCTTTGCGTTTGCGCCAGCGCCCTCTGCCATAAACTTTGTTAAGTCGGGATAGCTCACGGATACCACGACCGGTAGCGAACGTCTCTACTGAGGTTAGCTTGCCGATGATCTCAAAATGCCTGCCATCATACTTTCAGATGACCCCTTTTTGATCAAGAAGCTTAACAACATGCTGGTAACCGGCGCGGCGTGATCTCGTCTAGGTTGAGCCGTATATAGTTTCGGCGTTGACAACTACTTCGGCTTTCCTTTTGTCGAGGATTAGTTCATGAAAAGAATATACACTGTTCATCAGAAAAAAGCCAAGTGAGTGTTTCGATCTGCTATGACTGGAAACTTATCAAGCGACCGAAAATTCAAGCTATTCAGATCATATCAAGATTTTTTACCTATCCGGCGATAATCTTCTGTTTTGGCAAGATATGCGGCGGTCCCACTTGCGTGGGGAACCACGAATAGGAGACTGGCTTGGATTCTAACCGGATATCGCACCACCTCGGCTATCTTGACTTTGCACATAGGAGATATGTTGCAGTCAGCGAACACCAGAGTTTCCTATCACGCCCGGAGGTGGTATGTCCATATAGCCTCAGCCTTTCCCCTGGCTCACCACTACCAATCAGTGCTGGCCTTGGGTCCTTAAGCTCCACGGCAGTGAAGGATCTGGATTCTGAGGGGCAGGTATGGCCAAATTTTTGGAAAAATTACTATGCCCGGCTTGTGGATTGACAAATTCATTGAAATTTTTGCTATCATGCCTCCCACGAGACAATTTGGCTACAAAAGAGAAAACTTGTCTGGGTTAAACTCGGTGAGAGGGCTGCCGAAAACCGGTTTTTAACTGCGGTGGACTAGCCTGCCGCATAATATCGGATAAATTGTTCAAGAGTAAATAGATGAACTTCAATCGCCATGCGGCGAAAGTTATGATAGCACTTCTTTTCCTTGGATACATTCGAGGGGTAGTCCTAGTGGCCCATGAACCGATGATTGGTTACGGAAACAGTTATGACATGATCAGAATAATGGAACTGTTTGGAATCTATCCCCAGAAAGACCAAAAAATATATAAGGAAGCTACCCCAGAAAGGCCCATCAGGCTTTATGTCATGACAAAGGAACGCCACCTTAGTTATTTGAGTTCCGGTATCTTTCTCGTCGCCCCCATCTACGTCTTAAGCGCAATCCGTTGTTTGGCTGTCCATCAAGAATTATGTTTATTTGACTTGAAGAAGTTGGGGCTTTTTTCCATTTTGGTTCTTTTGTTCATTTGCCTCTCTCTATGTTTTCTTTTTTATAACTTCAATGTAAAGATTGGGGTTCTATTTAGCTTTTTGGCGGCGTTATTCATTTTTGATCCCGTTAACACCCTGTACGCCAATACACTTTATCTCGAGTTTTCCTCAGTGGTTGGTCTTCTCATGAGCCTGGGCCTGGTGGTCTATTTGGATTTGCGTCGCCCCCGCCGATTCCACCTTTGGCTGGTCGCGGCTGGCGCCTTGTTGTTCCTCGGGCTGTCCAAACATCAGCATTTCCTCTTTCCATTATTTTTAGCTGTAGCCTTGGGCCTCAACCTATTGATTCAAAAAGCACTAGACAAAAGGACCGCCATATTGTTTTTGGCCACCATTGTTCCCGCGGTTCTGCTTCCGCCTTTATTTCAAGGCTTGATCGGGCCTAAATTCAATCACTCGGCGTCAATTAATTTGTGCAACGCAACCGACACAGTCTTCGGCACTATCTTGCCTGAACTCTCTAACCCTGAGCGAGGCTTAAGACTGCTGGGGCTGCCAGAGAAATGCAAGATGCTCATAGGGAAGAATTGGTATACGGAAGGAGTGCAGCAAAACCATGCCTGCCCGGAAGTGGGCCGTGTTTCAAAGGTTAGGTACTTATTGCCGTTTATCTATGAGCCTGGGGCCTACCTAACTATGCTCGGCAAAGGCCTGTCCCTAAGCATGAATTGGCTTCCGAGGTACTTGGGCCAAATAGCTGAAACGAACATGGGCCGAATTGATATCAGGTTATCCTCTAGGTTTTTCTCCTTGGCGACCATATTTGAAAAAATGAGCGTTAATTCATATTTATTTCTGTCTCTCCTGAGTTTTTTCGCGTTTCCTTTTATCGTTCTGATCCAGAGAGTTTCAAACCTTGGCCAGAACCAGGTTCTCTCTTGGCTGCTGGCCACTATTTATTATGCCTCGGTCTCCGTTTTTTACGTCGTCAATTCTGCTCTTTTTGGTGACGGATATTTAGGCGCCGACAAGCACATGCATTTGCTCCAAACGCTGATTCCAATAATCCTGGCCAATCTCTTGATAGCCATATTTTTAGCTAGCAAAAATATATTCATGCGTTATCGCCGGTCTCTTGATTTTGCCAGAGTTGTATTTCTGCCCTAGAGCGCCGTCTCCAAAATCCCGATTGTAAATATTGGTAAAGTGATTGAGGGCCAGGGAAGGCTTGAAGGTAGAAGTAGCGTCCCTGCCAGGATCGGCGGGGGGAGAAGGGCCGTTAGCCGTCCTCCAACTGCCCCTCTTTATCCAGGACTTCCAGCTTAAAATGTCAAGAAGTTTCTATAGCTTTCTGCCACCAGGATTATAGTGACCTGCCCCCCAAAAACTGGTCCACAGGTTATGTTAGAGTATTGGATCGAAGGGAGGCAGGGAGATGAGCAGGAAGCGATATACACCGGAGCAGATCATGGGAAGCTGCGGGAGTAGATTGTACCCTCTTGCGGGTGGGCAGACGGAATATCAGGACTGCGAATAACTGCTGAGGCTGTCGAAAAAGGTTCTCGCCCGATTATTTCCGTGCAATTTTCATCTTCTTCAATTCACGCATAATATTTTCTAACCAATTATAATATTTAATAAATGTCTATTCTGTGCTATCCTTGGCGTTAATTATTGATGAAAATAAAATATCTTTAGCGGATAAGACATGGCCAGATATAAGATCTATGACTATCGTCAAAGAGTTCTATTACCGGTTTCTCTGGAAGACCAGTTGATGCCTGGAACATTGGAGTTTGCCATTCATACCCTGGTGGAAAAGCGAATAGATATGTCCATTTTTGATGGCAAATACCGTAATGATGAGACAGGCCGAGTAGCTTATGATCCCAAGATCCTTTTGAAGGTGGTGTTACTGGCCTATTCCCGGGGGCTGATATCCTCACGGAAGATCGAGCAGGCTTGTCGCGAGAACGTGATCTACATGGCGTTAGCTTGTGGCCAGCATCCTGATCACAGCACCATTGCGGCCTTTGTTTCCTCCATGAAGAACGAGATTCTGCCTCTTTTTAGGGATGTGTTGCTGGTCTGTGAGGAGATGAACCTTCTGGGAGGAACTATGTTTGCTTTGGACGGCTGCAAACTGCCTTCCAATGCCTCCAAAGAATGGAGCGGTACCCTGGCCGAGTTGCATCGGAAAAAGGAGAAGATCGAGGTCAAGGTGGCGCAGCTGCTGGAAGAGCAGATGCAAGCAGACCGAAGGGAGGAAGACATTTCCGAGTCCAGGACTTCGGGCACCAGCCGGCAGAAACAGGTGGAGAAATTGCAAAAGAAGGCAGACCTCATTGAGAAGTGGCTGGCTGAGAACCAGCCCAAGATGGGCACTACTGGCAAAGAAAATCAGAGCAACCTTACTGATAATGACTCAGCCAAGATGATGACTTCCCACGGGACCATTCAGGGATATAATGGCCAGGCCCTGATAGATGGCAAGCACCAAGTGATCATTCATGGGGAGGCCTTCGGCAATGGGCAAGACCATGGCCATGTTCCGCCCATGCTGGAGGGGACGCTGGCCAACTTACAGAGCATTGGCCACGGGGCGGACTGCCTTACCGGGAAGATCTTCACCGCAGACAGCAATTATCATACTTTGGTCAATTTAAGGAAGTGCCAGGAGTTGGAGCTGGACGCCTATATTCCGGATAGAAAGTTCCGCAATCGAGACCCGAGGTTCGCCACCCAAAAACGACGTCGAGCCAGGAGATTTACTTTAAAAGACTTTCACCATGATGAGACCTTGGATCAATATATCTGCCCTCATGGAAAAGTTCTCAAGCTGCAGGTCAAACGATATATCAACCATGGTAACGTCTATCGCAAATATGTGGCGGCTGAAAAAGATTGCCGGGGTTGCCCGCTAAGACCTCGGTGTCTCTATGGTACGGGCGCCAAACGTAAGCACCTATCAGTTCCGATTGGCACTGAAGGAATTAATCTCTCAAAACAGATGGTGGAGAGAATAGAAACCGATCAGGGGCGCAAAATTTATCCCCAACGCCTGGCCATAGCAGAGCCCGTTTTTGCCAATATTCGAGTTAACAAGCGATTAGACCGCTTCACTCTAAGAGGCAAGGTCAAGGTGAATATCCAATGGCTGCTGTACTGCCTTATCCATAATATAGAAAAGATCATGAACTATGGGTTGGCCCATGCGTAAAACTGAAGGCAGGCGGATCAGATTTAAAAAAGTCACCCAATAGGAAAGGGTGGTAATCAAAAAGATCATAAAAATTCCGCCGAAAAATCCATAACAGCGATAGGGATAAACTCAAAGAGACTTTTTCGACAGCTTCGCTATATATCCCGCGATCTGCAAATGTTTAAAATGATTCGTTATGATGACGATAATGAGAGGTGACCGCGATTACCCCGGCCCTGCCTTCACCAGGCGTTATCAATGGTCACCAGAGTTGGGGGAGAGAGGCCCTCGGCCCCAATATTAATGCAGCAGAGGCCGCAAGAATTGCCCGGTGTAGGACTCTTGGTGCCGGGCCAGTTCCTCGGGCGAGCCCGCGGCCACCAGCTGGCCTCCCCCGTCTCCCCCTTCCGGGCCTAAATCGATGAGCCAGTCCGCGGTCTTGATGACCTCCAGGTTGTGTTCGATGATGATCACCGTATTGCCCGCCTCCACCAGGCGATTGAGCACCAGCAGGAGTTTTTCGATGTCCGCCAGATGCAGCCCGGTGGTGGGCTCGTCCAGGATGTAGAGGGTGCGGCCGGTGGCCCGTTTGCTCAGTTCCCGGGAGAGCTTGAGGCGCTGCGCCTCACCTCCCGACAGGGTGGTGGCCGACTGCCCCAACTGCACATAGCCCAGACCCACGTCCGCCAGGGTCTTGAGCTTGTCCCGGAGAGCGGGCACGACCCCAAAGAATTCCAGGGCCTGGTCCACCGTCATCTCCAGGACCTCGGCGATATTCTTCCCCTTGTAACGGATCTCCAGGGTACTCTGGTTGTAGCGCAGGCCCCGGCAGACCTCGCAGCGCACGTAGACATCCGGCAGAAAGTGCATCTCGATCTTGTTGATCCCCTCTCCCCGGCAGGCTTCGCAACGGCCTCCCTTGACATTGAAGCTGAAGCGGCCCAGTTTATAGCCCCGCAGGCGGGCCTCCGGCACCTGGGCAAAGAGCTCCCGGACCTGGGTAAAGAGTCCGGAATAGGTGGCCGGGTTGGACCGGGGGGTGCGGCCGATGGGACTCTGGTCGATATTGATCACCTTATCCAGGTGTTCTACCCCCAGAAGAGCTCCGTACGGGGCCGCGGGAATCTTGGCCCGGTAGAGTTTCTGGCGCAGGGCCAGATAGAGGGTATCCATGATCAGGGTGCTCTTCCCGGAGCCAGAGACGCCGGTGACGCAGGTTAAGGCCCCCAGGGGCACGGCTACCTCCAGGTCCTGGAGGTTGTGGCCCCGGGCCCCCTTAAGGATCAGGTATTGCTGGGGCCGGCGGCGGCGGCGGGGCAGGGGGATCTCCCGCCGCCCGGATAAGTAGAGACCGGTGAGGGATTGGGGCTGGCGCAGCAGCTCTCCCGGGGGACCGCCGAAGACCACCCTCCCCCCTTCCCTGCCCGCTCCCGGACCCATGTCCACCACATAGTCGGCCTGTCGGATGGTCTGCGGATCGTGCTCCACCACGATCACGGTATTGCCCAGATCCCGCAGCATCTTGAGGGTGTGCAAAAGTTTCTGGGTGTCCCGGGGATGGAGGCCGATGCTGGGCTCATCCAGGATGTAGAGCACCCCGCTCAGCTTGGAGCCGATCTGGGTGGCCAACCTGATGCGCTGGGCCTCCCCTCCGGCTAAGGTGGCGGTGGCCCGGTCCAGGGAAAGATAAGCGAGGCCCACCTCCTGGAGAAACACCAGGCGCTCGGTGATTTCCTTAAAAAGCCGGCGGGCAATCTCAAATTGCCGGGGGCTGAGATGAAGGCGACCGAACCAATCCAGGGCCTGATCCACGGTGAAGCGGGTCATTTCGCTGATATTGGCGCCATTTATCCTCACCGCCAGGGCCTCCCTTCTGAGCCTGGCTCCCTCGCAATCCGGGCAAGGCCGGATACTCATATACTGCTCCACCTCTTCCCGGATCAGGGGCGAATCCGTCTCTTGATACCGCTCCTGAAGCAGGGGTATCACCCCGGGGAAGGGCCGGGCGGTATAGTAACGGCGCCCGCCCTGTTCATAAAAGAAATTGATGGGCTGACCCTTAGAGCCATAGAGCAGCGCCTGTTGGACCTCGGGAGGCAGGTCCTTAAACGGGGTGTGAATGGAGAAGTGATAGTGCTGCTCCAGGGCCTCCAGGAGCTGCTGATGGCGCAGGGAATGGCGCTGGGCCCAGGGGCGCACCGCTCCCTCCCGCAGGCTCAAATCCGGATTGGGCACCACCAGGTCAGGATCGATCACCATCCGGGTGCCCAGGCCACTGCAGGCCGGACAGGCCCCCTGGGGGCTATTGAAGGAAAAGAGGCGGGGGGTGAGTTCCGGCAGGCTGACGCCGCAGTGATCGCAGGCGAACTTCTCGCTGAACAGCAGCTCCTCGCCTCCCTGGACCACCACCCGCACCACCCCTTCGGCCAGCCCCAGGGCCAGCTCCAAGGAGTCAGTGAGTCGGGTCCCCAGGTCCGGCTTGATGACCAGGCGGTCCACCACCGCCTCGATGGTATGGCGCTTATTTTTATCCAGGAGGGGAACCTCTTCCAGCTCCATGACCTCGCCATTGAGGCGGATGCGGCTATAGCCCTCCTGCTGCAGCCTTTCCAGGAGCTTCTGGTGCTCGCCTTTGCGATTCACCACCACCGGCGCCAGGATGGTGATCCGGCTGCCCTGGGGGAGAGCCAGAATCTGATCCACCATTTGGGGGACGCCCAAAGAAGAGATGGCCCGGCCGCATTGATAGCAATGAGGGGTCCCCACCCGGGCGAACAACACCCTGAGGTAATCATAAATCTCCGTGGAGGTGGCCACGGTGGAGCGGGGATTCTTGGAAGCGCTGCGCTGCTCGATGGCAATGGCCGGAGAGAGGCCCTCGATATACTCTACATCCGGCTTGTCCATGAGTTCCAGGAACTGCCGGGCGTAAGCCGAAAGGCTCTCTACATACCGGCGCTGGCCCTCGGCATAGAGGATATCAAAGGCCAGGGTGGACTTCCCGGAGCCGCTCACCCCGGTTATCACAATGAACTGATTTCGAGGCAGCTCCAGGTCGATATTCTTGAGATTATGCTCCCGGGCACCCCGAATGGTGATCTTTTGGTTTAACATCGCTTACTTGCTGCCGGAGGCCGGGACAGGGAGCTATCAAGTCTGGGTCTTGCTGGAGGAATCTGGCGCAAACTGCCGAGCCGGCGCTCCTTGAGCCTTGGGTTTGCGACCCCGTTTCTTCTTGATCTCATAATGCACGAATTTAACCCCCTGGGACCGCCCCACTCCGCCTGGCCACAACAGGGGTCCATTCCCCAGATGGCGGGCGATATCGGCCAGGGTCCAATCCCAGCATTTAGAAGGAATCACCGTAATTTCCAATTTCAGCCCCCGATTGGGGCGTTCTTTTCCTCTGGGCATTGCATCTAATCCTTGCTTTGGCAGACCTTGGTTAAACAGGGAAAAATGTGTGTGAAGGAATCCTAGGTGGACCAGAGAGCAAGATCCAGGCCATGGCTGGGCCCTGAGTTAATTTTTCCCCACCCCTAAAATTATCAATATATCCGCCCCAGGCACTTTTTGCCATAATTTTTGTGATTTTGAGGGTGGGCCAGAAATTAAGAGGGCGAGTAATTATGCTTTATCACGCCCCTACGGAGTGGAGGCCCTGGGAAAATGGACGCCAGGAGAGTCTATTTAATTCACCCTAACCAGCGGCGTCGGGGCTGGAGTTGGGGGCTCGGAAGGGGCTCGCCAGGACATAGCGCACCCGGTTGGCCTTCTCGCCGTTGTGTTCCAGGAGGCCGGCCTTGAGGAGCAGGTTTAAATAACTCCAGGCGGTCTTTTTGTTCACCCTAAAGTGGGCCTCCAGGTCCAACAGACGGAACCAACGGCCTTCGGTGCCCAGGAGAAAGGCCAAAAGGCCCTCGGCCGTGATGCGCCTCCCCTTCTGGGGCAAATTCACCTGGGATAAAGCCTGGCGCAACTCTTCCCCCTTGCCAAGTATAGGCTTGGGGAGAGGCCGGGCAGGTTCAGGCAGAGGTCCGGGCTTAGGGGGAGCCCAGGCGCCTTCCAGGTGTTGGAAATAATGCTGGACATTTTCTTCGATGAGATTCAGGAGGCGGAAGAATTGAGACAGGGTGATCTGGCCCGCCAGGCGCTGGACCAGAAAATTCTTGGCCTCTTTGCGCACAAAGGATACTCGCTCCGGGATGCTGGCCGGGAATTTTTCCGCCTCCAGCATCACCTGGAAAAACATACCCGCCACCAGGGTAGTGTCCAGTCCCTGATCCCGGGTTTTAAAAATTTCGATTTTTTCCGAAACGTGAGGCGCCCCCGCGGTCAGGGCCAATGAGGCGAAATCCTCTTCAAAGGCGGCTAGCTTTGCGGGACAGAATAGCTCTAGGGTGGACCGGGTTAAGTTACGCACCAGCTCCAGATAGTCATCGCGGCCCATGCGGGCACCCTCCCTGGCACCTTTGGCGGCATTATAAGATATAACCACCCAAGGGACAACAGGATAATCCCCGCTCTGTCTGGCTCCTCCCGCCTGTCGGCCTTTACGGCCGGCACTGCTCTAATTGATGGGCCAGTTCCTCAGGGTCGGTAATGGGAGGGCGGCAGGCAAAGGCGTGGCAGAGGTAAGCCACCGGGGCCTCCCCCCCGGGGGCGCAAGTCCGGGCCGCGGGAACCAGTTCCTCCAGCGCGGCACAATCTGCCGGATTTTTCAAGACCAGGCGCCTCTCCGGGAAAAAACCGCGGTAAATGGTCTGCAACATCTCTTTTACCTGGGGCTGGTCAGGGTTCCCCACCAGGGTCAGGTCCAGGGGCGGGGTGAGGTAGAGGGTCTGCACCCCCCACAAATGGCCAAAGGCCCAGGGATTTGCCTGGGCCTGGGTCTGAAAGCGGCGCAGGATGGTCAGGGCCCGCTCGCTGATAACGCGCCTCCTCGGTAAGCCGATAAAGTCTGAGGCAGACCCGGGCGGCCATGGAATTGCCCGAGGGAATGGTCTGATCGTAGACGCTCTTGGAACGGACCAGAGGGGTTTCCTGGTCCCGGGCCACATAGAAATACGTGCCGTCACTCGCGTCCAGGAATTTCTCCTCCAGCAAATCCATCAGGCGCTTGGCCTGGGCCAGCCAGGCGGGGTCAAAATCCGTCTCATACAGGTCCAGAAGGGCGTTGGCCAGGCAGATATAATCTTCGGAAAATCCGGGAACGCTCACCGCACCCGCCGCCCAGATCCGTAAAAGACCCTCTTTTCGGAAAAGCTCCTTAACAAGAAACCTGGCCGATTGCGCCGCGGCCGCATAATAGCGCGTATCCCCTAAAACCTGGGCCCCCAGGGCCAGGGCGGAAATGGTCAGGCCATTCCAGGAAACGATGATTTTTTCATCCCGGTGGGGGGGCACCCTCTGGGCCCGGGCCTGGTGCAAGCGCTTAATCGCCTCTGCCAGGATTTGCTCCACCTGTCCCTGGCTTAAGGAGAAACGGGCCGTCAACTCGGCCGGAGACCAGGGCCGGGTCAAGATATTCTTTCCTTCGAAGTTTCCCGCCGGGCTCAGCCCCAGCGCCGCCACCACCAGGGGGGCGTCTTTTATCCCCACGATCTTTTCCACTTCGGCCTGGGTCCAAACGTAATACTTTCCTTCCTCCCCTTCGCTATCCGCATCCCAGGCCGCAAAAAACCCGCCCTGGGGCGCTCCCAGGTCCCGCAAAATAAAATCCAGGGTTTCCCGGGCGATGCGCTGGCCCAGAGGATTGCCGGTTAGCTGATATTGAGCCAGATAAAGGGGAACCAGCAGGGCGTTATCATAGAGCATTTTTTCAAAATGGGGCACCACCCAAGCGGCGTCCACGGTATAGCGATGGAAGCCGCCCCCCAACTGGTCGTAGATGCCGCCCCGGGCCATCTTCTCCAGGGTAAAGGCCACCTTTTCCAAAGCCTGGGCCTCACCCGAGTAGCGATAATAATTAAGCAGGAAACCCAGCTCCAGCGCCCGGGGAAATTTGGGAGCGCCATCGAGGCCGCCATGCTCTGGGTCAAAATCCTGCATCAGGAGGTGGGCGGCCTGATCCACCTGTTCCCGGGTGGGTGGGCCACCTTCCTCCGGCATCTTCCCCATGAGCTGCAAGTGTTCCAGGAGCTGGGCGGAGAGTTGGGCAATTTGCGCCTGGTTCTGGCGATAGGCCTGGGTGAGGGCTTGAAGCAGGCGCGGGAAACCCGGCAGCCCAGCCCGGTCCTCGGGAGGGAAATAGGTGCCCCCGTAAAAAGGTTTCAGGTCCGGGGTCAGAAAGACGCTCAAGGGCCAGCCACCCCGGCCGGTGAGCGCCTGCACCGCGTTCATCATGGTCTCATCCAGGTCGGGGCGCTCTTCCCGGTCCAGTTTGATGTTGATGAAATTTTCGTTCATCATGGCGGCGATGGCCGCATCTTCAAAGCATTCATGGGCCATGACATGGCACCAATGGCAGGTGGAGTAGCCGATGCTCAGAAAGATGGGCTTGTTCTCCCGACGCGCCCTCTCCAGGGCCTCCGGCCCCCAGGGATACCAATCTACCGGATTATAGGCATGCTGCTTAAGGTAAGGGCTGGTGGACTGAGCCAGGCGGTTGGGACTCCGTTGCTGCTGGGCCATGGGGGAATTCCTTTATTAAGCTAGTTACTTGCGCCCCTGGGGCATCGGTTCACATAATGAGAACAATAAATAAAAAGATAGGCATGATGGGCTGGGTTGCAAGGATTAAGAGAGACAAGCAAATTAATCGGGAGGTAAATGGGGGGAAGCCATCACGGGCAGCATCAATAATGAATTATTGGCTTCCCCCCCCACATCTAAGAAGCTTTCAGGGTGCCAGTCCAAGTCTCAAAAACCGGGGAGCTGGCGTCCCTCTCTCCCGCATAGTAAAAAATTACATAGGTCATGTTCTTCCAGGTTATGAAGGAGTCATCTTGGGTAGCTTTAAAATGACGGCTTCTCCAGGTCCCGGTATTCAAATAGACCTGCTCCAGAGGTGACGTGGCATTACCTGCCGTACGAATTGCCACTGCCAGGGGTTCGTGCGTATGGCCATAGACTATATAGCGGATGTGCGGATCCAAATGGCTAAACTCCTGGGGGGCGGCCTCCAGCAGATCGTCCTTCACAAAATAGTCCTTAGCCTTCGCCGCCAGGTGCCATAATTTTTCAGTACGGTAGAGTTTGAAATTCCTTAGGATGAAAAGGAAGGCCTGGATCTTGTCCGCTTCGTCGAGCCAGTCCGTCCACTTATCATGGCGCTCATACCAGAGCTTCACAAAGTCCAATGCGTCAAAGAGTTTTATAACTTCATCCACCGTATCCTCAATTACTTCTTTGAGCCAGCCCACCTGGCGCACCTGATAAAGCAGCCATTCAATGGTGGCGGACATAGGCCTGACATTTTCTATCTCCTGGAAATTCCTTCTGATATTTTGTTTTTCAATCTGGCTGAGCCAGGGAAGGGGCTTAATGCGTTTTGTCAACTCATGGGGTAACTTGGCAATCAGTTCAGTAGTAATGGGGTCGCCGATGGGCACTCTCCGGTAATCTTGCGGGGTAAACGAGGTTCCACCTTCATAGTTGTATTTATCGAACTCATGGCCGTGGCGGCCAAACACTCCGTAACGCACATCTTCATAGGAGTTCAAGAAGGGGTCTGCCGGGTTATGCTGGTTCCGGGGAATACCCAGGCAGTTACAGACCATCTCTCTCAAGCTGCTGTATTGGTTGATGAGCCGGTCGTGGTTTCCAGGAAGGTAAATCAATCTCGGCTCATATTCCAGTTTCGGGCATTTCTGCTTGAGCCCTTCCAAGCCATCTCGCAGTTTTTGAAAGCTCTGGAGATTTTCATTGTGTCCAATAATATACCCCAAGATTTCCTGAGCATGTTGCTCAATAGCAATTTCATTATTGCCCCAGGGCCTCTCGTCGACGGGATAATCGAACCACTTCTCGGTACGTAAGAGATCGAAGATATCTCCCAAAAGAACAATTTTTATTTCTTTAATATTGCTCGTCTCCTTATTCGCAATGGCAGCCACATCATTGAAAAAGTATTCTACAGCTCTGGAGGGGACATTGTGCTCCCCCGCCGTCCCATCCACGAAGTGCAAGTCGCTAATGATAATGAGCATCTTTCCTCTCCTCCAGGGACTTTATGTGGGTTTTGGGCATAATCACCGTTGCCATTATCATTGCCCTGCCATGGCATTTCTAAGTTCCTCACCTCCCATCTCTTTGGGGGACGCCAGGAGACGCCAGCCGGAATTTGGTTTATCATTCCATGGAGTGAGAACGGACCAGCCGGGGCTAATATAAGCCTTATCACGACTAACTTGGGTCCGATCCCAGCTCTATTTGGTAAGTTTCTCCTTGGTCTTTTCCAAGGCATCGCTCAAATCATCCCAGGCTTTTTGCGCCTTGCCCTTGATGGTCTCCCACTTTTCCGCGCCCGTTTCCCTGAGTTCTTTAAGCTTCTGCCGGGCCGCGTCCTGTTGGTTACGCAACTCTTCCAGGCGCTTTTGAAAATCAGCCTTGGCTTCTCCGGTCGCCTTTTCCGCCCTGGCTTTCACTTCAGAAATTTTGGCGTCCAGTTGCTCCAGGCCTTCTGCCATCCTTTTTAGGTAGGTCCTTTTCTCTTCCATGGTTCCCTCCCGGCCCCAGGGGAATGCCCCAAAATTTTGGGCAGGCCACTTGAACGTAGGCCACCCGCGAACAACGTCACATGCTGATAAAAAGTTAAGGCCCCAAACCCCCAAGTCAAGGCGGATTAAAGTCGAGTAAGGTGGGGAAACTCCTCCCGGCTCACCCGGCGGGTCAATTCCTCCAGGAGTTTTTGCAACTCCGGGGCATCCCGGAATTTGATCTCCAGGTGGAAATCGGGGCCTTCAAAGGCGGGGGGCGCCTTGAGGCGAAAACGGGGGTGATTCCCCAAGCCCAAGCGGCTTAAGGCAGCCTGAAAGGCATCCTGGGCGGCGCTGAGGCGGGGGGAAACCCGGCGCTTGAGGAGACGGCGTAAAGCCTCGGCCCTTTCTGCCGGGGTTCCTGCGTCTTTACTCAAGTATTTCCGGAGTTCCGGACGAGAGAGAATCCGCGACGGAGTTGCGCCTTCCCGGCGAGCCAGCAAGACCAGGTTTTCCAGAAATTCTTCTTGCTTGCTCTGGCTCCAATGCAATTCCGAGAGGAAAGGCCAGGCTGCAGCCCGATCTTCGGGTTGCCACTCGGCCAGGTAGGCCCCGGCCGTCAGGGCCAGCCGGCCCTGGACCGACAAGAGCTTAAAAGGCTCTTCCAGGGTGGCTAGCGCCAGCAGCCGGTCCAGATGGGCGTAGGCCGGGGGCAGGCCCAGGTAAGGCAAAAATTTGGCCACCACGGTCTCCCGGTCCCAATGCTTCAGGAGCAAGGCGGCGTAGAGGGCCTGCTCCCACAGGTTAAATCCCCGGCTAAAGGCATTGTCGTACAGAGAAACCAAAAGGCAGTGGGAGTCTGGGCTACCCGCAGGTAAGGTCCGGGCCGGCACTCGCTCCCAACCCAGTTGCGCCATTGCCTTAAGGCGCTTTAAACCGGCGACCAACTGCCACCCCTCCCGGGTGCGGCAGCGCAGCCAGAGAGGAGACAGTAACCCTACTTCCTGGATGGAAGCCCGGAGCCGGGAAAGGTCCGGGGGCGTCGGCAGCGCGAAGGGATAATCATCCAGGTCCACCTCACCCAGGGGAATTTCTTGAAACCCGATCTTGGCAGCCAATCTTTACTTTCCCAGAATGAGGGCTTTTAATCTGGCGGGAAAGAGGCGTGAACAAAGCAAGAGGCGTGTTTCGTCACGCCCCTGCCGCTGACTTCCCCCCAATTAGGTCGTGCCCAATAAGGTTTTACTTGTTCCTATCAGAGTCCTCTGAGCCTGTCAACATAAGCGCCGGGAAGGGCGACCAATCCGGCTCTGACAGGCGAGAGAGCCGATCCTGGCCTTGTCGCTCCGGGTGGCCAATTATATCTAGATCCTCCCGCCCGCCCTTAAGCTCACTTGCTGCCTGCTAACTCCCGCCCGCGCCCGGTATCAGCAGGAATTACTCGCCATAATATGGGGTATAGGACACTGGCGGGCTATTCCCATATGACTGGGGGCGCTGACTGCTGGCTGTATTATTAGGGTTGGCAGGCTGACTATAACCATAGCCCTGAGGAGCAGTTTGGGGTGCGCTAGACCCAGGAGGAGGGCCGGAAGGGGACTGGTAATAGCCCTGCTGCCGTTGCTGCTGATAGTAGGGGTTCGAACGCCCGTAGGCTTCTCCGGCTATGCCACCCGCAGCACCACCCATCAAAGCGCCGATAGCCGCGCCCCGCCAGGGATCCCTGTGATTGATGGCGGCCCCCATGCCGGCCCCCAGGGCGGCGCCCAGACCCGCTCCCGTGTAGGTGTAAGGATTTAGCTGCTGGGCACATCCCGGGAGAAAACTCAAGGCCAGCAAAATCAGAATTACCGATTGAGCTACCGGGCGCAAGCCCAAAAACCGTCTCCATCTGTTCACGACTCTTCCCTCCCCAAAAGGTTGCTTGGTTTGCTTGATTATTTAGACCTGCCCCCGGGGGAAAAGTTAAGACCCTTGAGTTTTAGGAAGAATAAAAATATTCGTAAGAAAAATTAGGTGATTGAGAAAAATAATAAAGGGGAAGATGAGCGTTAAATTCGCCTTCCCCTTTAATCTTAAAAGAAATGATTCCTGAGAAAAAAGCAAGGAGGGAAAAGGCCAACGGCCCCTTCCCTCCTCGGGAAAAAGATTAAGGGGAGACCGTCTGCCTCCCCTAAGGGCTTCTACTTAGCGATCACCAGGATGATGGCGTCTTTGGCCACCGAGGCCCCGGGTTCGAAGTTGATGGCCTTCACCGTGCCGCCAGCCGGGGCGGTCAGGGTGTTCTGCATCTTCATGGCTTCCAGGATCATGACCGGATCGCCGGTGTTGACCTTGTCCCCCACCGCCACACTATAGCTGATGATCATGCCGGGCATGGGGGCCCGCAGGGGCACTTCGCCTGTGGCCAGTGCCTCGACCGGGGCCGCAGCGGCTGCCGGGGCGGGCTTGGGGCCGCCGCTGCGCGGCCCGGCGGCCGCCGCCGGCCGTGGGGCCGCCGCTACCACTGCGGCCGAGCTACGCTGGTGATTACCGGCGCGCCGGAGGTGCACTCGGCCTCCACCTCATAGTACTGCCCGTCCACAAAGACGTTGAAGGTGCGGGTCCCCGGACCCTTTTCCGGAACCGGCTTCTCCAGCCGGTCCAAGTAATCCTTCACCGATTGGAACAGGTTCTTCTTCTTGATGGTCAGGTAGACGTCGTCTTCCAGTTTGATGGACTCCAAGGTCTTGGCCTTGACCTCCTCGGGCACTTCTTCCAGCCCGTACTTCCAGCGCAGGAAGCGGATGCCGGTGGTGGGATACAGGGCATAGATCAGGACGTCGCCGATATCCTTGGCCAGGCCCTTGGTAGCCTCTTTGGCCTTTTCCAGTTCCGGCTCGATGATTTCCGCAGGCCGGCAGGTGATGGGCACTTCGCCCCTTTCATAGCCCTTGAGACCTATCTTTACGATGTCCTCAAGGATGGGCGTGAGGGTCTTGCCGTAGAGGCCGTAAATCAGGCCCTTGACTTCGCCCGGGATCATCTTATAGCGCCCGAACAGCACGTTCATGACCGCCTGGATGCCCACGATCTGGCTGGTGGGGGTCACCAGGGGGACCGTGCCCAAATCTACCCGGGTCTGGGGCAGTTCGGCCATCACCTCCAGGATGCGATCCAGGGCGTTGAGCTCTCTAAGCTGGCTCACCAGGTTGGAATACATGCCCCCGGGAATCTGGTGCAGCAGCACGCCGGCGTCGATGACCGCCATCTTGCTGGTATCCAGCAAATCCCGGTATTTGACCGCCACCTTTTCCAGGTCCTGGCCGATTTCGATCAAGGTGGCCAGGTCGAGGGGGGATTCCCGGTCGGTCTTTTCTATAGACACCAGGATGGGCTCGATGGCCGGCTGCGAAGTGCGCAGGGCGAAGGGGGAGAGCGCCGTATCCACGATGTCCACCCCGGCCTCGATGGCCTTCAGGTAGGACATGGAGCCCTGGCCGCTGGTGTAGTGGGTGTGGAGCTCCACCGGGATCTTGATGGTCTCCTTCAGGGCCTTGACCAGGTCATAGGCGTCATAGGGGGAGATCATGCCGGCCATGTCCTTGACGCAGAAGGTGTCGGCCCCCATGTCCACACAGCGCTTGGCGAAGTCCACATAGTATTCCAGATTATAAACCGGGCCCCCCATGCGCCGCTCCGTCAGGGAGTAGCAGACCGCGGCCTGGAAATGGGCCATGAGCCCTTCCTTCCGGGCGTCCATGATGGCCTTGACCGGGCACTCCCAGTTGCGGATGTCATTGACCGCGTCGAAGATCCGGAAGACGTCCACCCATTGGGCCGCGTGCCGGACGAAGGCGTAGGTCACGTCGTCGGGGTGGTTGCGGTACGCCACCAGGTTCTGGCCCCGGAGGAGCATCATGCTGTAAGTGTTTTTCAGGGCGGCCTTTACCCTTTGGATGCGCTCCCAGGGGTCGCCGCCCAGGAAGCGGTGGTCGGTGTCAAAGGTGGCGCCGCCCCAGACCTCCATGGCCCAGAAGCCGCACTTATCCAGACGCTCCGCAAAAAGCATGATGTCTTCAGTGCGGAAGCGGGTTGCCAGGGTGGACTGATGACCGTCCCTCAGGGTGGTGTCAGTAAATCGGACAGGGTTCTTTTTAGCCATAATTACTCCTTTATCTTTCGTCAGGCTTTATTTAAAGCTGCGTCGTTGCACCAGCATCCGCATTTGCGTGGCCGTCTGGCGTCCGGCCATGCCCCAGAAGTTGGGCGGCGGAGGCGGCAGGGAAACCTGAGCCATGGTGGAAACCATCCATGCCTCCTCGTCGGCCACATAGGCCGAGATAGCCCCGCTAATGGCAGCCAGCACTTGGGGTTTTATGGGCATCTCCACCTCCTGGGTCTCAACCCCTGAGTTATTGCGGGATATTGCCGTGTTTCTTAGGCGGCAGATTTTCCCGCTTATTAGCCATGGTCTCAAAGGCCTCGATGAGCCGGGGCCGGGTCTCCCGGGGCAGGATAACCTGATCTATGTAACCCCGAGAGGCGGCCACATAAGGATTGTAAAGCTGTCTCTCGTAATTCTCGATGATCTCCCGGCGCTTGGCTTCGGGGTCCTCCGCTGCCGAGATTTCTTTCCGGAAGATGACGTTGGCTGCGCCTTCGGCTCCCATGACGGCGATCTCAGCGGTGGGCCAGGTCATGACCATATCCGCCCCCAGGTCCCGGGAACACATGGCCAGGTATGATCCGCCGTAGTCCTTGCGGGTGATGAGGGTGATCTTGGGCACGGTGGACTCCGAGTAACACCACAGCAGCTTGGCCCCATGACGGATAATGCCCCGCCACTCCTGGTCGCTCCCCGGTAAGTAGCCTGGCACATCGGCGATGGTCAGCATGGGGAGGTTGAAAGAGTCGCAGAAACGGATGAAGCGGGTGGCCTTGTCGGAGGCGTCCACATCCAGGCAGCCGGCCAGCACCCGAGGTTGGTTGGCGATGACGCCGATGGGCCGGCCATTCAGGCGGATAAAGCCCACGAGCATATTCCGAGCAAAGTATTGGTGGATTTCAAAGAAAAACCCGTCATCCGCGATGGCCCCGATCACGTCCTTCATATCGTAGGACAGCCGGGGGCTGTCCGGCACGATGGTGTCCAGGGCCGCATCTTCCCGGCCCACCGGGTCGGAGGTAGGGGTGATGGGCGGGTCTTCCATGTTATTGTTGGGCAGGAAACCGAGCAAGACCTTGATCTGGTCGACGCAGTCCTGGTCGCTTTCGCAGGCAAAGTGGGCCACCCCGCTCTTGGTATTGTGGGCCATGGCGCCGCCCAGATCTTCGAAGGTGATCTCCTCCCCGGTGACCGCCTTGATCACATCCGGGCCGGTGATGAACATGTAGCTGGTCCCTTTCACCATGAACACCCAGTCGGTCATAGCGGGGGAATACACCGCGCCCCCGGCGGTGGGACCCATGATGGCCGAGATCTGGGGAATCACCCCGGAGCTAATGGCGTTGCGATAGAAGATCTGACCGTAGGCGGCCAGGGAATCTGCCCCTTCCTGAATGCGGGCGCCGGCGGAGTCATTGAACCCGATGAACGGCAGCCCGGCCTTGAGAGCCAGGTCCATGACCTTGCAGATCTTTTTGGAATGCATCTCGCCCAGGGAGCCGGCCCGGGCGGTAAAGTCCTGGGAGAAAGCAAAGACCCGGCGGCCGTTCACCAGGCCGAACCCGGTAACCACGCCGTCTGCGGGAATCTCCACCTTTTCCAGGCCAAACATATTGCAGCGGTGCTTGATGAAGAGATCGGTCTCCCGGAAAGTCCCCGGGTCGAACAGGAGATCCAGGCGCTCCCGGGCAGTGAGTTTGCCCCGACCGTGCTGCTTCTCGATTTCCTTGGGGCCCCCCATCTGCCTGAGTTTGGCCTCTAATTCCTTAAACTCTTTGAGCCTTTCAGCCGTAGTCCTCATAGGCAACTCCTTTTCCACGTAACCATATGACCAAGTAATGTCCGTTTTCCCAATATGGGCACGGTTTGAACTGAGGCTTTAGCAACGCTAGCGGATTATGGTTTCCTTTCCGGCCAATGTCAATGGTGTTTCGCTTAGGGAAAAATAAGCAACCCCCGTGCCAGGAAAGGAGACTGGGGCAGTATTTGATTAACTTATGGAAAAAAATGGAAATTATGCTAGCCCCAGGTGGCTTCCATTCCCAGTCGGGTGAGGCACCTGTCAGCATTTTTTACATATTGTAAAGGCCTTGGGGGGGCTGGGCAAAGCCCTAAAGATCTTTTAAGCTAAGATTTGCCAAAGGCCTGCCAGGATATCCCCTACGTGGCTCTTTTTAGCTCCTACCTTCAAGCCCCGGCCCCCAACCGAGGCCCCGCCAGCCCTTCGGATAATTTCTCCTTTCCGTAACTTTTCACCCCAACTATAATGAAGTTGCAATTCTCGGGCCCCAGTTCCAGCAAATCACGGGAGAATAAGACATGATCCGGCCTCAGACGGACTCAACAGATGGGATACACCGCACCACGGTGCGGGTACGCTTCGGGGATACCGACCCTTACGGCATCGTTTATTTCGCCAGCTATTTCCGTTATTGCCACCGGGCCATCGAGGAGTATTGGCGGGCCCTGGGCCTTAAGCCGGAGGAGACCTTCCGCAACGTCCGGGAGGGGTTTGGCCTGCCCATCGTGGAGGCCTGGTGCCGGTTTCGGCGCCCGGCCCGTTACGGGGACTGCCTGCGGATAGAAACCCGCATCCAGGAGTTACGACCCCAGACCATTATCTTTCGATTTGAGTTTTTCCCCGAGGCTGGAGAAGAACTAGTGGCCGAAGGTACGGCCCACCTGGTAGCCATTGACCAAAACTGGCAGGTTCGGAAACTCCCCGAGCGCCTCAGGCAGGCCCTTGCTCAATGAATTGTTTTGGGGGGAGGGCCAGGGACCTGAGGTCCCTGCCCTCCCCCAAATCCTCATTCGTTACCCCGCTTCACCACCAGCACCGGGCAGGTGGCCTGGCCAATGACCCGCTCGGTGACGCTCCCCATGAGGAGCCGGGAAAGTCCGGTGCGCCCGTGGCTGCCCAGGATGATCAGATTTACCCCTTTCCCCTGGGCGGCCTTCGCGATGGCCTCAAAGGGCCGCCCCCGAAGCACCAGGGGCACCACCGCCACCCCCTGCTGTTCGGCCGCAGCTTTCATATTTTGCACGATTTCCTCAGCCCTTTTTAAATCCCTATCGCCCTGGGCTACGGAAACCGCCATGAGCTCCGCGCCAGCGCGCTTGGTGATGCCGAGGGCTTCCTCCCAGGCGGCCAGGCTATCCGGGGAACCGTCGCTGGCCATCAAAAGCTTCTTGCAAGCCAGGGCGACTCCCATGGGCACCACCAGGACGTTGAAGGGACTGTGGCCGATAACCCGGGCGGTGACGCTGCCCATCAGCAGCCGATAGAGACCGGTGCGGCCGTGACGGCCCATGATGATCAGGTGGGGCTGGATCGCTTCGGCTTCCTCGAGGATGCCGTCGTAGGCCACCGCACTGGTACGGACCCTGATTTCCAGGTCTACGCCTTGCTGAGCGGCCTCGGCCTGGTGGGTCTCCAGGCGTTCCCGAGTGGCTTTCTCCATCAAGGCCATCATCTCCAGGTTCACCTGGGCCGTGGGCGCCATCAAATCCAGGGGTTGCAGTTCATACCCCGGAATGGACGCCACCACTTGCAATAAATAGACCTTGCTGCCGGAGGACCGGGCCAGGTCCAGGGCTGCGGCATATGCCCCTTGACTTTCCGGGGAGCCGTCAGTGCAGACCAACAATCTGGTCAGCTCACCGGAAGCGACTGGAGGAGTTATTTCCATTTCCTGCCCCCTGTATAACGCGGTTTTCTGTTTCCGGTTTTCGGTTTTGGGTAATTTTTAAAAATTTATCAGGTTTCTATAAAGCCATTTTCCTTTGCGGCCGGGGTTGCCAGTTCCCCTTAGCCGGTTCTAATTCTAGGCCTTTTCAACAGAAAACTGGAAGCCGAAAACCGAAAACCGTCCTTTTAACGTTTGACTACCAACACGGGACAGGGAGCCCGGCCGATCACCCGTTCGGTCACTGACCCCATCAGGAGTCTCTTGAGCCCGGTGCGGCCGTGACTGCCCATAATGATCAAGTCAGCCCGGTACCTCAGGGCCGCCTGGATGATAGCGTCATCCGGCTGCTGCCCCTGGGGCGCCAGACCCTGGAGCGGGATCCCTTGCCGGTTGGCGGCCACCACCAACTGGTGAATAATCTCCTCTGCCAGGCTGACCTCGCCTTCCTCCCGGGCCACCGAGATGGCGTAGAGTTCGCTACCGGCCTCACTGGTGAGGGAGAGGGCCTCGTCCCTGGCCGCGGCGCTGCAAGGGGAGCCATCGCTGGCCACCAGGAGCCTTCTGAAGGCTAAATTAGCCTGCCTGGGAATGACCAGAATATTAAAAGGGCTATAGCCAATTACCCGGGCGGTGACACTGCCCATGAGCAGCTGGGACAGGCCCGTTTGGCCATAGCGGCCCATGATGATCAGGTCGGGCCTGATATCTTCGGCCTCTTCCAGGATGGCCACGTGGGGCAGTTGACTGTAACGAACCCGGATCTCCAAAGAGACCCCGGCCTCGGCGGCTGAGGCCTTAATGGCCGCCAGGTGGGAAGAGATCTCCCTTTCCAATTGGGCCCTAATATCGGGCGCCACCGCCTCGATCTCGGCTCTAACCCTCAGGGCATGAACCACGTAGATCTTATCGCTGCAGAGCCGGGCCAGGGCCAGGGTGGCAGCCACGGCGCCCTGGCTATCCGGGGAGCCATCGGTACACACCAGGAGTCTTTTCCACCCGGAAGGACAGATGGGGGACTTCTTAGGGGGCTTTTTCATCGCAAGGCCCTCGTATCTTCCCGTCAGCAAGATGTGGAAAATTGACTTGCAGGGCAGCGGCAGTAAGTTTTCTATTTTTTATCTCAAGTTGCAAGACCCTTTTTAAAAAAAGCCCGGATGGAAAAGGGAAAATCGTCAGGCGCCTCCTCTGGACCTCAACTCTCCGCCGTTACATGGGCTTTTTGACCACCAGCACGGCGCAAGGAGCATAAGCTATGACCCGTTCGGTGACGCTCCCCATGAGGACCGAACTCAGTTCGGTCATCCCCAGGGCCCCCATGACGATGAGGTCCACCTGCTTTTCCTTGGCCGCTTCGATGATGGATAGATAAGGCCGGCCTTGATACACCAGGGTTTCCAGCGTTACCCCCTGGAGGTCTGCTTCTTTTTTCAATCTCTGGACGATGTCCTTGGCGATCTGGATTTTACTTTCATCCCGGGCCACGGAGACCGCGGTCAGGTCGCAGCCCACCCTTTTGGTAATAAACACGGCTTCGTCCCAGGCGGCGTAGCCGTAAGGGGAGCCGTCGCTGGCGATCAGGATTCTTTCAAATTTTAAAATAACCTCCCTGGGGGCCACCAGGACATTAAAGGGACTGTAGCCGATGACCCGGGCCACCACATTGCCCATCATCAAGCGAAATATCCGGGAGCGGCCGTGGCGGCCCATGACGATCAGTTCCGGCTTGATCTTCTCGGCCTCCTCGATAATAGCCTCATAAGGCGACTCGCTGCGCCGCACCAGAGTCTCTACCGGAATATCCAGCTTCTCGGCCTCGGCTTTGCAGGCCTCCAGATACTTGCGCACCTCGATTTCCTTCCGGGCCACCATTTCTGGGGCCCGAACCTCCAATTCGGGGTAAAATTCCAGCACCTCCAAGATATAGATTTTACTGCTGCACCACCCAGCCAGGGCCAGGGCCCCGGCAATAGCCCCCTGGCTGGCCGGGGAGCCGTCGGTGCAAACCAGTATCTTCTCCAGCCTGGCTGGGCAAATCGGGGACTGCTCCATTTTAATGTCCTCCCACCTTCAAAAACCCGGAGGCGGCTATTAGCAACACCAGGATTTCCAGGATGGCAATTATTCCCACAAAGGGTTCACGGTTGCGGAAAAACCTGACAGTTATGATGAGTATACAGATAATGGTAATTCCGGCCAGAAAGGCTATGGGTAAGAGGTTGAGTAAATCCCCATGATGCAATTCGGCCAACCAGGACCAGCCGGTTTTCATATGGGTCAATTCCAGGTAGCGGGGGAGGGGTTGGCCCCAGTATTGGGGCAGAAGTTCCCGGGGCACAAAATTGCCCAGGACCCCGAAAATATACAGGGCAAAGGTTATCAGCAACAAGGCAAAGCCCAGCTTGCTAAGCAGGCCCAGCAGCTTGCTGTAAAAGAACTGGATCTCACAGATTTCAAACCCTTCACAAGGCCGCCTCTCATTCGGCTCAGGCTCCCGGAGAAGGCGGTTTGCCTGAATTAAATGTTCTGGAATCATGAGTTGAGATTTCCATGCCGGTTACCCCCAGATCCCCAGACCCTTCAAAAGACACCGCATTCCGGCAAAGATCAGCAAAATGATAACCACAAAGCGCACATTGGCGGGTCTGGTGCGGGCCAGGATATGCACCCCCAGCCAGCTGCCCAGAACCATGCCGATGATGGACGGCACTGCGATCAGCGGCAATACCGCCCCGCTGTGCAGATAGACCCAGGCCGCGCCAGCATCGGTCATGGAGATGAGAAAGGTGCTGGTGGCCACCGCCACCTTCAAGGGGGTGCCCATCATCAGGTTTAGAACCGATACATTGGCCGCGCCGCCCCCGATCCCGAAGGTCCCGGCCATGATACCCACCAGGAAAAACATAACCAGAGCTTGGGGGGTGCGGTGCACGGTCCAAAAGACCCGCTGATTGATAGCCAGGTCGCAATAACTGCCCTGCATTCCCAGAAGCTGGGAGATGGCGTCAGGCTTTGCCACTTCCGGGTGTTCCGCTCTTCTGGCCTTCAGCATGATGATCGCAACCCCCATGATAATGAATCCCAAAGTGGTCTGGACAATATGGGGCGGAAGCGCTAACCCAATCATAGCCCCCATAATGGAGCCTATGGAGGCGAGCAAGCCCACCGGCAGGGCCAGGCGCAAGTCAGCCAGGCAGTAGCGCAACAGTCCGGGGCTGGCGGATAAGGCCCCGCACAGAGCCATCATCAAGGATGCGCCGCGGACAAAATCCAGGTGGAAGGGGAAAAAGCCGCCGACAAAAGAGACATATAGCATGCCACCGCCCATGCCCCCCATGATGGACACCACTCCCAGAACAAAAGTGGTTCCCATGAGAATCAAGACCCAACCCCATAAGGGCAAAAAGCCGGCCTCATAGTAAGGAAGAGAAGGCGGCCTCAGGACCAACTCCTTCCCCCAGGCCATTTCTCCGCCCCAGAGCCAGAGGAGGGCGCCGCCTGTCAAAAAAGCGGCCAAGATTATTTTAAGATGATAACCCTTGCCCTTTTTCATGCCCCCGACTTCTTATGAGGCGCTCCTTCCCGGCCCTGCCTCCTGCCAGGGGCGCTCATAATGGCCCGCCAGAAAGCGTTCGGCCAGGATTTGGGGTATGTTGTCATCGCTCATGAGCATGTCCATCTGGCGCACATAGGCCATGAGGCGGCCCAGGAGATCCAGTCTTTCTTCGGTTTCCGGGACGGGGCGTTTGCGGAAGCGGGCCCGGACCACATCCCCATGAACTTCCACATCGAAGCCAATCCGGGATAAGACCGTGGCGATGAGATTGACCCGGCGAATGCGCCGGGGCTCGTCCGCGGCCCCTCCTTTAAAGGCAAAGTTGACGTAGTTATTCGCCGGAACCGGACCGCAGAAACTGTCCACGCTTTGGAAGTGGTAACCCAGCCGGCAGGCATAATTGACATAGTTGGCCGCCACTATGGCATAGGTCTTGTCCCAGAACTTTTCCGGGGGCCTAATCGCGGTCTGGCCCAGAACGTGGAGAAACCCCCCCAGATTCACCGGTACCGGGCCGGACCAGGTTATCCCCGGGTGACTGATGCCCCGCCACAAGGCCCGCATGGGCAGGGAGATGATATCTTCCGGGGGCACCGGGGTGTCATAGCTGGCCAGCCCGTCGCCCAGGTCTACCAGGTGCAGGTTAAGGGGCAAGGAGGTCTTGAGTTTCAGGAGCTTCAGCGCCGGAACCCCGCCCTGGGCCACGCTGTCCATGAGGCCGAACATTACCTGGATGGATTTCTCGTGGCTAAAGCGGGTAATATCATGGTAGGTGCGGCAATTCTCGGCGCGGAAGCTGGGGCTACGCCGGTCCACCAGGGTGAGAGGCACAATGAGATTCGCCACGGCCCGGAATTTTTCATACACGGGCGAATTGAGCAGCTGGGGGGAAGGCCGGGTCTGGTAGCGCAGCAACTCTTCCACCTTACCCTTATAAACCTTGCCGTGGAACGCGTCTACCGTTACTTCCTCACCCTCGGGCAGGAGCTCGCTCGCCCGCATGGTGTCCACTAACGCGGGCACGCCGTACTCCCGGGCCAGCAGGGCCAGGTGCCCCGTGGCCGAGCCCACGTCGGTGACCAGGGCGGCAACCCGGGGCAACACCGGGGCGAGTCGTGGTTGGGTTCGAGGGGCCACCAGCACTACCCCCGGGGGCACGTCCGCCAGATTGCCGCCGTCCTGGAGTCGGAAAACCGGCCCGGCCGCCACGCCCAGGGAGCCCACCCGGGCTGAATCCAGAAGCACCTCGGCTCCCGCGGCAGCCTGGCTCAGCTCCTGGGCACAGCGCTCCTCGAGACTCGCCAGCCTCAGGGGGCGCGATTGCACCACAAAGAGCTGCCCTTGCCCATCCTTAGCCCATTCCACATCTTGCGGGCAGCCCCAGTGGGCCTCCAACATCCGGGCGAAGGCAGCCAGCTTCTCCAGGTCGGCCGGCTCCAGGGCTGGGGCTGCCGCCAGCTCCGGGGCCACTGGCTGCCTCACCAGGTGGCCCTCCTGGACCACCAGGCGCTGCTCCTTTAGGCCCAATCTGGCTTGGAGCAGGCGCCCGTCTCCCTTGGAGACCACATACTCATCGGCGCTCACCTGTCCCCCCATCAGGTCCGCGGCCAGCCCCCAGGTGGCGCTGATCACCATACGGTCAGGATCGCAGCTATCGGGGTCGGTGGTGAACATCACCCCTGCGGCCTGGGCCTCTACCAGGCGCTGGATCAGGACTCCCATGGCCGCCTCCTCCAAGAGCCATCCCTGGATCTTAAAGTAAATCAGGGCTCGCTCTCCGAACTGGCTGGCCACCACCTGGCGCCAGCGTTCTGGCACCATTTCGGGAGAAACGCCCAGGTAGCTCTCATACTGGCCGGCGAAGGTGGCGGCAATATCTTCCCGAGCCCCGCTGCTGCGCACCGCCAGCATCTGGCCCGGCCGGGCCACCAGCCTCCGGGCCTCGGACACCATGGCCTGGGCCAGCTCCTCAGGGATGGGCTGGGCCAGCACCATAGCCTGCAACTCCCGGGAGGTCTTCGCTACGATGGTCTCGTCAGCCAGGTCCAAATCCGCCAGTTTCCGACTAAGCCGCTCCAGCAGAGGCCCCGGCTCTCCGGGGTGCTCCTGTTCCATGAACCTCTGGTAAGCTGAGAGGGTGGCCACCACGCCGTCGGGCACGGGCAGGGCTATCTGGTTCTTGGCCCGGGCCAGATTGGCGGCCTTGCCGCCCAGGCCCGTCCAAACCTCCGGCCCGGCATCTTCCAGCCGCACCAAAAGCGGACTGGCCGGGAGGGGGGTGCGCTCCTCCAGTTGCTGATGAATAGCCTCCTTAATTTTACTCCGGGCGGTCTCCAGCTCCGGCCACCTGCCTCCGGACATCGCTTGCAAGGCGGCTACTATGCTGGCCAGATGCTGGTCCAGGTTATCCAGACAGGCGCGCAGGTAGCGGATATCAAAACCATCCCGGCCGGAGAGCTTCTCCTCCAGGTCCCCCATAATGACCAGGGCTTCATTATTGGCCGTCAGGACCTGCTGGAAGCCGCGCCAGATTTCTTTTAAAGTGGGCGCCGGGGGGACGGGCTTCTTTTTTCTCCGAAACAGGTTAAACAGGCCCATATAAAAATTTACCTGCAAAAATTGCTTGACTTTAGCAAAATTATGTGAAAAATATCACAAAATTTTAATAATTTATTAGAGTTAGGCTAACTATAGCCCTCATAACCTTAAGGGGGCTCAACCCCCGGCTGTTGCGGATTTACGGCTTTCTCTGCGGAAGCCAGAAAGTTGCCGCCGCAGCATGGCCCGGTAAAAAAATTATAACACAATTCTGACAAACCTTGTGAAAGGAGGTGGACGACATTGAAAAGGCTATTGGTCATCATCCTTAACTTCTTCTTGCTTACCTTGCCCACCGGCCTGGTCTGGGCGGCCGAGGAAAAGGCCGAATTGCTGGCCAAAAAGGTGGACCTGACCAAATTGGTAGGCATCAATTACTTTTTCGCCAAGTGGTATAACGACAACCTTTGGGTGTATGCCCTCATCGTCACCGCACTGATGGGTGTGGTGGGTCTGGCCATCGCCGTGTCAACCGATGTAATCCTCAAGAAGATCGGCATGGAGGTCAGCAAGATCGAACACCACGAATAGCACCCGGATGGGAGGAACTGCGGTATGCTTGATATCTTCAATGTCTATATGCCAATTGCTGAAATGCAATTTAACGCCCTCATCCTGGTGGCCATCGGCTTCTCCGTGGGGGTCCTGGGCGGCTTCTTCGGGGTCGGGGGGGCCTGGGTAGTCACCCCGGCCCTCAATATCTTCGGCTTTCCCATGGCCTACGCCATCGGCACCGACCTGGCCCATATCTTCGGCAAATCCATCGTGGCCACGGCCAAGCACCGCAAGATGGGCAACGTGGACATGAAATTGGGCCTCCTGTCCATTGCCGGTTCGGTCATCGGGGTCGAGATCGGGGCCCAAAACGTCATGTGGCTTACCAGAAAGGGGCTGGCCGGCCCGGTGGTGCGGTACGTTTATATGGTGCTGCTCTTCGGGCTGGGTTTTTACATGCTCTATGATTATCTGACCAAGGACAAACGGGCTGCGGCCCAGGCCGCCAAGGCGGCTGCCGCGGCGCGCGCCGGGGTTATGCCTCCAGCCCGGAAGGCCTGGAACCTGCCGCCCATGATTCACTTTCCCGCCTCGGGGATCACCATCTCCTTCTGGACCGTGACCCTGGTATTTTTATTTACCGGGTGGCTGTCTGGATTCCTGGGCGTGGGTGGGGGCTTCATCCGCATGCCGGCCCTCATCTATCTCATCGGCTGCCCCACGGCCATCGCGGTGGGCACTGACCTCTTCTCGGTCCTCTTTTCCGGCGCTTACGGCTGCTTCACCTACGGCATCAAGGGAAGGGTGGAGATCATCGCTGCTATCCTCATGCTGTTCGGCGCCGCCATTGGCGCCCAGATCGGGGTGACCGCGGTCAAGTACGTCCGGGGCTACGGCATCCGTCTGCTCTTCGCCATCATGATCCTCCTGGCGGGACTCTCGGTAGCCTTGAAGCAATTCAATATGACCGTAACCGCCGGCTGGGTGGTCATGTGCGCGGCCTTGGGAATGTGCTTGGTGATCATCATCAAGCTGTGGCAGGGCTTCCAGAAGGAAAGGGCCGAGAAGGCGGGCCACTTTTAGCCAGGGAGGAGGAAAACCTATGAATATACTCGTACCCGTGGATGGATCGGCCTATTCCCTCAAGGCCGTGGAAACCGCCTGTGACCTGGTCAAGTCCCAGCCGCCCTCCTCGCTCATCCTGCTATCGGTATGCCTTTCCCTGCTGGACCTGGAGGATGAGGGGCATTATGTGGCCGATAAGCTCATGCGTCAGGCGAAGGGCGCCCTGACCATTGCTAAAGAAAAAGCAGCGGATCTGGGGGTCACCCCTCAGGGTCTGATCGCCTCGGGTCTTTCTGTCGCCGAGGAGATTGTCGCGGTGGCCAAGGAAGAGAAGGCCGACCTCATCGTCATCGGCAGCCGGGGCCTGGCCGGCAGGACCTTCTTCTTCATCGGGGGCACCGCGGCCAAGGTGGTGGCCTATTCCCCTTGCAACGTTCTGGTGGTAAAGGTGCCGGAAGAAAAATAAACCTTAACTCAGGTCTTGCTTGAACAAAGGCGGCTCCCCCAAGGAACTGCCTTTTTTATTCTAAAGGATAAGGGAAGATAGTAGGGATTTTCGTTCCCCAAACTTTCCACCGGGGATTAGACGCAAAGGCGGGCGATTTGCTCCATGAGCGCGGAGGTGAGCACGGGTGCCTGCTGAGGGTCCGGGACGCTGAGGGGCGGCCCCACCTTTACCTCTACCTCGTAGCCCAGGTGACGGCGATGGTAGGTCAGGCCCACCGGCACAAAAGGCAAGAGCCCCAGCCCATCCTGGCCCTGAAGCTTGAGGAGCAGCTGGATGAGGCGATGCTTGCCGGGGCCCACCCGGCCCCGCACATAAGTCCCCTCGGGGAAAAGCACAAGGTAGGCTTGCTGCTTCAGTAAGGGAAGCAACCGCTTGAAGGAGGACAGGGTGGCCCGGGGCCGCTGCCGGTCCACCGGCACCCCGCCCCAGGCCGAAAGCAACTCCCGGACCACCGGGTACTGGAAGAGCTCCGCCTTGGCAATATAGTGCAGCGGCGGAGGCAGTGCCACCCCGATGAGGGGAATGTCTTCCCAGCGCTGGTGCTTGGGACAGATAATGGCGGGACCCTCGGGCGGCAGATGCTCCAATCCCTGGACCCGCAAGGCAAAAATGCGCCCCAGGGTCTGGCGCGTCAGCCAGCGCCCCAGATAATAAAGCCCGGGAGATAAAGAGCGGCCCATGGTGGTTCCAGTTTGAGGCAGGTGGAGGCGCCTGTGCTCCGCGCGCCTCTGCCTCGGTTATCCATTCCCGCGTTTTGGTGTTAAAATATCAAAGGTTATATTTTAGTGTCAATCGGCTTAACAGGGATGAAGGAGGGGCCATGATTTATTTAGACTATAATGCCACCACCCCCGTCGCCCCGGAGGTGGTCCGGGCCATGCAGACTTATCTGGGGGAGGAGTTCGGAAATCCCAGCAGTGATTATCCCCTGGGGCTGCGGGCTCGGGAAGCAGTGGCCCAGGCCCGCGGCCAGGTAGCCGCCCTGCTTGACTGCCAGCCGGAAGAAATCGTCTTCACCAGCGGGGCCACCGAGGCCAACAATGCCGTGCTCAAAGGGGTGGCCTTTACCTTCGGCCAGGGGCAGATCATCACTTCAGCCATAGAGCACCCCTCCGTGCTGGCCCCTTGCCGGTTCCTCCAGTCCCAGGGCTTCGAAATTACCTGCTTGCCCGTTGATACCAAGGGCCTGGTGGACCTGGGAGAGGTCCGCCGGGCCTTTACTCCGGAGACCATTTTAATCAGCGTCATGCATGCCAACAACGAGACCGGCGCGCTGCAGCCTCTCCAGGAAATCAGTGCCCTGGCCCGGGAGGCCGGGGTGTTGTTTCACACCGATGCGGCTCAAAGCGTGGGCAAGGTCCCGGTGTGGGTGGATGATCTGCAGGTGGATTTTCTTACCCTGGCGGGGCACAAATTTTATGCCCCCAAAGGGGTGGGGGCCCTGTATGTGCGGCGCGGCAGCAACTCCACTCCCTTGCTGCACGGGGCCTCACAGGAGGGGGGACGCCGGGCCGGCACGGAAAATGTGCCCTATATCGTGGCCCTGGGGGAAGCCTGCCTGCTGGCCCGGGAGCGCCTCAGTGCCGACATCATCCACCTGCTGGCCTTGCGGGATCACTTGCATAGCCTCTTGCTTTCGGAATTCCCGGGGCTGGTTTTGAATGGCCCCGAGGCCCAGCGCCTCCCCAATACCCTGAATATCTCCTTTCCAGGGCTTTCCGGGGCCGAAATTCTGGCCGGTATCCCGGAGCTGGCCGCCTCCCTGGGGGCCGCCTGCCACGGCAGCCATGAAGAAATCTCCCCGGTGCTGACAGCCATGCAAGTACCCCCGGAGATCGCCCGGGACGCGATGCGCTTGAGTGTGGGGCGGCCCACCACCAGAGCCGAAGTGGAACGGGCCGCCAACCTGCTGTTGGCCCGGGTGCGCGCCTTGCGGCCATGAAGTAGTTGAGGGGGGGGCCAGGGGTCGCACCCCCTGCCCCCTCCCTCAATCTCCCTCCCCCAACCCCTTATCAGGGTTTTCAGATCCGGAAAGTCGGGCTAGAGGCCCGACTTTCCGGCTCCCATGCGAGGCTAGAAGAGGGTGTGGAGCAGGGACAGAGCCGTAGGGGCGACCCGGCGGGTCACCCTTACATAGCCCTCCCCCACTAGAAAATCTTTCAGACTTCATGTAGCAAACTTCCGCACCGCCTGCGGCTTTAAGACTACTCGCGTTCGCGAATCATTTTGACAATCAGGAGGTTGGCCAGCTTGCGGGCGTCAACTTTATAAGTCCCTTTGCGAATGGCCTCCCGCAAAGCCTTCACTTTTTCTAAACGCACCTCAGGGGTCTGATCGATAACCTCACGGGCCTTTTGCCTCAGGCGGGCCTGGTCCCGGTCCTCGCCATTTTCCGGGTTTGGGGCCCCTGGCCGCAGCTTTCCCGCCCGCCGCCTCTTGAGGCTTGCCTTATTTGCCTTTAGGTCTTTTTTATCTTTAGTGCCCATAAGGCTTATGGAGTCGCCGGCTATTCTCCCCTGAACGAGCCCCTAGCTCAATCACCTATTTTCTTAAAATAAGCCCTTCCCCCCAACAATCAAGGGACCTTTATGCCCCCCCCCGCTTTTCTTATCGGCCCCCCGGGGAAACCCTGAAAAAATTTTTCCAGGATCAGGAGCCTCCCGACCACCACAGATACAGGAACTGTGGGCCGGCCAGGTCTAGATCCGGGACCAGGGAATAAATGGTGGGGCGGTAGCTCTCGGGGCGGTGATACCTCACTATTCGGGCCTCTTCCAGACCGGCTTTCTCCTGCGCCAGCTTCAGGGCGTCATCCAGATAACCCAGCTGGTCCACCAATTTCAAGTCCAGGGCCTGGGTAGCAGTAAAGATCCGGCCGTCGGCCACCCGTCGCACTTCGTCGGCGCTCAGCTTTCGCCCCTGGGCCACCACCTCCACAAAGCCCCGGTAGAAATCGTCGATGACTTCTTGCATCATCTTTTTTTCTTCAGGGCTAGCCGGCCGAAAAGGTGACCAGAAATCCTTCCATCGACCGCTTTTTACCATATCTTCATCCACCCCGAATTTGTCCATCAGCCCCTTCACATTGAGTTTCATGGCCAGCACCCCGATGGAGCCGGTGATGCAAGTGGGATAGGCGATGATGGTGTCGGCCACCTGGGCCACATAGTAACCCCCGGAAGTGGCCAGGCCCGTGAGGCAGGCCACCACCGGCACCTTCTTCTCCTCCTTGAAGGCCTTCAGTTCGTGCAGCAACACCGCGGCACCGCTCACCGTACCCCCCGGGGAGTTGATCCTCAGCACCAGGGCCTTGATATGGGAATCCTTGGCGGCTTTTTCCAGTTCTTCCTTAATCCGGTCGGGCCCAATCAGGCTCTTAAACATGCTCAAGAGCCCATGGTGGGGGGATCTCCACGATAATGCCGGAAATGTCCATGAGGAGGATCTTATCCCTCCCGGTGCCGGAGACCACTTTTTCTTTCAAAGGACGGGGTTCTTCGAACAGGGACACCTTGACGGTAACGCAGCCTGCTACCAGCAACAGCAAGATCCCTGCAAAAACGCGCCCCTTGGCCTTTCCTGGCCGCATAAGCAAGCTCCTTTGCAATTGGATAACTGCTCCTCTTTTATAAATTATGTGAGGCGCGGGTGCAAATCCTGATCTATAGGCAATAGCAATAAAACATGATAAGAAGAATGGGACTGGGACAGGCGCCCCTGACCTAAAACATTGGCCTTAAAGAAAAGGGATCTGGGTGATGGCAGCTAGTCATTCTGGGAAAAAAGGCCAATCCTCCGTCCTGGCTGAGCTGGCCCAGGTCCTGAGCCGCGCCGAGCGGGTAGTGGCCCTTACGGGCGCGGGCATCTCCCACGAAAGCGGCGTCCCCACCTTCCGGGGCCCGGAGGGCCTCTGGCGCAACTTCCGCGCCGAGGAGCTGGCCACTCCCGAAGCCTTCCGGGATAACCCCCGCCTGGTCTGGGAGTGGTATGACTGGCGTCGCAGCCTCATTGACAAGGTCCATCCCAACCCGGCTCATTACGCCTTGGCGCAGCTGGAAGAGAGAATTCCGGATTTTACTCTCATCACCCAGAACGTGGACGGCCTGCACCGCCGGGCCGGCTCCCGGCGCCTCCTGGAGATCCACGGCCACATCTGGGAGGTGCGCTGCACCCGCTGCAGCCTCATCATAGAGGATCGGCGCGTACCCCTGCCCCTATTGCCCTACTGTGGCCAGTGTGGGGCCCTGCTTCGGCCCCATATCGTGTGGTTCGGCGAACCCCTGGACCCGGCGATTCTGGAGGAGGTTCAGGCCGCCTTGCGGCAGGCTCAGGTAATGTTGGTGGTGGGCACCTCCGGCGTGGTGCAACCCGCGGCCTCCTTCGCCCTCTGGGCCCGGCAATGTGGGGCCTGCCTGGCCGAGATCAACCCGGACCCCACCCCTTTGTCCCCCCATTGCGAATTAGTCTTACTGGGCAAAGCCGGTGAGGTGTTGCCGGCCTTGCTTAAGCACCTGGGGTGGCTGGGAGAAAATATGCCCCCCACCCCTTGACAGACTAAAAATAGATGATAAACAATAATAGTTTTGTGGAAATTTACCCTTATCGCCACTGCCCTGGGCCTTTAGAGAAAGCGGCAGAACGGCGAAAGGTCCCATCTGACAAAGGGGAGGAGGCGAAGATGGATGCCCGGGGTCAGGGTAAAACCCAATGAACCTTTCGAGGTCGCCTTAAAGCGCTTCAAGAAGCAGTGCGAAAAGGCGGGAATCCTCTCGGAGATTCGTAAGCGGGAACACTACGAAAAACCCAGCATCAAGCGGAAGAAAAAAATCCTGGCGGCCAAGAAACGAGCTTTGAAGAAGCTGCGGAAAATTGAGGGCTCATGACCTCCCTTTATCAGCGGCTGGATCAAGCTTTCAAAGAGGCCTTAAAAGGTCAACAAACCGTGGCGCTCTCCACCTTGCGGATGCTAAAGACCGCCATCCGCTATCGGGAGGTGGAAGTGAAACGCCGACTCACCGAGGTAGAGTTTCAAGCCACCGTAGCCACCCAGGTAAAGCAGCGGCGGGAGGCCATGGCTGAATATAGTAAAGCCGGGCGCCCGGACCTGGCCAAAAAAGAAGAGGAGGAGCTAGGCATCCTCCTCTCTTTTTTGCCTCCGCAACTGGGCCCGGAAGAATGTGAAGCGGAAATTTCCCGGATCATTGAGGAGGTGGGGGCCTCCAGTCCCAACGATCTGGGGAAGGTAATGAAGACCGCCATGGCCCGCCTGGCCGGGCGGGTCGACGGGAAACTGGTGCAAGAAATCGCGCGGCGGCGCTTGACTTCCTGAATTTCCACCCTCTACTAGAAACCTGGAGCAGCATGGGGGACCAAACTCTGAGCGCCCTGGAATTTCCGGGACTCATCCGGGTGGTGCAGCAATACGCCATCTCGGCCCTGGGCCGGAGTTTCCTGGAGATCCTGAAGCCCCTTACCAGTCTGCCCCAAATCCAGGCAAAATTCCAAGAAATTAAGGAATTACAACATCTTGAATCCAGAGAAGGCCTGCTCCCTCTAACTGATTTCCCTGACCTGGCCCCCTGGCTGGCCAAGGCCACGGTGCGGGGCAGCCTCCTGCCTCCCGAGGCCTTTAACGACCTGCTTATGGTACTGCGCCTGTCCCGGCAGGTGAGACACCATCTTGACCTGGGAGGTGAAGCCACCCCCCATCTGGCCGCCCTGGCCGGGAACCTCAAGGATCTTTCTCCGGTCGCGGAGGCCATTCAGCGCTCCATCAGCCCGCATAATTTCATCCTGGACCAGGCCAGCCCCGCCCTGGCTGAGGTACGGGGGGAGTTGGCCCGCACCCGGGAGTTGCTGAACCGGCACATCAAACAGACCTTTTTCACCCCCAAGTACCAGGAAGCCCTCCAAAGCCCCATCATCTCCCAGCGCCATGGCCGTTATGTGATCCCCCTCAAAGCGGACCACAAAGGCGCCATTCCCGGCATCATCCACGACCAATCCCAGACCAAAGCCACCCTGTATTTGGAACCCCTGGCCATCGTGGAGCATAACAATTCTCTAAATTTGCTGGGCAACCGGGAAAAACGGGAGGAGGAAGCGGTACTTAGGCGCCTCACCGATATGGTGCGGTCGCACTTGCCCGAAATCCACCAGACGCTGGCCTGCCTGGCGGAGCTGGATGCCATCCAGGCCAAGGTGCTCTTCGCCCGCCAGTTCCAGGCCCGGGAGCCCATCTGGCGGTCCCGGGAGGGTTTGGACTTGCGCCAGGCCCGTCATCCCTTGCTGCTGCAACGGAAAAAAGATCATCCCGAATCCCAGGAAGTGGTGCCGGTGGACCTCAAGCTCAGCCCGGAGCAACGGTTTCTCATCATCTCCGGGGCCAACGCCGGGGGCAAAACCGTAGCCCTGAAAACCCTGGGCCTTTTGACTCTCATGGTCCAGAGCGGCTTGCCCCTGCCGGTGGCCGAAGGGAGCGAATTTTGTCCTTTCTCGGCGGTTTTTGCGGATATCGGCGACCCCCAGGACCTGCACCAGGATTTGAGCACCTTTTCGGCCCACTTGCAACGGGCCTTGGGGATGCTGGCCGCGCTCCCCGGCCGGGCCCTGATCCTCTTGGATGAGCTGGGCACGGCCACCGATCCCACCGAAGGTGGGGCCCTGGCCCTGGCCCTGCTCCAGGCCTTTTACCAGCGGGGGGCTTATGGGGCGGTCACCACCCATCTGCCCTTGCTCAAGGGCTTTGCCCAGCGCCACCCGGGATTTGAAAACGTGGCGGTAGTATTCAATGAAGAAACCCGCCGGCCCACCTACCGCCTGGCCTACGGGGTGGCCGGGGCCTCCAATGCCTTAAAGATCGCCCGGGAGCTGGGCCTGTCCCCGGAAATCCTGGAACAGGCGGAGGCCTACCTGGACCAGGAGGAGCTCCGGGCCTACCGGCTGCTTACCGAAGTGGAGGCGGCGCAGCAGCGCCTAATTCACCAGGAAGGGGAGCTGGCCCGCCGGCAAGAGGAATTGGAACGCCAGGCCCATAAGCTGGAAGCTTCGCAGCAGGATTTGGCAGCCGAGAGGCGGCGCCTGGCCGGTGAAGTCAAGCAGCTGGCCCTGGCCCGCATCAAGGAGGCGGAAGCGGAATTCAAGGACCTTATCAAACGGCTGCGCCGGGGCGGGGAGTCCTGGGGGCGGCTGCGCCAGGAGTTCTCCCAGCGCCAGGCCCAGCTCCTTCAGGATCTGACGCCCCAGCCCCACCTGACCCCTGAGGCCACCCCCACGTACCGGCCCGGTCAGAAGGTCTTCCTGCCGGTCCTGGGCCTGGCTGGCGAGATCCAGGAGGATCATACCAAAGACGGCCGCCTGGCCGTCCAGGTGCGGAAGGTGAAGCTCTGGGTCCAGCCGGAAGAGATCGCCCCCCTTAATGCGGAAAGCGGCGGGGGGGCGGCCCCGGCTTCGGCCCCCGTCTACCTGCTGCCCCCGGAGCAGCTGCCCCGCCTCAATTTAGTGGGCCTGAGGGTGGATGAGGCCCTGCCCCTGGTGGACCGGCTCCTCGACCAGGCGGTGCTGCACGGCGCCGGCAAGGTGGACATCATTCACGGTCTGGGCACCGGCCGCTTAAAAAGGGCGATTTGGGACCACCTGAAGCACCACACCCTGGTGAAGGCCCTGCACGGCGACGAAAACCCGGGGGTGACGGTGGTGGATTTGAAGGATTAATGCAAGCACAGAAGATACAATAATCAAATAAGTGAGATGATTATGGCAAGACATGAAATAGATAGTGATAAAAGCGAAATAAAAGAAGTATTTACAAAATGGTATCGTATACCTGAATATCAACGTCCTTATATCTGGGGGTATGATGAGATAGACGATCTTTTAGATGATATAAGCTATGCTGCGATAAATACCCCAGATAATGAATATTTTTTAGGATCAATAGTATATCAGCATAAAAGAGCAAACGAACTTGAGAAAAGGAAATATGATGAAAATGATTTGCTGGATGGCCAGCAGAGATTAACAACTATCCTTTTGATAATGGCTGCTATAAGAGATATTTCTGACGACCTTAAATTGAAAAAAACATGCCAAGAATGTATCTATCAAGAGGCAAATGAATATAGAAAGATTCCAGAGATTCTTAGAATACTTTTTAAGATCAGGCCTGAAGTAGAAGAGTTCATTAATGAATACGTAAAAGAAGAGGGTGGAACTTTGAAAATTGATGAGCTTAAAAGATTATCTGAACATGAACGTGATCTTTCCATAAAGAATATGTCAAGTGCAATTATCCAAATTAGAAATTATTTCACTAAACAAGAAGCTATTCCTTTGAATACTTTTTTTAGTTTCCTTTTGAATAACGTAATTATTATTTATGTATCTTCTGAAGATCTACAGGACGCTTTTAGACTTTTTACTATTTTGAATGATAGGGGAGTTAAATTAAGAAATAGCGATATATTGAAAGCACAAAACTTACAAGAGCTTGCCTCGGAGGAAGAGAGAGTAAAATGGGGAAAATTTTGGGAAAAAATTGAAGAGATTTTTGGAGAGGATTTTGATCGTTTTCTATCTTGGATTAGAACTATTTTGGTTAAAGAAAAGGCAAGATTAAACTTGCTTAGGGAATTCGAAGATAATATTTATTTTCCTAAAGAGAAAGATAAATCCACCGGTCAGTTAAAACCAATATTATTAAAGAAAGGTTTAGATACTTTCAAATTGTTAGAGACCTATAGTGAACATTATAACAGACTCTTTAATTCAAATGGAGGAAATTATTCATTAGATGACAGTTGGGCATTTGATAATTTACTGGTTATTATGAATGAGGGGTTCCCCGCAACAGATTGGGTACCTCCCTTATTAGCTTATTATAATAAATTTAAGGATAAAGATTTACAAAGGTTTTTAATCAAATTAGATAACAAATTCTCTGCCGATTGGATCGCTCAATATTCTCCAACTGAACGAATCGATAATATGAATAATATAATTAAGGCTATTGATGATTATAATGATATTTCGTCTTTACTATCGAACAGAATTTTCGATATTGATCATGATTCTCTATTTAGGAATTTAGAAGGAAATATTTATGGAAGAAAATTTGCAAAATATATTTTGCTAAAATTAGATTATATTTATCACGACCACCGAACAACAAGAATATCAGGTTATTCAGGAATATCAGTAGAGCATATCTTACCGCAAGATCCAGAAGAGAAAGGTCAATGGTGTATTGATTTTAGTGAAGAACAACGTAATGAACTAACGCATAAATTAGGAAATCTTATTTTACTTGGTCGGCGCAAAAACACTTCTCTCGGTCGTTTGAAGTATGAAGATAAGAAGCTTAAATATTTTCAGGACTCAATTAATATATTTCCATATTCATTAAGAGTAGTTAACAAATATAATAAATGGACTCCTTCTGAATTGTTAGAAAATCAAATTTCTATGTTAAATAAACTTAAAGAATATTATCGATAAAATGGCCGCTTTCATCCCGGAAGACAAGCTCCTGGAGATCAAAGACGCGGCTTCCCTGGAGGAAGTCATCGGCCAGTATGTCAAACTCCAGCAGCGGGGCAAAAACCTCATCGGTATCTGCCCCTTCCACGCGGACACCAAACCCTCTTTTACCGTGGCCCCGGACAAGGGCATCTTCCACTGCTTCGGCTGCGGCGCGGGCGGCAATGTCTTCTCCTTCCTGATGCAATACCACCGCCTCAGCTTCCCGGAGGCGGTGCAGGAATTGGCCCGGCGCTATGGCATCCCTCTTGCATTTAAAGATTTAGGGCCCGATGGCGCCAAGCTGGCCCGCAAACGCCAGGCTTTCTATGACCTGCACACCCTGGCCGCGGCCTTCTACCAGGCCACCCTGAAAGGCCCGGAGGGGAAGGCGGGCCGGGAATACCTGGCGAAGCGCGGCCTCACTCCGGAGGTGATCCAGGCCTTTCATCTGGGTTATGCCCCGGACGACTGGGACGCGTTGACGTCGTCACTTGCAAGCCCGGGGAATTTCTTTAGAGGCGGCCCAGGAAGTGGGACTCCTGCTGCCCCGGCCCCAGGGGGGCTACTACGACCGGTTCCGGAACCGCATTATGTTCCCCCTCATGGACCGGCAAGGCCGGGTGATCGCCTTTGGCGGCCGGGTGGTGGGCGAAGGCGAACCAAAATACTTAAATTCTCCCGAGTCTCCCCTCTACTCCAAGGGGCGCAATCTTTACGGGATTCCCCAGACCCAGGAAGTCTTGCGCCAGAGCGGGGTGGCCCTGGTGGTGGAGGGGTACCTGGATCTTCTAGCCCTGCGGGTGCACGGCATTACAAATGTCCTGGCCTCCCTGGGCACCGCCCTCACCCGGGAGCAGGTGCGGGTCTTGAAGAGCCTGGCGCCCCGGGTGGTGCTGGTCTTTGACGGCGACCCGGCGGGGGCCCGGGCCATGCAGCGCGCCTTTCCCCTCTTCGCCCAGGAAGGCCTGGCGGTGAGGGCGCTGCCGCTGCCTCCGGGCATGGACCCGGACAGTTATGTCTTCGCCCACGGCCCAGAATTGTTCCGGGCTCCCTGGGAGGCCGCGCAACCCTGGTTCAGTTATCTTTTGGAGGAACTCATCAAGGTTCACGGGTTGGAGATCGAAAGCCGGGTCCGCATCCTGGAAGAACTCAGACCACATTTCCAAACCCTGGCGGAGGTGGAGCAGGGTTTGTGGCTCCGGGTCACCGCGGAGCGGTTGGGAGTGGCCGAGGCCACCTTGCGCCGCAGCCTCACCTCCCTGGCCCCCATCTCCCCCGCCCGGCTAGACCCTTGCTGGCCAAGTGGCCATCAGCCTGGAAAGAGAATTGCTCAGATGGATCCTCTGCCATCCCAAAGCAATACCCTTACCGAGATGGAGGAGTGGACGGTGGAATTTGAGGATCAGGAATTAAAAGGGATTTTGGCCCACTATTATTCGCAATTACCAGGAACACGGGTTTCTGGACCACAGCCTTTTAATCCAACAGGTGGAATCGGACCATTTGCGGCAGCAAATCTGCTGCCTTAACCTTAACAGAGGAGGAATTTCGTGGCCCTGCAACGGATCTCCTGGCGGCAGACTGGCGCCGGCTGCTGAACATCCGGCGGCTGAAGAAGGCCCATGCCTTGCTCAAAGAAAGACTGGAAACCGTCGGCCTCCGCCTGGCGGCGAAGACCTTTTGGCCCTGCAGGCCCAGCTACAGGAGATTGACCGGCAACAAATGCAACTAGAGCCTTAAAAACTAGGCCCACTGCAGAAGGAGAAAATGGATGAACAAGGGAATGGGAATGGATGGGTTTCCGGAAATTATGCCCATGGGGGATGAGGATGGATTAATGGGCGTGGATGACCTTAATGACCCCCTTTCTCCCGAGTGTCTCTTGAACGAACAGATGAAGGACATCCTGATCTTTGATGACCTGGAACTCGCCCCACCGGAGGCCAATGCTTGCAGCCTGACGCTGGTCTCGCCTCTGGAAATGGAGAGTGAAGGAGAGCTGGTCCTGGAGGCGGAGGGGGCCGCCAAACTGGACGACCCGGTGCGGCTCTACCTGAAGGAAATGGGCATGGTCTCTCTCCTCACCCGGGAAGGAGAGGTGGAGATCGCCAAGCGCATCGAGGAGGGAGAAAAAGAGGTGCTCCACTCCCTGCTGGAGGTTCCTTACGCCCTGAAAGAGATCATGGCTCTGGCTAATAAAGTGGAGCAGGAGAAACTTTCTCCCGATAATTCCCTGGATGATTTCGATGAAGATGACCCGGACCTGGACCTCGGCACCCAAAAGTCCCGGGTGCTGAAATTGATCCCCAAGGTACGGGGACTGGAAGAGCGCATGCGGCAACTCCAGAGGGAAGCCGCGGCCTTGCCGCACCGCAGTGAAGGGCGGGTCCAACTGGAGCAGCGCCTGGTTACTTCGCGCCGCAAGCTGGCGGATCTCTTGAAAAGCTTGCGCCTGGAGCGTCATCACCTGGAGGAAATTGTTGGACGACTGCGTGGCTTCGGCTACCTCGTCCGGGAATGCCACCAAAAGGCCGGAAGATGCCTCTCGGCCTTGGGCCTTTCGGCCACCAAGTTTCGCACCCTGCTTAGAGATCGGAGAAAAGGGGCTGAGGTCTCCCTGCCCGGGACCTTTACCCCGGAGCGCCTGACGGAGCTGGAGGCTATTTGGAACCTGGCTCAGAGGCGCCTGAGAAAAATGGAACAAGGGGTGGGGCTTACCAGTACCCGGTTGCTGGCCACCCTGGTCAAGGTGGAAAAGGGGGAGTACCAGGCTCAAAAAGCCAAGCGGGAACTGGTGGAAGCCAACCTGCGATTGGTGGTGAGCATTGCCAAGAAATATACCAACCGCGGCTTGCAATTCCTGGACCTGATCCAAGAAGGAAATATCGGCCTGATGAAGGCGGTGGAAAAATTTGAATATGAACGGGGTTATAAGTTCAGCACTTACGCCACCTGGTGGATCCGCCAGGCCATCACCCGGGCCATCGCCGATCAAGCCCGCACCATCCGCATTCCCGTGCACATGATCGAGACCATCAACAAATTGATCCGCACCTCCCGCTACCTGGTGCAGGAAATTGGCCGGGAACCCACTCCCGAGGAGATCGCCGATAAGATGGAGTTTCCTCTGGAGAAGGTGCGCAAGGTCCTGAAGATCGCCAAGGAGCCCCTGTCCCTGGAAACCCCCATCGGCGATGAGGAAGATAGCCATTTGGGAGATTTCATCGAGGATAAGAAGATCTCCACGCCCATGGAAGCGGTGAGCAATCTCAACCTGGCCGATCAGACCCGCAAAATGCTCACTACCCTCACTCCCCGGGAGGAGAAGGTTTTGCGCAAACGCTTCGGCATTGGCGAAAAGACGGACCATACCCTGGAGGAAGTGGGACGGGATTTTGAGGTAACCCGGGAGCGCATCCGGCAGATCGAGGCCAAGGCTCTGCGCAAACTCCGGCATCCGTCCCGGAGCACCAGGCTCAAGAGCTTCATTGAAAGTTAATGGGGCGTCTTGGTGAATCCCTTGTGCTAATGGGAAGGAGAGATTAGAATATAAAAATAAAGACTAGATTCCTTGGGAAGGAGGGCCGACGCGCGATATCGCCTTACTCTGACCATCTGGCCCTCCTCGGCACTGACTTAAGGCTTGTCGGGCCCATAGCTCAGCGGTCAGAGCAACCGGCTCATAACCGGACGGTCCCTGGTTCAAATCCGGGTGGGCCCACCAGTTATCCCAGGAGGTTGGGGATTTTTCGAGAACGACAAAAAAACTTGGAGAACATGGGGGTTAACCCCGGGGGTGCTCTCTGCGCACCCCTTTTTTATGTCCCATGGCCGCGCCCCTGATAGAAATCATCGCCCTGCTGGAAGATAACTATCCTTTTCCCTGGAAAGTTACCGGGGATCGGGTCGGACTTGAGGTGGGCCATCCCCAGGCCCAGGTGGAGATGATCTTGGTGGCTCTGGAGGCCACCCCGGCGGTGGTGGCGGAGGCGGTGACCCGGGGCGCCCAGGCCTTGTTGACCCATCACCCCTTCCTGTACCACCCCCTTAAAGAGGTGCGGGAAGATCAGCCCGCCGGCCGGTTGCTGGCCGCCTTGATCCGGGCCGGGATCGCCCTGGTGGCCTGCCACACCAATCTTGACGTGGCTCCCCATGGCCTTAATGACTATTTGGCGCAAATCTTGGAGTTGACCGAAGTGGAGGTCCTGGGCGAAACCGGGCGGGATCCCTGGTACAAACTCACGGTCTTTGTCCCGGTGGGTTATGAAGACCGGCTGCGCCAGGCCCTGGGGGATATGGGGCTGGGGCTCATCGGGCGCTACTCCCATTGTTCCTTTGCCGGGCGCGGGGAAGGAACTTACCAGGCACTTCCCGGGGCTAAGCCCTTCCGGGGTGAGATTGCCAAACTCTCCCGGGCCGCGGAATCCCGCTTGGAGATCCTGGCTCCGGGCAGTCGCCTGAAGGCTGCGGTGGCCCGGATGAAAGAGGTGCACCCCTATGAAGAGGTGGCCTATGACCTCTACCCTTTGGAAAATCCCGGAGTCACCCTGGGATTGGGCCGGATCGGCAACTGGCCCCAGCCCCGGCCCTTCCCCCAGGTAATCTCCCGGGTGAAGGAGCTTTTCGGGGTCAAGACGGTGAAGGTCTGGGGCCGCCCTGCCCCTCAGGTGCAAAGAGTCGCGGTGGCCGGGGGCAGCGGCGGCGACCTCCTGACCACGGTGATGAGCCAAGGAGCCCAGGTCTATCTCACCGGTGAGGTGCGGCACCATCAAGTCCCGGCCGGAATGGAGGAGGAATTCGCCATCCTGGAGGTAGGTCATTTTGCCAGCGAAGTGGTATTTATGGAGCCCTGGGCCCGACAACTACAAAGCCTCTTTAAGGAAGCCGGACTGAAAGTTCAGGTGGAGGTGGCGGCGGCCCAAGCCCCGCCCTCAAGTTATTGGTGAGGAGAGTCTGGCGGTTGATAACCAGGCTTATTAAGGTCACCCCGGCCGGGGGGCTGTCCCAGTGCCTGCCCCGGTCAGGTTTTAATAAAATCCGATTTACGGAGGTTTAATCTTGCTGCCCGAGTTAAGGAAGCTCGTCGATTTGCAGGAATTAGATAAGGAGATCTTGGAAATCACCCGGGTACTGGATCAGCTCCCTGAGAATCTCAAGGCTGGAGCTGCGGCCCTGGATCAGTTGCAAGCAGAGCACGCCGCCCACCTGGAGGAGTTGGAAAGGCTGAAGAGCCAGCGGCGGGACACGGAAGCGGAAATGTCGGAAATGGAGGCCGGCATCAAAAAGAGCCGCCAGCGCCTGATGGAGATCAAGAGCAATATTGAATATAAAGCCATGCTCAAGGAAATCGCCTTTAAAGAGGACCAGCGAGACCAGAAAGAGACCCGCATCTTGGAACTCATGGAGCAGATGGAGGCGCAAAATAAGGTAATAGCTGCGGAAGACCAGCAACTTAAGGAAATGCAAGCCTCTCTCGCCCACCAACGGGTGGACCTTGAAGCCCAAATGGCGAAATTAAAGCAGCAGTTGGCAGGACTGGAAGAGCGGCGGCGAAAGTTACGCAAGGGGGTGCCCCCTCAGCTCCTGAAACGCTATGAATTCATCCGCCAGCGCCGCAATGGCACGGCCATCGCCCCGGTCCGGGAGGGGGTCTGCCTGGGCTGCCATATGAGTATCCTGCCCCAGCAGTTCATCGATCTGCAAAAAGGGGCTGAGATTCTCCAGTGTCCGCACTGTCAGCGCATCCTTTACTGGGTAGATGAGGAGGAGGTCGAAACTGTAGAAGCCCCTCACCAGAAAGTCTCTTGAGGCGCAGGTGGGTCTCTCCGTCAGGCGGGCCGCCGTCTTTGCCGCCCTGGCCCAGGGCCTGGAGCTGCCTGAGATCCTGGAACGGTTTCACCTGACCAGGAAGGAGCTGCAATCACTCTTCCAGGAGGTGGCCGACTATTATCGGGGCACGGAGGAAGGACTTTGGAGTCTTTACTGCGACGGCGCCTCCCGGGGGAACCCAGGCCCGGCCGGGGCCGGGATAGTCCTGTACAACCCCCAAGGCGAGATTGAAATCCAAACCGGCAAATATCTGGGGAAAACTACCAACAATGTCGCGGAATACCAGGCCCTGATTTTGGGGCTAGAAAAGGCCCGGCAGTTGGGGGCCAAAAGGGTCCAGATCTTTTCCGATTCCGAACTGCTGGTAAGACAGCTTACCGGCCGCTACCAGGTAAAAAGCCCCCATCTCCTGCCCCTGTGGCTTTTGGCCCAGAAAGAGTTGCAAAACTTTGAGGCCCATGCTATCTCCCATATACCCCGGGAATTGAACCATCAGGCCGACTCATTAGCCCGCCGGGCCATTGACCAAGAGACGTCTTCACGCTAAAATATAATATAAGGTGCAGGTTGGCTAAAGGTGTTTTCCCCTGCCATCCTCACCTGTTTAAGGAACCCCAAGGGCCGCGGAGCAGGCCAGATGATCGCTGGTTGAGGTCAGCCTCGACTGGAGGAAAGTCCGAGCTCCACAGGGCAGGGTGCTGGGTAACGCCCAGCGGGGGCAACCCCAGGGAAAGTGCCACAGAGACCAGACCGCCGTGGTACGTCCACGGTAAGGGTGAAAGGGTGAGGTAAGAGCTCACCAGTGGCGGTGGCGACACCGCCAGCTTGGAAAACCCCACCTGGAGCAAGACCAAATAGGGGAGCGCTTGAGGGTGGCCCGCCCGAAGCTCCCGGGTAGGTCGCTGGAGGCCCCGGGTAACCGGGGTCCGAGAGGAATGATCATCGCCGGGGTAACCCGGAACAGAACTCGGCTTATGGCCTGCTCCGCGCCTCTTCTTGGGGCCAACTCCTGAAGTCTGACGGTGGACCCTCAGGGTCACCGAAGGAAGCGCTACATGCCCAAACTGGCCGCCTCATCCAGGGTCCCTCTCCCAGAACCTTACATTTCCGTTATCATCCCGGTATACAACGAAGAAGAGAACTTGCGGGAGTTGGGAGAGCGCCTGATCCGCACCTTGACCACCATGGGCCAGCCTTTTGAGATTATCCTGGTGGACGACGGCTCCACCGACCAGTCCTGGCAGATCTTGAGCGAGCTCCACCGGCAGTATCCCCAATACCTCCGCGCCCTTCAGTTTCACCGCAATTTCGGGCAGCACCCGGCCATTTTTGCCGGATTCCAGGCCGCCCGGGGTCAGGTGATGGTGACCTTGGACGCGGATTTGCAGAACCCTCCAGAGGATATTCCCCGGCTGGTGGCCAAGCTGGAAGAAGGCTACGATACCGTGGGCGGCTGGCGGGAAAACCGGCATGACACGCTATTCCGCAAGATCCCTTCCCTGGCCGTGAACCGCCTCATGTCCTGGGTCACCGGAGTCAAGCTCAGGGACTACGGCTGCATGCTCCGGGCCTACAGCCGGCAGGTGGTGGACAGCATCAACCAGTGCCACGAGTCATCCAGCTTCATTCCCGCCCTGGCCAACCTTTATGCCCGGCGGGTGGCGGAAATTCCCGTGGGCCATGCCGAGCGGCAGCGGGGCCGCTCCAAATATAGCCTGATAAAGCTCATCCGCCTGAATTTTGACCTGATGACCGGTTTCTCCAATCTGCCCATTCATCTGGTGGGTTTGATGGGCATCGCCATCGCCCTCCTGGGGCTGGCCTTTGGCCTTTTCCTGTTTGTGCGGCGATTTTTTGTGGGTCCAGAAGTGGAAGGGGTCTTCACCCTGTTTGCCATCCTTTTCGTCTTTGTGGGCTTGAACACCCTGGGCCTGGCCCTCATCGGCGCCTATGTGGGGCGAATCTACCGGGAAGTGCGCCAGCGGCCCCGCTATATCATCCACGAAACCCTGGGGCCGGGCAATGACTAGGTTTTGCGTAGGGAGACTAGGGAGAGACCCCGGAAGCCGCTCCCTCGATTCCCCTGCACCCCTGCGACCGGGATCTGCCGGCGAGGGCGGAGCATAAAGACCTGCATGGATGGGTATAAGCATTGGGGGAGGGAGCAGCAGTTCCGCCCCCTCCCCCACTTGCTTTTGGAGGTCAAGCTTGCGTCTTATCTTCATGGGTTATCACAACATCGGTTACGTCTGCCTGGCGGCCCTGATGGAACTCTGCCAGGAGTACTGGGGATGAGATCGCCGCGGTGGTCACCCATGCGGACGACCCCCGGGAAAATATCTGGTTCGCCTCAGTGCGGGACCTGGCCTTCGCCCATTATCTCCCCATATATCAGCCCCCAGACCCCAATGACCCGGACTTTGTGGAGGTCATGCGCCAGCTGGCCCCGGACTTCCTGTTTTCCTGTTATTACCGCCTCATGTTGAAAAGGCCCATGTTGAAGCTTGCCCCGCCTGGGGGCCCTGAACCTGCACGGTAGCCTGCTCCCCCGCTACCGGGGGCGCAGTCCGGTGAATTGGGTCCTGGTGCAGGGCGAGACGGAAACCGGGGTGACCCTGCACTACATGGAGGAGAAACCAGACCGGGGGGACATCGTCGCCCAGAAGCGCATACCCATCACCCCGGAAGATACCGCGCTCACCCTCTTTGCCAAGATGACCCCTGGGGCGGCGGAATTAATCCGGGAGACTTATCCTTTACTGCGTACCGGCCAGGCCCCGCGGCTCCCCCAGGATCACAGCCAGGCCTCCTATTTCGGCGGCCGCCGCCCGGAAGACGGCCTCATTGACTGGCAAATGTCGGCCGTGGAGATTTATAATCTAATGCGGGCCGTGACCCACCCTTATCCCGGGGCCTTCACTTCTTTTCAAGGCAGAAAACTTTTTATCTGGTGGGGCCGGGCCATGGCGGCCGCTCCTTTGCCCCAGCCGGCGCCGGGCCGAGTCCTGGTGCGCCTGCCGGGAGAAGGGCTGCTGGTGTCCACCGGAGAAGGCAACTTTCTCATCCAACAGGCCCAATGGGAGGGAGAGCCGGAGTTTTTGGGACCCGTAGTGGCCTCCTGGGAGTACCTGGTGGGGGAGCGATTGGGTTATATTTAGTTTTGAAGAAATCAGATATAAGATAGAAAGATAAAATCCAAATTATGAATTGTCGTCTATGTAATGGTGAAAAACCATTAAAAGAATCACATATAATACCTAGATTTTTTTATAGGCCCATGGAATGGAACGGTAATAATTTTAGATATCAAATCTTAGGAGTTCATTCCATTAGGGTAATAACTGGTCAAGGCGGAATTAAAGAAAGATTGTTATGTGAAGATTGTGAACTAAAATTTAGTCGCTTTGAAAATTACGTTAGTAGAACGTTATATGGTGGACTTGAGTTAACATTTAGCAAACTTACAAATCGAACATGGCTGATAAGTGGATTAGATTATAATAAATTTAAGTTATTTCAGCTATCAATTTTGTGGAGAGCTTCGGTATCATCTCAAGAGTTTTTTGAATCCGTAAGGCTCGGGGAAAAACATGAATCTGAAATTAGTAAAATGCTTTTAGATCAAAACCCAGGACCACCAGAGAAATATTTGTGTATCTTAGTAGCAATAATCTTTGATGGTAATGTCATCGATGATTTCATATTAAACCCTACATACATTAGGCAAGATGGTCACAGAGTATATAGATTTATCTTTGGGGGGTTTGCCTGGGCATATTTTGTTTCAAGTCATTCGACACCAGAAGGAGTGCGTCAATACGCTATTAATCAAAATGGTGAAATGATAGTTAGTGCTTTAGAGATGCAAAGATTAGGAATGATTATTGGATTAATTAATAATCTTAATATAAGCGGATCAATATGAAAATTTTAATCTTAGGCGTCAACGGCTTCATCGGCAATGCCCTGGTGCGGCGTATCCTTAACACCCGGGACTGGCAGGTCTTCGGCATGGACCTTTATTCCAACAAGCTGGATGAGTCCCTCCACCATCCCCGCTTCCAGTTCCTGGAAGGCGATATCGGCATTAACAAGGAATGGATCGAGTACCACATTAAAAAATGCGACGTAGCCCTGCCTCTGGTGGCCATTGCCACGCCCATGGCATATGTCAAGAAGCCTCTGAGAGTGTTCGAGCTGGATTTCGAGGAGAATCTGCGCATTGTGCGGCAATGCGTCCAATATGGCACCCGCATCATCTTCCCTTCGTCTTCTGAAGTTTACGGCATGTGCCCGGATGAAGAGTTTTCCGAAGATGAGAGCACCATGGTATTGGGGCCCATCCACAAACAGCGCTGGATCTATGCCTGTTGCAAACAACTCCTGGACCGGGTTATCTGGGCTTACGGCCAGGAGGGCAAACTGCAATTTACCATGATTCGCCCCTTTAACTGGATCGGGCCCCGACTGGACGACCTGGACGCCGCCAAAGAAGGAAGCTCCCGGGTGGTAACCCAGTTCATCCTGAACCTGATCCAGCGAGAACCCATCCGCCTGGTGGACGGGGGTTATCAAAAACGCTGCTTCACCTTTGTGGAAGACGGCATCGACGCCCTGATGACCATCATCGAGAACCCCCGGGGCGTGGCCGACGGGCAGATCTTCAACCTAGGTAACCCCAACAACGAGGCCTCGGTCCAGGAACTGGCCCATCTGCTGCGGGATCTCTTCCGGCAACACCCGGACCACCAAGACGATGAGTATTATTCCGAGATAATTGAGGTCTCCCACCGGGATTTCTATGGCCGGGGCTACCAGGACATCGTCAGCCGCACCCCCGCCATCACCAAGGCGCGCCAGCTTCTGGACTGGGAACCCAAAACCGACCTCAAGACCTCTCTTTCCTTCACTTTGAACGCCTTCCTGGAGGAGGCCAGGACGGCTCAGGTGGTAGATGTGAAGCTTTCAGCTTTCCCACGCCGCCCCACGCTTAAATGAGACATAATCATTATGCTAATCCATTTATGATGCTGGGCCTCAGAACCAAGACCAACTCTTCCAAAATTTCTTTTCAGTTTTAGCTGATAGCTGATAGCTTTTCCGGAGTCAACTTGAACTGGCGATTGGGTATCAAGGTAGATGTGGACACCTTGCAGGGCTTTCGGGAGGGAGTCCCAGCCCTGCTCAAGGTGTTGGCCGCCCATGGGGTCAAGGCCAGTTTCTTTCTGGCGCTGGGGCCGGATAACTCCGGTCGCGCGCTTTTTCGCATCTTTCGGCAGCAAGGTTTTCTGCAAAAGATGTGGCGCACCCGGGCCCCAGCGCTTTACGGCCTCAAGACCATGTGCTACGGCACTCTGTGGCCGGCCCCCTTGATCGGGGACGCAGCCCCGGAAATTTTGCCCCAAATTCTCGCGGCCGGCCATGAGGTGGGCCTGCATGGCTATGACCATGTGCGCTGGCATGACCGTCTCTTCTACCTGCGCCCCGAGGAAGTGGCCTGGGAGGTGACCCTGGCCCAGAAAACCTTCACTTCCCTCTCGGGCCGGGCGGCCCGATCCTTCGCGGCCCCGGGATGGCAGTGCAACCAGGTGAGCCGGGCGGTCCTGGCGGCGCAGGATTTTCTCTACGCCAGCGACACCCGGGGTTATGTCCCTTACTTTCCCCGCTTCGGAGATGAGGTCTCTCAGCTTCTGGAGATTCCCACCACCCTGCCCACCCTGGATGAGCTTTTGGGCTTCAACGGCTGCCGGCCCGAGGACTTTACCGGGTTGGTCCTGGCCCGCCTGCAATCCGGGCCTCCCCAGGTGCTCACTGTGCATGCCGAGGTAGAGGGCGGGCCGTATCAGGAGGAATTTGCCCGGCTACTTAGACGCTGCCAGAGGCAGGGGGTGGAATTCTTCCGCCTGGAGGACTGGGCCCGGGAGCTTTTAAGACACTCGGTAAACCTCCCGGTGTCGCCAGTAACAACCCGACGCCTGCCCGGACGGGCCGGCCGGGTTTCCTGCCAGATACTGCGGGAGATCACCCCATGAGGGTCGCCGCCATCATCGCGGCCGCGGGGGTGGGCCAGCGCATGGGTCAAGCCATCCCCAAGCCCTATCTCCTGCTGGGCGGCAAACCCATTCTGGCCCGTACCCTACAGATCTTCGAAACTATCCCCGAGGTCCTCCAGGTCCTCGTGGTGGTTCACCCTGACGACCTGGATTACTGCCAGGATAACGTCATTTCTCCTTTCGGATTCAAGAAAGTCCTGCGCCTGGTGCCCGGGGGCAAGGAGCGCCAGGACAGCGTCTATCATGCCCTCAAGGTATTGCAAAAGGAAGATGACCTGGAGATCATCCTGGTGCATGATGCAGTACGCCCCTTCATCACCCCGGAGTATATCCACCGGGTCATCCAGGCGGCCCGGCGGCATGGCGCCGCGGTCCTGGGGTGGCCGGCCCAAGACACCTTAAAGCAGGTCAACTCCCAGGGACAGGTCCTGGGCACCCTGGATCGCCAAGACATCTGGCAGATTCAGACCCCCCAGGGTTTTCAGGCCCCGCTCTTGTGGCGCGCCTTTGTGGAGGCTTACAGCCGTGATTTCTACGGCACGGACGAGGCCTCCCTGGTGGAGGAACTCCAGCACCCCGTGGTGGTGGTTCCGGGATCCCCTGTTAATTTTAAGATTACCACCCCGGAAGACCTGCAGCTGGCGGAGGCCTTGCTGTCTGTATTAAGGAAGTTGCGGAGAAAGGAGAAGCATGCGGATCGGCCTGGGGTTTGACGCGCACCCATTGGTGCCAGGGCGGCCCTTGATCCTGGGAGGGGTGGAAATCCCTTACCACCTGGGCCTGCTGGGGCATTCCGACGCCGACGTGCTGACCCATGCCATCGGCGATGCCCTCCTGGGGGCAGTGGGCGCGGGAGATCTGGGAACCCACTTCCCGGACCGCGACCCCGCCTATAAGGACATTTCCAGCCTGGTTTTATTGCAAAGGATCATGCAGCTGGTGCTAGACCGGGGGTTTCGTCCGGTTAATGTGGACGCCACCGTGGTGGCGGAGAAGCCTCGCCTGGCCCCCCATATTCCCGAGATGATCGCCAAACTGGCGCCGATTCTGGGCCTGGCCCCGGACGCGGTAAACTTGAAGGCCACCACCACCGAGAAGCTGGGCTTCACCGGCCGGGGGGAGGGGATTGCTGCGTATGCAGTGGTCCTGGTGCAGAAAGTTTAATTGCCCAGTGACAAATTTTAATTAAACCGGGGATTCTTCGCGTCGCCCAGAAGGCCAGGTAACTAATATTTATGAATTTTCAAAATTTCTCGAAATCAAGCCCCACGAATAACATACCCCTGCCCTCCTGGGATGAATGCCTGGCCTTGATGGAGGCCCACGGCATGCTGCCCCACATTCGAGAGCATAGTTTCCAGGTGATGGGGGTGGCCAACCATCTGGGGCAGGCCCTGGTGGCCGCGGGTTTCCCACTTCACCTCCCCTTGATCGAAGCTGGCGCCTTGCTGCACGATCTGGGTAAAGCCCGCTGTCTGGGTACTTCAATAAATCACGCCCAGTGGGCCGCGGGGGTTTTGCTGGACTCGGGCTACCCCGAACTGGCCCGGATAGTTAAGGAGCACGTCTATTTGGATCCGGCCCCCGTCGATCCCCGCCCTCTGCGGGAGGCGGAAATCGTCAATTATGCGGACAAGCGGGTTCTACATGCCCAGGTAGTCACCCTTCAGGTCCGCTTCGCCGACCTTAAGGAGCGCTACGGGCGCACCCCCGAGGCCCTGAGCCGGATTGCGGCGCTGGAGGGCCAGGCCCGGACCCTGGAGGCCAAACTTTTTGCTCCCTTAAGCCTCACCCCCCTCGACCTTTTGCACCTCGATCAATCCCGGAGGAAACCATGAAAAAGATGCGGCTGGCCCTCATCGCCGGAGGCAAATCCGCGGAAAGGGAGGTCTCTCTCAAGAGTGGCGATCAGGTCTTTAAAGCCCTGGATAAGAACAAATATGATATCCGGCGCTATGATCCCTTATTCGACTTGGAGCGGCTGGTGCGCGAGGCCCCGGAGTTGGACGTGGCCCTGATTATCATGCATGGCCGGGGTGGGGAGGATGGCACCGTGCAAGGCCTCCTGGATCTTTTGGGCCTCCCTTACCAGGGCTCTGGGGTATTGGGCTCGGCCCTGGGCATGAATAAAGAGATGAGCAAGATCCTTTATCAGCAGGCCGGGCTCAAGGTGGCTCGGGCGCTCTTCTTTAACCAGGCCGAGGCGCCCACCTCCCGCGAGATCGAAGCCGCCTTGGGCCTGCCCGCGGTCATCAAACCCGTCAACGAAGGCTCCAGCATCGGGGTCACCATCGCCCGTACCGGGGAGGAACTGGAAACCGGCCTGGCCGCCGCGTTTGACTATGATCGCCGCATCCTGGTGGAGGAATTTATCGCCGGCACGGAGATCACCGGCGCCGTTTTGGGAAATGACCATCTCCAGGCTTTGCCCTTGGTGGAAATCGTCCCGGCTTCTGCTTACCCCTTTTTCACTTACGAAGCGAAATACCAGCCCGGGGCTACCCACGAAATCTGTCCGGCCCGCCTGGACCCGGAGCTCACCGCCAGGGCCCAGCAATGCGCCCTCACCGCCCACCGGGCTCTGGACTGCCGGGGTTACAGCCGCACGGACATGAGGGTCCGGGACGGGGAGGTCTACGTGCTGGAAACTAATACAATCCCAGGGATGACCGCCACCAGCCTCTTCCCCCAGGCCGCCCAGGCCGTGGGCATAGATTTTTCGGCCCTGCTGGACACCCTCATAAACCTGGCCCTGGAAAAGACTTGAGGTGGAGAAAATGAGGTGGGGGGAGGGCCAGGGACCTGAGGTCCCTGCCCTCCCCCCACACCCCCCTCCCAACCCGCTTAAGTTGGCCGGAGAAGTCGGGGCTTAGAGCCCCGACTTCTCCGGCCCAAAGATTAAACTTGGGGGATTGGGGGTGGGGCTTGGGGGAGGGGGCAGGGGTCTACGACCCCTGCCCCCTCCCCCAATTCGGAGCGCAAATTTGACTGCGAGCTGGGACACTCTGCACCGTCTTCTGGAAGAAGGAATTAAAGAAGAGGTCTATACTGGTGCGGTGGCCCTGGTGGGTCTCCGGGGCGAACTTAAGTGGGAGGCCGCGGTGGGCCAGGTCTCCCGGGACCCCGAGGCCCATGCCGCCACCCCGGAGACGGTCTTTGACCTGGCCTCCCTGACCAAGCCCCTGGCCACCGCCCTGGCCTTGCTGCTTCTAATGGCCCGAGGGAGGGTTGAGCTTACTACTACCCTGGGGAAAATCATTACGGCAGAGTGGCTGCCTATTGACAAGCGCTCCCTGACCATCTCATAGCCTGCTGGCCCACCGCGCCGGCCTGCCGGCCTGGCTGCCATTTTATCAGGAGGTTCTATCCGCTCCCCCCACCGCCCGGGCCGGCCTGCTGGCCCGCCTGGCAGCAGCCACGCCTTTGGAGCATCCTCCAGACACCGAGACCTTATATAGCGATCTGGGGTATATGCTGCTCCAGTCCGTGGTGGAGACAATCTCCGGGCAGGATCTAGACACTTTCTGCCGCCAGGAAATCTACCGTCCTCTGGGGCTCCATACCCTGGGCTTCTGTCCCCGGCAACAGGCCGGCGGGGAGGCCTTAGCGTATGCGGTTACGGAACCTGGCCTGATCCCGGTCCGAAGCGGAGTCGGCGAAGTTCACGATGAAAACGCCTGGGCCGCCGGGGGAGTGGCGGGGCACGCCGGTCTCTTCGGCACCGGCCGGGAGGTCTTTCTACTCCTGTCCCACCTCTACCGGGCTTACCAGGGGGAGGCGGCCGGCCCCTTTCCTCCGAAATTGGTGCGCCTTTTCCTGACCCCGGAGCCCGGAACCACCCGGACCCTGGGTTTTGACACCCCCAGCGCCGAGGCCAGCCAATGCAGCGCGGGCCGCTTTTTTTCTCCCCAGAGCGTCGGGCATACCGGATTTACCGGCACCTCCTTCTGGCTTGAACTGGGATTAGGCCAGATGGTAGTCTTACTTACCAACCGGGTGCACCTGGGCCGGGATGATCTGACGAAGATCAGGGCCTTCCGCCCCCGGTTCCACGAAGCCGCCTCCCGGGCCCTGGGGTTCACCAAGGGATTTAGAGATTAAGTTGTGGGGGGAGAGCCAGGGACTGGCGTTGCAACCGCCCCCCTGCCCTCCCCCCAAACCCCCCTCCCAACCCGCTTAAGTTGGCCGGAGAAGTCGGGGCCTTAGCCCTGCCTTCTCCAGCCCAAAGATTAAACTCAAGGGGTTGGGGGAGGGAGCTTGAGGGAGGGGGCAGGGGCCCACCGACCCCTGGCCCCCTCCCTCAGATACCATGGCTATGAATTCACCGGCGCTCTCCCACATCCATCTCTTAGGCATCTGCGGCACCGGCATGGCCGCCCTGGCTGGCATCCTGAAGGAGCAGGGCTACCTGGTCACCGGCTCCGATGAGCACGCCTACCCTCCCATGAGCACCTTTCTGGAAGGCCTGGGCATTCCCATCCACAACGGCTATGGGCCGGAGAACCTGGAACCTCCGCCGGACCTGGTGGTGGTGGGCAACGTCATTCGCCGGGAAAACCCTGAAGCCCAGGCTGTCCTCGCCCGGGATCTTCCCCGCCTCTCCTTGCCGGAAGCCCTGAATCGGTTTCTGGTGGGAGAGCGCCAGAGCATCGTGGTGGCCGGGACCCACGGCAAGACCACCACCACCGCCCTCATCGCCTGGCTGCTCTTTGCCACCGGCCACGACCCGGGGTTCATGGTGGGGGGTATTGTCCGGAATTTTCAGGCTAATTACCGGGTGGGCCAGGGAAAATACGTGGTGCTGGAAGGAGACGAGTATGATACCGCCTTCTTCGACAAACGGCCCAAATTCGTCCATTTCCAGCCCAGTTTGGCCGTGCTTACCTCCATCGAGTTTGACCACGCGGACATCTACCCCGACCTGGACCGGATAATTGTGGCCTTCCAGGGGTTCCTGTCCCAAATCCCCCCCCGGGGCCGGCTCCTGGCCTGGGGAGACGCCCCTCTGGTGCGGGAATTATGCACCCGGCCAGGAGTGGCCGTGTCCTTTTATGGCCTGAATGAGCCCCTCACCTGGCGGGCGGGGGAGATCATCCCCGCTCCCGGGGGCATGAACTTCACCGTCCATCATAACGGAAGTCCCTGGGGGAAATTCTTTCTACCCTTGCTGGGAACCCATAATGTCCTGAATGGCCTGGCTGCCCTGGCCGTGCTGGCGGAATTGGGAGCCGCGCCCGAGGCCTTACAGCCGGCCCTGGCCGCGTTTCAAGGCGTGAGGCGCCGCCTGGAGGTGGCGGGGGAATACCAGGGGGTGCTGGTGATGGAAGATTTTGCCCACCACCCCACCGCGGTGGCGGTCACTTTGGAGGCTTTGCGCCAGGCTTACCCGGGACGACGCCTGGTGGCCATATTTGAACCCCGCACCAACACCTCCCGCCGCCGGGTATTCCAGGAGCCTTATGCGGGGGCCTTCAAAGATGCGGACCTGATCCTGGTGCGGGAACCTCCGGACCTGTGGAAGGTTCCCTTGGAAGAGCAGTTCTCCTCCCGCCAGCTGGTGCAGGACCTGGTGGCCCGGGGCCAAAAAGCCCTCTATTTCCCGGACACCGACCGCTTATTGGAAGGACTGCTAAGGGGCCTACAACCCGGCGACCTGGCCCTGGTGATGTCCAACGGCGACTTCGACCACCTGGTCCCCCGCCTCTGCAAGGCCCTGGGGGGGTAGAGATGAATTGGGGGAGAGGGCTAAGGGCCGCAGGTCCTTACCCCCTCCCCCAATCCCCCTCCCCCAATCCCTTAAGTTTAATTTTTGGCTGGAGAAGGCAGGGCCAAGGCCCCGACTTCTCCAGCCAACTTACGCGGGTTGGGAGGGGGGTTTGGGGGGAGGGCAGGGAGCTCAGCTCCCTGACCCTCCCCCCACCACTCAAACCAACCACTCCTTAAAGCACTCCTTGGGCGGGGTGGTCAGGGAGAGGAAGGGGGTTTTGCCATTGTCTTGGAGGGCCACGGTCACCGGCGTTCCCGCGGGCGCGTCGCTGTAAGCCGCGGCCAGGGCCGCAGCCTCCTGAGATTCCTCTTCCGTGGCGGAATCCGGCACCAGGACCAGGGGGCCTGGGAAACCCTGCACTTGCAAGAGCAGGTCCCCCGGGGCTTTTAAAGCCAGCAAGGCCTCGTTTTCCCGGTGAGTGCGCCCTACTATGACCTTAGCCCCCCGGGGCAGGCGGAAGTGGCGGCCCCATTTGAGCAGCTCCAGGTCCTGCCGGGAGACCTCTGCTTGATGACGCAATAGTTCCTTCAGGCGGGCCGCGTACCCGGGGTCCGTCAGCAGACACCCCCCGGCGGGCGAGGGATACCGGCTGAGGCCATAGGCGGCTGCCAGGGCTATCTGGCGTTTGCGGCTGCGGCCGCTCAAGTCCAGCAGGCTTTCCCGGTCCACCCACCCTAAAAGCTCCGGCTGGGTCGGCTGGAGCAGCCTGGCGCTCAAAGGTCTCAGGACCAGGTCCGGGAAGCCCGATTCCCGGGCCACCAGGTTCAGGGTGCCCCGATGCTGGCTCATGGGCCGCTGGGCCAAGACCTCCCCGGTAAAGAGAAAGTCGAAACCCTCCGCGCTCATCAAGGCCCCGGCCTCCCGGAGCATCAAAATATGGCAATCGATGCAGGGATTATGCCTCCGGCCAAATCCGTGGGGCGGGTGGTAAATCAGAGGAAAGAATTTCTCCGTGAGGTCCAGCACCTTCAGAGGAAGACCCAGGTGCACCGCGGCTTCCTGGGCCCGCCCGGCTCCGTAAAAGGGAGTGGTAAAGCAGACCGCGGTAACCTCAAGCCCTTGAGTCTTGAGCACCGCCGCGGCCAATATAGAGTCCAGGCCGCCGGAAAGCAGCCCCAGAGCCCGAATCTTCTTTCCCTGGTTGAGCTTACTTGATGGGAGGATCAGGGCGCCCATGACCCCTGGCCCCCTCCAGCAGTGATTTTATCTTCCAGAAAAGGAATTACTTTTTCCCGGATATCATCCCTGACCCGGCGAAAGGCGGCCAGGATTGCTTCTTCGCTGCCGGTGGCTCGAGCCGGGTCGGGAAAGCCCAGATGGACCACGGGGGTTGCTCCGGGAAAAATCGGGCACTGATCCCGGGCCTCATCGCATAAGGTGATGACCAGATCAAACGTCTCCCCGGACAATTCATCCAGGGATTTAGCCCGGTGGTGACGGATATCGATGCCTAACTCGGCCAACACCTGAATCGCCCGAGGGTTTACCCGGGTGGGTTTGACCCCCGCGGAAAACGCCCGAGCCTTTCCAGCCAGAAAGTGGTTCGCCAAACCTTCCGCCATCTGACTGCGACAGGCGTTTTCAGTGCAAAGGAATAGTACTTTCAACATCATCAGCTTGTTGGGGAGATCCATCGGGTCGCCCCTGCTTTCCAGGGGTTGGGGGTGAGGGCTTGGGGGAGGGAGCAAAAGCTTGCGGCCCCTGGCCCCCTCCCTCCGCCGTTAACTCAAAAGCACGCCAGCCCAGGCGGGCCACCAGGGCAGCAAAAGGCCGCCGTATCTCCGGGGACAAGAACATTGGCCACTCCTCCGGGGTCAGTTCCAGGCGGGCCAAATCCCCCTGGATGCGCAAGCGCACCCGGGTAAAGCCCCGGCGGCGCAGCCAGGCCTCTCCTTGCGCCACCCGGTTCAGGCCTTCCCGGGACAGGGTGGTGTAATAAGGAAAGCGCGTGGCCAGGCAACTTTGGGGTGGCTTTTGCCAGGCCAGGCCCAGCTTCCGGCTCAATTGGCGGATGCCCTCCTTGTCCAGCCCCGCCTCCATTAAAGGGCTTCTTACCCCCAGCTCCCGGGCGGCCTTAAGTCCCGGGCGAAAATCACCCAGGTCGTCCAAGTTGGTGCCGTCCCACAGGGCCTCGGCACCCAGGGCTCCGGCCATCTTTAAGGCCCGGTGAATTATTGCCTTCTTGCAAGCATAACAACGCCGCGGCGTGTTTTGCCGAAAATCCCGCAAGGCCAGGGGGTCAATCTCCCGAACCAGGTGGTTTACCTTGAGACGCCGGGCCAGGGCAAAGGCGGCGGCCAGTTCTCCCGGCACCATATGAGGTCCGGTAAAGGTGATGGCCGTGAGGCCGGAACCCAGCGCCGGGGCGGCCAGCGCCAGAAGCAGGCTGGAATCCAGACCGCCGGAGAAGAGCAGTACCACCCGGCGCCACTGGCGAAAATAATTTTCCAAATTAATTATGGTCTGACTCCTAAGTAAGACCGTAGGGGCGACCCGGTGGGTCGCCCCTACATAGCCCTCCCCCACAATTCCTCATCTATCCTCAGCTATCGTGGCTGGCGGTTCTGATGCGGTGGGATTCCTGGTCCATCGGCAGCAGTTCCACCGGCTCCCCCAGCAGGAATTTCCCAGCCTCAATCCATTCCTTAAGAATCTGGGCGATCTCCCGGGCCCGGACCAAGCTGGAGAGGGGCACGGTGGTCACTTCCCGGCCCTCCAGGGTCATGGTGCCGCTCTTCAGTTGGGCGTAACTCACCTGTCCCAGAATCCGGCCGGTGGCCGACGGGTAATCCGTGCCGTAATCCACGATGGGCGCGAAAAGTTCGTCGTCGGTTACCGCGCACCAGTGCGCCATTTCTTCGTTCAGGAGCGGAATCGGCAGCCCCAGGCCCACCGTGAGGGAGCAGCCGTAGCCCAGGAGGCTCACCCCCACCAGATACCGAGGGGTCATTTTTTTCAGGTCACCCAGGACCATCAAAGTCCCCGCGGGCCCCAGGGGTATCCCATTCTGGCCTCGCGGTTTGGCCGGGTTGTGTTGGGTCCCGGGAAAGCAGACATACCCCACGGCTCCTCCCAGGAAAATCCGAGTGCCGATGCCTATGGTGCGATAATAGGGATCATTAAATAAAGGGCTTAACTGCCCCGAGGTACAGTAATTGGCGTTACCGGCCCGGGGTCGCAAAGGACCCATATAGGTGTAGATGGTGCGGTTGGAGAGGTTGACCGCGCAGTTGTAATTCTGGTAACAGTTGCGGGGGTTGCACAGGATGGCGTTAACCATCTGTTTCAAGGTGATCTCCCGCTCCACCCGCTTGTTGGGGTAACAGTCGGTGCCGTAGGCCTCCGCCAGCAGGTGCACGGCCTTGCCGGCCACCAGGTCCTGGATCACATGGCCCCCGCCGTACTTGAACTCACCCGGGTACACTTTATTTAGCGGGTCATCCACCGTGGGTTCGGTGACGCCGAGATAGACATCCACCGCGGCCAGCCCCGCATAGGCCGGGACGTTGTTGAGCCACACCTTGGCTGCCTTGATGGGGGGCTTGGTATGGCCGAAATTGAGAAACGCACCTGAAGAGCACATGGGGGAAAAGGTGCCGGTGGTCACCACATCCACCGTGCGAGCTGCGGCGACCTCGCCTTTACTCCGCACCAGGTCGATGATCTCCTCGGCAGTGACCACTACCGCCTGACCCTTTTTAATTTTTTCGTTAATCTCCTGGTAGGTCTTGTTTACCTGATAGTTGGCCATAGTATGCCCCTTTAACCCGTGCTTTTTCAGTTCCTTAACTATTTAAAGCCCTGCTGCCAGAATTTCTAGATTAACTTTAACAGAATGTCGCTTTAATTTAACCCCCCTTAATCCCTGGGTACGGCCAACATGCGCTCCACCGCCCGCAAGGCCGGCTCCCGGATCTCCGGCGGCACGGTGACCTGGTAGCGGTTTTCCTGAAGCGCCGCCAGGACATCGTCCAGGGTAATCTTCTTCATGTCCGGACAGATAAGGCCCGGGGAAGGCGAATAAAAACGTTTGGTGGGGTTCTCCTTCTGCAAAGTATGAATAATGCCCCTTTCCGTGCCGATAATAAATTCGCGGGTGTCGGCTTCCCGCACGTAATTAAGCATTCCCGTGGTGCTGCGGATTACGTCCGCCAGGTCCAGAACTTCCAGGCGGCACTCAGGATGGGCCAGGAAAATCGCCTGGGGATGGGCCGCCTGGCAAGCCAGCACTTCCTCCCGGCTGAGTCCGTCATGGACAAAACAGCAGCCTTCCCAGTAAAGCACTTCTTTGGAGGTATGCCGGGCCGTATACAGGGCTAAATTCCGGTCCGGCACCATCAACACCCGGGAAGCGGCCAGGGAGTTGACCACCTGAATGGCATTGGCCGAAGTGCAGCAAATATCGCTCTCCGCCTTGACCGCGGCGGTGGAATTGACGTAGGTGACCACCGGCACCCCAGTCAGTTCGGCCTTCCGGGCTTGAAGCTGGGGGGCGGTGATGGTATCCGCCATGCGGCAGCCCACATCCAGCCGCGGCAGGAGGACCGTTTTGTCCGGGCAAAGAATGGCCGCGGTCTCGGCCATAAAATGAACGCCCGCGAAGACGATGACCTCCGCCGGGGTCCTGGCCGCGGTCATGGACAGTCCCAAAGAATCCCCGGTAAAGTCGGCCACATCCTGGATTTCCCCAGGCTGGTAGTTATGGGCCAACATGATGGCCCGGCGCCTCTCAAGGAAGCGGCGCACTTTTTTTTGCTGGTCAGTTAATTCCATACCCTCCTCTTAGGGGCCGAATCTTGCTTTCGCCGATAGTGCCTCGTGGATCAACTCCCCGGCCCGCGGCCCGGAAAGGAACCTAGCCCCGAAGAGGGGCCCCATGATCAGCCTCTCCTCCCGCGCCATGGGGCCAATCTCCTCCTGGAGATAATAGGTTCCCAATATTCAGCTATTCAGAACCGCCGGTTAATGTCAAGTCATATGTAAAATAAAATGTTTAAATCATAAAATTACCAAGCAATAGTGCAAGGTAACAATCTTCTGCCGCCTCTCCAGGACTACTTGACCTGGCTTACTTTTTCCATTAACTTCCTGTTAAGCTTAGTCCATCTGAAGCTTGCCAAAATCCAGCACCTGCCTTAAGGCGCGCCAAACCATGATTCAGGGCTTCTTGGGCTCCACCGGGGCCTTCTTTATTACCAGCTTGATTTCCCTGTTCGTCATCATCGACCCGCCGGCCAATGTCTTCCCCTATCTGGCTCTGTCGGCGGGATACCCTCCCCCGAAAGCCAAGCATATGGCCTGGCGGGCCTGCCTCTATGCTTTCCTAATTTTGACCATTTTTACCGTGATCGGGCGGTTTATCCTCGATTTTTTCGGGATTAGCCTGCCGGCCTTTCAAATCGCCGGGGGCCTGATCCTGTTTCGTATCGCCTTTGATATGCTGGAGGGCCGGGGCCATTTTAACCGGATGGACACTTCTTCCAGCCTGGTGGCCGCAGAATATCGCGATATCGCCCTGGTGCCCCTGGCCATGCCCTTGCTCAGCGGCCCCGGGGCCATCACCACCGTCCTGGTGCTGACCAGTCGGGCCCAAACCCATCTGGAAACCGGCCTCGTCCTGGTGGCCTCGGCTCTTATCCTGTTTATCACTTACTTCTTTTTCCGCTACGCGGAAAATCTCCTGACCCTCTTGAAAGAGAACAGCTTGCGCCTAGTGACCCGCCTCATGGGATTGATCCTGGCCGCCCTGGCGGTGGAATTCGTCCTCCAGGGACTGAAGGCGGCCTTCCCTGCCTGGCACTAATAAAAATCCACCGGGTCGATTTTCCGGGAGGCCGACCAATGGAAAAAGAGGTTGCTGGGCAACCCCTGGAAGATATAGCGCGTGGGCGGCATCAGCAGGCGGCGGCAGATGGAACGGAGGGAGTAAAACTTCTGGAAGCAGTTCCACACCTGGGCCTCGCACTCTTCCGGGGTTATATTTTTGGGGACGAAATTACAGACCATGCCCAGGTACTTCTCGGCCTCAGGGTTGTGCACCCGGCCTTCCTGGTTGAGCCGGTCCCACATGGGGGTACCCCGCCGGGGGGTGGCCACGTTGAAGAAGGCCATGGGCGCTTTGATCCTCTCCAGAAAGTCCAGGGTTTCGGCAAAGATCTCCCGGCGGTCCCCATCTAACCCAAACATGAAGTTCAGGGAATAAAAGATGCCGCGCTGACGCAGGCGGCCCAGGAGCCATTCATATTCCTTGACCGGATTCTGCACCTTGTCGATGGAGCTGATACTCTCCTGGCAGACGTTTTCAATGCCGATATTCACATGGGAACAGCCGGACGCCTTGGCCAGGTCTAGCAATTCCTCGTCCCGGGAGGTATTGATGGTCCACAGGCAGCTCCAGCGGACCTTCAAAGGGATCAAGGCCTTGAATAGTTCCTTGGCATAATCCCGGTGGCCGGTGAGGTTGTCGTCAATGAAATAGATCTTCCTGAGGCCGGTGATGCGCATATTGGCCTTGATCTCTTTGATCACCTCATCAAGCGGCCGGCGGCGGTAGGTATGGCCGTAAACGATGGGGACTTCACAGAAGGCGCAGTGATAAGGGCAGCCCCGGGAGGTCTGGGCGGGGGCGATCTTTACCCGGTAGCGGTGAAAATCCACCAGCTCCAGGCGGGGCCGGGGCAGGCCGGCCAAGTCGTGATACGCCGCAGCCTGGTAGCGCGGCTGTAGGCGCTTGGCCCGGGCATCCTCCAGAACCTGGGCCCACACGGACTCGGCCTCACCCACCACCACCGCGTCGCAGTGCTCCAGGGCTTCTTCGGGGTGCAGGGTGACATGAAACCCTCCCATGACCACGGGCACGTTTCGCTTCCGGAACTCTGCGGCAATCTCATAGGCCCTCTCAGAGGTAGCACAGGTGGCGGTGATCCCCACCAGATCATAGGCCCGGTGGTAGGGGATGGGGGAGAGGCGGTCATCCACCAGATCCACCTGGATGCCCTTGGGAGTGAGCCCCGCCAGGTAAGGCAGGGTAATGCCCAACAGCCAGCGGGTTTTGCTTCGCAGCGGTCGCCGATCGGGATATTTGGTGGTGGGCTGGACTAATAAAATTCTCATGGGAAAACCCCACAATGGGAAGGCCAGGTTATAATTTTATTAAAATCCCTCTATCGATTACAATACTAAAGGTCCAAGAATCGCCACTAGACCCCAAGATTCCCCATGAAAACTATCCTTTGCCCCCTTTGTGAAGTCAATCATTCTAGAGTGGTCAATGAACGCCGGGACAGGGGTCTTTGGGTGACCACGGTGGCTTGCTTAAGCTGCGGCCTGGTCTACCATAATCCCGTAATTGAAGACCAGGACCGGAAGGAATTGGCCATCAGCCCCAGACAATGGCACACCGGCACGGCCTTAAATGCGCGCCAGCTTCGCAAGCTCGAGCGGCGCTGGTCCTTGCAGTGGCCTTTGATCCAGCAGGTCTTCCAGCCCCGGTCCCGGGTCCTGGAGATTGGCTGTGGACTGGGATTGGCAGGGGGTAGGCTTAAGAGTCTGGGGGGCGAGGTCTGGGGAGTGGAACCGGACCCGGAACAGGCCGCTTTTGCTCGGGATTATTGGGGCCTGACCATTTCCCCGGTACCCTTTGAAAGGGTTGACCTATCTGGGGAACGGTTCGACCTGATTCTGGCTTCCCACGTGATTGAGCATTTCCCCGATCCCCTGGCCTTTCTCCGCAAGGCCCGCACTCTGGCTCACCCGGAAACCAGGCTCTTCCTGGAAACTCCCAACATCCTGGCCCCCAAGGTTAGTTTTCGCCGGTTATTCAGCCTGGCTCACAATTTTTATTTTTCGCCCCAGACCCTGAGCTGGCTCCTGGAAAAGGCCGGCTGGCGGGTTTGCCAACTCCGGGTCTGGCGGCGTGACTCCTTCCAGTTACTGGCCCAAGCCAGCGCCCCCCGGAGCCCGGAAGTACCCCCCGAGGCTAATGAATCCCTAAAGGCCATTGCCCGCCACCGTTACCTCTATTACTTAAAGCTGCTGTTTATCTGGCGCAAGATCCCCTGGTGGCAGAAATATTGGATGTACACCCCTGACAGGCGGTATGAAAGGCAAAGGTTCTAGAGCCTGACCCAACCGCGAAGGCCCACGAATCCCCGGGCTGCTTCTCAAAACCTTAGGAGAGCTCTGCGAAATGGCTTCGTGGGGGGAGGGCCAGGGACCTGAGGTCCCTGCCCTCCCCCCACACCCCTCTCCCAACCCGCAGAAGGGGCTGGAAAGGTGGGGCCTATGGCCCCGACTTTCCAGCCATTTCCCAACCCTTTAAGGGGTTGGGGGAGGGAGCTTGAGGGAGGGGGCAGGGGTCTGCGACCCCTGCCCCCTCCCTCAAGATGACTTTTTCAGAGGTCTCCTTAGGGTTTCCGCACCAGGGGGATGACTTTCCCCTTGCCGTCCGGGGTAGGAGTGCCGGGCTTGGGCTGAGGTTTCGGCGGGACCAGCGCCAATCGCACCGGCCTTCCCCCCATGGTAAACTCTTCCCCTTTCAGGTGGGACTCCTCCAGGATCCACACCAGGGTCTGGGGGGGGAGGGTGAGCACCAAAAGCTCCACCTGATACCAGCCGCGCTTGGCATCCTGGTTGATGTCATTGACGCGGGCATAAAAGGCGGGCTTGTGGTCCAGGTGCACCAGCACAAGGTCGTTGATGGTGGTCATGGTCGTAAGTATCTGGGCCCCATGGCCAGGCTGAGGCCGAAATTTTAAGCAGCCCCACTCTAACAAAAATCGGGGTAAAAAAGCAAGGCTCAGATTAGGGCAGTAAGGGGAGATTCGCAGCGCATGGCAACCGTGGAATTCATTGATCTCAGCGCCGAAATCCAGGAAGACCTTAGGGGCATCAGCTTCTTTCCCTGGCGCGGCGGGGTGCGGGAGCCGCAAGACCTCCTGAGAACCTTCCACTTAATATCTATCCGCCCCGGCCAGGTGCGGGGCAACCACCTCCACCCCGGCCAGGAAGAGTGGCTCCACCCTTTTCCCGGCCCCAGCCTTCTCCTCTGGGAGGAGGCGCCTGGGGTAATCCGGGAACAAGAAGTGGCCGGGGGGCGAATGTTGGTCCGCATCCCTCCTGGGGTGGGCCATGCCCTCAAGAATCCCGGGCCGGAGATTCTTTACCTGCTGGCCTGGCGGCAGGCGGCTGGCCCGAGCTCCCGGGAGCCCGAGACCGTGCCTCGAACTCTAAGTGAATAACAGCGGAGGATTTTGATCCAGGGGTGAGTTTGGGGACTTAAAAAGGAAAGCCACGAACCGCGCCCCGGCTCTTCTGAGCCGACGTCAGCCTTCGTGGCTTTCGATCAGGATGAGTGGCTTTCCCTTAATGACAGCAGCGATGCTCGTGGGCATGATGGCCGTCTTCATGCACGTGCTCATGGGAGTGAACTTCCGTGACGTGCGTGTGGGTGTGGCCCTCATGGGAATGGGTTACTTCATCGTGTACATGCTCATGCTCGTGTTTGTCCTTGCTGTGGCAACACATCCGGGCTCACCTCCTTGCCAATAATATATTTATTATAAACCAGCATCTGCCCCGGGTCAATTCACCTAACTGCGGCCCGGGGCCGAGCCTGCAAATCGCGAAAATACCGCAATACCAGGGGCATCTCCAGGCCGCCCTCCTTAAGCAGGGCCTCGTCCGTTAAAATCTCCAAAGGCTCGCCATCGGCCCGGATGCGGCCCCGGTGCAGCAGCACTACTCGGGTAGCCACTTCCAGGGCCAGCTCAAAGTCGTGGGTGGCCACCAGCTTGGTGCCGGGAAAGGCCTTCAGCAGCTGGATCACCTCCCGCCGGCCCGTGGGGTCCAGGTGGCTGGTGGGCTCATCCAGGAGCATCACCTCCGGGGCCATGGCATAGATGGTGGCCAGGCCCACCCGGCGCTTTTCCCCGCCGCTCAGGTGGTGCGGCACCCGGGCCTCATAGCCGGCCAGCCCCACCGACTCCAGGGACTGGCTCACCCGGGCCCTGACCTCTTCCGGCGGCAGCCCCTGGTTGATGGGCCCAAAGGCCACGTCGTCAAATACCGTAGTGCAGAAGAGCTGGTCGTCGGGGTTCTGGAAAAGTAGCCCCACCCGCCCCCGCATGGCCTCCACCGCCCCGGCGCTGGTCAGGGGCTGCCCCAGAAGGGTCACTTCCCGGGGAAGTTGCTTCAACAGCCCCAGGAGGTAGAGGAACAGCGTGGTCTTGCCCGCGCCGTTGGGGCCGATAAAGACTGCCGTCTCCCCCGGCCGCACAGTGAGGCTCAGGTCCTTAAGGGCCGGAGTGCCGTTTTGATAAGAAAAAGTGAGGCCTTCGATCTTGATCACATCATCCATAAGCGGTCCACTCCCACCAAACCCAGGGAGGCCAACATGATGGCCGCGCTCTTCCCGGCATCGGGCCAGCCCCAGGAAAATTCCTGCAAAGTACCGAACTTTTCTTTAAAGCCCCGGGCCAACATGGCCTGATAGATGCGCTCGGTGCGCTCGAAGGCCCGCACCACCATCAGGCCCACCAGATTGCCCCAGGACTTGAGAGAGCGCCAGTTACCCCGGGCCCGGAAACCCCGGGCCTTTAAAGCCTGCTGTAGGGTGCGCGCCTCTTCCGCGAACACAAACAGATAACGATACGCGAATAGAATCATGGTCACCAGCCGGGCCGGGAGGCGCAGCCGGCTCAGGGCCTTCATGGAGACATGAAAAGGGGTGGTGCCGAACATGGGGAGCACGGTGAGCACCATGGCCAGACCTTTGAGGAAAATGACCCCGCCCCGCTCCAGGCCATGCTGCCAGCCCGCCGGGTCGGTTAAGGGGAGCAGCACCAGAAAGGGAATCAGAAAGAAGGCCACCCCCTTGAGGCGCCGGATGGTAAAGCTTAAGGGAATGTGGCTCAAGCTGAGCCAGAGGAGGGCCAGCGCCAGCGCCAGGGTCGCGCCCACCAGGCCTCGCACCAGGGCCACCGCCACCAGAAAGCCGCTAAAGACCGCGATCTTGAACCTGGGGTCCAGGCGGTGCAAGGGGGAATCCAAATGGGCAAAGCGGTCAATCTCGGGGTGCATGCTTTCTCATCTCCGTACGCAAGCGAAGTACCATGATTAACGCAGTACCGCCAAAGATAAACCCCAACCCCGCCATGATGTTTCCCCAGGGTAGGGGCTCGCCCCTGGGGACCTGAGTAGGTTGTGCGCCCGCCCCGGGGGCGACCGGCGGGGCTACTTGGGAGGTTGGGGCGGAGACGCCGGGGGCAGCCCCGGGAAGCACCACCTTGGCCTCGGCCCGGTGCCCCAGGGGGTCCCCCACCTCCACCCGGTACTGCCCCGGGGGCAGGGCCGCAAAGCTGCAAGCCCCCCTGGTATCGGTCTTCCCCGATATTGGGGGGCCGCCATCCTCAGGGATGACAGCAACCGGAATTTCTTGAGCCGGACTACCATCAGGGAAGAAGGACTCCACCTTAAGCGTGCCATCCGCCCCCGGCACCGCCGAGACCAGCAGCTTGTGGGCCTGGGCTGAAGACGCGGCCCCCAGGATAAAGCCCAACAGCGCCACACTAATTGCCCAAACTTTGCCTCTCCGCATGGTTCGGCCTCCCTAAGATTTCCGGCTTCACTTTCACGAGAAACTCCGCCGCCGCGCCACACACCAGCCCCTCTAAAATCATGATGGGCAGATGGGCCAATAAGGCCAACCGGGCTATGGCCCAGAACTCCCGGCCGGCACTGTAAAGCCACAGGGCCAGAATAACCCCGGATAACAAGATGCTGCCCGCTCCCGCCAGAAACCCGGCTACCGCTTCCTTATGACGAAATCCTACCAGGCCCCGGGCCGCGAAGATCTTATAAGCCGCCAGGGCCGGAATTCCCAGCATCAGGGCATTGGCTCCCAGGCTTAACAGCCCCCCGTGCTGAAACAGTAGCGCCTGCAATACCAAACCCACCAGTATGGCCGGGAACGCGGCCCACCCCAAAACCATCCCCACCAAGCCATTCAAGATTAGATGAACGCTGGTGGGCCCCAGGGGGATGTGAATCAGGGAGGCCACGAAAAACCCGGCAGTCATCACCGCGGCCTTGGGCAACTCCTCATAGGGTACCTTCCTCAACGTGAGGCCGGTAGCCACCACCGTGCCGGCCCAACCCAAGGCCAGGGAACTTATCGGCAACACCCCATCCGCAATGTGCATCAGCGCCTCTTGCAGGTAGTTTGTGGGGGAGGAGGCTAAGGACCGCAGGCCCCCTTACAATCCTCCCCCACACCCCCTCCCCCAATCCCTTAAGTTTTATTTAGCCGGAGATGGCGGGGCCGTTAGCCCCGCCATCTCCGGCTAACATACGCGGGTTGGGAGGGGGGTGTGGGGGGAGGGCAGGGACCTCAGGTCCCTGACCCTCCCCCCACATCTCATTTACCCGGCGGGGCCGGCGTGGGTTCTACGTAGACCCAGAGGTAGCCCCGTTTTTCCACGGGGTAGGCTTTGCCCTCCCGGGTCTTCTGGCCGTCTTCGTGGCTCACCGCCATGACCCACCAGCCGGGGCTGTCCAGGGTGCAAATCAGGTAGCCCTGCCCGTCGGTCTTGACCACCCGGGTCATCAGGGGTTCGTTGTCCTCTCCCAGGCGGTCCTTGGGGAGCCTGTCTTTGGGGACAAAAAAACCGTTAAACTTCTCGATCTCCACCTGGGCCCCCTTCAGGGGTTTGCCCTTGAACAGGGCCTGGGCCTTGAAGACCGCTCCTGCGGGCCAGCCGTAGGGCCTAGTGAGGGGGACCAGTTCCACCTCCAGACCCACGGGTTGGTCCCAACCCTTCTGGGCCATGACATGCCATACTTCCTTGGCGTAGTCCTGCCAGAAGGTTTTTTCTTCCGGGATGAAGTAAGGCTCTGCCTCCAGACACAGATAGTAGTCTCCGGGGGCGGCAGGCGTATAGCCCACTTCATAAGCCTTGCGCGCTTGGCCGCTGGCTTGATCCGGCAGGCTGATCTCTTTCAGGGTCACTGGCTCCCTCTTCCCCTGGGGGGTCTGCATGAAAAACTTGGGAGGCTGCGCATCATAAATGATCATCTCATAGGGGTGGCCCCAAAAATACTGCCATTTGACCGGCTCTGCGGGTTTGCCGGAGCAACCCTCCACCTGGGGCCAGAAAGTGTTAAAATGCGCGGCCGCGGCCCCGGGGAAAATCCCCATCCAGACCAGGGCCTCGGCCATCATCAAGGCTGAGATAAAAACTCTCCGCATCGCTGCTCCTCCGGAATAACCAATAAAAAAAGCCACGACCTTGGGGCCTTCTGGCGCCCAAACCTTCATGGCTTTCTATCAGGCAGAATCAGTTATGGCTTCCCGGAGTCCATCCCCGGTATATTCGACTTTATATTCAAAACGCGAGGTCTTGTCAAGGGAAATAGTGGCAAGGCGCCCTCACTCCCCGGACAGGCCATAGTGCTTTTGCCGCCAGGCTTTCAGGGCCTCCACCAGTTTATAAGTAAGGTTTTTCTGCGAAGGGATGGCCCCCAGGGTGATTTCCGGCTTGTTCAAGCCGTGGAAGTCGGAGCCGCCGGTGATCAGGAGCTTAAGCCTCCGGGCCAGTCTCAGGTATTGGGCCTCCTGCTCCGGGGTGTGGTCTGCGTAATAAACTTCAATGCCGGCCAGGCCCATGATGGTCAGGTCCTTAACGAGTTTTCCCAGGGCAAAAGGGGAGCTCAGACCCAGGGTGAAGGGGTGGGAGAGAATGGGGATGCCCTGGACCTCCCGGATCATGGCGATGGCTTCCTCGGGGGGAAACGGAATTTCGGCACATAAGCCAGGCCGTCATTCTTCAGATAAATATCGAAGGCCTCCTGGATGCTGGAGACGAAGCCGCCTTCCCACAAGGCCCGGGCGATGTGGGGGCGGCCGATCTGGCCCCCGCCGGAAACTTTCTCCACCTGCTCCATGGTTACCGGCAGCCCCAGGGCGTTCAATTTGGCCAGGATTTTGGGGTTGCGCTCGGCCCGGGCCTTTTTCAGCACGGCCAGGCGCTCATCCAGTTTGCCGTTGGTGTAGTCGATGAAGTAGCCCAGGATGTGCATGGTGCCGCCGGGAAAGCGGGCGCTGATCTCCACTCCGGGGATGACCTCCACCCCCGACTGCTCTCCCGCGGCCACGGCCTCGGCGCAGCCGTCAATGGTGTCGTGATCCGTCAGGGCGATGGCCTGGAGGCCCCGCTCCCGGGCCAGGCGCACCAGTTCCTCCGGCGCATAGGAGCCGTCCGAGGCGGTGGAGTGGACATGGAGGTCAATTAATTTCATAAAAATTAACCGAATTTACGGTATTAGTTATTAAAAACGCAATAAATTAAAATAATGGCTCCAACAATAATTATAATACTTTGAATTATTAGATATCCAATATCTTCCTTGAATCTTTTTTCCTTTATCTTTAAACTAAAACATTTCTCTTTATGCTTATTAATTACATCATTCAATCCAATAAAGAAAAGATTCTTTGGTTGCGCATATTCTATCACTTTTCTGGCCAAGCAAATGTCTCTCTGTATTTTATAAAAAAAGTAAAGTCCGCTTATGCAAAGAGCTATGATTGAGATTAGTAACAACGAATTACATAATAAATTTCCATTATTGAGAGCATAAATTGCTGCATAAAGTAATAATATATAATAAGCTATTTTCCAACGAGTATCTTTTGCATGGATTAAGGTGTCTATCTGGGCTTTATAAACTACCTTTCTCCAATCATAATTATTATCTGTTAAAGGGTCAATTCCTGCATCATTATCATCTTTGCCACAAAAAGGCATGTTTTCCCCCTCATCATGGTTATAGGTGCATATTTATATTCTAATCAACTCAATCATTTCCCTAACGGCCCGCTCGATGCCCACCAGGACGGCGCGGGCGATGATGGCGTGGCCGATGGAGAATTCCTCGAACTCGGCGTGCCCCCGGAAGCGCTTGATGTTCCGGTAGTTGAGCCCGTGGCCGCACTTCACCCTGAGGCCCAGGCTCCGGGCGTGGCGAGCGCCGTCCAGAAGCTCCCCAAACAGCCGGTGGGCTTCCGCCTCTGACTTTGCCTCCGCGTAGGTGCCGGTGTGGAGCTCCACCCAGGCGGCCCCGGCTTCCTTGGCCGCCTCAATCTGGCTGAGGACCGGGTCCACAAAGAGGCTCACCTCCAGGTCCGCCTCCTTTAACCGCGTTATGTAATCCTTTAGAAAGGCTAAATTGCCGGCCACTTCCAGGCCCCCTTCGGTGGTGAGCTCCTGGCGCTTTTCCGGCACCAGGGTCACCAGGTCGGGCTTGACCTCCCGGGAGATGATCAACATCTCCTGGGTGGCGGCCATCTCCAGGTTGAGGCGGCTCTTGACGGTGCGGCGCAGCAGGATGAGGTCCCGGTCCTGGATGTGGCGCCGGTCTTCCCTGAGGTGCACGATGATGCCGTCGGCCCCGGCCAGCTCCGCCAGGGCCGCGGCGTTCACCGGATCGGGTTCGTCGATGAGGCGGGCCTGGCGCAGGGTGGCCACGTGATCCACATTTACCTCCAATCGAGGCACGCCCGTTCCTCCTTAAAAATAAATTCCAACTAAATCCCCCTAAATCCCCTTTATGAAAGAGGAAGATATAAATTTAGCACAGTATAAAATTTAAGGCTACTGCCCCCTTGGATTGGTAGTGTCCTAATTTGATTTTGAGTGCCAAGTTGCAAATTTTCGTTTTCCTTCTTTTCGAATCTGCTCAAGTTCCTGGATAAGAAGGTCAATGTAACCGTCGAATTCCGATTCTGTTACCTTCGGAGTCAGGGGATGGAATGTGGCATCGTGCTTGGCGTGAATTATGATTTGTGGAGGCAGGTATGTTTTTGGAAACTCCAACTTGAAAAATATTGGCTTATCACTCATATTACCTCCTTCATTGCTCGTTCCCAAGCTTCTGCTTGGGAACGCAAGCGGGGCCCAAGCTTTGCTTGGGCAACCTCATGGAATTATTTAGGAAATCGATATATTCCTTCTGCCGGCTCCGCCAAGCAGAGCTTTGCCTTCACCAGGGTTCCCAAGCTGGAGCATGCGAGCCAGTTAAATGGCAAATTTTGGTGGCCCAAGCTTTCAGCCTGTGCTGGCGCATGCTAAAGCCTGCGGCTACATTTTGTTATATTCAGCCAGCGCGGCCGATGCAAATCCCCTGCCGGACACTACTGGGCCGGGGGGGGATTTTCCTTCTCGTTACTGTCTGATTCCATGGGCCACGCAAGTTTGGGGTAAAGTACCCTCATGAGTTCCCAGGTTTTGGCAGTCATGCCGGCCTCGCCCTGGGGGTCCGCATGATCATAACCCAACAGATGCAGGATACCGTGGATGAGAAAAAAATCGAGGAGTTCCTCCCAGGGCCAGCCGGTTTCCTGCGCCTGGCGGACGGTGGTCTCGAGAGAGATCACCACCTCTCCCAGGAGAGGCGGGGGCCCTCCCGGAGCTGGGGCGGAATCCAGGGGAAAGGCGATGACATTGGTGGAGCCGCGGCGCCCGAAGGTGTCCCGGTTAAGACGAGCCATGGCCCGGTCGCCGAGAAGGGTGAGGCTCAGCTCCCCCCTGGACCAACCCAAGGCGTTTAAGATCTTCGCGGCTTTTCTCTTGAGACTCGCCAGATTTATGGTTGTTTTTCTTTGCCGGTTGCTTATCCAGATCCTCATGGGGCTTTTTCTTGTCCAGGGACTGGGGATAATGGATGCGATGGTGGAAGATGCCGCTCAGGATCTTGTTGAAGCTCCTGGCGATGAGGTGGAGGTCCTTCAAAGTGAGTTCACATTCATCCAACTGGCCGTCCGCGAACACCTGGTTGATGATCTTCTGAACCAGGCCCTGGATGCGGGCCGGGGTGGGCTCCGTCAAGGACTTGGAGGCCGCCTCCACCTGGTCCGCCAGGAGCACCAACCCGGCTTCCTTGGTCTGGGGCCGGGGTCCCGGATAGCGAAAATCCTCGATTTTCACCTTCCCGGGGTTAGACGCCAGGGACTTGGCCTTGTGGTAGAAATAGCTGATGAAGCAGGTGCCGTGATGCTGCTGGATGATGTCCTCAATGGCCTCTCCCAGCTTATATTTCCGGGCCAGGTCCACCCCGTCTTTGACATGGGAGATGAGGATCAGGCCGCTCATGGAGGGGGCCAATTTCTCGTGCTTGTTTTCGCCGTTCATCTGGTTTTCCACGAAATAGGCGGGCTTTTTAACCTTGCCGATATCGTGGTAATAAGCGGCGGCTTTGGCCAGTAGGAGGTTGGCGCCGATGGCCTCGGCCGCGGCCTCCACCATCTGGCCCACCACTAGGGAGTGGTGATAGGTCCCCGGGGCCAGGAGCATCAATTCCCTCAAGATGGGTTGATCCAGGTTTAAAAATTCCAGGAGGCGGATATTGGAGGAGTAATGGCAGGGCGCCTCCGTGATGGGAGTGAGGCCCAGGGCCAGGATGCCGGTGACCAGGCCCCCGCCCAGGGCGAAGGCCTCCCCCAGCAATAAGTCTTGGAGGGCAAAGGGATACTCCAGCAATTTGAAGGCGCCCAGCATCGCCATGTTGGCCAGGCTAATGGTCAAGCCGGCCTTGATTAAAACGCTGCGCTGGCGGCAGTCTCTGACCCCCCAGACCCCCACCAGCCCGGCAATGGCAAAGTAGAGGAAGAGGGGAAAGGGCTTATCTACCAGCAGGGCGGTGAGGGTGGCCGTAAGAAGAGCTACGCCGGCGCCGGTCTCCAGCCCCAGAAACATGGCCGCGAATATGGGGGCCAACCCCAAAGGAAGCGCATAGGCCAGGTTCTGGCCCACTTCCGGCCAGACCCGGGAAAGGGGATCACCCAGGGACAGCAGACTCTTGTTAAGCAAGGTACTGCCCAAGAGCAGCCCGGCCACAAAGGTCAGGTCCCGGAACCGCGTAGAGAATTGCTTCAGGCAAAGCCGGGCCAACTGGTAGGCCACCCCCAGCAGCAGGGCGAGGCTGATAAAGGTCCCCAAGAAAATCAACAGACCCCGGCTCTGGGGGTAGATCAGACTTTGAGCCTGCAATTTAGCCAGGCGCAGCGGCGTCAGGCGCTCTCCTTCCCTAACCAACAACTCTCCCCGTTTGACCTGGAAATAGGCCGGCTGCAAATCCTTCAGCCGTGCTTGCTGGCGTTCCTGAGTCTCGGCCCAGTTGGGGGAAACATTGACCACCAGCAGATACTGGGCCAGATCGCAGACCAGCCAACGGTCGGTGGGGGAAAAATCCGCAGCCATTTCCCGACAGTAGCCGGCCACCGTTTTGCGCATGTCACCCAGGTTTACAAAGGGGTACGGAGGATGCTCCAACTGTTCCTTGCGGGACGGCAGGCGGCGCACCAATATCTCCTTGGGTTCCGGATTGAGGACGGAGCGGCTGCTGATGACTCCCTGGCGAAAGAACTGGCTCAGAACCTGGCTGACCAGGGCCTCCAGATGAGGGGAAAAATCGGCCTTGGCCAAAAGATAAAAGGTGGGGTTAGGCAGGACCACCCCCAAGAGGCGGTCGAACTCAGACTTTTTCTCCAGCACGGCTTTATAGGAAACCTGAGATTCGGGTTTAACCTTTTGCCGGGACGCTGCCCCGTCCCCCAGGCTGGGAGGCTTCCTGAAAAAAGCCCCGCATAAATTCCAGGGCATCATGGAGGCGTTGCTGCACTTTGTCCGCGAATTGCTCCTCCAGATCAAAGACAGGGGGTATTTGGGCCAGCAGGTCCCGTTGCCGCTGGGCGGTGGTTTCCGCATCCTCCACCAGGAATTCCCCGGTGGCCTTGACGCTCTCCTGGGCGATATCTCCCACTTGATAATTAGGTAATGATTTATAAGTGCTGGGAATCAGGAGCAAGGTGAGAAACAGGCTTAAACCCAAAAGCAGCAAAACCTTGGCGATTTTTTCGCGTTTGGGGGAAAGAAAATGCTTTTGGGTTAAAGACCGGGACCAGCGGGAGCGCCAGGTGCGCAAACCGAAGATGCGCCTTATTTTATCTGCGGATTCCTTCTCAACCATGGCGGGGGTCCGCCTCCTTAGGGGCCCGGCGACTGCGCCGGCTCTCGTAGGCCCGGATGATGTCCTGCACCAGGGGATGGCGCACAACATCGCGCTCGGTGAAGGGCACGATGGCGATCCCCTCCACGCCCCCCAACAACTCCCGGGCCTCCACCAGCCCGGAGACCACCCCGGCGGGGAGATCGATCTGGGTCACATCCCCGGTGATCACCGCCTTGGCGCCGAAACCCAGACGGGTCAGGAACATCATCATTTGCTCCGAGGTGGTGTTTTGGGCTTCATCCAGTATGACAAAAGAGTCATTCAGGGTGCGCCCCCGCATGAAGGCCAGGGGGGCCACTTCGATGACGCCCCGCTGCACCAGGCGGGTGGCTTTTTCAAAGTCCATCATATCATGCAGCGCATCATAGAGAGGTCGGAGATAGGGATTGACTTTCTCGTAGAGGTCCCCGGGCAGGAAGCCCAGCTTTTCCCCGGCCTCCACGGCCGGGCGGGCCAGCACGATGCGGATAAACTCTTGGTTCATCAAGGCGGCCACCGCCAGGGCCATGGCCAGATAAGTCTTGCCGGTGCCCGCGGGCCCGATCCCGAAGACGATGTCGTGGGTGCGGATGGCTTCGATGTAGCGCTTCTGGTTGAGGCTTTTGGGCGAGATGCGCCGCTTCATGGCGGAGATATACACCGTGTCCAGGAAGATGTCTTTGATGGAGGCGCTCTCTTTATCCTGGAGGATCTTGACGGCGTATTGCACATCTTGGGGATAGAGCGGGTAACCGGTTTGTAGCAGTTCGTAAAGCTCCTCCAGGACGCGCCGGGCCAGGTGCAGCTCAGGCTCCGGCCCTTCCAGGGTCACCTGGTGGCCCCGCACCTGAAGACTTACTCCCAGGTTGCGGCTGATGATGTGGAGATGTTGGCCCTGCTCCCCAAAAAGGGCCTGGGCCAGGGTATTATCCGCAAAGGTAAGTTGGGCGGTGGCCGTGACGGCCGTCTTTAGTTTAGTGGTTTTCAAGCGTTTAATGGTTTGATCCCTAAAATCTGCCCCTGAATGCGGCGCTGCCGGGGACGGTTGTCAAAGTCCAAGAGGACGATCTGCTGCCAGGTGCCCAGAAGGAGGCGCCCGTCTTCAATGGGGATACCCAGGGAAGGCTTGAGGAAGGCGGCGCGCACATGGGCGTAACCGTTGCCGTCTCCCCAACGGCGGTCGTGTTCATAGACCAGATCCCGGGGAAAGAGGCGTTCGATGGCGGCCCGCAAGTCGTTCACCACGCCGGATTCATACTCGATGGTAGTGAGCGCGGCGGTGGACCCGGAAATGAACAGGGTGAGCAGGCCGGCGGCCACTCCTGCACGCCCCACCTTTTCCTGCACCAGGGCCGTGAGGTCCAGGATATCGGTGCCCGCCGTCGTCTTTACCTCCAGGGTGAAGGTCGCTAAGGAAAACATAAGGGGACGTTGAATTTTACCAAAATCTTTGTATAGCCACAATTATTTTAAATTTTATCATAAAAAAGGCCTCAAGAGGTCGTCAGCAGATTTATTTACCCAAGGGTTTTTCCTTCCCGAGGTTTTTGCAGCTCTTGCCTCGGTCACCAAACCCCACATTGCGCCCATATGGGGCGGCAAAAAAAGGCAGGGCCACGGATGGACCCTGCCTTTGTTATTTATGAAGATTATCTCTAAATTTTTACTTCTCTTCCTCCAGCAGGTTGGGGGTCTGGCTCCAGTAGGCGGCCCAGACTGCCTGGCTGGCGGCCGACTGGCTGTAGGCCGCCGGGCTGGGGGGGGCACTGGCGCTTAAGGTGACATCCGCCTCTTTATAGACGCTGAAGGTGTCATGCTGGGAGCCGCTGAGGGCATAGCCCGACTCCCAGGAGGTCGACCGGTCAGCTACATAAACCGTGCCGGCGGTGGCGGAGCCGTCACTGTTAACCCCCAGGCTGGTCCCGGCCGTGTCGCTATCATAGTAAGAAGTAATGTAGCTCTCCTTATCGTAAGAAGAGGCATAACCATCGGTAATGGCGGTGATATAATAGGCCGCCCCATTGAGGCTATGGTAGCCGCTGGCCCAAAGCGGCTGGGGCTGGATATACAGGTAAGTCCCCACGCTGAGGAACCCTCCCTGTGAAGTCTCAAACGAAGTAGGCGCATAGACATAGCCGGTGTAATAGTCCCCGCTGCCATTGTTATAATTAAAGGTGAAGTCAAAGCGGCTGTAGCTGCCCACGTCCGCCTCGTAGTAGCCCCCGCCGAAGTAGAATTCCGGGATCCCCGACAGGATGATGTAGTCGTGCTCGCTGGTGAAGTAACTGGTGCCCACTGCGCTGCCGTTGCTCACCGGGGTATAGGTGTTGCCGCTCTCTTTGTCGTAGTAGCTGGTGACGTAAACCTGGCCCGCCTTGCTGCCATCACTGCCCAAATCTGTAGCCGCGGTGATTTCATAATACCCGGCCTGGCTGTTCTCATCGGTGCTGGCCTGCGTGTAGTTCACCGCATAGCCATTGTAGCCGGTGGCGGCATAGACCGAACCGGTGTACGTATCCCCGTTGCCGTTGTTGTAGTAATAGGTGAAGTCATAACGGCTGTAGGTGGTAGTGACATCGGCGGTGCCGAAGTAGAGGTCATCCGTGTAGCCCACCTGTCTATTGTAGTCGCCGAGATCTACCCCGTCACAAACGATCTTCTTGATCCAGTGGCTGGTATCGTCCGCCAGGTAACCTATGAAATATCGAGCCCAGCCAGTCCCCTCCCCTGAGCCATATTGATAGATGAGGTCGCCGGCTTCGTTGTAAAATTTGGTTACCGTTCCCGGAATATACCATTGCCTGGCCACGGCCGCCCATCGTTGCGGGGTGTCAAACGTCATTTCATAAACCACCCGGCCATCGTCAGAGCCGCTTGCGTAGGGGGTGCCGACGATTTCATACGGGTGCGAATAGTTACCGTTAAAACCCGACACCAAAACAGGTAAGGAAATCGCATTCCCATATGGATCTAAGATGCCCTGGAAGGAAACCCCGCTGAGGCTGGACAGGTACGAGCCCCAGGTCAGGTTCTCAAAGTCGTAATGGGTGCCGCCGTAAGTGGTTATCCAGGAACTAAAGTCGGTCTCGGCTGCAGCCCCCGTCTTGCCACCGGCCAGGCTTGGCGAAGGTGGCAAGGATAAGACCAATATTGCTAACAACATCATTAGCTTGGTTCTCATGGTGACCCTCCGGGTAAAAGCCTATACCACCGGTTAAAGTTGTCCTCCCCGAGCCCGAATCTTATTGCGGAAGGGATAAAAGTCGGCTTGTTATTACCTCCGCTTCCTCCTCGCTCTCGGGGGCCCCATGCCTGCCAGTTTAAGGACCCCGTAACTAATTTATCTGGAGAAAGAGTGCCTTCCCCAGGGGAAAAAAGGGTTTCCTCCTTGGAGCAATCCGGTTATCTCATTGAGAGACGCGGCTTTCCACCCCTCCTACACGAAGCTAATGACTAACAAAAAAGCCGGATTGCCACCTTTTCAGGCAACCCGGCTGTCTCCCGCGGACTAAAAGACCCGTGGCTTTCCGTCCCCGCCTTGCGGCGGGTTTGGCTTTATCTGATTAAAGCCATGCAAGCACAGAAATTTAAGAATGTCAAATTTTTTAAAAAAAATTTATTTAACCGAAGATTGTGCGGCAACTTCCTTGCGTCTCTCCCCAATCGGTAGCTGGGACCTCCTTTCCCTACCTCGAGTGTTTAAGGATTACTTTTAAATTCTTTAAAGTACTCTTCCTTCAAAAGGTTGGGGGCCTGGCTCCAGTAGGCGGCCCAGACTGCCTGGCTGGCGGCCGCCGGGCTGTAGGCCGCCGGACTGGGGGGCGCCGCGGCGCTTAAGGTGACATCCGCCTCTTTATAGACGCTGAAGGTGTCATGCTGGGAGCCGCTGAGGGCATAGCCCGACTCCCAGGAGGTCGACCGGTCAGCCACATAAACCGTGCCGGCGGTGGCGGAGCCGTCACTGTTAACCCCCAGGCTGGTCCCGGCCGTGTCGCTATCATAGTAAGAAGTAATGTAGCTCTCCTTATCGTAAGAAGAGGCATAACCATCGGTAATGGCGGTGATATAATAGGCCGCCCCATTGAGGCTATGGTAGCCGCTGGCCCAAAGCGGCTGGGGCTGGATATACAGGTAAGTCCCCACGCTGAGGAACCCTCCCTGTGAAGTCTCAAACGAAGTAGGCGCATAGACATAGCCGGTGTAATAGTCCCCGCTGCCATTGTTATAGGAAAAGGTGAAGTCAAAGCGGCTGTAGCTGCCCACGTCGGCCTCATAGTAGCCCCCGCCGAAGTAGAATTCCTGGATCGCCGACAGGATGATATAGTCGTGCTCGCTGGTCAGGTAATTGGTGCCCACCGCGCTGCCGTTGCTCACCGGGGTATAGGTGTTGCCGCTCTCTTTGTCGTAGTAGCTGGTGACGTAAACCTGGCCCACCTTGCTGCCGTCACTTACGGTGGCGGCACTGCTAATGGTATAGTACCCGGTCTGCCCGTTCTCATCAGTGAAGGTCTGGGTGTAGCCGACCTGATAGCCATTGTACCCGGTGGCGGCATAGACCGAACCGGTGTACGTATCCCCACTGCCGTTGTTGTAGTAACAGGTGAAATAATACTGGCTATAGGTGGTGGGAGATGCTATAAAGCAAGGGCCGTTGCCGCTGCCACCACTTTGATATCCCACAATCTGCCCGGAATCATTAATGCCGTAGGCATAAGTTTGAGTGGCGCCGGGGTAATCAAAAGAGGTGTAGCTGGCGCCAACCTTGAGAAAGCCATGGTAGTGGCTGCTGGTAGTTTCGTAATATCCCACAATCTGCCCGGAAGCATTGATGTCGAAGGCATAAGTTTCAGTGGTGCTCCCGGGGTAATCAAAAGAGGTGTAGGTGGCGCCATCCTTGAGAAAGCCATGGTAGTAACCGCTGCTAGTGTAATATCCCACAATCTGCCCGGAATCATTAATGCCGAAGGCATAATTTTGAGTGGCGCCGGGGTAATCAAGGGAGGTGTAGGTGGCGCCATCCTTGAGAAAGCCATGGTGGTAGCCATAGGAGGCATCATAGTAAGATCCCACAATCTCCCCGGAATCATTAATGCCGAAGGCGTAAGTATAAGTGGCGCCTGGGTAATCAAGGGAGGTGTAGGTGGCGCCATCCTTGAGAAAGCCATGGTAGTAGCCGCTGTCATCACAGTAAAATCCCACAATCTTCCCGGAATCATTAATGCCGTAGGCCTCAGTAAAAGTGGCGCCTGGGTAATCAAGGGAGGTGTAGGTGGCGCCATCCTTGAGAAAGCCATGGTAGGTGCTGCCATCATGGTAATATCCCACAATCTGCCCGGAATCATTAATGCCGTAGGCATAAGTTTCAGTGGCGCCGGGGTAAGCAAAAGAGGTGTAGGTGTAAGTGGTGGCCAAGGCCACGCCCGCCCCGAGCACCATGGCGCTGATTGCCAAACAGAGAAAGATTCTGCGCATGCTGGTCATTTTCAATCCTCCTGGCTTTTACCTTTTTTATGGGGCTTTATTTCTAACCGCCGAGATAATCTTGGCGGCTTCCTCCTCCTGCGCCCGGATTCCAAATTGAAGATGGAATAAAAAAAGCCGCGCTGCCCCATCTCCAGGCAACCCGGCTATCTCACCTCTCCTGAGACCCGTGGCTTTCCGTCCCCGTCTCGCGGCGGGTTTGGCTTTATCTGAGTAATTTTAAGATAGTGCCGATCCTATAAATGTCAATTTAGGTTTAAAAAAAGTCATTAAATTTTTTTATATAAAGCGGACGTCTCATCAAGTCCCGAAGCCGCGTCTTTTTGGCTTTCCTTTAGGTTAGGGCCGGGCTATCTTAGCCTGGGCTTATCTAAAGCTTGACTAAGCTCCGGGAATAATCTAAAAATTTTAAGTTTTAAGAGAAAAAATCGCTTTGCTGAGCGAGGACTTGCCTGGTTCCCAAAGATGTCACCCTCCGACTACCTCAGCCACCAACGCCTCCAGAAGCTGGCGGAACTTCGGGCCCAGGGCCTGGACCCCTTCTATAACCGGTTCCGGCCCAGCCACTCAATCGCCCAGGTGGTGGAGGGATTCGGCTCCTTAAGCGGCCCCGAGTTGGAGGGCCGGGGCCAGACTTTCCGCCTGGCGGGCCGGTTGATGCTGCTCCGGGAGTTCGGCAAGGCCAGCTTCTGCCATATCCAGGACGGCTCAGGCCGTCTCCAGGCCTACGTGCAGCGCCAGGTGGTGGGCGAGGAGGCCTTCTCCCGGTTTAAAAGCCTGGATCTGGGGGACATCGTGGGATTCGAGGGCACCCTGTTTCGCACCCGCACCCAGGAGCTCACCCTGGCTGTTAACAGCTTCACCCTCCTCACCAAGTCGCTTGAGTCCTCCGCCGGAGAAATACCATGGCCTCACCGACGTGGAGCGCCGCTACCGGCAGCGTTATCTGGACCTCATGGTCAACCCTGAGGTCCGCAAGGTCTTTGAGACCCGCGCTAAAATTATCCGTTTGATTCGGAAGTTCTTTGATGCAAAGGGTTTTTTGGAAGTAGAAACACCTATGATGCAGCCAATTCCCGGCGGCGCCACCGCCCGGCCTTTCATCACTTACCATAAAACCTTGGACATGAAGCTATATCTGCGCATAGCCCCGGAACTCTATCTTAAGCGACTGGTGGTAGGTGGCTTTGACAAGGTTTATGAAATCAACCGTAACTTTCGCAACGAAGGCCTCTCTATTCAGCACAACCCTGAATTTACCATGCTGGAGTTCTATCAGGCGTATAGTACCTTTGAAGACCTAATGCTATTGACCGAGGAACTTATTCGTAAGATCGCCAAAAGCATTAAAAAGAGGCTTAAATTTAGTTATCAGGGCAAGAAGATAAATCTTAAGGATAAATGGGACCGTTTGGATTTGAGGGACTCACTCACAGAATATGCAGGCATTCCTTATAATGTGGTACGGGATCGAGACGCCCTGATACATTTGGCCAAAAGGGAAGGCATCACCCTGCGTCCCGGGGAAGGGTATGGCCGGGCCCTCACCAAGCTTTTTGACCTCAGGGTGGAAGGAAAGCTCATCCAACCCACCTTTGTCCTGGGATACCCCCTGGAGACCTCCCCCCTTTCCCGGAAGAATGATCAGGACCCGGAGGTGGTGGACCGGTTCGAGCTGTTCATCGCCGGGCGGGAGATGGCCAACGCCTTCTCCGAGCTCAATGACCCCATTGATCAGCGGGAGCGCTTTGAAAAGCAACTCTCAGCCCACCTGGCAGGCGATGAAGAAGCCCCCCATGCCCTGGACGAGGACTTTATCACCGCCCTGGAGTACGGTATGCCCCCCACCGCGGGGGAGGGCATCGGCATCGACCGTCTGGTGATGCTCCTCACCGACTCCCCTTCCATCCGGGATGTGATTCTCTTCCCGCAGCTTCGGCCAGAGAGGTAGGATTCTTGGGCTTTTTCGAAACCTTTGTGGCCCTGCGGTATCTTCGGGCCAGGCGCCAGAGAGGCTTTCTGTCGCTGAGCACCTTCATTTCCATTGCCGGGGTGGCCGTGGGGGTCATGGCCCTCATCGTGGTCATCGGGGTGATGACCGGCTTCGATCAGGACCTGAAGAAGAAGATCCTCAGCGTTAACGCGCACATCATCGTTTTGAAGCAGGGGGCCTCCCTGGCCAACTACCGCCAGGTGGCGGCCCAGGTAAAAGCCGTTCCGGGGGTGCTCTCCGCCTCGCCCTTCATTTACACCCAGGTGATGCTTTCGGCTCCGGGGAATATTTCCGGTGGGGTGATCCGGGGGCTGGATCTGGAAACCATCCGCCAGGGCGGCACCCGGGGCCTGGAGGTGGTAGCCGGACACTTCGCCGACCTGGCGGGCGGCTCCCCGGAGGAGCCCCCCCGGGCGGCCATCGGCAACGAAATGTCCCGCAACCTCAACCTCAACCTGGGGGACTACCTTAACGTCATTTCCCCCTTGGGGGCCCTCACCCCCATGGGCCGCCTGCCCCGGATGAAGCCTTTCCGGGTGAGCGCCATTTTCCATTCCGGCATGTACGAATTCGACAACACCCTGGTCTATACCAGCATCCCCAGCCTGCAGGAATTTCTGGGGTTAGGGGATAAGGTCACCGGCCTGGAAGTGGAAATTGCCGATATCTACGCCGCCGACCAGGTGGCGGAGGCGATCCAGCAGAAACTGGGCCCCGGCTATTACACCCGCAGCTGGATGCAGATGAACCGCAGCCTCTTCTCGGCCCTGAAGTTGGAGAAGATTGCCATGTTCATCATCCTCACCCTGATCGTCCTGGTGGCCGCGTTTGGCATTGCCTCCACCCTGTTCATGATCGTCATGGAGAAGACCAGAGATATCGCCATTCTCATGTCCATGGGGGCCACCCGGCAGAGCATCATGCAAATCTTTATCATGAAGGGTCTGACCATCGGCGGAGTGGGCACTGTCATCGGGCTGGGGCTGGGATTGGGCCTATGCGGGCTGCTGAAACGCTATGAGTTCATCAAACTGCCCCGGGATGTTTATTACATCTCCACTCTGCCGGTAATGATCCAGGGTCTGGATGTGGTGGCCATCATTGGCGCGGCCATAGCCATCAGCTTCCTGGCCACCCTGTATCCTTCCTGGCAGGCCGCCCGCCTGGACCCGGTGGAGGCCATTCGGTATGAATAGTTGGTGCTTGTGGGGGAGGGCCAGGGGCCTGTGGCCCTGAGCCCCCTAAATACTAGCTCTAAAAACAAACCCGCATTGACGCCCTCCGGGGAACGTGGTAAGGTGGGTTACCCAGGAATAGGAAGGACATGTTAGAAACCGCGGCTGCCCCTCAGGCACCACCGGTGAAAATCCAGATCCGGGGACTGGTCAAGACCTTCTGGACCAACGGCAACCAGGTGGAGGTGCTCACCGGGGTGGACCTGGACATCTTTCGGGGCGAGACCCTGGCCGTGGTGGGGGCCTCGGGGGTAGGTAAATCCACCCTGCTCCATATCCTGGGAACCCTGGAGCGGCCCACCACCGGGCAGTTGTTCTGGGATGGCACCGAGGTCTTTTCCCTGGATGACAAACTTCTGGCGGCCTTCCGAAATCGCAAGGTGGGGTTTGTGTTTCAGTTTCACCATTTGCTGTCCGAGTTTAATGCCCTGGAAAACGTGATGATGCCGGCCTTGATCGCCCGCCTGCCCAAACACACGGCCCAGGAGCGAGCCGAGGCGATTCTGGTCCGGGTGGGCCTCAAGGAGCGCCTGCGGCATCGGGTCTCCACCCTTTCCGGAGGGGAACAGCAGCGGGTGGCCGTGGCCCGGGCCCTGGTATTGGAACCGGAGGTGCTCCTGGCGGACGAGCCCACCGGCAACCTGGACCCCAAGAGCGGCGCCCGGGTACAGGAACTTATCCGGGAACTTAACCGGGAACGAGGGCTTACCTCGGTCATCGTCACCCATAATCTGGAGCTGGCCAGAACCCTGGACCGGCAAATCACCCTGAGAGATGGCAAAACTGTGATCATGCGGGGAGCCTAAAGTGGCATTGCGCCTGATATCTTCCGTTCTTCTGGTTATCCTGGCTGTAGCCGGACCGGCCCTGGCCCAGGAACAGGAACTTGTTCTCAAGAAAGTGGCAGTCCTGCCCTTCGCCGTCATGAGTAAAGAGCCCTTGGAATATCTGGGGGAAAAGGTGCGCCAGGAGTTCCAGGAACGCCTCAAGACCGAAGGCTTTACCCTGATCTCCGAGGAAGTCCTGCATAAGGAACTCTCCCTGCTCAAGGAGCCCTTGACCGATTCCCTGGCCCAGGAGATGGGGCGCAAAGTGGGCGCCGATGTGGTCATTTGGGGTCAGTTAATCAAAGTGGGGGAGGTCCTCTCTCTGGAAACCCGGGTCTTCGACCTCACCGGCCGGATGCCCGCCGCCACCTTAAAAACCCAGGGAACGGGGCTCAAGTCGCTTCCCGGCCTCAGCCGCCAATTGGCTCAAGACGTGGCCTTGAAGATCCTGGGAAAAGAACGGATTGTTCGCATCGAAGTCAAGGGTAATCGCCGCATTGAAAAGGACGCCATCCTGGGGGTGATGCAGACCCGGGAAGGGGAATATCTTTCCCCACCCCGGCTCCGGGAAGATCTTAAAGCCATCTACAAGATGGGCTACTTTACCGATGTGAAATTCGATGTCAGCGACACCCCGGAAGGTAGAATCCTCACGGTGCTGGTGGCGGAGAAGCCGGCCATCAAAGAGATTATCACCAAAGGCAACAAACAGCTCAAAAAGGACAAGATCCTGGAAGTTATGGATCTCAAGCCGTTTTCCGTGGCCTCTGAAGCGGCTATCCGGGATAACATCAACAAGATCCTCAATCTCTACCGGGACAAGGGTTTCTACGAGGCCAGCGTCACCTCTGACCTGGAGCCCATTTCCAAAACTGAGGTCAACCTGGTGCTGCGCATCACTGAAGGCCCCAAGCTGGCCGTCAAAGAGATCAGGTTCGAAGGTAACCGGGCCATCAAGTCCAAGGATTTGCGGAGCGTAATGGAGACCAAGGAAAAGACCTTCCTAGTCTCCTGGCTCACCGGTTCGGGAAAACTGACCAAAGACGTCCTGGAGCGGGACCTGGAAAAAATCGCCGCCCATTATTACAACCATGGCTATATCAAAGCCAAGGTGGGTGAGCCCAGGGTCGACATCAAGGGCAGCTATATCTACATCACCATCCCGGTGGAGGAAGGCCCGGAGTATCATGTGGGCAAGGTGGATATCCAGGGAGACCTTTTGGATGACAAGGATAAGCTCCTGAAACTTCTGGATATTAATAAAGAAAAGGTCTACAGCCGGGAGACGGTGCAAAAAGATCTGACCACCCTGGCCGATTTCTATGCCGACAAAGGCTTTGCCAATGCCGACATTACGCCCCTGATCAAAGAGGATGATCAGAACCGGCTGGTAAGCGTAACCTTTGATGTCCAGAAAGGCGAGAAAGTCTATTTTGAACGTATCGAGATCTCCGGTAACGTCAAGAGTCGAGACAAGGTAATTCGCCGGGAGCTCCGGGTCTATGAACAAGAGCTATTCTCTGCCACCAATCTTAAGGAAAGCATTAAGAACCTGAGGCGTCTGGAGTATTTCGAAGACGTGAACTTTTCCACCACCCCGGGGAGCACCCCTAACCGGATGAATCTGAAAATCACCGTGAAAGAAAGGCCTACGGGCACCTTCGGCGTCGGCGCGGGTTACAGCACTCAGGACCGGGTGGTGGGGATGGTAGAAATCAGCCAAAACAACTTGTTTGGCCGGGGTCAGCAACTGAAAATCCAGGGAATCATGGGTGCCATCTCCCGCCGTTTCCGGGCCAGCTTTACGGAGCCTTATCTATTTGACCGGCCGCTGGCTCTGGGCATTGATGCCTTTAACTGGGAGCGGGATTACGATGAATACACCCGCAAAAGCAAAGGTGGGGACATCCGTATCAGTCATCCCCTGCGCTGGCAATATACCCGGATTTACAGCATGTACCGCTTTGAGAATGTGAATCTCACCAATTTGGCCACCAACGCCTCCCCCGTGATCGTGGAAGCGTCGAGAATCCACAACACCAGCGCTACCTCCATGACCCTCCGGCGGGATTCCCGGGACGCCATTTTCAATCCCACCAAGGGTTCGGACAACAGCGTCACCGTGGAGTGGGCCGGTCTGGGGGGGGATACCGCCTTTATGCGCTACATCGGGGAAACCGGGTGGTATTTTCCTTTCCGCTGGAGCACGGTAGGAGTCATTCATGCCCGGGTCGGCTATATGCAGCGTCTGCCCTATGGGGCTATGCCCGCTTATGAGAAGTTCTACCTGGGGGGCATTGACACCATCCGGGGCTTTAAATATGCTGATATCAGCCCCCGGGATCCGTCTACCGGGGAGCGTATTGGCGGCGACAGGTTTGTCCAGATGAATTACGAATTACGTTTTCCCCTCTATAAAAAGCTGGGGCTGATGGGGACCCTCTTTTTCGATGCGGGTAATGTTTACGGGGCCAACTATATCCCTCCAACTCTCCGCACCAGCGTTGGTGGCGGCATTCGCTGGTATTCGCCCATGGGTCCTCTGAGGGTGGAGTGGGGGTATAACCTGGCGCCCAAGTCCTTTGAGAAACACAGTGCCTGGGAATTCACCATGGGTGGAACCTTTTAGCCAGAGATCTTGAGGAAACGGCTTCTTGGCACCAGAAATAATTTTTCTTGGGATCCCTTCTCCCGGAATGACTTTATTTTCATCACCCTTAGGAGGTTTAAATGCGTAAACTTGGTTTCTCCTTACTGTTAACCCTGGGCCTAATTTTGACCCCCTTGTGGGCTGCCAGCGCGGACTTCAAAGTAGGCATCGTGGATGGCATGGATATCGTCACCAAATCAGCTGCAGGCAAAATGGTCCAGGAAAATTTAAAGAAGAAATCCGCAGAGCTAAGTCGCCCGTTTGAGCAAAAGCGCCAGGACATTGCCAAGATAATGGCCGATTTCGAAAAGCAATCCTCGGTAATGAAGGAAGATGCCCGGAAGCGCAAGGAAGAGGAAATCAATCGGATGTTGGAAGACTTCAGGAGACAACAAGCTGAAGCGGAAAAACAGATGTCCCAATATCAGGAAAGGGAATTGGGGCCGTTATTCAAAAAATTGGAGCAGGCCGTGAATACGGTGGCCCAGGAAAATAAACTGGACATGGTACTGGACAAACGCAATGCCGGGCTCTTGTTTATGACCCCCGGTTTAGACATAACCGAAAAGGTGCGCACCAAATTTGGTCCATAATGCCTTCATGGGACGCACCCTGGGAGAATTGGCCCTCCTGTTGGGAGGAGAACTCAAAGGCCCGGCCGATTTGGTGATCGACGGGATTGCCTCCATTGATCGCGCCACCCCCAGGGAGATTACCTTTATCACCCAGAGGCGATACGCCCGACTGGTCACCGAGAGCCAGGCGGCCGCGTTCATCGTCTCCCCAGAGCACGCCGACCTGCCACGGCCTTTAGTCATAGTGCCGCATCCCTATCTGGCCTATGCCCAGGTGGCGGCCCTTTTCGCCCCCCCTCGCCGCCGCTGGCCCGGCATCAGCAATCTGGCCTATCTGGGCCAGGACCTCCAGTTGGGCCAGGAGGTGTCCATCGCCCCTTTGGTTTTCATCGGCGACCGGGTGCGGCTGGGGGACCGGGTGACCATCATGCCTGGCTGCGTCCTGGGTGACGAGGTGAGTATCGGGGCCGACACCTTGATCTACCCCAATGTCACCATCTTAGAGCGGTGCCTGGTGGGGGAACGGGTCATCATTCACAGCGGCACGGTTATCGGCGCCGACGGTTTCGGGTTCGTCCCGGGAGCCGAAGGCCACCGCAAGATCCCCCAATTAGGCACGGTGGTCATTGAAGATGACGTGGAGATCGGCGCCAATTGCGCCATCGACCGGGGCGCCCTGGGGGAGACCCGGTTGGGACGAGGGGTCAAGATTGACAACCTGGTGCACCTGGCCCACAATGTCACGGTGGGAGAGCACTCGCTGCTGGTGGCCCAGGTGGGGGTCTCCGGCTCCACCAAACTGGGGAAAGGGGTGGCCTTGGGAGGACAGGCAGGGCTGGTGGGCCACATCGAGGTGCAAGACGGCGCCCAGGTAGCGGCCCAGGCCGGAGTGACCCACTCCATCCCCCGGGGGCAGATAGTCATCGGCTCGCCCGCCCGGCCTCACGAAGAATTTCGCAAGTTTAACGCCATCTTGCCCAAGCTGCCACAGATGCACCAGAGGCTGAAACAGTTGGAACAGAAAGTAATGGAACTTTCCGCCAGGCTGGAGAAGGAGCACGAAACATGAGCCTGCCGCAGTCCCTGAATCTGGAGGAGATTGTGCGCATCCTGCCCCACCGCTACCCCTTTCTCATGGTGGATCGCATCCTGAGCCTAGAGTTGGGAAAACGCATCGTCGGGGTCAAAAATATCACCATCAATGAACCCTTCTTCCAGGGCCACTTTCCCGGACGACCCATTATGCCCGGGGTTCTCATTATCGAGGCCCTGGCCCAGGTGGGAGGCATTCTGGCCCTGCTCTCCACCCCGGAACATCTGGGGAGTCCCTCCATCTACCTCATGGGTCTGGACAAGGTGCGCTTCCGCAAACCTGTGGTCCCCGGAGATCAATTGATTCTGGAAATCGAAACCCTGCGGAGCGGCAAGAAATTCTGGAAGATGCATGGGAAGGCCCTGGTTAACCGGGTGCTGGTGACCGAAGGGGAAATGATGGCCGCGGTGGGCCAGCAGGGAGAGTGAAGATGGTTAAGATTCACCCCACCGCCATCGTGGATCAGGCCGTCGAACTGGGCGCCGGCGTGACGGTGGGCCCATATAGCATCATTGAGGGCCGGGTAGTGATCGGCCCAGGAACCCAGATCGGCCCCCATGTGGTGATTCGGGATTTCACCACCATTGGGGCCCGGTGCCGCATCTTCCAATTCTCCGTGCTGGGAGAGATTCCCCAGGACTTGAAGTTTAAAGGAGAGGAATCCCAACTGGTACTCGGTGATGACAACACCGTCCGGGAATTCGCCACCCTGCACCGGGGCACCGCGGGCGGCGGCGGGATCACCCGCATCGGCCACGGCAACCTGTTTATGGCCTATACCCATGTGGCCCACGACTGCCAGGTGGGCAGTGGCGTCATCATGTCCAATGCCGCCACCCTGGCCGGCCACATCACCGTGGAAGACCACGCCATCTTGGGTGGCTTATCGGCGGTGCACCAGTTCTGCCACATCGGCCGTCATGCCTTCATCGGCGGGTGTTCTGCGGTGCACCGAGATGTCCCCCCTTACGCCATGGCGGTGGGAAACCGCGCCAAATTAGTGGGGCTAAACCTGATAGGCCTGAAGCGCTCCGGATTTTCCGACTCCACCATCCAGAGCTTGAAGAAGGCCTATGAGATCCTGTTCCTGTCCGAGCTGAGCCTGAAAGAGGCCATGTCCCAGGTGGGACAGGAATTCCCCCAGATTCCCGAAATTCAGCACCTGCTCCATTTCCTAACGACCTCGGAGCGGGGCCTGTTGCCGGCGGATGTCCGAGAGCATCGGCTTAATCGCGGGTAAGGGCCAGTTCCCCCTCCTCTTCGCCCAAGCCGCTAAGGATCAAGGCTTCCAGATCGTTGCGCTGGCCCACCGGGGTGAGACTGACCCGGCCCTGGCGGACCTGGTGCACCAGATCCACTGGATCCATGTCGGCCAGTTGGGGAAGATCATCCGCATCTTTCAGACCGCCGGGGTGCGCCGAGCGGTAATGGCCGGGGGCATCAGCCGGGGCCGCCTGTTCCGGGAGTTCCGCCCGGATCTGCGCGCCCTGGGCGTCATCCGCCGCGCCGGCGCCGGCAAGGATGACCAAATCTTACGGGCGGTGGCCGCGGAACTGGAGCAGGAAGGCATCACCATGGTTCCCTCCACCATTTTTCTGGAAGACCTCCTGGCCGCCCCCGGGCCCCTCAGCCGCCGCGTCCCCACCTCCGAAGAACTCCAGGACATTGACTTCGGTTTTCAGATTGCCAAGGAAATCGGCCGCCTGGACATCGGCCAGTGCGTGGTGGTGCGGCGCCAGGTGGTGGTGGCCCTGGAAGCCATTGAAGGTACGGACGAGACCATCCGCCGGGGCGGCAGGCTCGCCGGGCCCGGGGTGGTGGTGGTCAAGGTGAGCAAACCCCACCAGGACCTGCGCTTCGATGTGCCCGCGGTGGGCCGGGACACCATCCGGGTCATGACGGAGGTCAAGGCCGCGGTGCTGGCCCTGGAAGCCGGCAAGACCCTGATCTTCGACCGCGCCGAATTGTTAAAAGAGGCCGACCAGGCAGGGATCGCCGTCTGGGGCCTCGCCTTCCCTCAGCAATAATTGGAGAGGGGACCAGAGTCTCAAGCCCTCTCCTCCCCATTTCTAACCCATCCTTTAAGGTGTTGTGTTCCTCAGGTCCTTCAAGATCTGAGGCCAATCCGGCTATCAGCCGGGCCGGAAAGGATTTCCCTATCGGGGCTAAAGAAGGGGTGTTTCCTTAATTTAATTTAATTTTATCCACTTAAATATTCAGCAAGGAGAGGAAGATGATTAGCAATTTAGAGATCATTATTAGGTTACTGTTTGCCTCCCTCCTGGGAGGGTGCGTCGGCCTGGAGCGGGAGATGCACGGCCGGCCCGCAGGGGTGAGAACCTACCTCATCCTTTCTCTGGGCTCGGCCCTGATCATGGTTATTTCCGAATACCTCTTCTTCAACTACGAAGGGAGGCTGGCAGGGGTGCCCATATCGGTGGACCCCGGACGCATCGCGGCCCAGGCCATCACCGGCATCGGATTCTTAGGGGCTGGGGTCATCATCCGCTATCAGGACACCATTCGCGGCCTGACCACGGCCGCCTGCGTGTGGGTGGTATGCGCCGTGGGTTTGGCCATCGGCTCGGGGTTTTATCTCTTCGGCTCCGTGGTAACGGCTATCACCCTCGTTTCCCTCCTGGTCCTGAAGGCCTTTGAAAGAAAATTACAGAAGGACTGGTACGAAAAACTGGTGGTGGTCTCCGAAGACGTGGAGGGACTATTGGAGCAGGTCGAGGCTACCCTGGATAAGCATAGTTTCAAGATAGTTGATTACGGGTTAAGGAAGGACCTGGAAAAAAAGGAGGTAACAGCCAACTTCCTGCTGCGGATTCGCACCGTTGCCCCCAACCGGCGGGTCCTGCATGAGATCTTTGACCTCCACGGCGTTAAGAGCGTGGACCTGGGCTAAAGAGCCCGAAGATGGCCCGGCAGGTCTAGGTTTTCTCCTGGAAGAAGACGCGGGAGGGATATTCTTGGGTAAGACGCGCGGCCAGGCGATAGTGCGCGTCCCAGGCCTCATCCCGGGTATGGGTCTCCAGCACGAACACGGGTTTTCTCAAGTTCCGGGGAATATAGAGGAAATTGGCCTCAAAGATGGCGGTCTCAAAGAGGTTCTCAGTCTTGCGGATGGTGGACACCACATAGCGTTGGCGGGTGGGGAGGTTTTTGACTTTTTTGAACAGGCCTTTCATCTGCAGGAACTCAGGGGGAATCTAAGACTCTTCCTGCTTCTGGTTCTTTACTTTCTTTTTCAGGCTGGCCTTTTTCTTGCTGGGCCCCGAGGTCACGGAGCCCATGGCCACCTTGGCGGACCGGCGCCGCAACTTGGAGTTCCCCGAGGCCGCGGCCTGCCTGCCGGTATGCAGCTTGGCAAACCTGAGCTTTTCCTCCGCGGGGGGCAGTTTGGCAATGGGGGCGCCCTCCAGCTCGAAGCCCTTCTCGATCAAGGGCCGCAAATCCGCCCATTTCTGCTTGCTCCCCATCATGGCGATGATGATTTCCTTATTGCCGTTTCGGAACATCCCCACGTAGGTATGCCTGGAGGCCCGGGTGTAACCGGTTTTGCCCGCCACCGCCAGGGGCGTGGTGAAGAGGAAGCGGTTGTGATTGCGTAACTCCCGGTCCCCCTGGATGCTATAGTACTTGGTTTCCATGATTTGGGCCAGCTCCGGGTTTCCCATGGCCCGCCTAAACATCAGGGCCAGGTCCCCGGCGGTGGAAAACTGGTTCTCCGCCGGGAGTCCATTGGCGGTGGCCAGGGTAGTGCGATAAGCTCCCCATTGCCGCACCTGCTTCGTCATTTGCCGCGCAAACTCCTCTTCGCTGCCGCACGCCCTCTCCGCCAGGGCCCGGGCCGCATCATTGGCAGAAGAAAGCAGGAGGGCATAAAGCAACTCTCTCACCGTGTATACTTCACCTGGCTTGATGCTGATCTTGGAAGGGGGTGCAGCCGCGGCCGTGGCGCTCACCGTCACCTGGTCGTCCATCTTCAGGCGCTCCACCACATACAGGGCGGTCATGACCTTGAGGGTGCTGGCTGGAGGTAAGAAGAGTTGGGGATTATAGGCCAGTAAAATCTCGCCAGTTTTGGCATCCATGATGACATAGGATTTGGCCGAAATTTCCCACTCCTGCGCCGTGGCCCAGGTCCCCCACCCCAGGACCAGGGCCGCCAGAAAAACCGCCCCTGCACCCAACAATTTCTTAAAGACCATGATCAACCCGGTTCTTCCTTGGTGTTAGCCCCGCTGGCGCTAAAGCCGGCGGCCTTGCATCTTCCAAGTTAATATATGCTAGATTCCCCGGACTTTCAAATCAGAAATGGAGCCCGGGCCGGCAATGACCCCAGTCTAAAAATACAAATTTGCCTGATTTATTATGCCGGTGAAAGGAGCCGGAGCGAGCAGTAAATCGAGGAATCTGCAAAAGATAAAGAATTGGAGGGCCCAGGACCTCGGGGCCGGGCCCTCCCTTATGCCTGTCCCAGCCAGCCTTAGCCGAACTTTTCCAGTTCCTTAAGGTATTCCGGGGGAGGCAGGAAACCAGCAAAACGATGCAGTTCCTTCCCTTCCGGGGAGAATATCAGGGTGGTGGGCGCGCCCTTCACGTCCAGCTGCTTCACCAGGTCCAGATGATGCCGGCCCTCCAGGCGCACCGGGATGAACCTGGTATTTAAGGCCAAGCCCACCGCGTCATCAGGATGGGTCTCCCGGTCAAGCCGGGCGCAATGAGGGCAACCCTCCATATAGAGCTCCAGCACCAGGGGACGCTCCTCCTTCTTGGCCTCTGCCTGAGCCGCCTGCCAACTATCACGCCAATAAACTACCGCCATAGCCCCTCCTCTGATGGATTTCCCGGGAAGCCCTTCTCTTCCCGGAACTTATTTCTTGCAGACATGATTTTTTAGCCGTTTAGATTCAACAATGGTTGAGTACGGCCTTCCGTCTTAAGATAAGTTACCCGCTGGTAAAGGCAAGAATATTTAGCCCCGATCTGGTTTTTTAATTACTTAAATCCCATGCTTAGCCGAATGATATGGTATCATTTGAAAAATAAAAGCTGGGGGTTCGGTGAGTTACCTTTTTCTAGGCTTGGGTTTGATGGCCCTGGCCTACCAGATTTTGGCCCTGATTTGCCTGGCTCGATTTTTTCGCGCCCCCAACTTACCCCGGGCCCTCTCCCCTGGACCTGGAGTCACCATCTTTAAACCCCTCAAAGGCCTGGACCCCTCCACCCGGGAATGCCTCCTGAGTTTCCTGACCCAGGACTATCGTCCTTATCAGGTGCTGTTCGGGGTGGAAGATCCTGATGATCCGGTACTACCGCTCCTGGAGGAGCTTAAGCAAGCCTTTCCTCACCTGGAGGTGGAAATCCATCCTTGCCCCGAGGCCCTGGGTCTGAATCCCAAGATCAGCGTTTTGCGCCAGTTGGAGACCAGGGCCCGGTATGACCTCCTGGTCATCGCCGATGGCGATGTGAAGGTGGGAGCCGATTTTCTCTCTCGCCTGGTGCCTGCCCTTAACGACCCGGCGGTGGGCCTGGTCTGCTGTCCCTACCGGGCCGGAGAGACCAAGACCCTGGGCGCGCACCTGGAGGCCCTCACTATCGCGGCTGATTTCATCCCTTCGGTGGCCGTAGCCTCTGCCGTGGCACCGGTCCGCTTCGCCCTGGGATCCACCATGGCCATGCCCCGCCAGGTGTTTCGCCGAATCGGCGGTTTTCTCCCCCTGGCTGATTTTCTGGCGGATGATTACCAGTTGGGCTGGCGGGTGGCCCAGGCTGGCTTTAAGGTGCTGCTTCTGCCCTATGTGGTGGAGACCCAATCCCCTTGGATGAGCTTTAAAGATTATCTGGCCCACCAGCTCCGTTGGAGCCGCACCTATCGGGTCTGCCGGCCCAAGGGGTACCTGGCTTACGGCATCACCCATGCCCTAATCTACAACGCGGCCTTTCTCCTGGCCTCGGGCTGGGCCCCCGCGGCCTTGGGGCTGCTGGCCGCCACCCTGGCCTTACGCTGGGGGCTGGCCTGCTTTTCTGAGCGCCTCTGCCTTCAGGGAGTTCTCCCCTGGAAGGCCTTCCTGCTGCTCCCCGTGAAAGACTTTCTCTCATTCGGCTTCTGGCTGTTGAGCTTCCTGGGAAACCGGGTCACCTGGAAAAACGCCCGCTACCGGGTGAGCCCCGAAGGTAAATTGGTGCCGCTTTAGTGGGCAGTGTATAATTAGATACCTGGGGGGAGGGCCAGGGACCTGAGGTCCCTGCCCTCCCCCCAAAACCCCCCTCCCAACCCGCGTAAGGTGGCCGGGGCTTGGGGGAGGATTGTAAGTGGGTCTACGACCCCTGCCCCCTCCCCCAAGAACACATCCTTCCCAAGGAATCCACATGGATATTAAGTTGCTGGAGCAGTTGTTGGAGGAGGTGCGAGCCGGGCGGTTGTCGGTAGCCACGGCCCTGGAGAAGCTTCGCACCCTTCCCTTTGAAGACCTGGGCTTTGCCATGGTGGATCACCATCGGCAGTTGCGCCAAGGCTTTCCTGAGGTGGTCTTCGCCGCCGGCAAAAGCCTGGAACAGATTCAGGCCATCCTGGCCGCGCTCACACCTAAGGCGGAGCATATCCTGGTGACCCGGCTGAGCCCTGAGAAGGCCGCGGCCCTTATTCCCGAATTTCCCCAGGCCCGCTATTATCCTGATTCCCAGGCCTTGACCCTAAGCCGGGGGGAGGTCCCCGACCGGGGCCGGGGCGTAATTGTGGTGATGTCAGCCGGCACCTCCGATATCCCGGTGGCGGAGGAGGCCCTGGTCACCGCCCGCATCATGGGCCACCGGGTGGAAGCCCTCTACGACGTGGGGGTGGCGGGCCTGCACCGCCTCCTGGCCCATCAGGAACTCTTTCGCCAAGCCACCTGCTTTGTGGTGGTGGCGGGCATGGAAGGGGCGCTCCCCAGCGTGGTGGGGGGCCTGGTGGACCGACCCGTAATTGCCGTGCCCACCAGTGTAGGATACGGCGCCTCTTTCGGCGGACTGGCGGCGCTTCTGGCCATGCTTAATTCCTGCGCCACCGGCATCGCGGTGGTCAACATCGATAACGGCTTCGGGGCCGGCTACCTGGCCGCCTTGATTAATCGGAAGGATTAAATGGTAGATTTGGGGGGAGGGGGTAAGGGCCAGTGGCACAGGCGTCTCGCCTGTGGAAGCCCTTAGCCCTCCCCCAAATACCTCCTCAGTTATCAGGAGACCGCCATGCGCATCATTGCCTTTAACAGCAGTCCCCGGGATAATGAAACCAGCAAGACCGAGTTAGTTCTGCAAAAATTTCTGGAAGGGGCTCGCCGGGCCGGAGCCTTTACGGAAACCCTGTACCTGAGAGATTACCAGATCAAGCATTGCCTGGGGTGTTTTGGCTGCTGGCTCAAGACCCCGGGGCGGTGTGTCCAGCAAGACGATATGACCGAGCATTTATTAGACCGGTATTTACAGGCTGACCTGGCGGTACTGGCCAGCCCCCTCTATCACTTCAATATGAACGCCCGTCTGAAGGCCTTCATTGAACGCACCTTGCCCCTGGTTCAGCCCTTCTTTTCCGACCGGGGGGAGCGCACCGGTCATCCCTCCCGTTTTGAGAAGCTTCCCCAGGTAGTCGCTTTGAGTGTGTGCGGGTTCCCGGAGCAGGCCCATTTCCAGGCGCTGTCTCTTAATATGCGCATGATCTTGGGGCCTCTCTTGGTGGCCGAGATTTATCGCCACTCTTCCGAGTTCCTCACTATTCCTCAACTTCAACCCCAGGTCCAGCAAGTGCTGGCGGCCGTGACCCAGGCCGGGGAGATGCTGGTGCGGGAGGGCAAGATCAGCCAAGATACCATGGCGGCCCTGACTCAGGACCTGGCCCCCCGGGAGGTACTGATAAATCTGGCCAATGAATTTTTCCGGCAGGAATTGGCAAAATAGCCTCAAAGAAAGACCAAAATAAATTAAGCAGATCTGCTTGCTTCTTCCGGGTAAATCTCACCCCAAAACCGAGGAGTCCAGAATATGAAAATTGTCCGCCGCTTGGTGGTGGTTGCGGTTCTTGCCTTAGCCCTGATCGGCTCCCCGGTCCATTCGACAGCCGGCGGGGTGCTTTTTCAAACTTCCACCTTACCGGCTCTTATGAACGGAGTTTACGAGGGAGATCTCACCTTTGCCGATTTAGCCAAGCATGGAGACTTCGGCCTGGGGACCGTCAATGGTTTGGATGGCGAAATGATCGGGCTGGAGGGCAGGTTCTACCAAATTAAATCTGACGGCCGGGCCTATCTGGTGGCTGGTACTACGAAAACCCCGTTTGCCATGGTGACCTTCTTTAGACCGAATAAGACGCTCTGGGTCGAGAGGCCGATGGATTACGGGGAATCGGAAAGGTATCTGGACGCGTTGCTCCCCACTAAAAATTTGCTCTATGCCATTAAGATTGAAGGAACTTTCCCCTATCTCAAGGCCAGAAGCATCCCCCGGCAGAAAAAACCCTACCCCCCGCTAATTGAGGCCACCCAAAAGCAAACCATATTTGAATTTCATAATATCAAAGGAGTAATCGTGGGATTTCGTCTGCCGGATTACCTGAAAGGGGTAAATGCCTCAGGCTACCATTTCCATTTTATTACGGCAGACCGAAAGGCCGGAGGGCACGTATATGAATGGCGGCTCCATAAGGCACGAATCAGCCTTGAGCCTATCGACCAGTGTTATTTGAGATTACCCCAGAACCAAGAGTTCTACCGGACAGATTTGGCTCAAGAGAGGCAGGAAGAGGTGGAAAAGGTGGAAAAAGGGCGAGGCCAGCAGTAAAGGAACTGCACCAACCTAGATCAGGGGTTTCTCCTTTTTAGATTCCAGGACCGCCTTTAGATGTTCCCGTTCTTTGCGCGCCTGTAAAAGCTCTGCTTCCAGGCGGGCCCGTTCTGCCAGAGAAGCGTCTCCCCCCAGGCCAGCCACAGACGCCTCCAGCTCTTCCACCTTCTTGGTCAGCCGATAAAGCTCCTGGGCCAGAAAACGGATGGTCATCGGCACCCCGACTTCAGGGCATTGACGCCAGGTCCGCAACCAGGGACGTTTCCGGGGTTACGGTTAAAGGCAAGACAAAGTAAAAATTGTTGCCCCCCGGGGTGGGTTCATAGCCCACTTCGGCCCCGTGGGTCTCCAGCACGTTGCGGACAAAATAGAGGCCCCGCCCGGTCCCCACTTCACCGTCCACGTTGCTTCCCCGGTAGCCTTCTTCAAAGATATGAGGCACATCCTTTCCGGGAATATGGGGCCCGGTGGTAAACACGTTGAACTTGACGCCGTCCTTCCCTGGCCCGAAGTAGTTCTGGCGCAGTTCCCGGCCGTAAGCCATATATTTGCGGCCTTCATAGTTGTAGCGGGCGTATTTCACCGCGTTGGAAAAGAGGTTGGCGTACACCTGGGACATGAGGCCCTTGTCCACCGATAAGGGCAGGTCCTCATCCGGCATCACCCCCATGGCCTCGCTGATCTCGATGCCCCGCTCCTTGAGTTTCGGCAACGACAATTGCAGTTGGGGCTGGATGATCTCGCTCACGACCCGGCAGGAGCGCCGCCGCAGCACCAATTGCCCCCTCTCAAAATGGGACGCCCGGAACAGAGATTCGATAAACAGGCTGACCCCTTTATAATGCTGCTCCAGGTTCTGATAATCTTCTTCCATCTCTTTGATCAGGGTCTGGAAGCGTTCCCTGGCCGCCTTCTCGTCCTCCACCTCACCGCCTTCTTTAAGCCCCACCTGACACAGGCATTCCATTTCTTTCAAGACATTGATCTTTTGCCGCAAGTGCCGCAGGTAAAGGCTGAGGCTGATATTGGGGATGATCACGTTGTGTTCGATATCGGCCACCAGGCTGTTGATGAAGCGGATCCGATGAATATTCTGCCAGGCGATAATCTTGACGTGGAGGTTGTATCCCAGGCGGTTGGCGAACTTCTCAAAGAAAAAGCGATCGCCTTCTGATAGTTGATCACCTGGGAATAATTCCAGCATCCCAATCACCTGGTCCTTGGCATAGAAAGGCAGTTGGTCCACCAGAAGCAAATTGCCCCGGATGGGAAGCACCCAGGAGCCATTGGCCCGGTAGGCCTGGCTCTCCAGGTGGATATGCGGCTGGGCCGGGGTTTTCGGGGGGCAAAGCCCGGACCGGCTATCGCACACCATCTCCAGGTGGCCTTCCTGGCACATCAGGTACAGCCGGGAGTCCAGGTCGAAAAACTCTTTGATGATACTCACCGAGACCCGGTAGAAGTTTTCCAGGGTTTCATATTCCTGGGCCAGGTCATAGAAGGTCTTCAAGGCGTCGTCCTTCAGAGTCCCGAAGTTATACTCCTTGAAGGCCTCCCTCTTTTCCTTAACCCGGGCTACTACTTCTGCCAGATCCATCGGTAGCTTCATCTTTATTACCCAAGGCCGGGGACCGGATTTTTCGCCGGTCCCGGCCTGCCCTAATTATCCTGGCGTATCAAGATGCTGCTTGACGCCGATATTGAGCTACCCCAACTTCGTAAAGATCCCGGCCCTGGCAGTCATTGATGACAATGGCGGGAAGGTCTTCCACCACCATGCGCCGGAAGGCTTCCGGGCCCAACTCCGGAAAGGCCAGCACCTCCACTTCTTTAATACATTTGGAGATCAGGGCGCCGGCGCCCCCGGTGGCCCCCACGTAAACGGCCTTATACTTTTTCATGGCCTCGATGACTTCCGGCGAGCGCTTGCCTTTGCCAATCATGACTTTCAGTCCCAGTTGAATGAGGGTCGGGGAATAGGCATCCATACGATAAGAGGTGGTGGGGCCGGCCGCCCCTACGACTCGACCGGGAGGGGCCGGGCTGGGCCCCACGTAATAAAGGATCTGGCCTTTAAAGTCCGCCGGCAGGGGTTGGCCGGCGGCCAGCATGTCCACCAGGCGCTTATGGGCCGCGTCCCTGGCAGTATAGATTACCCCGCTGATCAGAACCTTATCGCCGATCTCCAACTGCTCCACATCCTGATCACTCACGGGGGCCTTAAGCTTCACAGTTTTGGCCATGTTCGACCTCCATAATCAAGTCATTCGCAAGGTTAATGCTGCTCCCACCCGTGCCGGTTTGGGAAGATGGCGCGGCCTTAAGGAACAGACTCATAACTCCACTTCTTTGTGGCGGGAGGAGTGGCATTGAATGTTCACCGCCACCGGCAAGGAGGCGATGTGACTGGGCTGCATCAGGAGGTGAACCGCCATGGCGGTGATTCTCCCCCCCAGGCCCTGGGGCCCGATGCCCAGATCATTGACGGCCGTCAGGAGCTCCCGCTCCATGGCCGCGATTTCCGGGTCTGGGTGAGGCTGGCCCACTTCCCGGAGCAAGGCCTTCTTGGCCAGCAACGCCGCGTTCTCAAAGGTCCCGCCAATACCTACTCCCACAATGATGGGCGGACAGGGGTTGGCTCCCGCCTCCCTGACGGTGGTCACCACCCTATCTTTGATGCCGGCCCAGCCATCCGAAGGCCGCAGCATATGAATCCGGCTCATATTCTCACTACCGCCGCCCTTGGGAACCACGGTAAGTTTCAAGTGATCCCCCGGGACGATCCTGGTATGGATCACTGCCGGGGTATTGTCCCCGGTGTTGGCGCGGGTCAAGGGATGGCACAGAGACTTTCTGAGATACCCTTCCGCATATCCCTGGCGCACCCCTTCCTGGATGGCGTCCTCGAAATTCCCTCCCACCAGGCGGACTTCCTGGCCCAATTCCACGAAGATCACGGCCAGGCCGCAATCCTGGCACAGGGGAATACGTTCCTGGGAGGCAATAGCCGCGTTTTCCAGGAGTTGACAGAAGATTTCCTTCCCCGCGGCAGATTCCTCCTCTTCCTCGCCCCGCCGGAAAGCCTCCAGGAGATCTTCGGTTGCCTCGTAATCGGCCGCGATGGCAGCTTCCTTCACTGCTTGAGTAACCTTAGCCACGTTTATTTCTCGCATAAATACTCCTTTGTGGATGAAGAAGGGCGGGGAACTTCCCCGCCTTCTTGGGCGCCCAACCCTTTAGCGGACTGGGGATGGAGGTTGCCTCCGGGGAGTAAGAGTCGGGGTTGCTATCCTGCTCCCCAGTGACCTTTTAGTTTGGTTATGTCCCACTGCAAGTCGGAGTAGAAATCTCCGCTGGCTTCTATTCTTCCAGATCGCTTTTGAAGAACTGCTGACTGGTAGCTTGCGGCTTCGGGGAGCTTTCCTGATCGCTTTCTGTGGCCTCTTCTTCAGGATAGAAAGACTCCTCAGTTTCCGCGGCCTCATCATCCTTTTTAGCTACCGCCTCTTTCCGCTCTCCCCTGGCCAGCACCGAGCCGGAGAGGGTGGGGAATTCTTCCACCGCCTGGTTTTTCAGGGCGTCCCGCATGTAGGCAATAAAGATGGGGGCCGCGGCCTGGGCGCCGGTCTCCTTGGGCCCCAGGCTACGTTCATCATCCATCCCCACCCAGGTTCCGGTAATCAAGGAAGGGGTAAAGCCGATGAACCAGGCATCCCGGGTGCGGTTGGTGGTGCCGGTTTTGCCCCCGATGGGCCGACCCAGGACCTTTACCCGGGCGCCCGTGCCCCGCTCCACCACGCCCAGCAGAAGTTGGGTCATGACCTGGGCCGTGTGCGGGTCCAGAACCTGGTGTCGCTGGGGGCGGCTTTCCACCAACACTCGCCCATCCCGGTCTTCAATGCGCTCGATGAAGATGGGCTCCACCAGGTAACCCTGGTTGGGAAAGACCGAGTAGGCCCGGGTAAGCTCTATCGGGGTGACCTCCGAGGCCCCCAGCGCGGAAGCATAGTTGGGGAAGATGGGGGAGGTGATGCCCAGGGTCTGGGCCATCTTCAGCGTGGCCGGCACCCCCACGGACATCATCAGCCGTACGGTGGGCACATTGCGGGAACGGGCCAGGGCGGTGGCCAGGGGAATGGGGCCACTGAAGGTATGGTCATAGTTCTGAGGTGACCAGAGCTGGCCCCTGCGCCCGCCCGGCAAGGACAGGGGCTCATCCATCAGGATGGAATCAGGGCGATAACCGCGATCGATGGCCGCGGCATAGATGATGGGCTTAAACGCGGAGCCGGGCTGGCGCTTGGCCTGGATCGCCCGATTGAAGGTGCTGTCGCCGAAATCCTTGCCTCCCATCAACACCCGCACCTTGCCGGTTTTGAGTTCCATGGAGACCACGGCCGCCTGCACCATGGGCGCGGGCACCAGGGAAGCCGTCCATTTATTGGTGCGGCGATCCCGACTGAGCAGGCGCACCTGCACCACATCGCCGGGCTTGCAAAGAGGCCAGGGCCGACCGCGCCTGGCCCTCCGCCTGCTCTTGCAGCACTCCCCACTGTTCTCCCAGGCGGATATTCACCTGCTGGCGCCGCCGGTCCATGGAGGCCACCACCGCGGTGACCGCCAGGCCCCGGCGGGGAGGATATTTGCGGTAAAAGCGGTTCTGACGCTCCTGAAAGGCGGCCAATTCCTTGCCCTTCAGGTGCCGCAAGGGACCCCGGTAGCCGTTGCGCTTTACCAGCCCGTCAATCCCTTGCTTGATGGCTTCCTGGGCTACCCGGTGCAGGCCCACATCCGCCGTGGTATAGACCTTAAGCCCCAGATTGTAAACGGATTCCCGGCCGAACTGGCTCTCCAACAAGGTCCGCACATGTTCGTTGAAGTAGCCGCATTCTTTGATCCAGTCCGGCCGCCAGGGTTTGAGCTTCAAAGGTTGGCGCAGGGCTGCTTCTTCCTCGGCCTTGCTGATGAAACCCACCTCCACCATGCGGCGCAGGACGTAAGCCTGGCGCTCCCTGGACATCCGGGGGTTGAGGTAGGGGGAGTAGCGGCTGGGAGCCTTGGGAATCCCCGCCAGCAGGGCCGATTCCGCCAGGGTCAGGTCTTCCACATGCTTGGAGAAATATTCCTGGGCCGCGGCCTCCACGCCATAGGACCCGTGTCCCAGGAAGATATGGTTGAGATAAAGGTTCAAAATCTCTTCTTTGGTGAGATAATTTTCGATGCGGTAGGCCAGCACCGCTTCCCGGATCTTGCGGGCCAGGCTCTTCTCCGAGGTTAGCAAGATCCTTTTCACCACCTGTTGGGTGATGGTGCTGCCGCCCTGGACCACTTCGCCGGCCTCCAGATTGCGCACAAAGGCCCGGACGATGCCGGTAATATCCACCCCGGGATGCTCGAAAAACCGGGCGTCCTCCGCGGCCACGAAGGCCAGGATGAGATGCTTAGGTAAGCGGCTGTAGGGCACCTCGATGCGGCGCTCCGAGTAAAACTCGCCGATGAGGCGGCCGTCCCGGGCGAAGATCTGGGTGACCACCGAGGGGCGAAATTCCTTGATGGCGGTAAAATCAGGGAGGTCCCGGAGGAAATGGTAGTAAATGTAGCCCCCGGCCCCCACCCCGGCCAGGAGCACGGTGAACACCAGCCCGTAGAGCACCCAACTCAAACGCCGGGACCATTGCTTGCGCCGATATAATTTAGCCAACCGGGCCGGATCGGTCCCCTTGAAGAGCTTCACCTACTTCCCCTGACAAGCTATTTATCCAACTGTAAAATCTTTTTACTTAAATATAACCCACAATTTCCCTTGGTGGCCCAAAAATTTGCCCCGGAGCCCCGGGGCTGGCCCAGGCGCGGCCGGGGGTGGAAACCTGGTCCCTTTCCGCCCAACTCGCGTCAATAGATAATGCTTTGCAAGTTACGTGCAAAAATTAAGATTTCGGGGGCCGAAAGCAATCCAGCCATGAAGGGTCCAGTTACCCCAAGTTCAGGCAAATCCCAGTCCCAGGCAGCGATACTGGCTGACCAGGGTATTTGATACCCTTATATCCTTAAATTAAATAGGTTTCGCCTTATCTCCAATTTTAGGTTCATAAAAAGGCGCTAAACCTGCTGGTGAGGTTATTACTTCTTCCTCTCCACTAATAACTGAGAATAATGACATTGGTTTCCTTTTAATAATTCTTGTTTCTGCTGGTTCTTTTACATCTGATATAATAGTGGCTAACCGGTCCTGAACATGTGAGACCCTGCCTATACCTTTAACAATTTCCAAATGCCCTAATGGTTCATCAGTATCTGGGTCTTTGATTTCTTCTCTTTCCAATTCATATATTAGAAATTTTTGCCCCACCTTAATGCCCTCGCGTTCACCTTTATTTATAACAACTTTATATTCATCTATTATTTTTACAACAGTAGCCAAAAACATATTTTTATCTATATTATTGTTCTTATCCATTATTATTCTCCTCCTAAAGTTAAATATTCTGCAATTGACATAGGAATGCTTGGCTTAACGATAATTTTTCTTAAAATTGTTGATTCACTTTGTGATAATTTTCTTAAGGTAGATTCATGTCCTGGTAAAGGATGAGTTAATATTACCTGAATATTTTTATCTTCTTGAACATTCAAAACTCTTCCTATCCCTATTAGTTGCTCAAAACCTTCATTATAATAAAACGAAACTAAGGTATCATGTGAGAAAAACTTAGATGGCTCAAGGAGAAGCAAAATTTTAGAAGAAAACTCTCTTCCTAGGATCACCCTCGGAACAATGCGCTTATCCATTTTAAAACTTAAATATGCTGTATCCGCCAAAGTTATTAATAACATTAGAAGAAAAATTGAAATTGGCAAAATTATATCTAGGCCGATTTTTTCATTAGACGGAAACTTCCAAAAAATGATAGCCAAAAATAATGATAATCCCGTAAGTATTGGCCCATATGTTTTTTTAAAGCTAGACCACAATAAGGCTAAAAAGCTTTTTTCGATCATACATTACCTATTATTCTAAAATTCCATTATTAAAATCATGGTCTAATTTAAATCAAAATTTGACATTACTTTGAAATAAATTTCCTATCCAAAGTCCGGTATTGTATGGCCTCCGCCACGTGACCCGGGGCTATGGACCCCTCCCCCTTCAGATCGGCCATGCTCCGGGCGATCTTTATATATTCCCAGGGTTAAATTAAATATTGCTGCGATACCTCTTTAACAAACATAACCCCCTTGTCGCTGCTAAACTGGCGATCCATAGTGCGGTACTGGATAGCCTCGGCCACGTGGGCCAGAGCCAGGTCAATTTCACCTTCCAGGTCGGCAATGGTGCGGGCGATCTTCAGGATCCGGGTGTAGGCCCGGGCCGACAGCCCCAAGCGTTCCACCGCAGTCTCTAACAGTCGCCGAGGTTCCGACCCCAAGGCACAATGTTCCTTAATCATTCGGGGGGCATATGGGCGTTAGCAAAAATGCGGGACCGGGCAAACCGCTTTTCTTGAGTAGTCCTGGCTTTCAGGACCTTCACCCGCATTTCTTTAGAACCTTCTCCACCTTGGTCATCTGATAAATTTTGAAACGGCACTGCCGGGACCGAAATTTGAATATCGATGCGGTCAAGTAAGGGTCCAGAGATCCGAGAACGGTGGTGCTTAATCTGCTGGGGAGTGCAGGAACATACCTTCCGGGGATCTCCATAATGTCCACAGAAACAGGGATTACTGGAAGCTACCAGCATAAATCGGGCTGGGTAGGTAATGGAAGCAGCGGCCCGGGAGATGGTCACCACCCCGTCTTCCAGAGGTTGCCGCAATACTTCCAAAGTGGAGCGCTTGAACTCTGGCAATTCGTCCAGGAAAAGAACACCATTATGGGCCAAACTGACTTCTCCTGGCCTGGGTATATTGCCACCGCCGATGAGACCGGCGTCAGAGATGGTGTGATGGGGAGAGCGGAAGGGCCGCTGTTTGAGAAGCCCTTGGCCAGGCTTCAGAAGGCCCACCACGCTGTAAATCTTGGAGGTTTCCAGAGCTTCTTCAAAATTCAAAGGAGGGAGAATGCTAGGCACCATTTTTATCTAATGAAGATATTTTCCCTTCTTGAGATAGCAATTCAAAGATACCGGAATTTAATGAAAAATTGGGGAGGGCTATACTCGGATGAAGAGGTACCCCTTCAGCTTCATCTTGGTCTATATAAATATATATTTTGCCATCTATGATGCTTTCAATAAATCTTTTCTTATCTTCCCGTGATAAATTAAAAAGCTCATTTTGTATATTCGTTAACCAGTCCTGATTATCTTTTATGAAATTAATAAATCTTGTATTATTGTTAGCAACTTCTTTATAATAGGCCATTTTTTTCTGGATATCAATAACGCATGCCTGAATAGTCTCTATTTCTTCATTATATTTCATGTATCTCTCGTAAAAAGCACTTTTATCAAAGTCATCTTCTTCAAGTATATCAATAATTCTCTCTCTGGCTTTTTCTTTTTTATGTATAATTTGATGATAATTATTTAATTTGATTTCTTGCTCTGAAATTAATTTATCATATTTCTCTGGATTTAACAAGTCAATTAGATTATTGTCATTATCCATAACTGCATCAAAGCTTAGCCTGAACATTATATTCTCGAAAACCCAATCTTCAATTTTGTCTGCTATTAATAATGGCATGGTACATCTATTTTTATTGTGAATTTTAAAGTCTTTGTTCTTGGCCTGGCCCCAGTAACAAGTGTAATACCTTGGGAAAGTTCCATCTTTCCGGTAAGAGCCGTGGCGAGGCTTAATAACGCCTCCGCATTCGCCGCACATCAAAATGTCTCTCAGCCAATAATCCTTAGCTGCAATTGTGCGCTTACTTTTTACCGTGTTGAAATGGGTCTTAGCTTGAACCTTGTCCCAAGTTATCTTATCAATAATGGGAGGAATTTTAAAAACAATGTGTTCATTGCTTGGCTTAAGTTCTTTAGTGCGTTTACTGTTTTCATATTTCCTTTGGTTTACCACGTAATTTCCATAATAAGCGGGATTTTTTAACATATATGAAATTGTCGTAGACGTAAAAAATGTCCGTTTACATTTAATTCCTTCATCTCTTAATTTGATAGCCATATCTTTAAAAGAGAAGCCCTTGTCAAGATACATTGAAATTATATTTTTATAAACATCTGCCTCTACCTGGTTCACTTCAAGACGTTTCTTTTCTTTCTTCCAGCTATAGCCATAAGGAGGTTTACCGATAAAAGTTTCGCATCTCCTCCAACGAGCCATTTTGTTTTCATTCATCTGTTCTTTTATAACATCTCTTTCAAGTTGTGCCATTGCGGCTAACATTGCCAGCATAGCTTGTCCATAAGGAGTAGAGAAATCAATGTTTTCCTTTAGAGAAATGAGCTTTATATCGTGATGTTTCAATTCTTCTACATTGTTGAGTAGTTCCCGTGCATTGCGGCCAAATCGTGACAACCTATGGATGATCAAACAATTAAATTTATTTTCACTTGCATCCCTTAGCATCCTTATTAGTTCCGCCCGCCCATCCACAGATGACCCAGAGACGCCCTCATCGGCATAAACTTCAGTTAAATCCATGCCATTGACCGGGCAATAATCCTCGATTGCCCGACGCTGTGTACTTAGGCTCTCTCCTTCTTTTGCCTGAGCTAAGGTGGACACCCTTATGTAACCCGCTGATTTTTTCATTAGCTCTACTCCGCCCCTTTTTAACATTATACATTTCTGAACCAAAAATGAGCTCCACTTTTTTTGGTTTTTTAATTTTTTTGAAAGTAGTTAAACAAAAAGCCAATTAGGGCGGGTTCGAAGTTTTCAAGGGCTCTTACCTGAAGGGGACTCAGCCTTTCCCCCGAACCACCCCTACCAATCAGTGCTGGCCTGGGTCCTTAGGCTCCACCGCAGTGAGGTATGCGGGGTCTGAGGGGCAGGTATGTCAAAATTTCAAAAAAATTACTATATCCGGCTCCTTGGCTGACAAATTCGATTTAATATTATGCTATCATCGCAGTTACTAACAATTCGGCTACAAAAGAGGAAACTTTCTGGGCTTAAACTCGTTGAGAGGGCTCCCTAAAAGCCGAAGACATAGTTGCAAATGCAAATAAATTAATAAGTGACCATCTGAAAATATTATGTGGCTTAGAATAGGTCAGGCGGGCATGGCTTGAAAAGCAAGATTGCAAAGGAGGCAGGGCATGGTTGGACAGAAATGGGCCCAGGCAGTCCGCCCATGTCCCCTCCTATCCGGGGAGGGAATCATGGATAAAAAAACAGCGGCAAAGGTTCTCGGGGAAGTATTCGATTATGTAGAAATATATTCTGAATATTTAAGAGATATGTTAATGAAAATTATCTCTATAATATTATCTTCAATTCAGGATGATGAGTTAATCTTTGGCCCAATAAGCGAAAGAAAAACCTTTGCTGGAGAAGCTGGCGAAGTTACTGAAGATGGTCATATCATTATTGATTCTGAATTACTTAGAAAATATGATGAAGATGTGGCAATGGCGATTGTTGCTCATGAATTAGCCCATTATTATTTAGGACATTACTTAGATATTAATTTAATTGATTTGAGATACGAATATGAAGCAGATGACCTTGCAAAAAAATGGGGATTTGCAATAGATAAATTCAGGATGATATGTGGTGCGCCTTGCTGTCCCCCCCGGCCACGGAATTAGCGGCGGGCTAAGAGGCCTAAAGCTGGTCAGGGCTTTCTGAGGTATGTTTATCCCCCAGAAGAAATTTACTGAATAACCGCCTCCCTCACCCCGACAGATTGCTCCAATGTAAATCTCCATGTAGCAAAAAGACCAAAATTATCCTTTTAATATAACTAAACTTTCAAATTTTTCTTTGAAAATCTGCTCATGATGGTATAAGGCTGTTAAGAGCAAATCTATATCTGGAGCAGAAATGAGCTTCATCTGGACCCCAAATAGCAACTATTCTCTTGCAGATTACGCCAGTGAGGCGGAATTGGAAGCAGCCATTGTGCAAGTCCAGAAAGCACTTTTTGGAGAGAACCGAATATTTCTGGATGTGAAAAAGAAAATTGGGGAAAAAGCTGGAATACGTAATGTCCCAGACGGTTATTTGATTGACCTTACCGGGCATCATCCTCGCTTATATTTTGTAGAAGTAGAGTTGGCGGCTCATGACCCACTCCGACATATTGCTGTTCAAATTCTTGAATTTTCTCTTTCTTTTGAGGCAGAACGTCATGGAGTGAAAACAATTCTGTTTAATGCCCTCCTGTCTCGGGAAGACGCCAAGGCTCAGTGTGAACAGTATGTCACCTCACACGGATATCGGAATTTAGACCACCTGCTTGAATATATGGTTTATGAATCTCCTTTTGCGGCTCTCGTGATTATTGACAGGAGTTTAGAAAAACTGAGGACAGTTCTTTCAGAAAAGTTTAAGTTCGGGGTGGAGGTGTTAGAATTTGTAAAATATGAAAACAAGAAGGGAGAAAGGATATATTGGTTTGAGCCATTTCTGGCAGACCTAACTGCTGATGTCACTATTTCGAAACTGGACCCGAGTGAAATTGATACAATTGTAGTACCAGCCCGAGAAGATGGGTTTCAAGAGACGTTCTTGGGCGAAAATCGCTGGCACGCTATAAGAATTCATGGGACCATGCAACCGCAAATCAAATACATAGCTGCTTATAGGGTAGCACCTACTTCGGCAATTACTCATATTGCCCCAGTTAAATCGATTGAACCTTGGGAGGATACCGAAAAATTTGTAGTGAACTTCTCTGAGCCTGCTCACGAAATTGGCCCTATATCTCTTGTAAAAAAAGGTAGAGTTAAACAACTTCAAAGTATTAGATATACAACGAAAAAGCGCTTGGAGGCAGCTAAAACACTTGATGAGGTTTGGTAATACTACCGATTACCCCTATCCCATCTCTAAAAAACTCTGAATTCCTGCATATAATTAGTCAGTTTTGGGCTATCCTAAGCCTACAAGAAGGGGAATGAATGGGTAATATCCTGATTCCCGCTGCCAATGCGGAGGAGTGGAAGCGGTTTCTTGCTGACCCAGACAAGCAATGGAAGCCTAGCTATTCAGCCAGAACCCTCGCATATTGCTGGCAAGAAGCAGACGGTTTTCCAATGAGCATTAAAAAAGTATTCAATAAATCAAAAGTAGATGCTTTTCGTGAACTCGAGGTTCTCCTCGCTATCGCAGAGCATCAGGTACCACTGCCGGGGGAGCGCAGCCATCGCAAAACGATATCTGGGTTCTCGCCAGGTGTTCAACGGGTCTCGTATCCATAGCCGTCGAAGGTAAGGTTTCTGAGCCCTTCGGACTAACTGTTGGAGAATGGCTAAGAAACGAATCTGCCGGGAAAAAGCGGCGACTTGAATTCCTCTGCAACCTTCTTGGACTGGCCATGCCCATCCATGAGGGAATCCGTTATCAACTCATTCATAGGGCAGGCTCTGCAATTATCGAGGCTAAGCGTTTCCATGCTTCCTATGCAATGATGCTCGTCCACTCATTTAGCAAAAATGACGAGTGGTTTGATGATTACTCACGATTCTTATCCATAATGGGAGCATCTGCAAACCCGGACGAAGTTGTCTTTGCCAAGGATTGTGGTGGAATCGCCTTTTATTGTGCTTGGGTGCGAGGGGAAAAACGCTACCTCTATGTATAATATCAACGACACGTCCATACCTATAAGGATGATTTTCAGAATCGTGGTCAGGGTTTTCTCGTGGTGATTTGTTCACCGGGAAGATTCTACTGAATGACCACCCCCTACCCCCGCTCCTGTTTAATTGCACTATTCAGTAATTTTAGAATAAAATAAACTTCGGTCACTTCATAAAAATAATGTCAAATTAAAATTAATCTGCCTGACAATAAATCAAGCCCAATTAAATCTTTCGAATGTCATTAATTGCCTCGCCTTTATTAAATCAAAAATATTTGGCAAATTACTGGAATCTATTTTAATAACATACTCCCATCATCTTGTTCCACCAATCCCGACTGTTCCCCTTCGCCTAATTGTTCTTTTATTTTTATCTTATTTATCATAAGGGTTTGAATTGATTGGCTTCTGTTGAATAGGTTTAGAACTTTTGCTGGGGACTGAGGCATGCTGCTCACACACCATACCACCTCTTTGCCTGTCTACTATAGCTGCTGATTTTCCGCAAATTACACCTCCACTCTCAGAACCTGCAATACATTTATTACTTTGTTTCATCGAAACATGACCTGTAGTAAATGACATTAGGGCTTTGTATGTAAGGATTCCTCTTTGGTTAAAGGCAAATTGTAGCTGATTGTTCCTGCCATGGTAAACCCAAACCTCAATGCCTGGACCCATTACATCTTCCGTAATAAAATTAGGTTCACCTAATATTGTTTGGACGTCTTTTTTTGTAGAGATTCCTTCTGAAAACCTTTCGTAATTGGTTTGGTTGGCCGTCTCACTTTTTAGAGGAATGGAAGGCATAGAAGCACAGTTAGAACAAAGTATGCCAAGAATAATAAGGACTATACCTTTGATTAAAACCTTAAACATGTTTTTGCTCCTTATTGCAGTACCATTATTCTACAAACTTTAGGAAAAAGCCCGCCCCCATAAAAGCACATGTTCCTACCTTTTTCAAGTAATTTTAATTTTGCGGCTTTAAGTCAAGAATAATGAAAGATTTTCTACAGTGAGTTTGTTTCCCGCTTCGATGATTTCAAGTAGTTATTTTGCATACTAATATTTTTTGGTTGAAGGTCAGAACGGGCTTGTTCGCCAAAGATATTCTACTTAAAGACCCCTACCCCCTGCATCCGCAGCTCTGAATCCTTGCATATAACCAGTCAGTTTTTTGGTCGGTGTGAGCCCGTGAGACGCCCGTAGAGGTGCTTCCAAATCTAACATAATACAAGAGTGCTTAGAGCAGAAATCATCTGGATGGTTGGGTGCGCCCTCTGCCACAAAACACCCGCGGCTTTGCAAAATTCATTTGAAGGGATTTAGCGCATGAAGCTATCCTTTTAAATGAGGGAAAAAACTTGAAATTAACCCAAAAAAAGTGGTAAAAGTTTCAAGGAGAACAAATAACCGGCTCATACCAAAGGAAAAATGCATCGGCCTTGCTGTATGAAGGATATGTTCAAGAAGTATCGGGTTATAGACTTGGAGCTCTGATGCTTCAGTTCGTAGGTGACGCCATCAGTTTAAGTGGCCTTGCGGGCACTAAGTTGAAATGTGATGTGATAGGTTATTACTATCAGTTCTGGTGGAACATTACTTCTGGTGGTCAAGGGGCAAATTACGCATATCCAATAGCCATAATAGAGTTGAATGCTGGTACTGGTGAAGTTTATATTAAAGAATTAAAAGAAACAGTGTTAGGGTCAGCAGGCCACGCATTAGACCTCAAAGCAAGCAAAGCGCCTTTGACCGATAATTTGAAAATTGTCTTAGTTGAAGAAAACTTAGAATGTTGTTTGCATTTAAAGAACGTGATAAGGCGGAGATGGCCACGAATTCCAGTAGATAAAATCGCAGGCCCTTGGGCGGGAGATATTTCTAAAAAATGTCTATCTTCTTAATAAAAGTCTTGACGAAGTTCTACCGATAGTTAGGAGAACTCCCGTTAACGCAATCTATTTTTTTGACCCCTTAAGAAGTGTAGAGTGGAGCGCAGTCGAGCAAGTAGCAAGCAATCGGATTAAGAGGTTTTATGAAACAAGGACTGAATTTATAATATTTTCTTTTACCTCAGACTGGTTCTTAGGCAGAGATGATTTTTCTCCATTACCAATTCACCATAAGAAAAAAGTATGGACAGAGGAGAGAAACAAACAGTTGACCAAGCGGATGCTCTTTTTGGAGACACTGCATGGAGGAATCAGCTTCTTTGTAAAGAATCGGCTTCATTAAGAGAAAAAAATCTTAATAACGTTGTATAAGAAAAAGCTGAGAAAATGGTTCAGATATATTCTCCTATTGCCTTTCAACCCCAAAAAAGACCAATTATTTCATTTAATTATCTGTTCGAATTATGAAGCAGGGGTTCGATTGAATAGACAATTTTATTCTAATCTAACTGATAATCCTTCTTACTCACCAAATAATAAGAAAGCTTTTGAATTTTTTAAGCGCCTACACTTTGAACTTTTTAAAGGACTTATTGGAAAACAGAGGCCATTATCTTGGAAGGTACTTTGGAAAATTATAGTGCAACATGAGGATGGCGTATGCGATAAACGCTGTCGGGACCTTAGCGAACTTGATAGTAGCGATATTAGCATACAGCGTTCTCTTGAGTGGCTATGTGCGATAGGGTATCTGGATTTATCCACATCAACAGACCATTGGGGGGAAAATATTCCACAATATGTATTAAATTGGGGAGCTCTTAAGGAAAAATTGGGTATACACTCAACCTATCGATTTTCAGCCAATTTCTCACCAAAGGATATATGAGAGAATAGCATCTTTAAAGGAAGAACAGTTTCAAAAACAAATTGTACCCGTAAGATGGACAGAAAAATCACAGCAGGCACGAGAGAATGGGTCTGACCATAATGTGAATTGCGTCATCGGGTGTCACAATAACTGTAGATATTGCTATGCAAAACTAATGGCGAAACGATTTCCAAATGCAACATATGAAACTTGGTGACCCATTAGAATTCGAGAGGATGTGGTACAAAAGTCATTTAGAAAGATGTCAGGATGTGTAATGTTTCAAACTTCTCTATGACATTGTAGATATTACTGGTGTTAAGGAGGCATGTCTTACAACTTTAGGAAAATTACTCAGAAGCGATAATGAAGTATTAGTAATCACAAAACCAAGGCTCTTTATTAATTCGCCAATCTGATAACCAATATTGCAAGTACAAGAGGAATATACAGTTTCCGATTTACAATCACATCAATCAACAATAATCTCTTTCAGTTTTGGGAACGTAATGCTTCGCTATTTGAAGAGAGATTGGAATCTCTCAAAAACGCATTCCATAGAAAGTATAAAACCAGTGTATTCATAGAGCCATTTCTTGACATAAAATCTCAGGTCTTAATTAACATAGTTGAACCCTTTTGTATCCAGTCTATCTGGATTGGAAAAATGAATTATATCCCGTCGGCATCAACCTTGTCTCGTGATATTCGGCCATTTTATTCTGAGATTCGCAAAAACTATGAAAGCCAGCACTTGTTGGAAATTTATAATGACTTGAGAAATCTCAAAAAAAATCAGATTCAAGGATAGCGTGAAGAAAAAACTCTTGGATCCCTGGTTTGTTATAGGGGTGGCTTTGTGCGCGGTCTTTTAGCTCACCTGAATAATTTCCTATACCTTTACCTGATTGTCCTGAAGAGGGCCTTGACTTTCTTATAGGGTGATATAGTAACATTTTGTGCCTTTGCAATATCTCTTTATCTTCTCCTCCCTCTTTTGAAATTCTTCCAGTAATTTTTTCCTTCACAGGTGCTGGAACAAATTCTTCCGTTAATATAAAGCCTCTCCTTTTTCAAATGTAGATGTTCTTTTAATAGTTTTATAGGGTATATCTTTTCGTATACTGCACACAGTATTAATATCTTGAATAGTGGTTGTTTTCATTATGATTATATTAGCGAGTTGTGATAATATGTCTGGATGTATTTTAGATGGAGATTGAGTAACTAATATAAGAAAAGCTCCGAACTTTCTACCTTCCTGTGGCTATTTTGTTAATTATTCTATGGCACTTTATAATGTGCCTTCCATAGTTTCTATCCATAGGGATAATATTATGGGCTTCATCTATTACAATAAATGTAATTGGGCCATCTTCGTGGAAAAGTTTATGCTCAATCTGCGAATCACACTTGGCTGCTTTTGCCTTTTTGTTGTTATCATTAAGATTACTAAGATTTACCCATTTCCATGTTAAGAAAGGGTCTTTCGATGATGGGAATATGTTATCTATTTTACAATTGCCAACATTCTCCCATTTTCTCCGTCTCACATTTACCCAACTTCGCCAAGATTTGTTAGGAACAAACTTAGGAAGACCTTTAAAAATTTTGTCTAATTTTTCTAAGATGTTCGATTCAGACTCCATATTTGAGAATTCCTTAAAATCACCATTTGGGTCCAAAAGGATTATATGGTAACGTTTTCTCTCATTTGCTATTGGATAAAGTTTGAACCATAACTCCTCTATAATTCTACCCAAAGCATAAGATTTCCCTGACCCAGATTGAGCAAAAATCCCAGGTGGCGATTGAGTTTTTCTAATGCTATGTACAGCCATTCCCTACGTTATCCCCGTTCCAATAAGGCATGCTATCTGAAGGGAAAAAGAGGGGTCGGCCCAAAATGTTCCTTGCAACACAGAATATGGGGCATAATTTTTTTTTAAAAAAAAAAAAAAAAAAAAAAAAAAAAAAAAAAAAAAAAAAAAAAAAAAAAAAAAAAAAAAAAAAAAAAAAAAAAAAAAAAAAAAAAAAAAAAAAAAAAAAAAAAAAAAAAAAAAAAAAAAAAAAAAAAAAAAAAAAAAAAAAAAAAAAAAAAAAAAAAAAAAAAAAAAAAAAAAAAAAAAAAAAAAAAAAAAAAAAAAAAAAAAAAAAAAAAAAAAAAAAAAAAAAAAAAAAAAAAAAAAAAAAAAAAAAAAAAAAAAAAAAAAAAAAAAAAAAAAAAAAAAAAAAAAAAAAAAAAAAAAAAAAAAAAAAAAAAAAAAAAAAAAAAAAAAAAAAAAAAAAAAAAAAAAAAAAAAAAAAAAAAAAAAAAAAAAAAAAAAAAAAAAAAAAAAAAAAAAAAAAAAAAAAAAAAAAAAAAAAAAAAAAAAAAAAAAAAAAAAAAAAAAAAAAAAAAAAAAAAAAAAAAAAAAAAAAAAAAAAAAAAAAAAATACAATATTTAATAGAAGAAATCCCTGAAAGAGGGGGTCAAGCATGGTTGATATATTAGAAATCCCACACATTGCGCTTGTAACAGGCGATACAAGAATTCCGGCAAGGAAAGGTGGCATGTAAAAATATTCAAGGCTTTTTATGATTGCAAGACTCTTTCGTTTAAGAGGAAATTTATTGTCGGACAGATTGAATTTTTTATAAATTGCAGAATCTGGCTTCTCATATTCAAATACAAGAAGCTCATATCCTACATGCAAATCGAGGGCAGCTTTATCAGGTTTTTCAAAATAATCACCTTTTATAGGTCGAAGCTCTCCTTCCTCATTTTCTTGCCAAAAGGGTTGTAAAGGAGGGGATTTTATTGAGTAGCTCAAGGATTCCTAAGGTCAATACTGCCGAAGGAGTTGCTGGGGTTAGCGCAGCAATCCTTTTTGCCATAAATTCCGAATGTTCTTGATAGGCTTCTAACATAAACGGATTTGTTGGCATTTTTTTAAGATACCTCCATAATTCGTTAATTCCTGAAGCTGAATCAGAAAAGGCAATTTCCTTTATTACGCTCGGATTACCCTTGGCGACTCTTGATATAGATGCTCCCTCTTCATAAAGCATAATAATTGGGATATTATTTTCCTTAGCAAGTTCAATCTCGGTTCCAACTCCTAATGAAGGCTTACCAACGTAGGCAATTAGATAATTAGCATTTAATATTTCTCTTTTATCTTTCTCATATACCTCTTGGGGGGTTAAACCAGGATGTAAGACCGGTTCACTGTGTTTTTTTGGTAAGATACATGTAGGTCTATGTCCAAGACCTTTCACAAATATTGGCGATATTCTCATAAAAATCCCTCAATTCGTCTGGATTTGCCACCCCCGTCAATGCCCCGGAAATGTAAAAGATGGCTCATAATTAAATATCCTTAAAATAATTAGTCATATGAAACAAAAGATAATAACACCCTAAATGCCATGGGCATTTTTACATAAAGTAATAAACCCTATTTCATATATACGCCTTTATAGATTATAATAACAAAGAACACCAAACCAGTTATGAAAAATGAGATCTTCAAGAAAGGCCAAAAAACCCAGACGCAAGATGCCCCACCGATTTGTCATTTTATAAATATCAGGCTGGTTTTTCTTACGTTCAGGTAATTCTTGAACAATCGACGGAAGCGCACCAAGAACATGAGCTGCTACCAATATTGAAAATGAGAAAAAAAGCAATGTTAATATCAGAAATAGCCCTTCGTTACGAAATGGCATTGTCTTTAAGAAGTGTCCCAATTACCGCAATTGCTCCAGTTTGAATAATAACGAGAACATAACTCCATTCTTTCAGCAATTTCAATGCTTCATAATGATAGTCTGTCTCCATTAAACTAAGATTTCTTTCTTCTGAGAGATGTTCTTATTGGCAACCCTTCCAGGAATGTTTATATAAGCGTATATTGAATGAAAAAAATGAATATTTCAAGATAAAAAATAGTTGTCAATCTGCTTTCCTGGGACCGATGCCCATATGAAGCGCCAAATAATGGGCCGGGAAGTGGTGGTGGCGGTAATTGATGGCAAACTAGGACTTTGGGCCTTTGAGCAAATCTTTTTTGGAGAGATTGAAGGGGGCCGAAGAAAAAGGGTGCTGGTTAAGATAATTGGGGAATGAGGGGAGGCATGAGCTTGTTAAATTTTTGAAACCTCCCCTATAAGTTAGGTTTCATAATCTTAGCCAGGGGTTAAACCCGGAAGTGTACTACCCTTGAGAATTCTACTGAATGACCACCCCCTATCCCCCGCCCAACTTTCCAAATTCCTTTCTTAATGGTATATATAATAAGAGGGTTTAGGGCACAACACAGATGTCCGGGTCAGGGTAGCCCTGGCAATTGCTCCGGGAGTAAGTTTCTAACTTACAGAAGGAGAAATTTTTGCTATGGTGAAAAAAGTGCTTTGCAAAGCCGGTAGCTACATTGACACCGCCCTGGTTGTTTCTGGCTAAACAACATAATCATCAAGTAGATTTATCTATAAAAAATCTGTTATTGAAAGTCTGCCTCCTGGGGCTTGCCAGGGTCCTGCCCTAAACCCTCTAAAGTCCAAACTTCAGAAAAATAAATGGTAATCCATAAAAAATAAAAATTTACTTACAGCTTGAGCCTCTGCCCATTCACTATTTAATTTCTGGATAGTTTGACTTAAATGACCCCCCACCCCCTATCCTTTGCCGAAGGCAAGAGGTTGAACAATCACCGATGATTAAAAGAGTTTTCTGAGCCCATGAGCTCCCCGTCGACGGGCTTCCAATTTTAAAGGAGTTGGCAATGTCTGATTGGGAAGATGTTTTTAGAGGTTGGGCGAAACCACCAGGGGCATCCGAACGAGAGCACTACGAGAATGCCGAGACAGCTGTTCGTAATGCCATTGCAAAGAGCGAAAAGCTTGACCATCGCAATATCAAATTATTTATTCAAGGTTCGTACCGCAACAATACTAATGTGCGTAAAGACAGTGATGTTGATGTAAAAATATTTGCTATGATACTGCATTTCTTAGCCTCCCTGAAGGTTACACTAAGGAGAAATTTAAAATTAAACCTCCAACATATTATTATAGTCAATTCAAGAATGAAGTAGGCGAGGCACTTACTGCTTATTTCGGGAAGAAATCTGTACATCGTGGCAATAAGGCTTTTACTATTCATGAAACCTCTTATCATGTGGATGCTGATGTTGCTCCCTTTTTTAAACATCGGAGATATTCCAAGGATGGTACTTATTTGTCTGGAGTTGAACTTTTGACAGACAACGGAGGAAGCGTAATCAATTGGCCGGAGCAACATTATGCGAATGGGGTTTGGAAAAACAAAGAAACTAATAAACGTTTTAAGATGCTTGTCCGTATATTAAAATCACTTCGCAATGAAATGGATGAAAAGGGAATCTCTGAAGCGAAGCCTATTCTTGGATTCCTTGTGGAATGTTTGATATGGAATGTGCCTAATAACTACTTTGGGGAGCCCAGTTATACGTCAGACCTCAAGAATTGTCTCGCCTTCCTTTACAATAATTTAGAAACAAATGATAAATGTTCAAATTGGGGAGAAGTTAGCGAACTAAAGTACCTTTTTAATGCCTTCCAAAGATGGACAAGGCAACAAGCGGGTTTATTTTTATCGAAAGCTTGGAGTTATATAGGATTTTGAAGAAACGTGACTAACCTGAATATAAAAATATTTATTTATACTTTACTCGGTCTATCCGCGCTCTTGTGTTTCTTTTTAGTTTTTTAGCAGGATTAAATCTTTCAAATTTTGGGATTTTATAAAGATACTTCCGAATGTTGCTACAGTCGACTTATTAATAGTAGCTGTCTTTATAAAATGGGCGTGGCAGTGGAAAATATTTAAAGGGTGGCTTGTTCCATTTCCAAATTTGAATGGGACATGGCAAGGTTATATACATTCAGATTGGGTTAATGAGGAAACCGGCGAGAAACCTCCACCTATCCCTACAATCCTTACTATAAGGCAGTCCTTCGGTAAAATTAGTTGTGTGCTCAGAACCACAGAAATGATTAGTTATAGTTACGTTGAAGGATTTTCAATCGACCCTGATAAACAGGTCAAGCAGTTGGTTTACACATTTACCAGCAAGCCAAAGTCTTCAGTGAAGGAAAAAAGCAGTCCCCATGATGGGACAATAGTTTTTGAGATAATAGATATTCCTAACGTTAAGTTGAAAGGACGGTATTGGAAGGATAGGGAGATTACAGGAGAAATTATTCTCACTTTCAAATAAAAGACATTGCTCGGTGAAGTTCCTGAGGACCTCGGCCCTCATCCTGTTTCTTAGACATAGAAAATTTCAAAAATCCCAGTAGGGTTTTCTACAGTATGTTTATCCTCCTTGATAATTCTACTGAATGACCACCCCCCTACGCCCACGCTCCCTGCAGTTCCAAACCCCTGCGTAGAACCCGTTATTTATTGGTAGGCCTAACAGGCTGTTGAAAAATTAAATTGTTTCCGGATTCTTATAGAGTAAGGACGCATTGCGGTCCACTCGAGGTGCTGGTTACCTCAACCCTGAATTTCGGTTTTTTCTTAATTTCTTCAAGAGTGGTTTTAACAGAGACATAAGTTCTTATCCAGGCTATTAAGAAAAAAATACCTAAAGCGAAGCCGACAACGCCAAATAGGTAGTTTAAAAATATGTCAATAGTAAGGACAAAAGCAGTCTTTTGATTGACACTTAAATTAACTCCATTTAGAATAGCTGCAATGCCGATTGAGAAGCAAATCAAGCAGAAGTCCTTCCAAATATTCTGACCACCATAAGCTAACCGATTTAGCTCATCTTCACTGAGCGTGTAATCAGTATGCACATTATTATAGTGTAGGTATGTGCCCCCACTGCTTGTATCCTGCTGATTCATGTATTCCTCTCTATTGCAGGCCGTGTAAACTATGGTCTTCTTACATATAATGGAATGGTGGCCTTGAATTTTTCGCCAACTGAGAGGTTTATTGAATATTCACCATAATTAATTAAAGTTAAATTCTGGATGTTTAAAATGAAGTTGGCAGTCGATGTTGGGATATCCTCTTGGAATTTTATTTGAACCAATTGTTCAAATTTAGGGATGAGAGGATTGCCATCGCCATCTGATAGTTCAATCCGTACATTGTGCTCAGTTCCATCAGACCGAGTAAAACGGAGTCTCACGGCGACAGCGCAGTTTGGATGAGTAGCTGGAAGATTTTGCGCATTAATTACATCGAACACTCCAAGAATATTAAGCTTCCCATGGGAATCAGTAGATGCATCGCTCATTACGAACACTTCGAGATTCATTTTTCATTTCCTCCTAAAACTATTGTATGACGGTTTCAGGTTATCAATCAATTCGTCGGCTTGCTTCAATATTAGAAATAAACCGAGGATTTGGCAATACTAAAAGATTAAAACAATTATTTCAATATCTTTTCCTTGACCATAGGGCAAGTTAGCAAGGAATGAGGCGCAGTTTGAACTTATTGACTATTTTGCTTCTTACCCTAAAGGTAAAATTTCAAAGATTTGGTCAGGGTTTTCTCCCGGCAGTTTATCCCGTTGGAAGATTCTACTGAATTCCACCCCCTTACCCCCCTCGCCAGCCCATCAAAAGACAGAAATAATTTTCGCCTTACCGTAAACCTCAACAACTACCCGTTATTTTTTTAACATCGCTGCCCGCCTATCTTTTCACCGAAAACGGTCGTTAAATTTATTTAAAAATTTGAGGAAAATGGTTGACTTACCTAAAAGGGCCATATAATTAATAAGTTAGCTTAGACGTTTTCATAAAACCAGAGCAGGAGGGCTGCAAAAATGGAGAGGCCGCAGGAATTAAAATTGATAAGGAGGCCTGCCAAATCAGTCATCACCCAACCCTGTGAGCAATGCGCTGCCCAGGTAAACCTGCACTTAGTCTCCACCAAGCCTCGAATATGGCGTGGGAAATGCGAAGCCTGCGGACAACGGGCAGATAGGACCGAGAGCCAGCCCAAGGAGAAGCAAGTAATCGGCTACCTGAGAGTGAGCACTCAGGACCAAGACCTCGAGAAGAACAAGGCAGATATCTTGGCCTTCGCCAATGAGCGTAAGCTCGGGCACGTCACCTGGGTTGAGGAAAAAGTCTCAGGAGTGCAAACCTGGAAGAAGCGCCAGTTAGCCAAGGCCGTTGATTCAATATACGAAGGTGACTGGCTTATCGTGCCGGAGCTGTCCAGGCTTGGGCGCTCCACCTTGGATATCCTTGATGTTCTCTCTGTTCTCCGGGAGAAAGGCGTTAACGTTTACGCCATCAAGGGCAACTGGACTCTGAATGGCACGATTGAGGCCAAGGTTTTCGTGACCATGATGGCGCTGTTTTCTGAGATTGAGCGTGACCTGATTTGGCCAGGACGAAGGAAGCGCTCAAAGCCCGGAAAGCGGCAGGAGTAAAGCTGGGCAGGCCCAAAGGACCAGGGAAGTCGAAGCTGGACGTGTACCGGCCAGAAATTGAAGCCCTGCTGAAAAATGGCTCTACTCAAAGGTATATCGCCAAGAGGTATGGGTGCTCGGAGCCAAACCTGAATAACTGGCTTAAGAAAAACAGTATAGACCGGACACCTAAATACCAATAACGGGTGGTCTGCCTTAGTGAACCAGAGCAAGAGACGACTGGGCCTTCTTTTAAAATCAGACGGTTATTATTTATGGATATCGACCCGGCCACTGTCAAGCTCACCGGTCGCCAATTTTTTCCCACTTGTCATGTCTTGAAGAAAAACAAACATTATCCTCTTCCCTTCCTTATTTAATCCACTGCAAAAAGTCATCGCAGTCCTCACCAATTTAATTTTTTCCTTGTGCATTAATCCCCGCCAAGCTAAAGGCTCCACCTGCATAAAAGTGCTGGGTTCATCAATTTGGAGTTGAATCAATCCTTTTTGCTGCATCGCCATCAGTTTAAGACCTGCCTCTTCGGCTGCTGTGAAGTCTCTTCCTTCCTTTGCAAATGACATACTTGATAAAGCCAGAATAATAAAAGAAACCACTAACATCTTACCGTATGTTTCCATACCGTACCTCCTCTTATATATTTAATGATTTTTAATTTTCATCTTGATTCACCGTGACATCTGGGTTGACCCAAGGTTTTCCGGTTTCAAGAAACGATTTATTCTGGTCGGCTGGCGCTGATTTTGTGACATTCTGTTTAGGCGGCAGGGATTGTTGCTGTTCCATCACGCCTGATGGCTGTTGGGTCACATTGGCAGCCCCTGGCGTCCCGGCGATAGATTTTACAACCCCCGCCGAGTTAAAAGTTACCATCAAAGCCCTCATCTCGGTGTCAACCCCTTGAACAAAAGGGCCAACTATCGGGATATAACTGCTCGGTCTGACCCGCGAAGATAGATACTGATATTGCCATACCTCTTCATTACCGGGATTCATGCTGACTGTATTGGGTGCGCCAAGGAGGGAATGCACCGTTGATTTGGTACTTACGCCGGGCTGAATTTTAGAAGTAGTTTCTTCTTGGGCAATTTGCGGATTTCCCATCGTTTGAATGGGGGCGCAGCTAATCGAGGATACAGTTAGCAGAGTCAATGTTAATATCCAAGGTCTGAGATTTTTCATTAATCCACCTCCCTTTTTAAGATAAGGCAATAAACGATTTTAGATTTTCCAAAAGACTAAACATGAAAACGACTTTCCCTTAAATCTTGATTCTGCCTGTGCCTACAATGCCTCAAAAATTGGTGAACACAATCAGGAATTCCATGATTTTTTTGGTTAAAATTCCCTAGTTATGCAAAATACACTAAATAAGTCCTGACCAAATTATGATGATTTGCCTCAGCGGTAATCGGTCCCTTAGAGCCCGTGAGACCCCGTGAGAGACGTTTTCCTTATGTACCAAATACAAAGAGTGCTTATAACCAGAATTTCGATAGGCTTGGGCTTCTCAGGGGTGCATTCTCTCAGGCGGCACAAAAAACCCATTAGCCAAGCTCCCACATATCCTTGAGTAAGCATGTCTTGGCGGTCGTGCCTGCTTGATGGGGGCGTTCTCAGACGGTTGAAGATTCTCGCCACTACCGCTAACCCCACTTTTCCTTTGGCTTGGGAGAGATTTTCTGCATTAAAAACTCGGCGGTTTCACACTCGGCGAACTTTTTTGCTATCTTTTTGCTATACATTCAGGAACCAGCTTACGCTTATTTCCAAGATATAAGAATAATCGTTATTAAAATTAACCACCGTTTAAGAGGATTCCCACCTTACTTATAGCCATCTTAGCATGTCAATATAATAATGACCAGGGAATGATTAAAAACTAAACCATTTATTAACCTGTCCACCTGCATAATGCCTATACTTCCATCCTGTATATCTTCCTTCCAACAGGTATAAACCTCTTGCCTGAAATCGCCTCTTTGAACTTCAGGTTAAAATCCTCCATATCTTGCAAGAACCGGCCGTAATTATCAATTCCTTGGTCTTTTGATTTTAGTATTTCCACGTGTTTCATCAACTTTTCTTTCCAGGTAAATTCCCTCATGAACGTGCTGCTTACCCAACTCTCTATCTGCCGCATCAATAGCTGGTCTTCCATATCATCATCTTTATCAAGTCCCTTTCTCTCTACTTTAATTGACTTTATCAAATAATTTGTAAGACGTTGCAGGTCAAGGAACTTGAAAGAAAAATATTTTGAGAAATCCATGGATTCAAGGGACTTTAACGGCCACTCCAGTCTTAATTTCTTAATTAACCTCCTATTTAATACGAGTTCCAGCCTAACGACACTTCGACTATTTATCTTCTTGGGATAAGTCCGAGTTCCTTTTGATGACGTTCTAACATCGGTCGAATAGAAGGTGGTCTTGATGGTGAATGATTCCCGGCGCTGATACTTGAGGAATAGATGCATGTCCAGGAATTCGTTCAGCAGGAATGGGGATTTGGTGAAAAAATCAAAAGCGATTTCAACCTGGTTAATCTTAGGGAATACCGAAACCTGCCTGAAAAATGCATCAAAAAGTCTCAAGATTCCTTGGGTCGGGTCATTAATCAATATGAAGATGGGTTGCCATCCATAAAGCGACTCAGGTGAATTATATAAGATGCCGATTGCCACCGTTCCATCAACATAAGTCCTCTTCTTCCGGTATTTTCCTCTTTTCATCAATAAGTCTGACTCCAGCTTGAAATCGTTTCCAGCCAGCATATCGCATATCGGCTGTAGGCATTCAGAGGGTATGTAGCTTAGCTTAATCAAATCCACCTTGGGTATGAGAGTGAAGTCGGGGATACTTGAGGCGTAAAGATTGTAGACATAATCATTGCGTGACCCCGCAGCCCCCGATTCAAGCGCATTTTGTCTTGGTTTGCGGTCTTTCCCATTTGCAGCTTCACCTCCAGGCGGTAACTCTTTCTCCATCATTTTTCACCTCCAAGGCGGCTACTTCCAGAACTGGGGCAGGACTCCTTGGCATCCCACCCCTTGACCTTCCTGCAGAGAAGGCGTTCTGGAAATTTTTAGATAGCAATCACCTAATTGCCACTACCCTCCGAATCAATCTCGGGGTTTCTTCAAACTCTGTTGATGGCGTCAAAATTTGGGGCGATTTTTGGGCTTCAGCCCCGTGATTTTTACCAGAGAATTGGGTCGCTCTGCCCGCTTCTATCAGCTTCGCTCTCTGCTCAAATGATAGGCGCTTCCTGCGCTTTGCCCTGGCTATCTCTGCTACCTGATGGAGTGCCTCTACCGGGAAAATAATTTCCATTTCATACCATGCTTCGAGCCGAATTTTGGCACTCTTGACTTCTTGGAGAACTTTCTTTCCGGTGATTTTCGTTGTGGCGAGGACCAGGAGCTTCTCGTTTTCGCTATAGAGGTAAATCACTCCCCCGTTGGCGCAGGGAATCATCTCGTACCAGTGCCGATTGCCCCGCTTAACCTCAGGCCGTTCATAGAACCAAGCTTCGTCCATCTGAATCCGGTATCGGCCATCAGCCAATTCCTCCAGTGAAATAGGCGAATCAATTCTTATTGACAATTTTCAATCACCCCTTTTCCCTGAAATAAAAAACCCCGCTAAAGGATTGAGCTATCCCTTGCGAGGTTTTTTCTAAGAGAATTATTGAGTTAATTAGTTCAAAATAGTCGGAAGGCGCTGGGCTATCATGGTCTTCCCCGCACCTGGCGGGCCGATCATCAGAACATTGTGACCTCCCGCCGCAGCCAGAAGCAAGGCCCGTTTGACGGGTTCCTGGCCTTTGACCTCCTGGAAATCCATCTCGTACTCTGATTCCAGGCTTGCCGCCTCAACCGGTATGGGGGGTAATGGCGCCAGGTGCTCCCGCCCTGCCAGGAACTCCACCAATTGTGCCAGATTGTTGGCGGGATAAATCTCGATACCCTGAACCACCCCAGCCTCAGGAGCATTGTCTCGGGGAATTACCAGTGCCAGACCTGCTTGGCGGGTGGACAGGGCCATGGACAGCACCCCTCGGGTGGGTTTCAGGCGGCCATCCAGTGACAACTCCCCAAATATCAAAAACTTTTCCAGGGAGTCCTGGGGCACGATGCCCTGGGCGGCCAAAATGCCGATGGCCACCGGTAAATCAAAACCAGTGCCCTCTTTGCGCACGTCCGCCGGGGCGAGATTGATGGTGATGCGATTACCGGGGAATTGATAGCCGGAGTTTTTCAGGGCCGCCCGCACCCGGTCCTTGCTCTCCTTGACCGCGGCCTCGGGCAACCCCACGGTAGTAAAGGTCGGCAGGCCGGGGGCGAGGTCAACCTCCACCTCCACGAGGTAGGCATCCACCCCTTTAAGGGCCCCACTTTTGACCCGGGCCAACATCGGCCTCCCCCTCAGAAAAGCCCCGGCATCTTCTTGATTTGAGATGGGATATGTCGCGGGTTATGACTTGGCGTGATTCAGATTACCCCCTGGCTAACCTCACCTCAATAGCGGAAAGATGGTTCCAACCATTAGGCTTGCCATTAATAAAAGTAGTATGATAATCGTGGCGACATTTTCTTTAGAAAATATTGATTTTTCTTCCGTGACGACAATATTGGGATAGGGCCATATTTTTCTCGTATCATAAAATACCAGGAAGACCCATAACCCAATTAGGATGGCTTCATCAATATAAATAAATCTTTCTCTTTTCCCGAAGGACACAATAATATTGCTAATTAATATTAACGTAGTGATAAATATTAAAAATCTCTCCAGGGTTATTATCGGCCAATACCATGCGGTTTTGGCGCTTAAAAATTTGACAATATTGTTATATTTATCATAAACCCAGACGGGATCCGTTCCTTCAACACTTAATTGAATGGCAGATTCGCTAAAATCCAGTAGGACGTTTTTATCAAATCGAGTTTTATCATCCCAACCCTCAATCCAAAAGGATAACTCAGTAATCTTTTTAGATAATTCCGTTTGTTGCAAAAAACCTTCGATGGAATTGGAAAATACCCGGGTATCGCCGATAGTGGTGGATACTTTAAAATATCTCTCCACTTCAGGTTTGCTAAAGGTTTCCTGGATTATCTCAGTTAATTGCAAAAGGTCATTTTTATCCAAGCAGCATGGTTTTATTTTTCCCTTTTTTTCATATCTTTTTTCAATATTAGGCATTTTAATCCTGCCAGCCGCTTCAATAAAACTTAAAATAGTTTATCTGGCAAATATTTTCAATGAGATTTTTCTACTGATGGGGGCTTAACTGGCCTGGTCACCTCTACCTAAATCGGTTGCCGAGGCGCCGGCCAGTTCCATCTTTGGATGTCTTATTAAAATTCGACTTTTGAGTCTCCGATCTCCTCTATAGTTCTTCCTCTCTTATTTTTCAACCATTCTAAAAGTGGCATTACGTAAGCAGGATTATCCAGTTTAATGGTACTACTGCAGATTTTCTCGCCACAGGCGAATTCTAACATTAAACGAGCCCCTTCCGTGGTGGACACCTTAAAATATCTAATATTCTTAAGGACTGCATTGTCTGCGGTACAGAAGGCGTCTCCTTCTCCATAAGATCCGACTAACGTAGGCGGCCAAATAGAAACCCCAGAGCAAGTCAATTTTGGGTGGTTTCGAAACAACATGATATTTCTCCTTAACATTATCTTCCATTAATGTCTAAGAGTAATTTTCATTTTTAATAAGTTTTTCCCACCCCCGATAATTAGACCCGGACTTAAGGTTTAATCAGGCCAAATGCTTCCCGTGCTCAATTTTCATGCAGCGATCCATGACCACTTGCAGGCCTGCCTTCTTGGCGTTTTGGGCTGACTCTATCTCCACCAGACCCAATTGCATCCATACCACCTTGGCGCCCACCTCCAGGGCCTCGGCCACGATGGCCGGGATGGCCTCCGCCTTGCGGAAGATATCCACCACTTCTACCGGAAAGGGAACGTCCTTCAAACTGGGGTAGCATTTCTCCCCCAGGATTTCTATGCAGGCGGGATTTATGGGCACGATGCGATAGCCGTGCTGCTGTAAGTAGTGGGCCACTTGATGGCTGGGGCGGCTGGGGTCTTCGGACAACCCCACCACCGCCACCACCCGGTATTTCTTAAGGATCTCGGCGATTTCCTCGGGGCCGGCGCTGAGGTCACTTGGAATTGATGGCGCCATTACTCCTCCTCCATCAAAACCTCCCAGCCTCAAAATGACCAACCATCCTTCTGGTGGGAAGGAGACGGGTGAGAGGCAATCTTGGGTTTAAAAAATTGTGGTAATTCTCCTCTCTTAAGAGCGGAGGTGGATAGGAAATTTTCCCCTGTGGGCGGATTCCCAAGCCCATCGGCTTCCACTCCCCCTCTCCCATGAGTTTGAGCTGGGACAGGAAGTGAGATTCTCGGGCCTCTCCCCAGCTGTTAGACCGCGGGGGACTTGGCCTGCACCAGGGCCTCTTCCTGAACCGGCATGGTATCGGCAATTTTTAGGGCCATCTTCAAATACTGGTAGCCGAATTTCAGGAGCTCTACATCATCGTCCCAGATCCGCTCTTGCACGTCTTCCTCTACCTGGAAGACTTGCAGAAAGCGGCTCTTAAAAACAAAGCTGCGTAACTGGTCCAGATCATAGGCTACCATATAGAAGAGGTTGTTGCCCCGCTCGTCGGTGACAGGTCCTCCCTGGGGGCCTCGGCGCAGCATCATGGTTTTCCATTCCAGGTTCATCTCATCGTAGGCGTCCACTCCCTGGTCTTCCCGCCAGGAGGCCACGGTCCACTCCGCCTGTTCTTCATAGCCGCGGCAATGTTCCTCCCGCACATAGAAGTAGAATTCATCCACTCCGCTCTCGGTAATGAGAGTCCCCTGGCCAATGGGGTAATAGCGGCAGGTGGCCGGTCGGTCGCTATAGACCGTGCAACCGGAGGGACTGACCACAAAGGGACACCGGCCCCCGTACCTCTCCATATCCATGATGACCATGGGCAGGCCTGATTTATCATGGGCCTCCCGGCGGGTATACCGGGCCAGAAATTCCCCGGAGGGGAGGCGCAAGCGCTCTTTCAGGCGCAGGATGTCATAAGGGGTGAGGATGATGGTGGTCTTGCCGCAACAATCGGTGAAACAGGAAATTCCCGGATGGCAACGGAACCGGAAGCGGCTTTTCTGGGACAGTTTGATGGGCTCCACCACCCGCATGTTCAAATCTACCATGTCTTTACTCCTTAAACGCTTTTCCTGGTTGCCATTTATTTTACCAAAAACCTCCGAAATTCCGCGTAAATAAATTCGCCATGCGGGAGAGGTGCAGGGGTCGAGGACCTCTGCCCCCTTCCATAAACACCCTCCCCAACCCCTTAAGATTCTTTTTGGGGGGATGGAGTGAAGCTTAAGCTGCGCCTCACCCCCCCCAACTGACACGAATTCGGAGAGGGGTGGGGGGGAAGGCAAGAACCTCAGGTCCCTGGCCCTCCCCCCAAAAATCCAAAAAAAACCGGCCCCCAGGCTGGGGGGCCGGCGGCTGCATCAATCTGCCTGGCCTGGCGGCTAGAATCCCCGGTCCGCCATGCGGGCGTACAGCATGGCCACGGTACGGTAAACGAAATGGGCCATCTTGGTGTAGGGGGCATAGAAGAACAGGAAGAAGACGCTCGTCAGGTGGATAAAATAGACGGGATAGGCAAGGATGCCGATGCCCAACAGGCGCAAGAGCCAGGAGAGCAACCCGGTGGCCCCCACGGCAAACACCACGTAGATCAAGAGCCAGTCATAATAAGTGCCGTAGCCGGCCTTCTCGGCATTGGCCTGGCGTTCCCTGAGGATGTTGTAGATCCCGTAGAGCAAGCCAGCAGTGCCGACTATGGCCAGGAGTTTCAGAGGCTCATAGATGGGGTAAGGGGAATCGTAGTGCCTGACCCACTCGTTAAAGAAGGCCAGTCCCGTCACCACCGCCAGGAAGATGAACCCGAACAGCATCAGCAGATGGTTGGTGGAGCGCTTGTAGGTGGTTTCACACTTCTTGAAACGGTCGTGTAGCAGGATGTCCTTGATGGTAATAATGAGATTACCCACCAGGTTACCCTGAAGCCGGGCCTTCCAGGGATTGCTGCTATTGATATCCTGCCAGAACCGCATCACTCCCAGAGCCAGCACCACCACGGCAAAGCCCGCCACCGGGACGAATATCGCGTCTATCAGCAAGGTGGGGAACAACTTGGAATAGACCACGGGCCCTGCCGGCAAATAAAGATGGCCGGTGACCAGGAGGGCCAAGAAGAGCACCACCACCGGGAAGGCGATGAGCAGCGGCAGAGACTTGGAGTCGCCCACCATCTGGGCCAGCTTGGGGATCGCGGCGTATTTCTCGATGCACAGCTTCCGGAGCACGTTCATGACTTCCCCGGGTTTGGCTCCCCGGGGGCAGTAGATCGTGCAATCGCTGCATTGATGGCACAGCCAGATATCCGGGTCTTGGAGCACCTCGGAGAGACCCCACTGGGCCAGGTGCATTTCTTTCCGGGGGAAGGGTTTGGCATCGGGGGTGGGATTGCATACCACCGAACAGGTGTCGCATTGATAGCACTTCTTTACCGTGTCCCCCCCGGAGGCCATGACCCTTTTAACGAATTGCAGGTCAGGTTTCAGAACGGTTTCGCCTGCCATAGAGCATACCTCCTAGAGTTCCTTGAAGGGGTTGGGGCCGATCTCTCTTATCCGGGCCACGAAATCGTTCAGGATCTCCGGCAACTTGTCAAATTCGGAGATGGCCAGTTGCACCAGCTGCACCCGGTCGGACTCCAGACCCAGTTTATCCAGGGTTTCGGAGAGCTTGGTCAGACGGTAGGCGCACAGCTCGCTACCTTTGACGAAGTGGCACTGGTAATCGTCTCCGTACTTGCAGCCCAGGAGAATCATCCCATCGATACCCCGGGACAGGGCGTCGGTCACCCACACCAGGTTGAAGGACCCCATGCAGCGCAACGGGATGAAACGGATTATCGGATTCAGGCGCAACTTATGCACCCCCGCGGCATCCAGGGCCGGGTAGGCGTCGTTTTCACACACCAGGCCGATGATGCGGAAAGGCGCATCTTCTGCTTCTTCATCCTCTAGTTCCGGGACATCCAGCGACTTGATCATGGAGCCGATGATGTCCACGCTGAAGTCCTTGAAGGAGACGATGCGCTCGGGGCAGGACCCCATGCAGGTGCCGCAGCGGCGGCAACGATTGATCTTGAAGAAGGGCGTGCCTTTTTCGTCTTCCTCAATGGCCCCGAAGGGACATTCCTCGGTGCAGCGTTTACAGGAGGTGCAGCGCTGCATAAAGGGGTCCGGGAAGGTTTCATCCCAGGCCCGGGGATGCACCGTCATGCCCGCGGCTACATGCTCCACCGCCTGGATGGCCTTCATGGCCGCGCCGATGCCGTCTTCGGCCGCCAGGCCCATGGTCATGGGCTGGCGGACGCAGCCCGCGGCATAGATAGCAGTACGCCGGGTTTCATACGGGAAGCAGATGAAGTTGGAATCCGCGAAGCCCAGGTAAGACTCGGTCTCCGGCAGGCCCGGACCCTGGCGGTAAACCAGGTTGAGGACCGGCGCATCCATGGTCACCGGAACCATCCCGGTGGCCAGGACCACCAGATCCGCCCCCAGGGCCACGTTCTCTCCCAGGAGGGTATCCTTGGCCTTAACCACCAATTGGCCCTTCTCTCCCAGTTCTACCCCGGTGACTTCCGCCTTGGTGAGCATCACGCCGGGGTCAGACTGGACCTCCTTATAGAACAGCTCGGTCTGCCCGGGGGTCCGGATGTCCTTATAAAGGATATAAGCCAGGGCCTCCGGGTTCTGTTCCCGCACATAGAGGGCCTGCTTCAAGGAGGTCAGGCAGCAGTAATCAGAGCAATAGGGGAGATGCTCCGGGTCCCGGGAACCGGAGCACTGGATAAAGGCCACCCGCTCCGGCACCTTGCCGTCGGAGGGCCGGACGATCCTGCCCTTCTTGGCCAAGGCCTCCATCTCCAGGTTGGTGATCACATCCGGGGACAGGCCGTAGCCCAGGTGGGCCAGCTTGGTAGCGTCATAGGGCCTCCAGCCGGCGGCCAGCACCAGGGAGCCCACCCGCATGGTCTCCACGTTGCCGTTGGACTTGATGGTGGCATCCAGCAAGCCCGGCTGGCCTTCGATCTGCTCAATCTCGGCGCTGGTCAGGACCCGAATATTGGAATGAGCCTGGACTTCCTTGATTTTGCTGAAGACCACCGGTTCCTGGAGGGTGGTGAAGGGGTAACTGGAGGGAGTCTGGCGGTAAAGCTGGGCGCCGTAACCTCCCAGCTCTGCCTCTTTTTCCACCAGCACCACCTGGTAGCCGTCGTTGGCCGCTTCCAGGGCGGCGCTCAGTCCCGTGATGCCGCCGCCGATGACCATGATGCTCTTGTCACACTCGGTCTCATAGGGCTCTGGCAGTTCGGACTTCTTGATCCGGGCGCAGTACATGCGCAAATAGTCTTCCGCCAGGGCCTGGGTTTCCTCCGCGTTGGGCTCCTGAGTCCAGGCCACCAGTTCCCGGATATTGCAGCGTTCCACCAAGACGTTGGGGAAATCGAATTCCTCATATTTGACCCGGGGAGAGCAAGCGGCGATGACCAGGCAATTTACACCTTCCTGGGTCATGTCTTGCTCAATCATGGCCCGGGCCTCGGGGCCGCAGAGGATGTCATGCTCTTTGATGAGAGGAATCTTGCCCTCTTTTTTGACCACCTTGGCGATACTGTCAAAATCAAGGGCAGCCCCGATGCCACAGCCTTTGCATAAATAGACGCCGTACTTCTTTTCCATTTCCATTACGACCTCCTGCCCAGGCTGATGAGGCTCTTGAGAGCGGCCCCGGTTGCGTCTTCATTGGATTTCATCACGTCCAGGGGGCCCTTCATGGTGCCCACCGCATAAACTCCTGCCGGCAAGAGCTCTTGAATGATAAAGCCCTCCGGGGTGTAAGACAGGGGCAGGGGGAACGGCGCCGCCTTAGTGGAAGGCACCATGCCCGCAGCCAGGACTACCATATCAAAGGTCAGGCTGGCCTTGTCGCCCACCGCGGTGTCTTCGGCCACCACTACGACGTTGTCGGTCCCGGGCTCCTGGGTGATTTTTCCCACCTTACCTCTAATCAGATTAACCTTCTCATCATCCCGCACCTTCCAGTAAAACTGCTCATAGCGGCCCGGAGTGCGGATATCGATGTAGAAGATGGTGGCCTCGGCCTCCGGGTCTTTCTCCCGAAGATAGGTAGTCTGCTTCAGGGAAGCCATGCAGCAGATATAGGAACAATAGGGAAGATGGTTCTCATCCCGGGAGCCGGCGCACTGCACGAAGGCCACCCGCTTCGGGGGTCTTTGATCCGAGGGCCTAAGAATCTGACCGCCGGTGGGCCCGTTGGCCGCCGCCAGACGCTCCATCTGCATGTTGGTAATAACATTGGCCACCTGGCCGAATCCCAGATTATCTATCTTGGCCGCCTCATAAAGTTCCCAGCCCGCGGCCAGGATGATGGATCCCACCTGGAATTTCAGGGTCTGGGGTTTCATGTCCAGCTCGATGGCTTCGTACTTGCATGCCTCCAGGCACTTCCGGCCACAGTCCTGGACGCATACCGAGGTATCGATCACATACTTTTGCGGGAAGGCCAGATCAAAGGGGAGATAGGCCGCTTTGGTCTTGTCCAGGCCGTAGTTGAAATCGTTGAGGCGCCAGGAGGTGCAGGCCTCCGCACAGGCATCACAGGCCACACAGCGATCATTCACATAGCGGGGCCTTATCTGGACGGTCACGTCAAAATTGCCGGCGCTGCCGCTGATCTGAGTAACTTCCGCCATGGTGTAGAAACTGACATTGGGGTTTTCTCTGATCCGGCGAAAATTAATCTCCAGGCCGCAGGCCGGGGGGCAGAGCTTGGGAAAATAACGGTGGAGCTGGGCTACCCGGCCGCCCAGATAGGGAGCCTTTTCGGTAACGATGACCTGAGCCCCGGCTTCTGCCGCCTCCAGGGCCGCGGTGATGCCGCTCATGCCTCCGCCGATCACCAAAATCTTGCGATTATTCGCGTTCACACCAGTCCTCCTTCACGACATTCCACGGGCCAGAGCTAGTGGCCAGAAAGTGACAGTACGGCCAAGCCCTAAGACCCACTTTCTGGTGGTTTTATATAACTTTGTGAATATCGGTGCAAGGGAAAATTCACTCGCTCTGGAGGGAAATAGGGTTGCGCCCATCAAAAAACTGGCCGTGGCTGGCCTATTGCCACGGCCCGACCTAGGCGACTCGGGGCCCCGGGTTAAGCCCGGAGCCCCGAAGACGCATCAAGGGTTATTTAACCAGTTGCACGTAAGGCTTGGTCTCGAACTTCCACTCGTTGGTCTTCATATCATACTGGGAGATGGTGAAGACCTTCCACTTTGCGTCATCGATCTTCGGGAAAGTCGGACCGGTAATAGTAGCCGGGATAACGGCTCTCCTGCCGGTAGAGGATGTGCCGAGGTGCGCCTCACCGGCCAGGATGCGGTGGTAATTCTCCCAGGCCCGCATCAGCTCGTGCAGGTCCTCCGCCGCCATCTTCATGGCGTCTTCCTTCAGCATGGTGAGCCGCTCCAGGCCAATCTCCAACATGGTCTTGTTGGTGGTGTAATTGGCGGCACAGCCGGCGAGTACTCGTCCATGATCTTCTGCAGCCGGGCCTGGATATGCTTGGGCCGCAGGTAGTTGGGATTGATGTCCGGCGCCGAGGTATAGTTCTTATATTTCTCGAAGATCTCAAACGGCAGGTAGATCTCTCCGATCACCTCATCGACGTTCTGGGCCGACTTCCAGTTTGTCGTCCTTATGGTCCAGGATGAAGGCCAGGGCGCCCTTGGCGGCCATGCGGCCCTCGGCGTGGGAGCCGGAGGAGAACTTGTGCCCGGAGGCGCCCACCCCGTCACCCGCGGTGAACAGCCCTTGCACGGTGGTCATCCGGTCATAGCCCCAGAACCAGTCGTCGGGCGCGCCCATGTAGTTCTTTTCGGGGCCGCTGACCCACAGGCCGGCGCAGCCCGCATGGGAGCCCAGCAGGTAAGGCTCGGAGGGCATGATCTCCGAGGGCTTCTTGTCGGGCTCGATGTTCATCGAGGCCCACAGGCAGGCGGCGGAGATGGACATATCCAGGAAGTCTTCCCAGGCTTCCGCTTCCAGGTGCTTGAGCTCTTTCTTGCTCAGGGTCTCGGCCAGTTTCGCCATGGCCTTGTCGGTGTGCATCATGATGGGGCCGCGGCCTTCCTTTATCTCAATCATCATGCACATGGTTGCGCAGGCAGGTGCCGGGGTTATCGGCATAGCCGGGATAACTCTGCCTTAAGCTGCTCCAGGTTCCGGACCATCGCGTCTTCGCCGTAGGCGTTAGTGGCCTTGGCCTTGAAGAACAGGAACCAGGCGCCCACCGGGCCGTAGCCATCCTTGAACCGGGTCGGGACGAAACGGTTTTCCATGAGCACCATCTTGGCGCCGATTTCCGCGGGCATGGCGTAAGTGGAGCCGGCGTTCCACACCGGGTACCAGGCGCGGCCCTGGCCTTCCTGCACGGACCGGGGCCGGAAGACGTTAACCACCCCGCCGCAGGCAATCAACATGCCTTGCCTTGAAGACATAAACCTTGCGCTCCCGGACGCTGAAGCCCACCGCGCCGCATACCCGGTTGGGGTCTTTTTTGTCGGTAAGCAGCTTGACGATGAAGACAGCGCTCGACGAGGTTGTCCATCCCTAAGGCGTTTTTAGCGGCCTCGGCCACGATCACCTTGTAGGACTCGCCGTTGATCATGCACTGCCAGCGGCCCGAGCGGACGGCATTTGCCGCCCTCTTTCAGAGTGGGCAGAGCCCTCATCCTTGGCGACCTGGCCGTCCACGGTGTGGCCTTCCGCGTCCTTTTTCCAGATGGGCAGGCCCCATTCCTCGAAGTCCTTCACGGACTCGTCCACGTGGCAGCCCAGGCTGTGGATCAGGTCTTCCCGGACGATGCCCATGAGGTCGGTGCGCACGTATTTGACGTAGTCCTCCACCTTGTTTTCGCCGATGTAGGTGTTGATGGCGGAGAGGCCCATGGCCACGGCGCCGGAGCGGTCCAGGGCCGCCTTGTCCACCATGGTGACCTTCAAACCGGTGGCCTTGGCCCAGGCCGCGGCTTCCACCGCGGCCCCGGTGGCCGCCATGCCGCCGCCGACGATCAGCAAGTCGGTATCCACATGTGACTACGTCCGGTTTCTCACAGAAAGACCATCTACAAATTTCTTTTTCCATTATCAGTAACCTCCTTGGATTTGCGCTGTTACAGGGTTACACGGTCCGGGCCACGCCGGTGAAGAAACCGGGTTTCTTCAAATCCGCCACATTAGAAGGCATCGACTTGCCCTTGAACACGTCGATGGAACCTTCCGCCGTGGTGCGGGTGGGGAACTTGAACCGCTTGATGGTCGTCTGATCCCGGAACTTGATGGTCCACATGATGTTGTCGGTGCCCCGCAGCGGGATGGTGCTGGAGCCCAGGGGCATGATATCCGCGTAGTGGCGGATCTCAATGGCCTGCACGGGGCAGATCTTCACGCAGTTGAAGCATTCCCAGCACTGCTCCGGCTCCTGGTTGTAAGCCTTCATCTTGACCATCAGGTCTTGATTCGGATTCCAGAATCATCAGGTCATTGGGGCAGATGTGCTGGCAGGCGGTCCTGTCCAGGGCTTTGCAGCCGTCGCATTTCTCAGTAATTACAAAACTTGGCATAACGTTAAACCTCCTCTAATGTTAAGCGGTTAGCTTTCTCTAACTCCCTTGCTGAGGTGCGGCTACCTTACCGCCTCCTCCTCTCCAACTCTCCTCGAAGTAACCGGAATATGAACCATGATCCATCTGGGGCGGAAGATAACCCAATTAAGGGTACCTTTTCTCCGGCGTCTCCTGGGCCAAATGGGGCAACGTCTTCTGCACCTTCTCTTCCGGGCCCTCAGCAATTCTTGAGGATGGCCAGGACTTCCGGGCGGGCGAAGTGGTCCGGAACCTTCCTGCTCCTTCGGGCCTCAGTGGGTCTCACCAGGGGCCGCGCCGGAACAGGCGCTTATCCTTGCCAGGGCTTTAAATTGACTACCACCTCCTTTGTTGACGTCGTTATTCCGTGGGCTGGCTCAGGCAATCTCCTGATTCCAGAAGGCATCTCCAGCTTTTTCGAATCCGGCGATGAACTCGTCCACCACGTCCAGTTTTTTCCGGGCCACCATCAGGTCGAAGATTTTGTCCTTTACGTACTTCGGCAGTAACTCAATACTTTTCGTGGTAGCCGCATCATATTTGGCCGTGGGGAATAACTTCAAGATCTTGTCTCTATGCGTCGCGTTACACGGCACTGCCAGGACCTTCATCCCGGCCAACACCTCTTTGGGCATACTTCCCAGGCCGGCAGCCTGCAACGCCTCAAACCTCTCCGGGTTAATCCATATATTTATTGGATAAATCTCAGTCATATCCTTTCCTCCTATGATTGTTCTGAAGGCAAGCGCTGCCTTTAGTTGAGTTCTTGGGGTTCACAGGTCAAGTAGAAACAGATTCTCCCCATTATAAGGGGTCAATTCTAAAGGCAGGCGATGCCTTGGCTAAATACTCTGGGGTGACAAAGGGTGAACCATAACCAAATTTCTTGCCACACTCCATGACGGTATCAAAGGTCTCGGGCCGGAAGATCAGGCGGGTCGGCTTCACTTCATCCACCAGGATGCTCCTGATCAAGGTGCCGCTGAACTTCTGCTGCTCCTTGCGATGACCACACAGGCCGATGCAGGTTACCTCGCCGCAATGGGGACAAAATACCCATTCGAGAACATATATGGGGGTTATGCCTAATTTCTCTTTGGGTATCTTCATCAGCAACCGGTGGACCTCATAGGGATGATAGTAAGTGCCCACCCCGGCATGGTCCCGGCCATACATGTGGTGCGTCAACCCCAGGTTGGTCCGGATAATGGCATGGTGCACTCCTTCCCGGGGCCCGGCATAGCGCATGTCCCAGAAGGTAATGGTGGTCAGGTGGATATCGTCGCGGAAGTATCCGTTTTTCTTTAACCCGTCCTGGGTCAAGACAATGGCCTCATCGATATAGTCGCCGGTCCTTTTCTCCCCGATGATGCAATTTACCAGCACCCCGGAAATGGCCGCGCCTTCCATCTCCATGGATTCCACTTGCAGGTCGCCATGGGCGGCGATATAGGCATGCTTCATCAGCCATTCGTGTCCGGTGTGGGGGACATTCCTGGTCTGGTGGGCCACAATGCGCTGCCAGTTATTTTCTTTAAATTTTTCCCGGTGCTGTTTGGGGGTGAGGAAGTAGGGAGTAAAAGGTTCCCGGATCCTGGGGGGGTTGACGAGGGTTACCTTGCCGCCTAAAAATTTGTCTCCGTAATTATAAGTCCTCTTAACCCCGGGGTGTTTCTCTTCTTTGGTGCCATAGATGTCAAAGGCCATCTCTTCTTTGGGATAAGTAAAAATCTCTTCAATTTCGAAGATGGCCAGGGGGTTGCCTTCGAAGGTGAGGAGAACGCTTTCGCCTCCCTTAATGTTGTATTCGGCTATCTCTTTGTCGGTGATATCGTAGACAATCGGGATGCCGTATAAAGTGCCGTCGGGCAGGGCCATATTCTTGCACGTACCCTCCACCTCCGCCCGGTTCATGAAGCCTTCCAAGGGCGAAAAAAACCCGTAGCAGATACTAATGGCTTCCGTAGCCATCTGCCGGGATGCCGGCACCGCTTTCAGACCTTTTATTCTTTTCCGGGCTTCTTCCTTATCGGTTATGACTCTTTCCACCAAGGGCTTACCGCCATGGCCTATAATCTGCATTTACCTTCCCCTTTCCGCTAAGATTTTTTGTGAATGTGACCTCAAGTATGTGAAAATGTTCACAAGGCTTTCAATTCTTACTATTAATTCATATCTTCCACCTTGTCAATAAATTTTTTCCCAAAGGTATTTCTGCCCCGGGATAGGGAACTGACTCTTTTCTGTCTGACTTTAGGCGAGTAACTGGTAGATGGCGGTAGGCTCCTTGCGCCCACGTAAAACTACCGGAGGGGCCGGCACCAGGTTGAACTCTCCTTGGGCCTCCTTAAAGGTGACTTCGCTGATCAGGGTGTCGGCCTCCAGTTCTTTGGCCAGCTCCTGGAGCCGGGCCGCCACATTGACCACGTCCCCGATCACCGTGAAATCCATGCGCCTGTCGGAGCCGATGTTGCCCACAATGGCCTCGCCGGTGTTGATGCCGATGCGCATCCCCTTAACCGGGGTGTGCCTCTTCTCCTGCATCTTCTTCAAGTGGCGCTGCATCGCCAGGGCGCATTCCACCGCCCGGGTGGCGGCTTGGGGCACCGGCACCGGCACCCCAAAGACCGCCATCAAGGCGTCTCCCACAAACTTGTCCAGGGTGCCTTGATGCTTGAATACCAAGTCCACCATCTCGGTGAAATAGATATTGAGCACCTCCACCACTGCTTCCGGAGCCATCTGCTCCGACATGGCCGTGAAATCTTTGATATCGGCAAAAAGGACCGTCACTTGTTGGCGGCGCCCCCCTAATTGCAGTAAATCAGGGTTTTTCAAGATCTCCTCGCACATCTCCGGGCTGACATAGCGGGAGATGGTATCCCGGAGGAGATGCTTCTCCTGATAGAGGCGCAGGCGGCTCCTTAGGGTGACTTCATGGTGCGCCTCTTCCTGGGCGATCTCCCGGAGCAGCCGCTTCAATTCCTGATCCTCCGTCTCCTGGGCCAGGGCCAGATAACTCTTCCGGGCCTCCAGTTCATGGGAGATGGCCAGCTCAATGGCCTGGATGATGTTTAATTCCATCTCTTGCTCCTTGAGATTGGTTTTGGGGGGAGGCCCAGGGACCTGAGGTCCCTGCCCTCCCCCCACACCCCCCTCCCAACCCGCGTAAGTTTGACTGAAGGAGGCGGGGCCCTTGGCCCCGCCTCCTTCAGTCAAATAAAATCATAAGGGGTTGGGGGAGGGAGTTTGAGGGAGGGGGCAGGGGTCTGCGACCCCTGGCCCCCTCCCTCAAATTTTCTAATACCTCACCTCCACCAGGTAAAGCCCCTGGGCGGGGGCGGTGGGGCCGGCCCGGCGGCGCTCGGGCCGACGCAGCAGTTCAGCCAGAATTTCCGGGGGGGCCTTACCTCTGCCGATCTCCACCATGGTGCCCACCAGGCTGCGCACCATGCCCCGCAGAAAGCCGTTGGCCGTTACGGTAAAGCGCAGCCAGCCTCCAGGATGGGAGAGCCACTGGCTCTCCATAATCCGGCGTACGGGATTCCGGGTGCTGCTGCCAGCAGCCCGGAAGGCGGAGAAATCATGTTCTCCGGGCAGGGCCACGGCGGCCTGGGCCATGGCGCCCACATCCAGCGGCGCCCCAATCCACCAGCCGTAATGGTGGTGCAACGGGGAGCGGCTGGGCCGGTTGAGAATACGGTACTCGTAGGTTTTGGCCTGGGCCGATTTGCGGGCGTGGAATTCCAGGGACACCTCCCGGGCCTCCAAAACCGCCAGGTCCCAGGGCAACAGGGAATTCAGCCCGGCCTGAAAGGCCTTCAAGGGGATGCGGCTTTCGGTGTGAAAATTGGCCACCTGCCCCAGGGCGTGCACCCCGGCATCGGTACGGCCCGAGCCGATGAGACGCACCTCCTCCCCGATAAGGCGCCGAAGCGCCTCTTCCACCGTTTCCTGAATAGTACTGGCGTTTTTCTGGCGCTGCCAGCCATGGTAATGGGTACCGTCATATTCCAGGAGCAGGCGGATATTGCGGCGCTTTCCCATGTGGCGGCAGCTTCCCTCAAGGGATGAAGGGCACCGCCTCCAGGCCCAGGGTTTCGGGGAAGCCCACCATCAGGTTGAAGTTCTGCACTGCCTGGCCGGCCGCGCCCTTGTTAAGGTTGTCGATGGCCGAGATGACGATGACCCGGCGGCCTTCCCGCTCCACCCGGAGGCCCAGGTCGCAGAAATTGGCGCCCCGCACGTCCCGGGTATCGGGCAGACTCCCCGGCGGGTGGAGGCGCACAAAGGGATGGCCTTGATAAAACTTCTGGTAGAGTTCCCGGAGCTCTCTTTCTGACCGGGGCTCCGTCAGGCCGGCGTAAAGGGTGCCCAGGATGCCCCGGCTCATGGGAACGAGATGGGGCGTAAAGGTGACTTTGACCGGCGTCCCGGCAAGCAAGCCCAACTCCTGCTCCATCTCGGGGGTATGCCGGTGTTCCAGCACCTTATAAGCCCGGAAGCCGTCGTTGACTTCGCAGAAATGGAGGCCCAGCAGCGCCTGGCGGCCGGCGCCGCTCACCCCGGATTTGCAATCCGCAATCACCGAATCTGGCTGGAGCAGGCGGGCCTGGGCCAGGGGGGCCAGCCCCAGGATGACGCAGGTGGGATAACAGCCGGGGTTGCCCACCAGGCGCGTCCGGCGCACCTCATCCCGGTGCAGTTCGGGAAGGCCGTAAACCGCCTCCGCCAGAAGCTCCCTGGCAGTGTGCGCCTGATACCATTCCTCATAAAGGCCCACATCCCGGAAGCGGAAATCGGCGCTCAGGTCCACCACCCGGCATCCCAAGGCCAGAAATCGGGGGATCATCCCCATGGCGGCCTGGTGGGGCACGCTGGTGAAGACCACTTCGGCCAGGGCCGAGATCTTCTCCGGGTCAGAGTCGCTGAAGGAAAGCTGGACGATTCCGGCCAGGGCCGGGAAGACCTGGGCGAAGGGACGGCCCGGGTATTCCAGGGAGGTGAGGGCCACCAGGTCACAACCGGGATGGCGCGCCAGAAGCCGCACCAGTTCCAGCCCGGCATAACCGGAGGCCCCGATCACGGCAACTTTGATCTTGGTCACAGTCCTAGAATCGGTTGGGATCTCCCCCTCCCCGGGTGGGAGGGGATTGGGGGAGGGGAGAATACTGATAATTCTTCGCCCCCACCCTGGCCCTCCTCCCTCGAGGGAAAGGGATCTAGGTTTTCAGAAGTGGGTTGGTATCAGCGTTTGGAGTATTGGCAACCCCGGCGGGCTCCCCGGAGACCGTATTTTTTCCGCTCTTTGATGCGGGGGTCCCGGGTAAGGAAGCCGGCCTTTTTCAAAAGAGGACGCAACTCCGGGTTGAGCACCACCAAGGCCCGGCTCAGGGCGTGCTTGACCGCCCCGGCCTGGCCCTCCAGACCGCCTCCCCGGACGTTGATCAGGATGTCCAACTCGGGGCCCACGTTGACCAACTTCAAGGGCTGGCGCACCAGGTTGCGGGTGGTCTCCATGGGGAAGTAGTCCTCGAAGTCCCGCTCATTCACCGTAATGCGGCCATTCCCGGGCCGCAGATAGACCCGGGCGATTGCGGATTTACGTTTGCCAGTGGCGTGTATGTTAGAGAGCTCCGCCATCAATCCTCCCAGGGAAGGGGTACTGGTTGCTGCGCCCTATGGGGATGCTCCCCCCCGGCGTAGACCTTTAATTTCTTCAGCAGGTGCCTTCCCAAACTATTTTTCGGCAACATCCCCCGGACCGCGTGGCGCAGCACCTCCTCCGGTTTTCTCTGGAGAAGATGCCGGGCGGAAATCGTCTTCAGCCCGCCGGGGTAACCGGAATGCCGGTAGTAGAGCTTACCGTCCAATTTTTTGCCGGTCAGCCGCACCTGGGCGGCGTTCACCACTATGACAAAATCCCCGGTGTCCGTGTGGGGGGTGAAGACCGGTTTAGTCTTTCCCCGGAGCACCATGGCGATGCGGCTGGCGAGGCGTCCCAATATCTTGCCCTGGGCATCTACCACGTACCATTGACGCGGCACTTCCCCTTCCCGGGCCATATAACTTTTCATGTCTGCCGCTCCTGATTCATAACCATGTATTTATAACGGTCAGCTCCAGAGCTTGTCAAGAGGCTAAGGCGTTTTTACCCTTAAAAATAATAGCCCGGGAGCACCGACCGGCACCATCCCCGCTCCCGGTCCGGCGGATTCTAAA
>CAVTZS010000002.1:0-101876 GCA_963739295.1 uncultured delta proteobacterium | reverse complement strand
AGCTTTTACAACTTTTGGCAATTCTGCCATTTCTTCTACCACCAAGCTCACCGCCTTTTGAGTTAATCCCTCCTTCTCCCCTATTTCTTCTTGCGTATGGCAGGCTAGCCACAAGTTGAAGATGCGCTTGTTGTGAAGGGTTCTCAATAGAGTGGGGTAGAGAGGGATACTAACCCTTACCCTCCCCTCAATCGCCTCACTACGGGGCTGTGGTGAGGTCGTAGGGTAGGGCCAGGCGATAGGATAGTGGTCTAATTGCTGTTCGGGTTCAAGAGGGGTGGGCCTCCCGGCCCTCCTTTTCTTTTCTTTCCATTGGCTTTTGCTGTGGTTTCTTCCCGGCGTTCCCCTGGGGGTGGGGGGGGGCCGGAATGACCGGGGGGGGTCTCCAGATAGAACCCCTACACAGGCATCACATATATCTAAAAAGATTCGGAATGTCCCAGAATAAGGTAACTACTTAAAAGTAATTAATATACATAAATTCATGGATTCGCGAAATGGGTTTTGGTAGACTCGCGAACACTAAAATTCAGTTTAGAAGGATTATCCATGAATTTATCAGATTGGGGAAGCATAGCTTGTATTTTGTCTTTTGTTTTAGCTGCGTTATTAGCGCTTATTGATAGGTGGCCCCAAATGACCCCAAAAGGTGGTCCAATGCTCCCTAAGATTGCACTAGGATTCTTGATTATGGGAATCATTAGTGCGGGTTTCGTAGTATTTGCTTCTTGGTATGGGCACTCCAGGCTAACATTTATTAATCAAGGAATCACTTCCCATATTCAAGAGAAAACGGGGCCTTCAAAAGAAGAAGTTGAACTGCTCGTGAAAAAACTTGTCCAGGACCATATGAAGGAAGTACGCAAAGAAGCTTCTCGGGAAAAGTTTGTCCTACCCCCGCTGGGAGAAAAGGCTGTTCTAAAATTGGAACCGTTAGAGCGCCCTGAACCTGAGCAGTTCACGCTGGATGAGTTAAAGGCAATTCCTATAAGTGCTCAGGGGAAAATCTTGAGAAACCAGATAGGGTGGCTTGGGTATGCCGATATAGCAGATGCCGCGGTTAAGGCTCATGAAGATTATGAACGGAGCATCTTTGGGGGTGAGAAGGCCAAATAAAAGGCGATTATATACTTGGCGCACCCTTAGTATATTATTTAACTGAAGGGGGTTTAGGCTCTTTTTTTGTGGATATTGGCGGATTTACTATGATGGACGCTATCCATTCCTTATTTGTCCGTAATTCACGTTTATAGCAGAATGAATCTTTCCCTTTATTTTCATCATCATGAAAATGTCCATATAGCGTCCCCGTACGAGTATCCACTACATACCTATGCACGCCATTGTCGTAGACTTCATGGTAATAGGTATAGCGTCCATTCTCGGCATATTTCTCGGCATATTGCCAAAAAATAAACAGGAAAACTATAAACAAAATTAGTAAGATGCCCCGATATATTAATTCTGCTTTGCCTTGCATATCCATTTCGACCTCCTTTCCCCGCCCAAAAATTAGGATTTGTCAAGTATATAATCGCCAAATTTAAACCGTTAAAACCCTCTGAACTATACAGCGCCTAAAGAATTAAGCAACCAAAACCGACTATCATCCTATAATCAAGTAATTAAATGTCCTGTCGGTTTGTGCATTGTTAGCGTGGGTTATGGTAAATGTCCCCGCATCCCTGTTCGCTGCCAGCACATACATGGTGCCGCCGTAAAGCTCCGTTGCGGCATGGGCCGTAAGTGGGTCGAATTTCACGAAACTATACGGCTGCAACCTTGCATCTATCAAGTCGGTGCTGCCCTGATTGGCGGTTAAAGTTATTTCTCCTGTGGCGTTGAACTTGCCCTGGTTAAGACGGTTTGCTGCTAGTGCTAACAGCCACCTGTGATTTTTTGCATTAAGACTATCAACCAAAACTCCAGGGTAAACTATCATCGGGTCACCCCCGCTAAAACCCCCCAGGCCATACCAGCCGTGGGGTTGCCCGCTTTTTATTCTTTCTCCTGTGGTGTAGTCACATCTAATAACTGAGGTTCCGGCTGCGGCTCCGACTCCGGCTGCCTTAAATATCGGTTCGCTATCTCCTGGCTAAAAATGCCTATTATAGTTGGAGAAGCATCAATCTTGATTGTGTCCCGGTATTCGGGCCGCAACTTTTTTAGGCGAAACATTAATAAGAGGTCACTGTGTTTCTTTACTTCCCCTACCTTTTCCCCTTTAAAGAAAACAGGCTCCACAAAACCCTCACAACCCCGCCTGTCACATTCTCTTTCCAGCATGTCAGTATAAGCTTCCATTGCTGTGTCCATCTGCCTGGCAAACTCCGGGTCTGTATTACGCCACTCATACACTTGTTGCCTGTAATTGATTCCTGCTACTTGGCAAGCAGGCCAAACCGTCCCTATTTTAGCCAAGGCTTGCACAAAGGCTTGTTTCTTTTTAAGCCTGATTAGGTTTTTATCTTCCATAACTTACTCCTTATTGAGACCTGACAATATAAAAAAGAAGGAAACAACTTTTAAATCGCCAAAGTTGGCGGCATAGCGAATGAAGTGCCCTGTAACTGCTCCAGATAGGGAGACATTTGAGACTTAAACTTCATAATCTCTGCCTCATCATCACTCGTTGGTAAGGGGAGGCCCAATCTCCGGGCAAGCTGTTTCATATCCTCAAGGTCCAAGTTTGGTTGATACTCCCCTGTGAACGCCGGGACACCTCCCGCCGTTCCTGCCTGCTGCCTTGAAGGGGGGAAGCTTCCCGGCAACTGTTGGAATAGTTTGGAAAATCCCCCCAGGTTGGGGTTTAACAGACCAAATGGCGGCTGCTGTGCGCCCGGCCAAGTGGGGTTAATCTGCCCCATGCCTGCCAACGCCTTTGGATTGAAGCCCTTACCCAAAAGGCCAGAGGTGCCGGTCTGCGTTGGGTCTTGAGATAATAACCAGTCTAAAAGAGCCATGTCTAAATGTCCTCCTTATCAATCCACCCGGCCTCAATCATGGCCGCTTCCAGCTTTGCCAGGGCTGCCTTGAATTGCGGCCACAGGTGGGGGGATACCGCTAACCCTTTCTTGCTTGGAGACGGGTTTTTGCCATCCTCATTAATAAAAACTCGCATATCGCAGAACCTACGCCCCTGGAACTCCCCCAAGCGAAACCTGATCGTCTCCCGGCTGTTTTTTTGGATCTCGCAAACTGACTCGTCACTCATGCCGCTTTCTCCTTTTCCCCGTTCTTTTGCCATCTCACCGCTTGCTGATAACGCATTTCTATTTCCCTGAGATATTTGGCAAGTAGCCAGTAGGTCATATACTCCGCCCCGGCTCGGTTGCCACACCAGAGGAAGGGAACCCGGTATCTCACTTGAAAGGTGATGATGCTCTGCAAGGCTGCCTGTGGCTTCATCTCAGACCTATATTTGCCCATCGAAATATCAGATAAGGCCCCCTCCACCACTATAGCAAAAAAGTCAAGGCCCCTGGCCCTACTCAATTCCTTTTCAAATCTCTGTCGGCTACCATTCATAAGACACGAAACAAGGTCATCCAGGCCCTTCCTCTCGATGCTCACTTGGTTCTGGAAGCCCCTAATCGAATAATCCCCTGTGGTCAAAGTGGTTGGCTCCAGGTCAACATCATATCCCTGGAAGGCAAACGGGATTTGTTCTCGTGAGTCCACCAGAATCACCACGGCCTACCCCTTACCCTATTGAGAAATGGTCGGAATTAGTGACCATGAATATTTAGTAACATATTGAAAATATTAGCTTATGAACCCTTTATGAACCCTTTTTTTTTGGCAAACCCGCATGGTTGACACAGATTGGAAAAAATATGAACCCTCTGAGGTCATTTGCCCATTACTTTCATATGTAAAAAACGGTATTCTCGTAAGGGACTTTTGGGGAAATGGGTTAATAGGGTTCATACTTCCCCGCAAACCCGCATGGTTGACACATTCGTTTTTTGAGAGGGTTCATATATCTTGCTCCAGTAATCCGATTCCATAGTAAAAAACTCCGTTCATGGTGGTTTTCCATGCAAATTTAGCTTTCATACTTTCTCCAAAGATATTTCCCCAAACCGCCATAAATCCGTTATCATCGCACCACTGGCGATATTCCTTGAACATTTCGCTTGACTTGACTTGCATCCCCGCGGCCAGCTTGCACTTTTCGGCTATAAACTGCCCTACGGTGTCCTGCTCTTGCCGGTATTGTTCTGTGGCCTCTAAAACCTTTGGGGGAGGGTCTAAGCCCCTTTTCTTCCACTCAAAGAATCCCCGAACCAGCCAGGCAAGAATACCTGGGGCCTCCTTTTTCAACTTATCTGCCAGATGCTTGTCCCGCTTGCGCTGGAGGGGTTTGGTAGGGTTGTCCACGAAGGAAAGGTCGAAAGGTATTATGTGGAGCCGTCCCCACAATGCAAGGTCGTCAGGATTGGTCTTAGGCTTATGGTTAGTCATTAAAAAGAGGGTATGTGTCGGTGGGAAAGCCACCATCTTCTTACCAAAAGGGTCACGGCCAATCAGGGTGTCTCCACCCGTTAGCCATTTAACCTTGCCAGCATTGAGCCGCCGCCCCTCATTGGTTTCACTGGCCCATACCAACCGCTTGCCCCTCAACATCATAATCTCAGGGGTGGGTGCTCCACCTGATTTATGATGGTGCTTACTTTCTTCTAACAGGAGTTCAGCCGGGACCGGGCCAGCTAATTTTCCTAATGTGCATCCCATAGTTTCAAAATAGGTTCCTTTGCCATTCCAGCCTGAACCACAGGCGAAGGGTGTCACTCTCTCTTTCCTCTGTCCCGAAGTGGCATAACCGCAAAGTCGTTGCCCATAGAAGATAAGCTCCCGGTCCCCATCAAAGATTTGTTCAAGAAACTTATCCCATTGGGGGGCTGGTTCAAGTTGGCCGTGCCACTCAGTAGGGCAAGCTGTTTTGATAAAATCATCTGGCCGTCCATCCCGAAAGCCCCCGGTATCAAGGTCAATGACTCCGTTGGAACAGGCGATTAGAAGGGGGGTGCTATCCCATTCTTTGCCGGAAATACCTAATGAACCCTCACCTGCGGATGCAAACTCAAGCACATCTTTACGCCAATCCTTCTTTTGTAATTGAGTAATTTTCTTAAGAAAAATGGTTTCTTCGGCAGCGGCCTGTTTTGCCAGAGTATCGTTACCATCGCGGGTTGCCCTGGCCCGCCTCCAGGCGCATTTCTGGGCCTGTTGCTCATAAATATCAATCACCCGGTCCAGGGCTATGAGAACATTCTTTAGATCATCTTCAATCCAATAATGGTCTCCCCACTTAAACCAGCGCCCGGCAGCGTGGTCATAGCAATAGGTTCCCTTAAAGAGCCTTATGAACAATCGGGCATCCCCCACCTGGCCGGCGCGGGCAAAATTCAGCAATTCGGTATCGGCAAATCCGGGTTCTTGAGCCTTCCCTTCATCCTCCCCCACCTGGTGGTCTTTGGGTGCTGGCTTCTCCTGGGGCTTTTGGGGGGTAGGCTCCCCTGCCCTCCGGCCGCCGATCATAAAATCAGTTAGCCGGTCCCCGCCGCTTATAATGGCTTTGGCCCCTGCCCAGGTGCAGTCTTTACAACTGTTGTGGAAGCATTGATAATAGAGTTTCCCTTCCTGGGTCTGCCCTATGGCCGCCTCATTATCGGTATGTGAAGGGTCAAAGACGCACTCTCTCAGGCCGTAAAGGAAGCCTCCCTTGTGGGGCTTCACCTTCACCACCTCAATACCGTAGTGGGCCAGGTAAGCCGCCACGTCAAGCCGTCTCCCGTTTGGTTCCTTAGTCTGAGGTTGTGCTGGTTCCTGGGCCGGGATAGTTGCCGCAAGTTTTTTAAGAAGCTCCAGGGGGACAGGCTGGCGGATCTCCGGCAAGGAAATGATTTGTGCTAACCTGTGGGGCCGGTCCTGGGTATTGTCCCCCTTTCTTACCATCGTGCCGTAAAGTTTCGTGAGCCTGGCCGGGTTGTGAACCTTTTGGTCTATCTCTAGGTTCCTGCTCTTTAGCTGGTCTGCATAACGCAGGGCCAGGGCCTCTGACATGGCTTTTATCAGGTCAACACTTTCCTGGTTATTAGGAAGGTGAAGGGGATATATCAGGTGTCCCCCGTTGCCGGAGTCCCCCACCAGAGGGTCCGGCCACCCCTCTTTAGCCATGTCCGCTTTGATAATCTGGGCCATTTCCAGAGCCATCACATGCTCCTGGTCTATGCTGCTTATGCCCGTGGGCCGCTTGGGGTCAACATCTATCAGGAGGTTGTTTATCTCATCTATGTGGTGGTCAGCCGTGCGGTCCATATTGGCTTTCAGGCGATGGTCAGCCCGTGCAAGCAAAGCCTTCTGGCAAGGATTCAAGGTGACATATAGCCCCTCTGCCTTGATTTGGATAGCCAGCCTTGCCGCCGCCGCGGGGTCTTTATAGTATCCGGCCACAATCGCCTTTTTGCCCCCCGCGAATCCTTCCCATAGCTCTTGGCCCCTGGGGGTCTTGGGGCCAATAGCGCATAACTCAAAGACTTCCCCGCCGGGGTGTAAAAATTTCAAAGTATCAATCGCCTGGGTTATCGGCATGGGCTTTACCTTTGCTCTAGTGGATTCTGATTTTTCGGGGGTGGGGGAAAAGAGATTTTTTTTGGTCGGCCAGCAGACCTTGAACAAGAAGTCGCCTGGGGTCGGCTGCGGATTTACCGGCTTGGCATCGGCAAAAACCTTTTTTGTGAAAGCTCCCTGGGGGGTTAGCATGTGTCTCCCTCCAGGGCCGCAAGCGCCCGGTCCAAGCCCAAACTCAAGGCTGGTTCCCAAGTCCTGTCAGGCGGGATAAGCAGGGCCAGGAGATACCAATGCAGAAATAGTGCAATCTTCCGGCTCACGGGGCTTCCCGCTGGGCCTCGGGGTCAATGCGCCCCGAGTTCATAAAATCAAAGAGGTCTCGCACTAGATAGCGAACCATCCCGCCGCGCTTGGTATAGGCAGGCCCACGTCCCAAAAATCTCCAGTTCCTCGCGGTCTGGGGACTTATGGAAAGAATTTTTGCGGCCTCAACATCATTCACATAGCGGTCTTGCAGTTCCATAAAAGCCTCCAAAACGGTTTATTGAGTTGTTTCCTGTGGTCAGGGTTGGGCTTCTTCCTGGACAATCTTCAGGGCGCGCCGCCGCCCCTTGCTCAATTCCCGAAGGGCGGGGTCATTTTCATGCAATGGCTCGGATATAAGACGTGTGGTAAAGTCTGAAATGATGGTGGGGTCTGAAGATAATGCTATCAGGCAGGCATCATTAAGAGTGCGCCCCCGGTAGAGGGCAATGAAGCTGGTCATGGCAACCTCCCTAAAGGGATTTTGAGGGGTTATCGTGCCCCTTTATCTACATCCCTTTAAGAAGGCCCAAAAAGTTACAGTGCCTCAAATTTTTTTCATTTTTTCTTGGCTTTGTCTCGCAACCTGGAAATCGCTGTTTTTATAGCGCCTGGGGTGCCTTTTGGCTCTTTTCCTGCAAGCTTCGCTTTAATTATCATCTGCTCTCCTGGGGTGAGCCTCAATGACTCTAATTTTTTCTGGAGAACAAGTTCGGTATTCAAGTCGTTTATCTCATCCCAAAGCCATTCCTGATATTTTTTGGATGATCTCAAAATTGTAGCAGCTATTTCTAATTCCCCATGCAGCCCTTCCTCTTCCTCTGTGGATTCTTTCTCTTCTTTAAAGGGGAGTTCGCGGTATATGTCTCGCCACCAAGAGCCAACAAGATCGTTGGTGGTCAGGTCGGCCATTGCTGTTTTTAATATCTCAGGTTTTTTTTCTAATTCGGCCAGAGAAGAATCTCCCAATTTCTTTTCCTTAGCCTTCTTTAAAATTGCGGAGGGTAGAGAAAATACGCTCGTCAAAATGGAGAGATTAATTAAATTTTTGGGGGGTTCTCCCAATAGGGTGACGCGGCGGCTCAATTCCTGGCGGATTTCTTGGTCCAAATATCTCCATCTTTTATTATAGATTGGCCGAGAAAAATAGTTTTTAGATAGTCTTGATGCTGCTTCCAAGCGGATTTTTTCACTCTGACCCGGAAGCGAGCGAACAAAATCCCCCAATAATGTATCATGACTAAAAATCTCAAATTCCTTTATTAGGAATTCAACTGATTTATAACAAAGTTTTATTAACTTTAAATGCTTACTTTGGAAATTCCATGTCCCCATTGAATAATTTATTATTATATCTTCGTATTCTACAAGTGGTTCCTCAAATATCTCTTTATTCGCTATTAGTTTATCAATAGTAACTTGTCCCCATTCATCCTTTTTTAAATGTCTTAATTTGTCTAATCGCTTACATAAGCGCTGCTCCCATTCATCTACAATGGTCTTAAAATTAATAAGCTGTTCCCATTCATTCCGTAGCCTGTCATCTTTGGCTTGATTCTCTTTTATGTGGGCTTTTAATCGTTCTGGGATTTTGAGAAAAGGAGTCTGGGTTTTGACTTTTCTTAAGAAGCGAATCAATTTAATATTTTGATAGAGCTGCCCCCGATATACATTCAGCCATTTTTGTTCAACAAGGGCAATTAGTTCATCATTTACAACATTCAATAACCCTGGCATTTCGTCTCTCCTTACGGCTCTCCAAGATTTTGACCCCCAAGCTGGTGGAGATTGCCAGCCTGTCCCCGCCGGAGATCAGCCGGGGGTGAGGGGGCCAAATTATTCGATGTTGTACTTCTGCTTTAATGATTGCACGATAAATGCTGCGTCAAAAGTATAGACGTTTTCAGGCTTATCGGTGAAACACTTGATTAGGAGACTGGTATGTGGTTTAGCCATTTGAAAAGTGGTGGATGGGGTATAAGTAGTTGTGCCAGAATAAGTTCCAGTATAGGTAGCTGTACCAGGATAAGTTCCAATATTCCCAGTAGCGAAGGCTGTCCCTGTTGTTTGTGCAGAACCCGGTATAAGGAAGCTACCGATTTGGATAGATGATGACTCGGCACCAATGATAGCGAAATGCTTGAACCCTCGTTGGAGACTCAACTCAGCGGCTCTTAACAAAGCAAAATCCTCAGCCCTCTCCTTTGATGTAGGGACGTTACCGCTGAAGTAGATGCGAAAAACATCTGGAGCAAGTTGAGTGTCTGAATATCCACCTCTTAGGCTTCGGGCTTGATAAGGTGTCGCACAACTGGCAACGCTTGATATAAGTACGAATAAGGTGAATAAATAAAATTTCCCCATTCTCTTACTATTTTTTCGCTTGCCCTGGGGATCGTAATAATCAATCTGCCAGGACGCCACGCCTTTCTTGTTAACTCGTTTGCGGATCGTTGCCATGTCTCACCTCCCGGGCTTCTGCCCCTTGCCCTTCTCCTTTTGCCGCACCGTGACGCTCAAAGCGCTTCCTTACTTTTTCTCATTAATTCTCAACGCATAAAATCATTAATTTTTAATCCTACTTCAACAACCATGTTGAAAACCTTCTCCCGATATTTGTCAATTATATCTTTCGCCCAAGTTTTAGGATAGGTTACAGCCTTATAATTGAACTCCTCAAACACTAACCCCTCTTCGTTTCTATAGTCTCCACCATATTCAGCCCTGAATTGGGTTTTAATTAACCTTCTGTGTTTAATAGTATTGCAAAAGGCTTCTATGTATCGAAATTCTTTGCTATCTAATAATTCTTTTAGATTTGTTAGCACATTTGGAGCTATCCCCCCTTTTTTTATATACCCTGCTACTTTTTTTAACGAGGCATTATCCTCAGAGAAATGGCCTCCCAAAAGAACAATATTAATTATTTGCCCAAGTATATCAGCCATTGAATGAAGTGATTGGACACATGCTTCTACATATGCTTCATATGAAAACTCTGCCTCATTATATCTTTCATCACCAAACGAAAATGATTGGCTCACCAAATCCTTCCAAATATTATGAGCCTGTTCAGCATGAAATTTGGCACGATGATATCGCCAATCCAAAGACGTTCCATAGGTGGAAAAGTTAGAAATGACATTATCTGAAATCCCTTTTCCCCTACATAGACCCCTTAATTCTTCGAAACTCCAAGTTTTCATATGCTTTGCCTTGTTAAAGGGAGAGAGGCCCCGCCCCTCCCTTGTTGGGGTTTAGGGCCACAAGCCCCGCCTGTGGTCTTAGTAACCAATTCCTCAAATCCAGTAACTTCCCCGGCCACTACCCCCCCCTTTCTTTTTGCCGCACGGTAACGCCCATGCTTCACCTCTCGATGGTGGGGCCTTCATTCCACATTACTTGCAAGGTCTTCCGGAGGTTATCTGAAATAAAGCCTGGACAACATATGTCAAAAAGGCTGCCATCGATTATTATTCCAGATTCGTTTATGGCCGGATCCCAAATTATCAAGATCGCTGGCGGGTATGTGGTATCAGAATACTTGTTCTCAGCAAAATCCCTGAAAACTTCCCTGACAGAAGCCTTAAAGGATATTTCCATTTCTTCATCCCAGGCATCCATATTCTCTCTTGCCTGGGGATTTGCAACCCCTGACAATATTTCAGCTCCCGGCCCCTCTATCACGATCGCGCATATCTTCTCCCCTGGTGGCCCGAATGCTGGATCAGTAAATACAGAAGTAGATTCTTTGCCCTTAAGATATAAAACTTTTCCCATGACCATCATCCTCTATTGGAAGGGGAGAGGCCGCCCCCTCCCCCGGTTGTGGGTTATGCGTCCGCCCCCGTCTCTTTCCCGATACTATCAAAATCAACAAGGAACATTTCAGCAATCCCCCGATTTCTTTCGATGTCCGGCGGAAGCCCCCTCGTCTGATTAAAGAGGATGGTTGTGCAAAAAGCCCATTGCTCCAGGGTTCTTAAACGCTCGTCTATTCCTTTGGCGAGTGTCATTATAGCCTCACCAAAGACCTTGCCAACCATATCCCGTTGCTCAGCAGTCCATGTGATGGTTGCCGCCAGTTGCAGATAAAGTTCATGGACCTGCCCAACTATCTCCCGTTGAAATTGTTTTGGGGGCAGACTCGCAAGATTATCAAGCATCTCCTGAGTAATCGGGATTTCCTCCCAAGGTTGTCCCTGGTCTTGTTTTGGGGATTTTTTCTTAGCCATCATTTACCCCCTTGGGCCGCGGCCCTTTTCCCTTGTTCATAACTCGCTTTATAGGTGGGGTCGGTCATTTTCTCAATCCGCCTCCCAATCCCGATAATTGTATGCCCTAGATATTCAAGGGTTTTGTCAAGAAATTCACAATCGGGTTTTAATTGCCCTAGTAAATCTCCCAGGGCAATGAGCTGGTTTAACTCAGTATCAATCTCGCATGAAAAATCCTTTGCTTTTGTTATAGGTTCCTTTTCCATCATTCACCCCCTTCCGGCGCGAGAGCCGTAGTCCCGCTTTTGGCAGGATCAATATAGGCCCTGATAAAATCTCCTGGCCTAAAGGCTCCAAAGGTTTCTAATGAAGGGCTAGTCTCGATTTTGATATATCCCCCAAAGGATTGGGCCAAAACTTCTTCCAGCTTATCCAAGTTCGATTTTGCCAGGTCCATTAAAGGTTTTAGAACCAGCAGCATATCGTCCTCGTGCGTCCTATCCTCCAGCATTTTGGCAAATCCGGTGAGGGGCCATAAAGCCCGATCCATTAAATCGGCAAGCCATTCCCATTCAATTTCTTTTTCCTTTGGAGGCTTATCCTTCCCCGCCAGAAGTCCCCTGATTGCCTCTTGAAGCTCCAGGGGTAGCTCCGAAAGGTCAAGTAGCTCCTTATCCTTGGCCGTCTTTGTGGTAGATTTTTCACTCATGGCTGCCCCCTTCCGGCGCTTCCTGGGTAGTACCGGCCAGGATATGCTCGGCTGCCCCTATATGCTCCTGGACTTCAAAGGCCAAGTCCTGAATTATTTCTCCCAGAGCCTTCATAGTATCAGCCCCAAGGGTAAAATCCTCGCTTGCCCAGGCGCTATCTTCCATAAGCCCCCCGATGGTGCGGATGTGCTTTATTTTTTTCTGAGCAAGCTCAAGGGGGTTATTGGAAATCCCAGACTCCATAAATCTTTTGATGGTTCTTAAATCAACCCCTGATTTTTCAGACAGTTCTTCCAAGGTGCGCGGCTTTCCGTTTGTGATAGAATCTTTTTCAGCCATGACATGAACCTCCTATTCAGGTTTGTGTTGCGGTCAGGGCCAGTTCGGGGTGCGCTTACCGGGCTGGCCCGCTATTTTCTGGCTCCCAGGAGCCGGATAGCCTTGGTCTTATTCTTCTCCCTTCAAATTTACAACCTGGGCCTTGCTTCCGTTCATGGCCTGGGTGAGCAAGTCTCCCGCCAACTCAGAGGCCCGCCGTAGTGCCTCGTCTCGCAGATGGGCATATCGCATCGTCATGGCCGGTGTCTTGTGGGTCAGGAGCTTTTGCAGGGTGTAGAGGTCCACCTGGCCGCTTGAAGCCAGCATGGACGCGTAGACGTGTCTCAGGCCGTGAAGGGGCCGGAATTCTTTGGGGAGGCCCGCCGCCTGTTTTATGCGGTTTACCTGCCTGCTAATGTCCATGCGCTGTTTGCCCCCACGTCCGGGAAAGATGTAAGGGCTGCCAGTGCGGGGGTGCGATTGCAGTAACTCCCTGGCCGCGGCGTTCAAGGGGATTTTCTCATCTTGGCCGGATTTGGGGGTGCGAATGTGGATAAAGGCCCGGTCAAAATCCACGTCCTGCCATTGCAGCCGGAAAAGTTCGCTTTTTCTCATGCCGGTGAACAGAGCCAACCGCATGAGATTGCCAGCCTGGATATTGGAGTCTTGGTCTATGGCTTCCAGGAGGGCAGTTAGCTGCTCCGGGGTGAGGTCCTCTGTCTTTTTATTGTCAACTCTCGGGAGTTCTACCTTGAAGGGGGGGCCGGGGCAGAGTCCCTTTTTGATGCCAAAGTTAATGATTCTATGGAGCAGCGCCAGGACGTGCTTGACGGTCTGAGGCTTTTTGGTTTTCGCCACGCCGATCCGCAGCCGGTCAACGTCAAGCTGCGCGATATTCCGGGGTTCCTTGCTTCCCAGCCCGGCTTTCAGGTAATTATCAAAGCGCCCCTGGTCTATTCTTAACCCCTCGGAGTCAGGCTTTTGGGCGCGGTATTCCTGCCACAATCTCTCAACTGTCCATTTGACAAGTGCCTCAATCTCCCGGATTTCCTTTCGGGACAGGCGCTTTCTCTCAATGCGCTCTCCCCTGATTCGGGCAGCCCTGGCCGGGGTCATATCATCGGCAAACTGGCGGCCTACCTTTTCCTCATGGACCTTGCCTTCCTTCTTGAACACGATGTAATAGACCTTCTCCTGGCCGGGTCCCCCCAGGCGCCTCACTTCCCGGTAATACACTCCCGGATAGCTGGTCTTGATGCGCTTCATGGTCTATCTCCTTTTTGGCCTTGTCCTGTCTAAGCCAGAGGATTTTTCCAACCGTATATCCAACTTCTAAGACTAATATAAAGGGAAAAAAGAGTATGTCAAGGGAAAAGTGAAGATGGATTATCTTTATAGTTAAAGGGTTTTTGGGAATGGTGAGTAAAGGTGGGTAAATTAATGCTTGTGGCTTTCAAAGCCAGGACTCGCCTTCCTTCATTACGATCCCATTGTTGTTTTAGGTCATGGACAGCAGACATTATAGTCTGACAGATCACATCAATGCAAATGCCAAAGCCGCCGGTCATACTGAGCCCGGCGAGTTTAAGTATGGCTTGGCGCAGGTCTTGCAAATCCGGATTATTTTCCTTCAACTTGCCGGAGTAACCCAGAGCAACGCTTTCTTTTTCAAATATTCTTAACAGTCCCTTATTACATGATTCAATATCAAACACCCACTTGGGGAACGTTTTTCTGGGGTTGGCGCTGATCAATTGAGCAATTACTCTCAGCTTTTCGACAATATCTAAATATGAAACTTCACGTGTCTTTATGGGTGGATATATCCTACATTCCTAGGTTTGTGCCGCCATTAGAGCACGAAAAATGTCATATTAAAGCATTAATCCTCTGAACCATGGATAACTTGCCACTGTACGTAATAAAAAGGTGATTGACGGGAGATAGTTTCCGAGGTCATCATCTACCTGTTTTTTCTGAGGAAAAGGAGGTAGTGATGGCCATTGAGCATGTTCCTCAAGAGAAATTTAAAGACCGCCAGCCGTTCAACCCACCTGAGAGTCCGGATCAAGAGACGGACGCGTTAACCCCCAGGAAGAATCCCCTCATTGAAAAGTGGTTAGGGCAGCTGATCGAAAAGGGGCTGCTTGGGCGGCCGTACGTCCAGGACTATTTGTACGACCTGAAGCGGCGCAATTGCCGGTCCAACACCATCCGCAGCAACTTTATGACATTGATGCTCTTTCTGTCTTTCCTGAAGGAGCGGGGTAGGAACTCCCTGGAAACCATTACCAGAGAGGATATGAGCAGCTTTATCGAACACGAGCAGGACCGGGGCATGCAGCCCAACACCGTGTCCACCCGGTTGAGGCTCCTCTATGCCTTTCTCCGGTATCTGGTGGATCAGGAGGTGGCGCACCCCGATCTTCTGAAAAGGAAGCTGCGGGTCAAGGTGCCGGAGGCGCTCCCCCGGGCCATAGACCCGGAAGAGGTCCAACAGTTCCTGGCGGTTATTGAGAAACCTCGTGACCGGGCCCTGATCCTGGTGTTGCTCCGGACCGGAATGCGGATCGGTGAATTGCTGGCAACCAGGACGAGTGAGGTGAACCTCAGGGAGAAGCGGATCACCATCATGGAAGCCCAGAAGACCCGGGTGGGCCGGGTGGCCTACCTAAGTGAGGACGCCGGTAAGGCCTTAATGGTGTGGTTGCAAATGAGAGACCCGGCTAAGGAACGTCTGTTCTACGGCCAGGGACGGCCGCGCTTGAGTTACACCGCGGTCCGGGTGAGGTTCGCCAAATATCTGGACCAGGCAGGGTTGGCGCATAAGGGCTATAGTCTGCATTGTCTCAGGCACACCTGCGCCACCGAGCTCTTGAACGCCGGGATGCGCCTGGAGTGTCTACAGCAGCTCCTGGGCCACAGCAGCATCGAGATGACCCGGCGCTACGCCAGGCTGACGGACAACACCCGCCGGGAAGAGTACTTCCGGGCGATGGCGATCATCGAAAAGGGAGAACCCTATGGCCATCACCGCCGCGATTCTGAATTACCGCCGGTTCTTGAAGAGAAGGAACTACTCGGGCCATACCATTAAAAACTATATGCACACGCTGAAGCAGTTCGTGGTCTGGGTGAATGTACCCATTGAGGAAGTAAATTACAAAAAGCTCCTGGCTTACCTCGATCACCTGCTGGATAAAAGGCTGCAGCCCAAAACCATCAACTGCCATCTGGACAGCATCCGGGGATTTTACCACTACCTCATTGAAGAAGAGCAGGTGGCGATGGTCAACCCGGTGAAGCGCGGCTATGCCTTGCGGCTGTCCCGGCCGCTGCCTCGACACCTGCGAGATGAAGAGGTTGGCAGGCTCTTAAAGGTTATCCATGACCGCCGGGACCAGGCCATGGTCATGCTGATGCTTAGATGCGGGTTGCGGGTGGAGGAGGTGGCCCGGCTGAAACTGGCGGCTCTGGACCTGCGGCGCAGTCAGGTCTTTGTCCATCAGGGTAAGGGCGCCAAAGACCGGGTGGTGTACCTGAGCGACGACGCCTATGAGGCCCTGGACCAGTACCTCCGGGTAAGGCCGGCCAGCCGAATCAAAGAAGTCTTCCTGGTGGATAAAGGGAGATGCAGGGGCAAAGCTATCTCAGTGCGGGGCATCCAAAAACGCCTGGAGCATTACGCCCGTCAGGCGAGGCTCAAGGTGTCGTGCCACCAGCTCCGGCACACTATGGCCACTCAGCTCCTGAATGCCGACGCCGCCTTGGTGACCATCCAGGACCTCCTGGGGCACACCCGCATCAAAACCACTCAGCGGTACTGCCGGGTATCCAATCTCAAGGTACAGCGGGACTATCACCAGGCCATGGCAGTGGTGCTGCAAAGGACTGGATGAGCCCAGCCCAGGCAAAAACTCAAGTCTTTGCATCGAACCGGCAGGGGGCGCCTGCTCCGACGAGCAATTTAGGGCCCATTCTCGCAGGCGCCACCTGCCTCGGCTATCCCGGAAAGGAGGGCTATATCAAAAACCGCTTGACAGCAAGGAAATGATGAGAGAGAAAAGTAACACCTAACCCACCACAATCTATAGAAAAAACAGGATCTATTACGTACAGCTTGCCAAGACGAGAACTTATCAGATTTCTCGGGAAAATTTTGATATGCTCTGCCTATCGGTATCGGGCCGATTTACCAAGATCAGGAGGTGGAGCATGAAAGTAGCCAAGGGTATCGAACTTTACCTGGATTACCATCGGTTGAACTCCCAAAAAAAAATACGAACCGAACTTATGGGTCGCTCCTCTCAAAGTTCCGTGACCATTTTCCCCACCGGGATCTGGATTCCATCTCATCCGAGGAAGTTCTCTCCTTTTTGGTCGGCTTGAATGAGGGCTGTAAGCAATTAATTAAGCACCCCCGTTATTCCTACCTCAAAGCCTTCTTCAACTTCATCCGGAACAACCTCGATTCCCAGCTTCCTGATCCATGCGATACCCCGATGCTGAGGAAACTTTTTAGGCCCGGGGAGCTTGCCCATTGACAAATCCTGGAAAAAGAAACCATTGATGAGGTAATCTTCCGGACTACCAGGGTAAGAAACCGACCCATGCTGGAACTCATGGCCAGGGGTGGTATGAGGGTGGGTGAAATTTTGAACCTCGCCACCAGAGATGTAGAGGATCAAAGAGTTTTTCCATAACCTATACTGCTGCCAGGGTTATGGTCAGAAAGGCTGGCGCCTTGGTCGGGGTTCATTTAAGACCTCATGACCTGAGGCGTCATGCGGCCACCTATGCCTCGAGATCGGGCGTGCCTGTAGAGATCGTCAGTAAGGTTATTCTGAGACACGCCAACCTTTCCACAACGCAAAGGTATCTGGGGAAAGTCAGCGATGTTGAAGTTGTGAGATGGATTGAAAATTTATATGGCTAATAACTGAATGGGCGAGATCAAGGGAATGACCTCGCCCATTCTAAAGGTATCGATATGATCCGGATAGGCAGAATTTTCAGACGTTTGATAAGTTTCCGGTCAGACCAGTTAGTTTCAATTCGAGCCAACGATGTTGGCCCGAACCACCACCCCGTCCTTATAAACTGAAAACCACCCCCAGTACCGGACCACAATATGAACCGCCATGCACCTCATCGTTTATCACCCGGTCAGCTTGATCCAGGATCTCTTGGAGCCGAGGATTCATCGTAGCTTCCCGCCTTAAACAATGCTTAGTTTGTTATTTGTCCTCTTCATAACGAGCCAGGGTGAAAACCAAGTCTGACGCCCGATTGAGATATGCCAGCACATTTTCGTTCTCAATCATATTATCACGATGCAAGCCCACAGCCCTTCGCTCCGCCCTTCTAATGAGAGTGCGCGCCAGATGTAATGCCGCCGAACCCGGGGAAGCACCGGGTACGACGAACGTCTTAGGCATCTCCATCTCCTGCTCACAGTCATCGATCAGTTTCTCCAGTCGATCTACCATCTCCGTAGTTACCGCCCAATTTTTGCCTTTTAGCTTGTCATAGTGATCGGTGTCAGTGGCAAGCTCAGCGCAAATGATGGAAAGGTCCTGTTGCAGGCTGCACACAATTTCCCGAACCTTGGGCTTCTCCGAGAGGGCACGGGCCAGACCCAGTGCCGCAATGGCCTCATCTATAGTGCCATAGGCTTCGGGGCGGGGGCTGCTCTTTGCAACCCGCTCCCCATAACACAGGCTCGTTTCCCCTTTGTCCCCTCTTTTGTTAAAGGTCTTCATTCTTCCCTCCCTCTAACCTATAACTTGATGAATAAGCTTTCACTGAAGGGCCTTTGAATAAATAAACTTATCCAGGCGCCTAATATCAACTTATGGAATTTGCTCAGGAAATTCCTCCTGGAGTTGAGTAACTATTCTGTAAAAATCCTAGACGCCAATCTCCGATGCTCCATGTTTGATACTGGCGAGACTTAGCGTTGTAACAACAATATCTGTCAGATCACCCAGCTCTTCTTATTCCAATCCCTCTAAGAACGCTTTGACACTTTTACCTAAAACGCTATGGTTATAACCGCCTTCAAGGACAGCAAATCTTCTTCCCTGGCAGATTTTATGAGCGGCCTCTTTTACTGCCTGGCCAATAATTCGGTAATCATCGCTAGTGAGGAGGCCACCCCAATCCTCCACGTGTCGATCAAAACCAGCTGAAACGGCCAAGATATCGTATTCTTTTTCTACTTCAAATTTCTTTATAATTGCTTCAACAAAGCCTTCTCGATCTCGAATATGTGGCTGGAAATATTTAATCTTACTTCCAGCAAAAATGTTATCGGTCCCATCTCCAAAATGAAGGTCGAAGTCCAAGATTAAAGCCTTTTGAATCCGATTTTCTGCCTGAAGCTTAGCCAAAGCTATAGCGATATTGTTGAAGAAACAAAAGCCCCAACAACGATCAGAACTAGCATGATGACCAGGGGGCCTGATTAACCCAAAAGAGCTTTCGCCTTTCATTCCCAACTCAGCCGCCAGGATTGCTCCCCCGGCTGCCAAACAAGCAATTTCATATAGAGTTTCATAACCATCGGGATTTCTTTTAATAAAATCAATATGGGATTGGGTATGAACTCTTTTTAAATCGTCTTCGCTGGCTGGTTTAGGTTCAAGAAAACCATATTTACCTTTCAGCTCCTTTAAAATAGCTTCTATTCTTCCCTCTCTGGCAGCTGGATCTGAAGCATAAACCTCATTGTAATCTGGGTGATAAACTATCTTCATTTTTTACCTCCTTTAGTTATACTCGGAAGAAGAAAAGAGGAATCAGTAGTATCATTTAGGAGGCGATCGAATTGGATAAATCGAAAAAGATGCATATTTTATTAGATATAAATATGGCGCTCCATTATAAGAGGGTCGATCAGATCGATTGGCCTCTATTTTCGGGTGCGCGTCAGGTTGTTTTTGTTATCCTTGTTTTTATCAGGGAACTCTAAAAGAATAAAGCTCATAATCCATCTAAGCTGAGATTATGCGGCAGCCTATGCTGCTTCTGTCCATAAGAGGTTTTGGGAACCTCTTTTTCCGAGCTTAGGCGAAAGCCTTCTCTGTTTATCAACAAATTGTTTTGTGGGAGGCATGATGGCACAAATTTCACGCTGAAAAAATAATTACCTCAGATCATAGACATACCAAGCCTTCGATGAACAAATGACGCGTTGCTCGGCAGGTTATGAGCCCCAGGTAAAGACGGAACAAGGGAAAACGGAGTCGACGTCTACAAGCCACCTTCGATAACAGATCACTTGCCAGGAGCGAAAATTATCGTCGGAGCGGCAAAAATGCCAGATATGATCTTAGTATCGACCTGGGCGTGGTTTTACCTGGAGAGGACTGGAGTCTTCGATGAGGGGGAGGGCGATGTTTGTAATCCAACTACCTCATAAAGGTCATATTCGCCGCTTTTGCCTGGAAGGGTAACACGGACACGCCGACCTGTCCGAACCTGTTCTCTCACCAGAGCATAAGTATCTGCGGAGATCAGAAATTGTGTGCCGGCTTGCTTGTTGGCGGCCTCAATGCGGCTGGCAAGGTTCACAGTATCACCAATGACTGTCATCCTTTTATTACCTGGCGACCCGAGCTTACCCGCCACCACCTGTCCATAGTGCAGACCTACCCGGATCTGAAAACTTTTATGATAGAGTTCTTCGAGATAAGGCTTAAGCTCCTGGACTGTGTCGATGAGCTCCAGTCCCGCTCTGACGGACCGTAAGGCGCCCTCAACCGGGTCATCAGTTTCAAAAAGCGCCATGAAACCATCACCCATGTAATTGTTGATGACCCCACCATGGCGGCCAATCACTTCACCCACTTTCTGGAAGTACAGGTTCAGGACATGAATGACATCGTAAGGAAGCAGGCTCTCAGCAAATGGGGTGAATCCTCGGATATCTGAAAAAAGGATCAAGATATACTTTTCGACCCCGATTGAACAAGGCTCAACCCCTTTAATGTAGAGGCTGGTTAAATCCACATCTTCAAGAATATCGGTTACCAGTCGGCGAAGTTTTACATTCCCCATGACGACTGTCTGACAAGCAAGACGAACCTTCTGATCAAACCGCAACATTTCAGCAATGCTTTGTTCTTCGGCATTTCGAGGGGCACAATTCTCCAGACCCTCAATAATAATGACTCGGCAGGTGGAGCACCTTGCACTTCCGCCACAAAGGTGGGCATGAGCTACGCCGACTCGCAGCGCTGCTAGCAAAATAGTCTCACCTTCGTTTGCTTCAATTTCTTTTTCATCCGGCAGATAATGAATCATAGCCATATTTAAACCTTATTATTAATTGCTATCAAATTCCGAGGTTCGTTTCGGGTGAAAATTTTTCGCTATTAAAATTAGATAATCATTCCGATCCCGGCGGGCAAGGGTGCAGGTCGCCGATTTTTTGGGATTGGTCAGGATGGTAGGAAAGAATAAGTGAGAATAGCTGCTCACTTGCCACTGTACGTAATAAAAAGGTGATTGACGGGAGATAGTTTCCGAGGTCATCATCTACCTGTTTTTTCTGAGGAAAAGGAGGTAGTGATGGCCATTGAGCATGTTCCTCAAGAGAAATTTAAAGACCGCCAGCCGTTCAACCCACCTGAGAGTCCGGATCAAGAGACGGACGCGTTAACCCCCAGGTAAGAATCCCCTCATTGAAAAGTGGTTAGGGCAGCTGATCGAAAAGGGGCTGCTTGGGCGGCCGTACGTCCAGGACTATTTGTACGACCTGAAGCGGCGCAATTGCCGGCCCAACACCATCCGCAGCAACTTTACGACGTTGATGCTCTTTCTGTCTTACCTGAAGGAGCGGGGTAGGAACTCCCTGGAAACCATTACCAGAGAGGATATGAGCAGCTTTATCGAACACGAGCAGGACCGGGGCATGCAGCCCAACACCGTGTCCACCCGGTTGAGGCTCCTCTATGCCTTTCTCCGGTATCTGGTGGATCAGGAGGTGGCGCACCCCGATCTTCTGAAAAGGAAGCTGCGGGTCAAGGTGCCGGAGGCGCTCCCCCGGGCCATAGACCCGGAAGAGGTCCAACAGTTCCTGGCGGTTATTGAGAAACCTCGTGACCGGGCCCTGATCCTGGTGTTGCTCCGGACCGGAATGCGCATCGGTGAATTGCTGGCAACCAGGACGAGTGAGGTGAACCTCAGGGAGAAGCGGATCACCATCATGGAAGCCCAGAAGACCCGGGTGGGCCGGGTGGCCTACTTAAGTGAGGACGCCGGTAAGGCCTTAACGGTGTGGTTGAAAAAGAGAGACCCGGCGAAGGAACGTCTGTTCTACGGCCAGGGACGGCAGCGCTTGAGCTACACCGCGGTCCGGGTGAGGTTCGCCAAATATCTGGACGAGGCAGGCCTGGCGCATAAGGGCTATAGTCTGCATTGTCTCAGGCACACCTGTGCCACCGAGCTGTTGAACGCCGGGATGCGTCTGGAGTGTCTACAGCAGCTCCTGGGCCACAGCAGCATCGAGATGACCCGGCGCTATGCCAGGCTGACGGACAACACCCGCCGGGAAGAGTACTTCCGGGCGATGGCGATCATCGAAAAGGGAGAACCCTATGGCCATTACCGCCGCCATTCTGAATTACCGCCGGTTCTTGAAGAGAAGGAACTACTCCGGCCATACCATTAAAAACTATATGCACACGCTGAAGCAGTTTGTGCTCTGGGTGGATGTCCCCATCGAGGAAGTAAACCATAAAAAGCTCCTGGCTTACCTCGATCACCTGCTGGATAAAAGGCTGCAGCCCAAAACCATCAACTGCCATCTGGACAGCATCCGGGGATTTTACCACTACCTCATTGAAGAAGAGCAGGTGGCGATGGTCAACCCGGTGAAGCGCGGCTATGCCTTGCGGCTGTCCCGGCCGCTGCCCCGACACTTGCGAGATGAAGAGGTTGGCAGGCTCTTAAAGGTTATCCATGACCGCCGGGACCGGGCCATGGTCATGCTGATGCTCAGATGCGGGTTGCGGGTGGAGGAGGTGGCCAGGCTGAAACTGGCGGCTCTGGACCTGCGGCGCAGTCAGGTCTTTGTCCATCAGGGTAAGGGCGCCAAAGACCGGGTGGTGTACCTGAGCGACGACGCCTATGAGGCCCTGGTCCAGTACCTCCGGGTAAGGCCGGCCAGCCGAATCAAAGAAGTCTTCCTGGTGGATAAAGGGAGATGCAGAGGCAAAGCTATCTCGGTGCAGGGGCATCCAAAAACGCCTGGAGCATTACGCCCGTCAGGCGAGGCTCAAGGTGTCGTGCCACCAGCTCCGGCACACTATGGCCACTCAGCTCCTCAATGCCGACGCCGCCTTGGTGACCATCCAGGATCTCCTGGGGCACACCCGCATCAAAACCACTCAGCGGTACTGCCGGGTATCCAATCTCAAGGTGCAGCGGGACTATCACCAGGCCATGGCAGTGGTTCTGCAGAGGACTGGATGAGCCCAGCCCATGCAAAAACTCAAGTCTTTGCATCGAACCGGCAGGGGGCGCCTGCTCCGACGAGCAATTTAGGGCCCATTCTCGCAGGCGCCCCCTGCCTCGGCTATCCCGGAAAGGAGGGCTATATCAAAAACCGCTTGACAGCAAGGAAATGATGAGAGAGAAAAGTAACACCTAACCCACCACAATCTATAGAAAAAACAGGATCTATTACGTACAGCTTGCCAAACTAGAAACTTCTCTAAAATTCCAGATAGTTGAAGATATGATCGGCATATCGAAATGGGGGTAACCACCAGGTATCAAATCAAGTAGCCTGCCCAGGTGACCAGAACTTCCGCTCAGTCGTACCTTATCGGCCCACGATAAGCCCATGATTGCATGAGATGACCCAGGAACGGCGATATCCCACCAGGCCAGGCGGAGCCTGTGCCACCAATATTATGGCAGCTTATTGGTTTATTAAGTCTTTGCATATCGTTACGGTCCTAACCCTCGCCGCCCAGCAGGCCCCGGGGCCGGATGAACAGGACCAGGAGCAGGACGACGAAGGCAATGACATCCTTGTAAGCGCTGCTGATATAGGCCGCGCCCAGGCTTTCCAGCAAGCCCAGGATGATACCTCCCAGGATGGCCCCGGGAAAGGAGCCGAACCCGCCCAGGATGGCCGCGGCGAAGCCCTTGAGGCCCAAAAGCACCCCCACGTCGTAGCTCAGGGTGGTGATGGGGGTCACCAGGCACCCGGCCAGGCCCCCCAGGGCACCGGCCAGGGCAAAACTCATGGCCTTGACCCGCCAGACCTTGAGCCCCACTACTGCGGCGGCGGCCTCATTAGCGGCCACCCCCCGCATGGCCAGTCCCAGGGAAGTCTTCCGGAAAAAGAGGACCAGCAAGACAATGGCCCCGGCGGTGAGGGCCAGGATCCACAAGGTCTGGGGCAGGATCGTCGCCCCGGCCAGATGGACCGGTTCCTCCCCGGACAGAGGCGGCACCGCCATGCGGGTCTTACCCCAGATGAGTTTCATCCCGCCCCGGAGGATAATGGAGAGGCCGATGGTCAGAAAGATCAGCACCAGGTGGCTCTGGGAGCGGGACGGCCTGAGGCCCAGCTCCTCCACCAGAAGGGCCACCAGCGTCACCCCGGCCACGGCCACGGCCAGGGCTGGGGCCATGGGTAGTCCGGCGGCGAAAAGGGCGCTGTAAAGGACCATCCCCCCCAGGGAGACGAAATCCACCTGGGTGAAATTGACGATCCCCATGGTGTTGTGGACCACGCCAAAGCCCAGGGCCACCAGGGCGTAAATCGCCCCGCCGGTCAAGCCGGCAAAGATGAACTGCATCAGGTCGTGAATGTTACCGACGCCCTCCTGGAGGCTTAGTTACCGCCCAGTCCCCTAAGCAGAGGACCCTTTTCCTAAATGATTTAAATTACCTGAAGGGGGCAGGTCTGGCAAGAGGAAAGGATGGGCCGGCTTCCTGCTCATATGGGCCCAAAAATAAAAAGGCCCAGGCTTCCGCAGAAACCCAGGCCTCACTTGGAGGGTATTGCTTTCCTTATAATCGGCTTCTCTGGGATAAGGCTTTAATTATTGGTGGTAGAGCCCTTTACTCCGCTAGGACAAACTTGCCGTTCTTAACCTGGACCATGACCATGGAATCCACATCCAGTCCGTTGTGATCCTCAGGCGTCAGGTTGTAAATCCCAGAAACCCCCACGTATCCCTTGGTCCCTTCAATGGCCGCCCTGAGGGCCTTGGAGTCGGTGCCCGCCTTCTTCATGGCATTGGCCACGATATAGATAGCATCCCAGGCGTACCCGGAGTGAGTGTTGATGGGGAACTGCTTGTCGTAGTGGTAGACGTCCTGGTAGAGCTGGCTGAATTCCTGGATGACCTTTTTCTGCGGGTCGTTATCCTGCAGTTGGCCTGCCACCATCAATTTGGTGGAAGGCATGCGGTCTCCTTCCGAGGCCTTGCCGGCAAGTTGAATATACTCTGGGCCCGGCTGCCCATGGCACTGGAACAGGGGCAGATTGATGCCTAATTGCGCCTTGTTTTTGGCTACGATGGCCCCGGCCGGGCCGATAGTCCAGCAGACGATGGCCTGGGGGCCGGCGTTTTTAATATTGGTCAACTGTGCGGTCATGTCAATGTCTTTGGGGCCGAAAGACTCTTTGGCTACGAAAGTCAGCCCGTACTCAGGCGCCAGCTTCTCCAGCCATACGACCCCGTCCTTGCCAAAGGGGTCCGTGGCATAGAGGAGGCCAAGTTTGGTCAATTTCTTCCCCTTCAAGTACTGGAAGAGCTTCTTGACCGCGGTGGAGGAACGTTGGGGAGACTTGAAGATGTAAGTGTAGGGCCCGGTCTCCTTCATGATGGGGGGATCGCCGCCCACGGTCATGAAAGTGGGCACGCCGGCCTCCTCCACGATCTTCTTGACGTTCATGCCCTCGCCCGTGGACGTGGGGCCGATGATGGCCACCACCTTGTCGGAGAAGATGAATTTCTTGGCGATGCTGGCGGCCTTGGCGGGGTCGCTCTCCGTGTCGCCGATGACCAATTCAATGGGCCGGCCGTTGATGCCCCCCTCCTTGTTGATCTTGTTGACCACCATTTCGGCCACCAGCTTGGTGGGGATGCCGATGGGAGCATTGGGCCCGGAGAGGGCGAAAAAGGCGCCCAACTTGATGGGCTCCGCGGCCTTAGCAAACCCAGCCATGCCAATTATTACCGCGATTGCCAGGAGTACGCTTACTAACTTGCCTTTCATAAGTCTGCTCCTTCTCTTCTTGGCGTCTTGGCGTCCTTGCGTGAGAAATTATTCACGCCAAGACGCAAGGGCACAGAGTGCAACCCTAATCCACCTATACCACAGAATCCGTGATTCGGGTATCAAAGACTCGCTTGCTCTTGCGGTCGGTGCGGGGGAAGGTGCCGTAAGCCACCACCTCCACCTCCGGGGTGACCAGGAGCTTGCGCCGGATGTGGTAAAAGACTTCCCGGCCCAGTTCGTCCGCCCGGGCCGCCTCAACCCCTTCGCCCCGCTCCACCTTGAGGTGCATGTGGTCCCGGCCTTGGTCGTCCCGGGACAGGTGGATCTGGTACTCGGAGCCCAGGCCGGGGATGTCCGAAAGGATTTTGTCAATGCTGGAAGGATAGATGTTCACCGCCCGGAACTTGAAGGCGTCGTCGGTTCTCCCCCTGATGCGGGAGTGCCGGGGGAGCACCGTGCCGCAGGTGCACGGGCCCGGGATGATGCGGGTGATGTCCCGGGTGCGGTAGCGGATGAGGGGCGAGGCCTCCTTAGCTAAGGTGGTGACCACCATCTCGCCCCACTCCCCGTCCGGCAGGGGCGTGAGCGTCTCTGGGTCCAGGATCTCCAGGATATAGTAGTCGGCCCAGTAGTGGATGCAGTCGTGGTGGGGGCACTCGATGCCGGTCCCCGGGCCGTAGAGCTCGGTGAGGCCAGGGATGTCGAAGAGCTCCACCCCGCCGAAGAGCTCGGAGATCTTGCGGCGCATGGACACGGAGGACCTCTCCGAGCCGTAGATGACCTTCTGGAGGTTGATCTTGTCGGCGATGCCCCGCTTGTTGACCTCCTCGGCCATCAAGAGCCCCATGGAGGCGGTGCAGCAGAGCACCGTGCTTTGCAGGTCCACCAGGAAGTCGCAGTGCATGTCGACGTTGCCCGGCCCCACGGGCACGGCCATGGCCCCCAGCCTCTCCACCCCGGCCTGAAAGCCCACGCCCGCGGTCCAGATGCCGTAGCCCACGGCGATCTGTACCCGGTCCAACGGGGTGACACCGGCCATCTCGTAGCAGCGAGCGAAGAAATGGCCCCAGTCGTCGATGTCCTTCTGGGTGTAGCAGAGGATCTTGCGCATGCCGGTGGTGCCGCTGGAGGCGTGGACCCGCACGATCTGCTCGAAGGGGACGGCCCGCAAGGGGAAGGGGTAGCCGTCCCGCAGGTCCTCGCCGGCGGTGAAGGGAAGCTTCTCCAGGTCTTCCAGGGAGCGGAGGTCCTCGGGGGAGACCCCGGACGCATCCAGCCGGGCCCGGTAAAAGCTGGAGCCCTCATACGCGTGGCGCACCGTCCACTGCAGCCCCTTTAGCTGGTAGGCCTCAAGCTCCTCTTCGGTCTTGAACGGCGGCATAAAGGTCTGCTTGCTCAAGTTCGGCTTCTCCAGTCTGATATTGGTTAATCCGGCCGCGCCCAGGCGGGAGGCGGCGGGGTTGTTGTCGGAGGCCGCGCCTAAAAAGGCGCGGCGCAGGTCCGGGTCCACCAGGAGCTTGTCGCTGGCGCCCTGGCCCACGATCTTGCCGTTGGCCAAGAGATACGCGGCCTTGGAGGCGGTGAGGGCCCGGGCGGCGTTCTGCTCCACCAAGAGTATGGTCACCCCGGCGCGCCGCAGTTGCCGGATGATGTCAAAGACCTCGTCGGCGATGAGGGGCGCCAGGCCCAGCGAAGGTTCGTCCAGGAGCAGCAGCTTGGGTTTGGCCATGAGGGCCCGGCCCATGGCCACCATCTGCTGCTCGCCGCCGGAGAGCGTCCGGGTGGGCTGGCGGGCCCGTTCCTTAAGGATGGGGAACCGGGCGAAGACCTCCTCCAGGCGGCGATTGAGTTCGCTTTTGCCGGGGTGCAGGGCCAGGGCGCCCAGCTCCAGGTTCTCCCGGACGGTGAGGTCGCCGAACATCTCCCGGCCCTCGGGGCACAGGGCCACGCCGTTGGCCGCCATGGCCGCGGGGGACGAGCCGGTGACGTCTTTGCCGTCCAGGTAAACTTTGCCGCCGGAGGGGGGCACCAGGCCCATGATGGCCTTGAGCAGGCTGGTCTTGCCCGCGCCGTTGGCGCCCACCAGGGCCACGGTCTCGCCCTTGCCCCACAGCCATATCCACCCCGAAGAGCGCCTGCGCTGCGCCGTAGTGGACCTGGAGGTTTTCGATGTGGAGCAAGTTGTCTTTTCTATCAACAACCATCAAATTTCTCTTTCTTAAGAAAAAGTTCTATATTGATTTTTAATATATTTAATTATGTTTTTGGTAAATCTGTTATAATTTTATCTCGTTGTTCCTGTAGAAGATTTTCAGCTTCCGCTATTATAGAATTTGCGAGCTCAACAAAATTTTCTACTGTGTCCACAACTACCGAACCTTTTCCCGATTCATCAAATGTTACAGGATAGGGTGGCTTCTTTAGTCTTATACGATCAAATCCAAATCCCAATAATACAAGGTTACCTTGCGCCTGCATAACGGAGTTCCAGTCAACTCCCGGAAGTGGCTCAGTAACCCAACTGTTAGGCCCAGTGCTTTGGCAAGTAAAGAGTTCGTGGAGGGCATATTTAAGCTCAATTGCTTTATTCTCAATTTTATGAAGAGCCGTCTGAACTAGTTCATCATTAGCTATCTCCTTTAATTCTTCAATGGTTGTCAATGTAATATTGGCCTTCTGGGAAGCTTTAATCGCCCCACTTTGAAATCCTTTCCTGGAAATCAATACTCCGCGGTCCGCTCCAACGTCCTCTATAATCCCCTTGAGAGCAAGCACCTTTTCCTTTGGTACGTTTGTATTCCAGTATTTACACTCTATAACCCATTTTATATCGAGCCCAAATTTATTAAAGGTAATCCAGACATCGATTTTATGTTTGGCACGTGCTCCTTCGATGATTTTGTCAATTTCCGCATAGCAGCCTAAACTTTTAAAAAGTTCGGCTGAAAGCTTCTGAAGGTCTCTCCAGTTCATAGAATTTCTTTAAGTATTTGTCTCAACATGTGCTAGCGCTTTCAACTTGGCGCGGAGCAAGATCAACGTCAAAGTGCCTGTGCCGCACCGTAATTGACCAGGAGGTTATCGATACGAATCAGCTTTTAAGTGTCATTAGACCATTAAGATGCTTAAAAAGCTTGGATTAATTCACAATTAAATAAGCATTAACGCCTTAATATGACTCTAAACGGCCCAAGCGAAAGAAGGACCTCTTCAGTAGCCTTTATTAAAACTTCGGCAATAGTGGGCATAGCGGTAAATCTGATAGGATAAGATGACCCCAGAATAATTTCTTTGGGTTTCTCTTCTTCTTTTGGAACAACAAGATATAGTCTTAAAAGATAAGAATCCCTTCTATTAAATGGCTTAAGAATAAAATCAATTTCGCTTTGCGGGGATTGAGGATTAACTGCAGTCTTTTGTATAATAACATGATGCCTATCTGGAGAAGATGTCTCTATATGAATACAGGAATCTCCATGGCCAAGTGTGATACCAAATGGAAACTCATCTATATCACGGTTGCCCCGGTTAACTATTTGAATGTTTGCTAAAAAAAGATTGTCAAAGGTAATAGAATTATCATCATGTGATATTGCAATTTTAGCAGTTAGAGATAATGGACTGCCGGTATGTCTAAATACCGGTATGACCTCAATCCGGTGGCCTATAGGCTGAATTCGCGCTCTGCGAGTAGTGATAAATGCATTAATCAATGCACCAGCTGCTCCTCCGCCAAGTAAAGCAGGAACCACCTGGAACCAGGCGATCGTTTCCATAAAAATTCTCCATTTTAATTTAAGCCGCTTACATAACTAACAAGAGTCTAATCTGAAAAAAAGATTTTAATTTGGTTTCCGGTTTTTCCAGCACTCCCCTCATTGCAACGCCAGCATCCTGGCGTAGATGTTTTGGAAGACCTCGGGTTTGACCACGATGTAGCCGGGAAAGGGCGTGTCGAGGTCATAAATGAAATAGATGCAGGACAGCACCACGAAGAGCACCATGAAGTCGAAGATTTCACGCCAGAACTCCCCAGGGCGGCGCAAGGGTTGTTCCTATCTTACCTCCCAATTGCCCACCTGTCCAGCCAAACTCAGGGGCCGGCGCGCCTCAAGGCCCGGGAAATTTGCCAGGGCCGCTGGCGCCTTTCACTTGGCAGCAAATCTCTTACCGTGGGGGTAGCGGTTCCCGGTCGTCCAATCCATACTGCCCATATGGGGGTTGGGGGTGGAATTATCTCACAGGTGCATAAATAATCCCCCTCCCTCCACCCCCTCCCACCAGGGGAGGGGGGAGCATGTGGTCCAAACTCCTTCTTCAGGCGGTCACGCTCATGCGGCCCAGGTACGCCTCCAGCACCAGGGGGTTGACCATGACTTCGTCGGGGGTGCCCGAGGCGATGCGGCAGCCGCCGTCCAGGACCACCACGTGGTCGCTCACCCCCATGACCAGGTCCATGTCGTGCTCCACCAGGACCATGGTTTTGCCGTACAGGCGCATCTGGCGGATGAGGGCCGCGACTTGCGCGGTCTCCTCGGGGTTGAGGCCCGCCACCGGCTCATCCAGCAGGGTGAGCACCGGCTGAGAGACAAAGGCCCGGGCCATCTCCAGGCGTTTCTTGTCCCCGTAGGCCAGGGCGCCCGCGGGGAGGCCCGCCTTGTCCGCCAGGCCGAAGGTGTCCAGGGCTTCCAGGGCCGTGAGCTTTAAGCGCCTTTCCAGGTGTCGCAGGCCGGGGGGGCGCAGCAGGGCCTGGAGCAGGGAGTCCCCGGCCTGGACAGTCAGGCCGCAGAGTACGTTGTCCAGGACGGAGAGGCGGTGAAAGAGGCGCAGGTTCTGGAAGGTGCGGGCAATCCCTAAGCGGGCCACCCGGTGGGCCGGGAGGCCGACGAGGTTCTGCCCGTCGAAGAGTATTTCCCCCGCATCGGGCCTCTCGACCCCGGTGAGACAGTTGATGAGGGTGGTCTTGCCCGCGCCGTTGGGGCCGATGAGCGCGGTGACCTTTCCCTTTTCGGCGCTGAAGCCCACCTGGGAGAGCGCCGGTAGGCCCCCGAAGTGCTTGCTCAGGCCGGTGATCTGGAGGAGTTTTCGGTTATTGGGTTCCATTATAGACTAATCTCGCTCCCCCTGGATGGGGGAAAGTCGGGGTGGGGGTGAAATGAACATCACCCTCCCCCCAGCCCCCTCCCATCCAGGGAGGGGGAAGATATTGCCAAGGCTCATCCACCAGGGAGGAGACATATCACCCTGGCATAATCCCTTTGCCAGGTCTTTCCCCTTAAAGTCCTGCATCTTCAAACCCCAATAACCCACAAGGGGTTGGGGGAGAGGGTTTGGGAGAGGGGGCAGGGGCCACTGGCCCCTGGCCCCCTCTCCCAAATTCAAGCCTCACCCCGTGCCGCGGCCGCCAGGCGGCGGCGGGCTAAGCGGATTTTCACCAGATCAAGGAGCCCGGTAACGAAACCCTGGGGCAGAAACAGGAGGATCACTACCAGGATCACCCCGTGGACGATGTCCGTGTAGGTTTCGAAAAAGTCCAGGAGGTGGGGCAAGACGGTGATGAGGGACACGCCGAACAGGGTCCCCCAGATGGAGCCCAGGCCGCCCACCACCACCATGATGACCAGGTCCAGGGATTTGAAGATGCTGAAGGCATCCGGGTTGACGTAGCCGAAGTAGTGGGCGTAGAGGCTCCCGGCTACCGAAGCGAAGACGGCGGAAAGGACAAAGACCCCCACCTTGCCCCGGCGCACGTCCACTCCCAGGGAGGAGGCGGCCAATTCGTCCTGGGCCAGGGCGGCCAAGCCCCGGCCCACGCCGCTGCGCACCAGGTTGAGGCACAGGGTCAGGGCCACCAGGGCGAAGGTCCAGACTAGGTAATGGAATTTAACGTCATTGTTGATGTCCAGGCCCAGGACCGACAGAGGGGGCACCCCCGAGAGGCCGCTGGGCCCGCCGGTGACCGAGTCCCACTGGACGAACAGGCTGTGCACCACATAGTTGAACCCCAGGGTGGCCATGGCCAGGTAATGGCCGGAAAGCCGGAGGGTGGGAAGGCCCAGCATCAGGGCGATGAGGGCCACGGCGCCGGCGGTGAGGGCCATGGCGGGCCACGGCGGGAAGTGGCAGGTGGCGGTGAGTATGGCGGAGCCGTAAGCCCCCAGGCCGAAGAATGCGGCGTGGCCCAGGGAAATCTGGCCAGCGTAGCCGATGAAGAGGTTAAGGCCCAGGACGACGATGGTATAGAGGCCGATGAGATTGAAAATGCCCAGGCGATAGGGGTTTTGCAGCAGAAAGGGGATGAACAACAGAATGGCACTGAGCCCGATGACCGTGAGGCCGGTGTGGTGACGGAGGATATAGGACTTGGCTTTCTGCAGGGTCTTCATAGTGACGACGCTTTCACCCCGGCGCGCCAAGCCTCGAGGTTCGAGGCCAGAAAGCGGGCCGGAGTTCGGTCCGTGATGACCTGCTCCATAAGCTCATGGCTGCAAAAGAGCCCTCCCTGGCCCACGGCAAAGCCCAGGAGAATGAGATTGGCAACTACGGGCAGGCCCATCTGCTGGGCCAGGCCGGTGGCGTCGACGTTGAAATAATCACCAAAAGTGGGAGAATTGACAAAGACAGACCCGCCCGGCTTCAGGTAGAAGCGGTGAACCGGGAGGTTTTTCTCGTGGAGGAAAAGTCCCACGTCCGCGGATCCGGCGGGGATCAACGGACCCCGAAAGGGTCCCACCTTGACCATGGAGATGACCGTGCCGCCGCGCTGGGCCATGCCGTGGGTTTCGGAGGTGAGGACTTCCAGACCTGAAGCGAAGGCGGCCTCCGCCAGCAGGCGGATCATGGTGAGGACCCCCTGGCCCCCCAGGCCGCTGACGATGATCTGCTGTTTCACGGCTTCTCCTTCCGGGAAGCGGTGATGGCCCCGGCCGGGCAGATATAGGCGCACACCCCACAGCCGATGCAACGAAGGCCGTCGATGACCACCTGGTCGGTGGCCTCGTTGAGGGCCAGCCCGGGGCACTCGAAGTCGTCCAGGCAGTGCCGGCAGCCGGTGCAATCCTCGGTGACGCACATGTCATAGATGGGCTGGGCTTCTAAAGCTTCCCGGTCCAGCAGGCAGGGGTGCGAGGCGATGAGCACCGCCACTCCGCCGTCTACGCTCCGGCAGTATTGCTGGGCCTCCTGAAGGTGGGCGGTGAAGGCCGCCAGGTCGTAAGGGTCGCACTCCTTGAGAAACCGGACCCCGCAAGCCCGCACCAGGTCCTGGATCAAGACCGGGTTGCCCCTTTCCCCCGTCGCGGTGAGGCCCACCTGGGGGGTGGGCTGGTGGCCGGTCATGGCCGTGGTGGAGTTGTCCAGGATGACCAGGATGAAGCGCGCCTTCTGGAACACCGCATTGATGAGGGCCGGAACCCCGGCGTGGAAAAAGGTGGAGTCGCCGATGGTGGCCACAATGGGGGGAACCTCGCCACTGGCAGCGGCGTAGGCGTGATAGAAACCGGCGGCCTGGCTGAGGCCCGCGCCCATGCAATGGCAGGTGTCCACCGCGCCCAGGTTCATCCCCAGGGTATAGCAGCCGATATCGCTGGGGAAGATGCCGCCCGGGAAGGTCTCCCGGATGGCGTAAAACGCGGCCCGGTGGGCGCAGCCGGCACAAAGGGTGGGGCGGGTACCCTCCCCCTGGGGAGCGCTGGAGGCGACCCGCTCCGGCAGGTCGAGGAATTTCTCCAAAACGGGACGGATAACCTCGGGGGTGAGCTCCCCCTCGTTGGGCACCGCCTGGGAGAACCGCCCTTGAACGAGCCCGTTGGCCAACTGCAGTTCGATGACCGGATAGGTCTCTTCAATGACCAGGATTTTTTGGTAATTGGCTCTGATGTGCTGTATGAAGTCCCGGTTGAGCGGGTAGGGCATGGTCACCTGGTAAAGGTTGATCTTCCCCAGCCAGCCCATCTCCGCCAGCAGGTCCCAGGTATGGGCGAAAGCCACCCCCGACGAGATAATGCAGGTGCCAGCAATGGAGCCATCGCTGGCCGTGAGCCTGGGGGCGAACTCCTGCTCCCGGGCGAGCCGCTCAATTTTCTGGTTCAGGAGGTGGTGCAGTTCCGTCACATGCTGGGGGATGGCGCACCAGCGCCGGGGGTTTTTCTCGAAGAGGGCCGGCCGGTCAAGCTTCTGGGGGGGGGCTAAAGAAACGTTCTGCCGGGCGTGGCACACCCGGGTGGTGGGGCGGAGCATGACCGGCAGCTCGTATTGCTCAGAGAGCCGGAAGGCCTGGTGCACCATTTCCTTGGCCTCCCGGGGGCTGGAGGGATCGAGCACCGGCACTTTGCCGAACATGGCGAAGAAGCGGCTGTCCTGCTCCGTCTGGGAACTGTGAGGGCCGGGGTCGTCGGCGGAGATGACCACCAGTCCCCCTTTGACCCCCAAGTAAGCCGAGCGCAGAAAGGGGTCGGAGGCCACGTTCAGGCCCACCTGTTTCATGGAGACTGCGGACCGCCGCCCGGTGTAGCAGTTGGCCAGGGCAACTTCATAGGCCACCTTCTCGTTTACCGACCACTCGGTGTGTACGGCCACCCTGGCCTCCCGGGCAAAGGTCACCACCGCGGCCAAAATCTCGGAGGCTGGGGTGCCGGGATAGGAGGCGGCCAGGGTGCAGCCGCACTCCACTAGGCCCAGGGCGATGGCTTCGTTGCCCATGAGGATGCGTTGGTAGTCGTTATTCACCAAATTCTCCAGTCCGGAATTAGCGCCCGACGATCTCTCCCACCTTCCCCCGCTAAAACTGAATGGTATCCGGTTACCTCAATCCCGACCTTTTTTTGTGGAAAAATAACAATAAAATCGGGGGCTTCATCTCCATGAATCTCTCTTGGCCTCTCTCCCCATAGTTCTAGAAATCTTTCGAGATAAAATCGTTCCATCTTTTTCTTTTCATTCATTTCGGCACTTAATGATTGGTGCATACCGCCTGGGGCAGCTAAATTTTGGCACATTTCTCCTTTATAGGCCAGGGTTAACCCCTTGCAAAAACAGGTTCGGTTAAAACTGTAAAAATTCCCACGGGAGGATATTGCGCTTTCGACATCAACAAGTGCGGGGTCATGGGGTAGGGGTGCCTTGCCACGGCCTTGCATGACCGAAGCCATTACCTTCTATTTTCAGGGTTTGTATAACATATAGGCAGAGGACCGAGGTCCATTTAAAAATTGTGCACATAATGTGCACGTTGACCAAAGATTAGAAAAGGCAAGCCCGACTGCCCATCGGTAACTTGCCTTATTATTATCATATTCTGGTGGAGCTGAGGGGAGTTGAACCCCTGACCTCTTGAATGCCATAATTAATCGATCCGAAGACGAAAATGATTTTGATAATCCAAAATGGACGCCCTCACATCGACTTTGCGTACCACAATTCGTTTTGCATTCTTGGGCCAGGAGCCTTGAGCCAGAAGGGAAAAAATCGGTATGTCAAGGCAAAAGTAAAATCGAAAAATAGCCTTTAATCGGTAGATTTTAAAATTGATGGGTAAATGATGGTAGATATGTGTTACCGGCCTTTCACGCCGGCAACACCGGTTCAAATCCGGTCGGGACGCCACCATATTTATCACCTTGATATTACAAGGGGTTTTTTATTTGACCAAAAATTAGGGCAAGAGTTTTATCTTTTATGAAGGCGTGGCAGGGGACCTTGGATCTTCCTATTAGAGGCTCAAGATTGCTTATCAGTTCCGGAAAAGCGTTTTTTCAGAAAGCCCACAAATTTCTTGACGCCGCCCTCTTTCGTAAATATTATTAATAGAGAATCATTATTTATTAATAACCAAAATACCAAACATTCCTTAGACCGGGAATTTCTCTGCACTCGGGCAGATTCTCAAGATATGGCCGATCCTCAGATTCGCCTGGAACAGATGATCGCCAAGCTTAAAGCGCATGACTTCCGGATTACCCCCCAAAGGCTGGCGGTGCTCAAGATATTGGCGGCAAGCGTGGATCACCCCAGCGTGGACCTGATTTACGAACAGGTGAAGGCGGCTTTCCCCACCACCAGCCTGGCTACCATCTACAAAACCGTTACCCTCCTGAAGGAAGTAAATGAGGTCCTGGAGATTCGCTTCTCTGAAATAAGCCACCGCTATGATGGGAACAAACCCTATCCGCACCCGCATCTCATCTGCATTAACTGTAAAAAAATCCTGGACCCGGAGTTAATGGGTATCGAGAAAGTTATTGAAGAGGCAGCCCAGCAAACCGGCTACCAGATTGTGGACCATCGCCTTGATTTCTACGGCATTTGTCCCTATTGTCAGAAAAAGGCCTAACCCTCTAAAATTTTTTCAGTTATTTAGGAGAATGATTATTTATAGAAACTAATTATAAACTTAATTGAATACATAAACACCCTAGCAAAGGAGGAGGACCGATATGACCAAGAACCCCAAGACCTTAACTACAGCCTTTGGCATCCCGGTGGCCGATGATCAAAATAGCCTGACCGCGGGGAAACGCGGACCGGTATTGATGCAGGACGTGCACCTGCTGGAGAAACTGGCACATTTTGATCGTGAGCGTATCCCCGAACGGGTAGTGCATGCCAAGGGGGCGGGCGCCCATGGCTACTTTCGAGGTAACCGCCGACGTGACCAGGTACACCAAGGCCAAGTTCCTCTCCCAGGTGGGCAAGCGCACCGAAGTTTTTGTACGGTTCTCCACGGTGGGCGGAGAAAAAGGTTCTGCGGACGCCGCCCGGGACCCCCGGGGGTTCGCCATCAAGTTCTATACGGAAGAGGGGAATTACGATTTAGTCGGCAACAACACCCCGGTCTTTTTTATCCGGGATCCCCTCAAGTTCCCCGACTTCATCCATACCCAGAAGCGCCAGCCGGCGACGAACCTCCGGGACCACGACATGTTCTGGGACTTCCTGTCGCTGACGCCGGAATCCATCCACCAGGTCACCATCCTCTTTTCGGACCGAGGCACGCCGGCCACCTTCCGACACATGAACGGCTACAGCAGCCATACCTTCAAGTGGTACAATGAGAAAGGCGAGTACTTCTGGGTCCAGTACCATTTCAAGACCGACCAGGGCATCAAAAACCTTACCCGAGATGAAGCCGGGCGTCTCTCAGGCTCGGACCCCGATCACGCCACCCGAGACCTTTACCAGGCCATCGAGCGGGGCGATTATCCTTCCTGGACGCTGGAGATGCAAATCCTGACGCCGGATAAGGCCAAAGACTTTCCCTGGGATATCTTTGACATCACCAAGGTCTGGCCCCATGGAGAGGTCCCGCCCATCAAAATCGGCAAGTTGGTGCTGAACCGTAACCCGGTCAATTACTTTGCCGAAGTGGAGCAGGCGGCCTTTTGTCCCGGCAACGTGGTGCCGGGCATTGCCATTTCCCCGGATAAGATGCTCCAGGCCCGAGTGTTTTCCTATCATGACACCCACATCCATCGGCTGGGTCCCAACTATCACCTGATTCCGGTGAACGCGCCCAAATACTCCCCTGAACAGAGCTACCAGCGGGACGGGTTCATGCGGGTTGACGCCAACGGGGGCGGCGGTCCCAATTACTGGCCCAACAGTCTCGGCGGACCTGCTCCGGACCCAAAAGCGGGAGAGCCTCCCTTTGAGGTGGAAGGCATGGCTGGACGACACCCTTTCACATTTCCCAACGATGACTTTGTGCAGGCCGGGAATCTGTACCGCAAAGCCATGACAGAGGGAGACCGGGACAATCTGATCGGCAATATTGTGGATCATCTGGGCAAGGCGGCGAAACGCATCCAGATGCGTCAGACCGCGCTGTTCTTCAAGGCCGACCCGGACTATGGCCGGCACGTGGCCCAGGGGCTTGGTCTTGAGGTCCAGGAGGTGGAGCGCCTGGCGAAGATGTCTCACGAGGAGCGCGCCAGGTATACCGACCAGGGGACTTTTGCCTAGGAGGGCTAAACCGTCATTCTGCTCCCTGCCCCTGGCCTGGGAAGGGTTGGGAACTTTGTTGGGAAGCTATGACAGGTTCGTCGCCAAGAGCGTCTCTTCCCGCATCCGTACCCGAGGCCAGGGGCAGGCTTAGCCGGCTTTTTCCATATTGTTGGGCAACCCCGCAGCTTGTATGGGTGGGGGTGTGAAGCACTAAATTGTCTGGCCCAGTGAGGCAGAAGATTCTAAAATCCGCGATAAAGGGACGCCATCTAAAATTCCCGGGCTCAGGAGAAATTCTAAGCCCTTGGTTGTCCCTGGGAAAATGATTTCCCACCCTATCCCCTATTAAATATCAGGCTGGCCGTCAATCCGCGTTTGGGTTAAAATTACCCAGGGTTAGCTGGCCCCTCTAATTTCCGTCACTTCAGCGCTTATTCTTAAAAAATTGGGGATAAATCGATAATCTTTTGGCCATGAGGATCAACGGCGGTTCAGGATCGGGGGAGAAACGCACGCTAATTTACCTCCCCATCCTTCACACCCAGGCCGACATGGGTTCCCTGGGGGAATCGGTGCAGCGCGAAACCCTCAGGAAGCTGGGAAGGATAGCCTTAAGGCGTAAAGACCAGGCGATAGCTGAGGTGTGGATCCAAATTGAACAGGTAATCGCCGGCCTGGCCCTGGACTACCAAAAGACCCGCCTTTACCAGGACGGCCTTCCCGTTTGCGGCCGGGAGGAAGGGATCGTCCAGGACCTGGCCAGGAGAGGAAGCCGGAACCACGAACTTTTGGTCCAGCTAATGGCCCAAGGCGCCACCCTCATGGGAACCGAATCTGCCGAGCTGCTGCAGCAGGAGTACGAATTGGTGAAGCGAAGCCTGGGCGCCGGCCCCACTTCCGCCCCGGCCGGGACGGTCGCCCGGCAAAAAGCCCTGAGCCAGGACTTGCTTAATAGGCGCGACCGATACATCGCGGCGCGCATCAATGCCACCCTGCGGGCGGGGGAGACGGGCATTCTCTTTTTAGGGATGCTGCATTCCTTGAAAAACTGGCTTGACCAGGATATCCGGGTAATCTATCCACTCCGGCCCCCCCTGGAAGGCTGAGGCGATGAACCCCCAAGTGCGCCCCAGAGTGCGGGGCCACCAGGTATAAGCAAAATTGGCCAGGAGGAATAAAATCAGGGGCCTTAATAATCCTTTCCCCACCTTTATCCAGGAAAATTTCCCCCCTTTAACCACCCTTCGCCATCGCCTGCTCCCCGGCCCGGGGTAATCTCTTTCCAGGAGATGGGAAATAAGTGCCATTATCTTAAACCTGCTTAACTATTTAATTATACTTACTAATAAGGCAAATAGGCAAAAATATGTCCATAATTGATACATAAGTCAGGCGCCAATTCTGGCTAATATCTTAATATAACAATAATATTAATAAGTTATGTTGCGGTATTGGTTTTGCAAAAATCCCCGGAAGAAACATTATCAGAGGACCGGTGAAATCCGGGGAGGAAGAGAGTGACGGTCCTTTTCGGTTTTTCCATCAAGATAGGCCTGGGCGGGATGGAGGTGGAGGCGCCACCCGCGCCCGCCGCTGCTCGCCGGCGGGATAATCGGGATAAGTACCGCCACCCTGATTATGAGGGAGAAATTGTCGTCCAGGAAATCCGGGAACCCGAAGTGGACATCTTGGTGGAGGCAGACCGCCTCCTAATCCTGGCCGAGATGCCCGGCATCGGCGCCAAGCATGTGCATCTTGAGGTCCAGGATGATTTGCTCAAGGTTTTCGCGGCATATGGGGAGAAGAAATATCGGAAAGAGGTTCTCCTGCCGGGCAGATATTCCCGGGAAAAGATGAAGGTCTCTTTAAATAACGGTATCTTAATGATCGAGTGCCTGCCTTAGCTGGTTTTTCCCCGGCCAGTCTTTTGCCTCCTCCCGCCGACCCTCCCTTCCCTGTGCCTCCCCTCTCCCCCAGGCTTATGGAAATCTGGCCATAGAATTTTTTCCATGAAAAATTATTGTGATAAATTAGTTAGTTGCATATTGGAAAGACGGGGGCCATTTTGATTGACGGAATAACATATTGTAATTAATGATAAATTAGAGAGGGTTCATAAGATCCGATTTCCGATTATCATTTAACTTTTGGCCAATCATTCCGAAATAATAGTTGACAATGCCGTGGCGATGGCGGGGTAAGACCACCATTTCCGGGGAAGGGTGAGCATTAGCAAAGGCGCGGGGAACATTATTAAATAGGGTTTGAGGCAGGATCGGGGGTTCCCCAGTCTCCCGGAAGGATCCCTTCCCCCATTTCATTGAAAATCACCGGCCAAGGGTTAGTGACACTACCCTCCCTAACCCCCTAAGGGGGCGGTAAGAGAGTTTGCCAGGAGATTCTGAACCAGCCGTCCTTCCAGTCCCCCTTTATGCATCTTGTCAACTTGATCTGTCTGAGGACCATTCTTAGAAAGGCCTTGCCAGCTTCCCCCAGGGGCCGGTGGCATCGGATTCCCGAGATCATTAAGCCCCGAGAAGATGCTCCCCCTTGCCGGGAAAGGAGGCCGATGGGATGACCGAACCCGGCAGCCAAGTGCTGATTGTGGACGATGATCGGGATATCCGAGAGCTTCTGGCCCATCTCCTAAAGAAGGAAGGACTTCGGCCGATAACGGCTCAAGATGCGGATAGGGCCTTGAGTCTGATTCGCCGGGAGGCGCCGGATGCCATGCTGGTGGACGTCCGCCTACCGGGGAAAAATGGCCTGGAGGTCTTGAGGGAGGCCAAGGCCTTGGACCCGGACCTGCCGGTAATCATGATCACCGCCTTTGCCGGGGTCAATGATGCGGTGGAGGCTATGCGGGCAGGCGCCCACGACTACCTGGCCAAGCCCTTCAAGCACTATGAAGTTATCCGGGTGGTGCGCCGGGCCCTGGTGGAACGGGATCTGAAGCAAAGAATCACCAGACTGTCCGGCAAGGCGCCAGGCGCTAACTGCCTTCGGGAAATCATGGGCCCCAGCGACGCCGTGGGCCGCCTCATGGGCGAAGTGATGCGGGTGGCCCAATCGGATTTTACCGTGGTCATCCTGGGAGAAACGGGCTCCGGCAAGGAAGTGGTGGCCCGGGCCATCCATGACCATAGCCCTCGGGCCCAAGGCCCCTTTGTCCCGGTGGATTGCGGGGCGATCCCGGAGAACCTCCTGGAAAGCGAATTATTTGGCCATGAGAAAGGGGCCTTCACCAGTGCCGATTTTAAAAAGGTGGGAAAATTTGAGGTGGCCAAAGGTGGGACGCTGCTCCTGGACGAGATCTCCAATATGCCCCTGGGCTCCCAGGCCAAGCTCCTGCGGACTCTGCAGGAGAAGGTGATCTTTCGGGTGGGCGGCACCCAACCCTTGAAGATCGACACCCGTCTCCTGGTGGCCAGCAACCAGGACCTGGAGGCCGTGGTGGCCGCCGGCTCCTTCCGGGAGGACCTCTGGTATCGTCTCAACGAGTTCACCATCAAGGTTCCTCCCCTTAGAGAACGCAAAGAGGACATCCCTTACCTGGCCAAACGGTTTCTGGACATTACCAACCAGGAACTTAAGAAAACTGTCAAAAATTTTTCTGACTCCTGCCTGGAGGCGATATTTGCTTACAGCTGGCCGGGAAACGTGCGGCAATTGCGCTCCATTATCCGCCGGGGGGTGCTCCTGGCCGAGGAGATCATCACCGAGAAGCATCTGGATATCAAAAGATCGCCGGTGCCGGGTTTGGCCTTTACGCCCCGGGTGCAAGGCGCCCCCTGGCTGGACCTGCCCCTTAAGGAGATCGTCCGCCGCAGTGTCGACAGCGTGGAAAAAGAGGTCCTCCAGCAGGCGCTGAAATACACGGGGGGTAATAAGGCCAAGGCGGCGCGGTTGCTCCAGATTGACTACAAGACGATACATGCCAAGGTGAAACAATATGCTATCCAAGTAACCAAGTAAATTGAGGAGAAGGACATGGAAAAAAGAAAAAAGGACAAGGGCCGGGGGGAGGAGAAAGAGTGGGGAGTCGGCCTCGGCGGGATGTTCAAAGGCCTGGCCGATTTGGTGGAGAAACTGGGCGAACTGGCCGAGAAAGGGACCGAACTGAAAAAAGCCGGAGAATTTCAAGGCAAGGAAGGGATTCATGGCATATACGGCTTCAATGTCCGGGTGGGCGGCCTGGGAGAAGAAAAACGGTTCCGGGTGGAGCCCTTCGGCAACATCCGCCGCAATGAAACCACCGGGGAGACGGTGGTGCAAGAAGTCCGGGAGCCGGTGGTGGATATCTTTGAGGAGAAGGATTATCTCCTGGTGGTGGCGGAGCTGCCCGGCATCAGCACCAAGGAGGTGCACCTGGAGGTCAAGGACGACCTACTGACCATCTACGCCGAGAAGGGCAACAAGAAGTACCGGAAGGAAATTCTCTTGCCCCGCCCTTTTCCCCGGGAAAAGATGAAGGTCTCTTGCAATAATGGCATCCTGGAAATCAAATGCATCAAGTAGCTCCCGAGGGAGGCAACATGGACCAGGACTCCTCCGAGGGCCTGACCCTGAAACTCAAGGTGACCGAGGCGCTTAGTAAGGACGTGGGGCGAGCCTTTGCCCGGATGGGGCCGGAAGACCTGGAGAGACTTAAGCTGGCCATCGGCGACATCGTGGAGATCGCCGGAAAGCGCCAGACCGTGGGGAAGGCGATGCCGGCCTATAAGGACCTAAGGGGCCAATCCCGCCTTCAACTGGACGGTCTCAGCCGGGAGAATGCCGGTGCTGGCCTGGACGAGTGGGTGCAGGTGCGCAAGATCGCCTGCCGCCCGGCCGATCGGGTAGCCCTGACCCCCTTGAACATCACCCCGGCGGAGCGCGACCTGAAGTATATCGGCAGCCTCCTGGACGGCTTGCCGGTTAAGGAAGGAGACCGCATCCGGGCGGTCCTCTTCGGCAGCCGCTGGGCGGATTTCAAGGTGGAAAACACCAGCCCCCGGGGGGCGGTGCTCATTAACCCCACTACCCAACTGCTCATCGGCAAGGCCCGGGTGGAAGAACGCCAACAGACCATCGCCTACGAGGACATTGGGGGTCTTAAGCCCCAACTGCAGCGCATCCGGGAGATGATCGAGCTGCCTTTGCGCTACCCCGAGGTGTTTGAACGGTTGGGGATTGACGCGCCCAATGGGGTACTGCTGCATGGCCCCCCCGGGTGTGGTAAGACCCTCATCGCCCGGGCCATCGCCGCGGCCACCGAGGCCAACTTTTTTTCGGTGAGCGGGCCCGAGGTCATCCACAAGTTTTATGGGGAATCCGAAGCCCATCTGCGCAAGATTTTCGAGGAGGCGACCCGGAAAGGTCCCAGCATCGTGTTTCTGGATGAGATTGATGCCATCGCCCCCAAGCGGGAACAGGTGGTGGGGGAGGTGGAAAAACGGGTGGTGGCCCAGCTCCTGGCTTTGATGGATGGCCTCACCCGGCGCCAGAACCTCATCGTCATCGGGGCCACCAACCTGCCTCAGGTCCTGGACCCGGCCTTGCGCCGCCCGGGTCGTTTTGACCGGGAGATCACCATTCCCATTCCCGACCGTTACGGCCGGCTGGAGATTTTAGAAATTCACAGCCGGGGCATGCCCCTGGACCAAGACGTAGATCTGGCCCACCTGGCGGAGATCACCCACGGTTATGTGGGGGCCGATCTGGAGGCCCTCTGCCGGGAAGCGGCCATGATCCGGTTGCGCCGCCTCATGCCGGACATTGATTTCGGCCTGACCAGCATCCCTTACGAGCAGTTGGCCCAACTAGAGGTGCAAATGGACGACTTTCTCCAGGCCCTGCGGGATGTGGAGCCCTCGGCCATCCGGGAGGTGTTTGTCGAAATCCCGAAGGTCCGCTGGCAGGATGTGGGCGGTCTGGGCCCGGTCCGGGACCGCCTGATGGAGACCATCGAGTGGCCCCTGAAATACCCGCGTCTTTTTGACCAGGCAGGGATCAGACCGCCCAAGGGCATACTCCTGTCGGGGCCCCCCGGCTGCGGCAAGACCCTGCTGGCCAAGGCCTTTGCCAATGAAAGCGGGGTAAATTTTATCTCGGTGAAAGGTCCGGCCCTGCTCTCCAAATATGTGGGCGAGTCGGAAAAAGGCGTGCGGGAGGTCTTTCAAAAGGCCAGGCAGGCTGCACCCTGTATCCTCTGCTTCGACGAAATCGATGCGCTTCTGCCCACCCGCAGCGGCGCGGCGGCGGATTCCCATGTGGCGGCGCGGGTCCTCAGCCAGTTTTTGGCTGAATTTGACGGCATTGAGGAGCTGAAAGGGGTGTTAGTGCTGGGGACCACGAGCCGCCTGGACATCCTGGATCCGGCGGTGCTGCGCCCGGGACGCTTCGATGAGATCGTGGAACTGCCGCTGCCGGAGGAAAAGGATCGCCAGGAAATCTTTGAAGTGCACCTGCGGCACAAGCCCTTATCCAAGGAGATGAGCGCCGCGGAGCTGGCCTCCCGGACTGAAGGCTTGAGTGGCGCGGAAATCGCGGCCATTTGCCACCGGGCGGCCCTAAAGGCCATCCGGCGGGCGGTTACGACCGCCAAGGGCAAAGAACCCGAAAAGATAAGAGTGCTCATCAAATTCGAAGATATGGAAGAGGCCCTCCAGGAAGTAATGGGTTAAGGGGAGTCCGGCGCCATGGAAAACCTTACCGGCGAGGCGGTATACCTCTTCTGCCTGGCCCCGGCCGAGAAGTTACCGGCAGGGGCCGGAACCGGCCTGGATGGCCAGCCTCTGTCCACCAAAACTTGCCAGGGTATTGCCGCCATCTTCTGCCTGGTGTCCCTTAAGGAATTCTGCGGCCCGGAGGCCGAGGCCCGCATGCAGGACCTCACCTGGCTGGGACCTCGGGCTTTGCGCCATCAGGAGGTAATTGCCCAGGCAATGCGGCATTCTCCGGTGCTGCCCATGCGGTTCGGCACCCTGTTTTCTTCCTGGGGGGCTCTGGAAAAGCTGATGACCCGGCGCCGCCTGGAGATCTTGGACTTCCTGGACCGGGTGGTGGACCAGGAGGAATGGGCCGTCAAGGGGCTGTTGGATAAGGCGGGGGCCAGGGATAAAATCTTCTCCCAAACCCTGGCCGGGCAGGAGGCCTACCTGGCCGCCTTGCCTGCCGGTCAGCGTTATTTTCAAGAACAACGTCTGCGGGCGGGGGTGGAGCGTCAGTTGCGCCTCCGGCTGAAAAGAATTGGGCAAGAGCTGGCAGGGGATTTGTCTCAGCTGGCCGCGGAGTTTCGCCAACGCCGGGTGCTCAACCGGGCATCCACCGGCCGGGAGCTGGATATGGTCCTGAATTGGGCTTTCTTAGTGCCGCGCCGGGCCGTGGCCGCCTTTCAAGCCCGCCTGCAACGGGCCAACCGGGACTATTCCCAGGAAGGCCTCACTTTTGAATACACCGGTCCCTGGCCACCTTACAGTTTCGCGCCCTGGCTCCATGACGAAGCCGGGGCAGGCGCGGACGGGGTGATCCCGCCTTCGGCTGCGGGGGATTGAGGGTGGGTGGGCGGCATGGGATATCTCCTCTATTGTATCTTCCGGAAGCCGATAACGCCGGGACTGGCAAACCTGAAAGGGGTTGGCGGTTCCCCCGTCCTGACCGTGGACGACCATCACCTCAGCGCCGCCACCTCCATGATTGGGACCCAGGACCTGGTGGCCGATATTCCCCGGCTCCTGGCTTACGAAAGGGTGGTGGAGGCGTTTCACCGGGAGAACACCATTATCCCCATGCGGTACGGCTGTGTCTGTGAGGGAATCTCCCAGCTCCGGCGACTGCTCCAAGGGCAGGGCCGACAATATCAACTGCTCCTTAACGAGCTGGAAGGTTGCGTGGAGATGGGAATTCGCCTGCTTTTCCCGGGGGAGGGGCCGGGGGCCACCTCGGCCCGGTCCGAGCGTCTGTCCGGTTACCCGAGGTTTCGGGCCAGTCCGGCCCCAGAAACCACCCCAGGCCGGCCCGGGTGGGCCTATCTGGCGGCCCGGAGAGAGCGCTACGCCTCCCTGGACCGGGAGGCCCAGGCCCAGGCTTTGATCGCCGAGAAGATGTGCCAGGCCTTTACCGGCCTCTATGTGCGCCGCCGCACGGAATCCCGGGATCTGGAGGGGGAGCGGTTGCTCTCCCTTTATTTTCTGGTGCCGCGCCGTTCCCTGAACCGCTTTCGGCAGACCTTCCAGCAACTGTGCGCTCCGCCAGGGGGAAAATTCCTGTTGAGTGGCCCCTGGCCCCCTTACAATTTTGTGTTGTCCAGGCATCTCGATCAGCAATGACGGCGGGCCGCGGCCGGAAAGGAGGGCCCGGATGAATAAAGAAACCGAGCGTTACCAGAAGCTATACGCCATGCTCCTGGATGCCATTCCCTCTTCCGTCCTTCTCATTGACCAGGCCATGCGCATTGTCTCGGCCAACCGAAACTTTTTAGAAAAAAGCCGGCGCTCCATGGCGGATACCATCGGTCTTCGCCTGGAAGAGGTGTTCCCCCCGGTCATCCTGGATTATATGGATATCTCCCGGCGCATCCGCCAGGTCTTTGAGCGGAAGGAGCCCACCAGCGGAGAGCGTCTGACCTATCGGGCTCCGGGAATTCCCCTGCGGATTTATTATTACCGCATTCTGCCTTTCACCTGGATGAGAAAGGTGGAAAATGCCATGCTGCTAATGGACGATATCACCGAGCAGGTCCGGCTGAGCGAGGAGGTCCGGCGGGTGGAGAGCCATCTGGCCAGCGTGGTGGAGAGCGCCAGCGACATCGTCCTGTCCACCGATACCGCAGGAGTGATCTTGACCTGGAATCCCGCGGCGGAGAAGATTTCCGGTTACAACTTCGAGGAAGTGAAGGGCTGTCCCTTTTTTGAATTCTTCGCCCCGGATCACCAGGAGGAAGTGAAGCAGATCTTTGCCTGCATGAGGTCCGGGGGGAATTCCAAGAAGGGGGACTGGGACATCATCAAAAAAGAAGGGGGGCGGATCACCGTTTCCTGGGTCTGTTCGCCCATGAAGAATGACTTGGCCGAGACCGTGGGCATTGTGGCGGTGGGGCGGGATGAAACGGAACAGCGCCGCTTGGAGATGCAGCTTATGCAGTCCCAGAAACTGGCGGCTCTGGGGGTGATGGCCGGCGGCATCGCCCACGAGATCCGCACCCCCCTGGCCATTTGCTCCTCCGCCGCCCAGTTTCTCAAGAATGGTGACCTTACCCCGGATTTTTTGCAGGAATGTGCCGATAAGATTCAGGTGGGGATCGAGAAGGCCTCGTTTATCATCGAAAACCTGCTGAAGTTCGCCCGCCCCTCGGAGCGCACCGAGATGACGCCGGTGGACCTGGTGGCGGTCCTCAAAGAACCCCTGGCCCTGGTGGCCAACCAAGCCCGGCTGCAAAAGATCGAGATCGTGGCCCACCTGCCCCGGGGGCCGGTGCGGCTCAAGGGCATGGAAAGCCTGCTGCAGCAGGTGTTCCTGAATCTTTTTTTAAACGCCATTAACGCCATGCCCCAGGGGGGTACCCTGACCCTGGACCTGGACCAACAGGACGGGGAGGTGTGGGTGCGGGTGGCCGACACCGGCCAGGGAATCGCCCAAGGAGACCTGGACCATATCTTTGACCCTTTCTACACCCGCTCCCCCGCCGGGAAAGGCACGGGCCTGGGTCTGTCCATCTGTTATTCCATCGTCAAGGAACATTCGGGTGCCATTGAGGTGAAGAGCGAGGCGGGCCAGGGCAGCACCTTCATGGTGAAGCTGCCCCTCTCCTGACCAGCCAGGACTTAGGCGATGTCCCCGGAAGAACGGCTATTTCTCATCGTGGATGATGAGCCGGATATGTGCTGGGCCCTGGAGCATCTCTTGAACCAACAGGGCCTCCTTTCCCGGAAGGCCCTGAACGGCCAGGAAGCCCTGCGATTGCTGGAAGACCAGGCCTTCTGCATGGCCCTGGTGGATGCCAAACTCCCGGATATGGACGGGCTGGAACTTGCCCGGCGGATGCGCGAGCTGGCCCCGAGCATGCGCATCTTGATAGTTTCCGGCTACTTTTACCGGCACGACCCGGCCATCCAGGAGGCCATCGCCGAAGGCCTGATCTGGGCCTTCATCAGCAAACCCTTTAAGCATGAAGAAATCTTGCAGCTCCTGCTAGGTAATTCTTTTCTTATTCCTAGGGAAAACCCTCCATAGATTGTCTTTCCACATCCATTATGGCGGCCGCCACCTTCCATTAATAATTCCCCTGATTTTCAGCAGTTAGCGGAACCAGGGCCTCTTTTTTCCAGGTGGCATAAATTTCGCTTTATAGGTGATCAGCATGTCCTGTTAAGGACAAAATTTCCGAAGGAGGAGATTTCTCATGGCCAAAGTAGCAAAATCCACGGATTCTTCCAGTCTGGCGGAGGTTGTCGACCGCATCCTGGACAAAGGCATCGTCATCGATGTGTGGGCCAAGGTGGCCCTGGTGGGGATCGAGCTTCTGTCCATCGAAGCGCGGATAGTGATCGCTTCGGTGGAGACCTACCTGAAGTATGCGGAAGCCATCGGTCTCACGGCCAGCGCCGCGGCTCCGGCCTAAGGTTGACCAGTAACCGGACCCTTTTCTCCGGCGGGGACCGCCACCCGGTCCCCGCTGGGCGGGGGGCGCGACTGGCGCAGTTAACAGCCAGATAAGGAGCCTCAGAATGGGTATTCTGACAGACGATATGACCAGGTTGCGCAATGAGATCGGGGCCATGCGCCATGGGCGCAAGGCGCTGCGGAGGGAGATGTTGCACGATACCAAGGCCCGGAAGGGGGCGGTGGCCAAGATGATGACCGGGGTCCACCAGGCCCACGCCCAGATGGCCAAAGAAACCCGGGCCCACCTCGGGGGGTTCGTGGCTGATCTCCACCGCCAGATGGCCCGGATGGAGGCGGGTTTCCGCCAGGTCCGGGTTAAGATGGCCAAGGACACCAAGAGAGAACGCCTGGCGTTCCTGGGCACCCTAAAAAATCAGGTCTCCCAAATGCAGGCGCATTTCCGCCATAACCTGGAGGAGATGGGGAAAAGAGGGAGGACGAGCCGGCGGCAGTTCGTCCACCATCTGGAGAAGGTGGTGGGCGGCTTGCGTCATGAGATTGCCGCCGACCTGGCGGGGGCTCGCCGGGCCTTTTTCGGTCTTTCGCCAATGGAACTGAAGACCAAGGCCGAGGCCGAGCGCCGGGCCCGGGAAGCTGCGGCCCAGGCGGAACGCCAGCAGGCTGAGGCAGAACGTCGGGCCCGGGAAGAGAAGAAGCCCGCCCCCGGAGAGAAAGGTAAAACCACCTAGCCGGGGGAGCCGGCCAGCTTGGGAGGGGGTGGTGGTGGAATTTAAAGAGGTGGTCTGTTCTTTCTGCGGGGGCCGGGGGAGGGATCCCTTTGGCATCATGTCCTGGCTCTCCGCCTGCTGTGTCTGCGGCGGGCGAGGGGTGGTACGGGTGCGGGCCCCCTCCCGACCTTGCGCCCACTGTGGGGGCACCGGGGCCATCAAAACCTTTACCTGTACGGTGTGTGGCGGCCGGGGGTTCCTGCCCGATCCGGTGGGGCCTGCCACCTGGTGCCCGGAGTGCTGGGGCACGGGGGACGACGCCGGGGCCCCGGCCATGGCCTGCCTCACTTGCCGGGGCCAGGGATGGGTACCCCTAAAGGGCCAGGGCGGAGAGAGCCGGGCGTCGGCGGACTTGGAGTCCCATTAGGTTTCCAGGGCGAGCCCGGGAATCTGTTCCCCCGGGTCTGGGCTCTTCTGCCCTAAGGAAGCCAGTGCCTTGGGAGGAACAGGCCCTTCCGGGCTCCCCACAATCTTTAGGTTAAGGAGTAAGGCGCATGACTAGCGAAGATCCGAGAGGCCTGGCCGTGGCCATGGTCAGGGTGCAGCCCGAGGATGACACCATCCTGCCCGAGCCCAGCGAAGAGTTTGTCTTAACGCCGTACGTGCAAGAAATCACCCAGCGGGCCCTGGCTTACCTGGAGGTGGGGTATCCCGTCCACTTCTGTGGCCCGGCCGGGACGGGAAAGACGACGCTGGCCTTCCACGTGGCGGCCTTAAGGGGGCGGCCGGTTACCCTGATTCACGGGGACGCGGAGTTCGGGAGTTCTGACCTGGTGGGCCGGGACGCGGGGTACCGGAAATATAAACTCATTGATAACTATATTCGCTCCGTGATGAAAACCGAGGAGGAGATGAAAAGCATTTGGGTGGACAACCGGCTCACCACCGCCTGCCAGAACGGTGACACCCTCATCTACGACGAATTCACCCGGTCCCGGCCCGAGGCGAATAATGCCCTCCTCAGTATCCTGTCGGAAAAGATTCTCAATCTCCCCAGGCTGCGCCGCTCGGGGGAGGGTTATATGGAGGTTCATCCGGAATTCCGGTCCATCTTCACCTCCAACCCGGAAGAATATGCCGGCATCCATAAGACCCAGGACGCCTTGATGGATCGGCTCATCACCATTAACCTGCGCCATTTCGATCGGGAGACGGAGATTCAGATCACCATGTCCAAGTCAGGCATGGGCCGGCCCGACGCCGAGGTCATCGTCGATGTGGTGCGGGACGTGCGAGGGATTGGGGTAACCAATCACCGGCCCACCATCCGGGCGGCCATCGCCATCGCCCGGATTCTCAAATACGTGGGAGGGACCGCCCGGCTTAATGACCCCACCTTCAGATGGGTCAGCCAGGACGTCCTCAATACGGACACGGCCAAGGTCACCCGGGCCGGCCAGTCCCTCATGCCCCAACAGGTGGAAGAGGCGATCAAAAAGGTCTGCAGCCTCAAGGGGACCTGAGGCCTTCCCGGTTCCGCACCGGCAAAGGCAAAGGAGGAATGGCATGGCTATCCTCAGAAGAAGCCTGCGGGACATTCGCACCCTGTCGGGACGGGTGGATCGGGTCTCCCTCCCCTATCGGGCCTACTTGAAGATCAGCTGTCTGGAGATGGAAAAGGCCAGGAAGGCCCGGGAAAAGGCGAGCGCCCGGCAGAACATCACCAACATTGATGCCCGGCTGGCAGAAATCGAGGCCGAGAAAGACGCTCTCTTAAAGGCCTTGGGAGACCTGGCCGCCGGCGTCTTGGAACATAAGGCGCCCCAATCCCGCCCCCATCCCAGGGGTTTAAAAATCAAGTATTGAGCCGGCGGCACAGGGCAAAGGGAATTGAGCTCAGGGCAGGGAAACACGGGGCCTTAAAGAAAAGAGGGGAGACGACCGATGCTGTTACTGAAGGGTGTCCACCACATCCGCACGGGGCGAAACCTTAAAGGCTGCCAGGACCTGGCCCGGGCTCCAGGGAGGCGAGGGCCGCGGGCGGCCCCGGGGCTCGCCCGGGAAGCCGCCAGGTTGGCAGGCCGGCAGGCTTACCGGCTCTGGCTCGAGGAGCAGTGGAACCTCCATTTTGTCCGGGCGGCCGGACCCTGTCGGGTGCTTCCGCCCCAGGCCCGGGCCCGGCTGGGCCCAGGGAACTGCCGATGGAATACGCCCAAGAGGTTCTGACCCGATTAGGCAAGATGGAAGGACGGACCCGGCGCCTCCGTTATGTGGAGGCGGTGACCTGCGGCTCCTGTGGCGGCACCGGCCGGAATCCCAAGTATGGTCCCCAGAGCCGCTGTCCGGTATGCGCCGCCACCGGCAAGATCAAGGTGGTTTCGCCGGTGGTGGCCTGTCTCCGGTGTGGGGGCTCCGGCTGTGCTGAGGGGGATTTGACCTGCATGGCCTGCAAAGGCGCCGGGGTGGTGTCGGTGCGCTCCCGGGCCGCCACCTGCCCCCGCTGCCAAGGAACGGGGACCACGGGCATCTTTTACTGCCACGCCTGCAAAGGGCAAGGAATCGTTTAGAGGGCCGAACCGGGGGGAGCATACTACTTCGCCCCCAACGCCGGGGCGAGGGCAGGGTTCGGGAGCCCTCCGGATCAAGGAGATGAGGATGAAGATCAACTGTCTGTTCTGCGGGTTTAATATCGAGGTTGGCGACGCTTATGAGGACTACGAAGGCCAGATCAGGTGCTATGTCTGCCACGCTTTGCTGGAGATCAAGAGCCAGGAGGGCCGCCTCCGGTCGGTAAGGGGCGCCCATCACCTCCCCCAGGGCCACAGCCACCAGGCGGGGCTGGCCAAAGGGGCGGCGCGTTAAACCAGCAGCAGGATTCTCCAGGACAGAGCCATGAAAAGACAGATTGCGGAACATGTCCCCATTATCCCGGGCCATAAGGCTATGGTGGGTAAGAAGGAGGAGCTCACCCGAGGGCGGTATATGTACGCGGTGGTGGCCAGCTCGGCCCCCAAGGCCCACGGCCACATCGGCATTAACGGCGGCTTGGTCTATGCCCTGGCCCACGGACCGGTGGCGGCGGTGGTCAGCGATGTGGCCAACGCCAAGATCCGCCCCGAACGCCGCCATCTCGCCGCCCACCAGGAAGTGCTCAAGCGTCTCATGAACACCAGGGCGGTGCTGCCCATGGCCTTCGGCATCATTGCCGATGGCCCCAAAGCGATCCAGAGGATCCTCTCCCGCAATCAAGTGGTCCTGGTCAAACAGCTCCAGCGTCTGGCCGGCAAGGAGGAAATGGGGTTGCGGGTTACCTGGGATGTGCCCAACATCTTTGATTATTTTGTCAATAATCATCCTGAGCTGCGGGCCATGCGGGATGCGTTTTTCGGCCCCCACCGGGAGCCCACCCAGGAAAACAAGATTGAAATCGGCCGGCTGTTCGAACGTCTCCTCAATGAAGATCGGGAACTATACACCGACCAGGTGGAAGAAATCCTGTCCCGCTATTGTTATGAGATTAAACGGAACAAGCCCCGCAATGAACGGGATGTCTTAAATCTGGCCTGTCTGGTGGAGCGCGCCTCCCAGGCGCAGTTCGAAGCCGGGGTCTTCGAAGCCGCGGCGCAGTTCGACCACAACTTCGCCTTTGACTACAGTGGCCCTTGGGCTCCTTCAAGTTTCGTTGACCTGGACCTCAAGTTCTGAGCCCTGCCTTAGGGAGGATAACATGTTTTTGCTGGACGATATCTTGCTGGCCCCGATCCACGGCGTCCTCTGGGTGGGCCAGAAGGTGCACGAGGCGGCCCAACAGGGACTGGCCGAAGAAGAAGAGGCTGTCACCGCCCTACTGCGGGAGAGCTATCTGATGTTGGAGGCCGGAAAGATCACCGAAGCGGAGTTTGACCTTCGGGAACAGGAGCTCCTGGACCGCCTGGACAAATTAGCGGGGCGCCCCTCCCTGGGCGAGGATGAGGACGAGGATTTACCCGCTCCAAGGGCAAAGAAGGCGGGGAAGAGGAAGACCTCAGCCAGGCAGAGGCCTGGCCTGTCGCGTAAAGAGCCGGGGCTTGCCCCTGGGGTGCGTTAGGGGAAGAGCCGGGACAGCCGCAACCCGGGGCGCCAGCGCCACGCTTTCAAAAAATTATGAATAATGAATGCATCCTGTCCGATCCTGCTTTGAATGAGGTGGGGCACCTATCCCTTTGCGAGGCATTGGACCGGATTCTCAACAAAGGCGCGGTGATCGCGGGGGAAGTGGTGATTTCCGTGGCCAACGTGGACCTGCTCTATTTGGGACTCCAACTGATCCTCACTTCCATTGAATCCACCCGGGAAACCATGTCCCTCCCCTAGAGGAGACTGGCGAAGGGGGAAAATGTTGGCCCGGGGGTTGGGTTAGAGAGCAAGTTCTGCCAATCTAGTAAAGGGTGGGAAGACCATCGATGTCCCAGATCAGGGTTGAGTCAGCAGCCGTCAGAGACTTCGCCAGGGTGATGCAAGACCACGTTCCGCCATTGCCCCGCTCAGGGGCCGGAAAGGCGCAATCCGGCCTTCAGGCCCCCCGGTTGAACCTGGACCCGGACAAGGTGAAAAATGGTCTGGGACGGTTGGTGTTGACTCTGGTGAAACTTTTGCATGAGCTTTTGGAGCGCCAGGCTCTCCGCCGTATCGATGCCGGTTACCTCAGGGAGGAGGAGATCGAAAGACTGGGCCTCACCCTGATGCGTCAGACCCAGGAGATTGACCGGCTGCGGCAGGAATTCGGCCTGGAAGAAGAGGATCTCAATCTCGACCTTGGTCCCCTGGGCAAGTTACTTTAAGGAGTAGCCAAGATGGCCACACCCCGAACCATGCCCCATCCCCTGGAGAGCAACACGCTGGCCGACCTTTTGGAACGGGTCTTGGACAAAGGCGTGGTCATTGCCGGTGATATCAGAATCAAGCTGGTGGATGTGGAACTGCTGACCCTGCAGATCCGTCTGGTCATCTGCTCGGTGGACAAGGCCAAGGAGATAGGCATAGATTGGTGGACGAATAACCCCGCCTTCCAAGCCCCCACTCAGGGAGAACCATTATCAGCCTACCCGGCCAACACCGAGGAAAGGCTGGCCCGGATGGAAGCGGCCCTAACCAAATTAGCCGCACCCGCCGGATAGTCTGGTAAGCCTATAATCAGGACTCGCCCAGGGGACCACTTCCTTAGACGGCCATCCCCGGTTACCACCCCTCCCCACGACGATCCGGGCCCAGGCACCTGGTCGGCAATCAGGGCAAGACTGCAAATGATGGGGGATTATTTTTGCTGGCGCAAGACACAGAGGATATCCCAGTCACGCAGCTTGTCGATCACCGCCTCCATTAAGACTTTCATTCTCCCCTTTATAAGCGGCGTCATTTCCAGGCCCACGTCAATGGTATGCGGCTGAATGCCGATGAGGCAGATCTCTTGGGGAAAAGCGTCCAGGAGCCGGGCCGCGCCAATGACATCCACCAGGCCCAGGTGGTGGAGGGACATCTTGGCCTGGCCCTCCAGCACCCTGGGGATATCTTCATTTTCCAGCATGCCGATGAACCCCGGCTCCTGCCCGAAATCCACGGCATCCACGATGAGCACCCGCTCCCGGCCATCGATGTAGGGGAGCAGATCCAGGCCCGCGGTGCCGCCATCCACCACTTCCAGGCCGGTGGGGACGTGGCACAGCGCCTCGATGGCCTTCACCGTGTGGACGCCGATGCCCTCATCCATCATGAGGATATTGCCTACGCCGATGAGGGTAACTCTGGCTTCTTCCATAACCTTGCCCGGTGAACACAGCAAAGCCCCCCGCCCCCACTTAACTTTTCCCAGAAGTGGAGGCAGGGGGCTTTGGCGATCTGCTTGTTTTTATTCCCTCGGTTATAGTTCCCTTACAGGGCCTTTACCTTCGCAATCACCGTGCCCTTGGCGTCCACCGTGTGGATGGCGCAGGCCAGACACGGGTCAAAGGAGTGAATGGTGCGTACCGCTTCCAGGGGTTTCTTGGGATCGGCCATGGGATTGCCAATGAGGGAGGCCTCATAGGGGCCGAGCTTATCGTTATGGTTGCGCGGCCCGGCATTCCAGGTGGAAGGCACCACGCACTGGTAGTTCTTAATCTTGCCGTTTTCAATGACAATCCAGTGGGACAGCGTCCCCCGGGGCGCTTCGTGGAAACCGAAGCCCTTGACTGTACCCTGGGGAAAGACGGGTTTATTGAAGGTCTTCACATCGCCCTTGGCGATATTGTTCACCAGGGCCTGCCACTGGTTGGTTAGCTCATCGTACATCACCGCGGTGCGGACGGCCCGGGCGGCGTGGCGGCCGATGGTGGAGTGCAGCGCCTCCGGCCCCACCTTGGCGCCGACCAGGCTGCTCACCGTACTCAGGGCCGCTTCCACGTATTTTTTGGTGGGCGCGTGTCCCGCGGCGTACATGCATAGGACGTTGGCCAGCGGCCCTACCTGAGCCGGCTTGTCGTAGAAGTTGGGAGCCTTGACCCACGAGTACTTGCCGTTGTCCTGGAAGTCGGTGTATTTGGGATCCGTGCTCTCGAGATAAGGATGACGGTTCCAGTCGCCATCGTACCAGGAATGCTTGATGGCTTCCTTGACCCCTTCCCGGAAGTATTCATCGTTGAAGCTCTTGATGGGCTTGAACTTGCTGAGGTCGCCGCCCTCGATATAGCCGCCGGGGAGGGCGAAGACCGTGCCTTTGGTATCCATGGGGATATCCGGGACGGAGAGGTAGTTGGTCACGCCCGCGCCGTACTTGGTCCAATCCGCGTAGAAGGCTCCCACCGCACAGACATCCATCAGGTAGACTTTCTTCACAAAGTCGCCCACTTCGTCGATGAGGGTCTTGATGTAGAAGAGACGCTCCATATTGAGGGTGGACTGGTTATCCAGGTTGATGGCGTTTTCCACCCCGCCGGGAGTCAGGTTCTGGATGTGCGGGGTCTTGCTCCCCAGAATGCCCACAATCTTGTTGACGCGGCGCTGGTAATCCAGGGACTGGAGGTAATGGGCGGAAGCCAGGAGGTTCACCTCGGGGGACAGCTTCATGGCCGGGTGGCCCCAGTAGCCGTTGGCAAAAACCCCCAGCTGGCCGGAGCCGACGAAGGTCTTGAGTTTATCCTGGACTTTCTTCATTTCCTGGGGACTGTTCAGCGGCCAGTCGGAAAGAGTCTCCGCGATGGCCGCCGCCTTGTTCGGGTCAGCCTTGAGGGCCGAGACGATGTCCACCCAGTCCAGGGCCGACAGGATATAGAAATGCACGATGTGGTCATGTATCCCGTGTGCCAGCATGATGAGATTCCGGATATATTGGGCGTTCAGCGGAACCTCCATCTGAAGGGCGTTTTCCACGGACCGCACCGAAGCCAGGGCGTGTACCGTGGTGCAGACCCCGCAAAACCGCTGGGTGAAGGCCTGGGCGTCCCGGGGATCGCGCCCTATCAGCATATTTTCAATGCCGCGCCACATCTGTCCGGAAGACCAGGCATTGGTTACCTTGCCGCCATCAATCTCACAGTCTATGCGCAAATGCCCTTCGATTCGGGTAATGGGATCAATCGTGATTCTTTGTGCCATATCGGAATCTCCTTAAGGAAAGAGTTATGCGTGCTCAACCTTGGGCAGCACGGGGAATCTTTTCACAAAATAGAGATAACCCATGAGTTCCAACGCCACAACGCCCACCGTGATCATAACTTCCGAAAAGGCCGGGAAATAGGACCACCCAGGCCCAGGATTGAAGCCCACCAGATAAACATTGAACCGGTATAGCGATCCCGCCAGGAGCATGGAGGTGGCCGAGACAAACAGCCAGCCGGGGTTCATCCGGCGCGCCGGCGTTCCACAGGATGATGACCGGGGCCAGGTAGAGGAGGTTCTCCAGGAAGAACATGAAACTTTGGAGGCCGCTGGTAAACATCAGCACAATTTGGCCCCTGACCAGGATATCCAGAAAGCGGATGATGAGATAGGCCAGGATCATCCACGCCATGAACTGGGAAACCTTGGCCAGCAATGGGGTTTCCATCGGCCGCTTGAACCCCAGGGAGGAAAACAGGGATTCAAAGACGACGATGGCATAGCCCATGGTGATGGCCGAGAGCAGGAACAGGAGCGGCAGCAGCCCGGTCTGCCAGAGGGGCGAGAGCTTCCGGCCTGCGATGATCATGAGTGACCCCAGAGATGACTGATGCATGGTGGGGAGAAGGACGCCCAGGGCGACGATGATAAATAGCCACTTGCTGAACCACCTTTGGGCTGGCTTGGGATCGGGCCTGAGCAAAAACGAGGGCACGTATTGTTTGTGTCGGTCCATCCCTTCCAAAATCGAGGGCACGAACTCGATCATCAACACCACCACGTACGCGGCGATACAGAGGGCCACTTCCAGCAAGATGGAATTCGTACTGGCGTACCAGGGTAATAACAGATTGTAGCCGTTCCAGTAGCGCCCGATATCGAAGAAGATCGCCACCCCGGCCAAGGTATACCCGAACATGCTGGTCAGCACCGCGGAACGGACCAGGGGATGGTACTCACCCTTGTTCCCCACGTACACCAGCAGGGCCATGGCGTAGCCACCGCAGCCCAAGGCGGTACCCACCAAGACGTCGTAGGTAATCCAGATGCCCCACGGGTAGCCGTCGCTCATGTTGGTCACCGCTCCCAGACCGTTGAGGTACCGGTAGATAACCAGTACTACCCCGATCAGAAAAAGGAGTGTTATCAGCAGGAACGGCTTGGTCAGAACTTTTCCCCCTAACGGTAAGCTTTCCTCAGACATAGTATTCTCCGTATCCAGGAAAATTATTCCGGTTTCCTGGTGTTTTTGTAGACCACATACAACAGGCCGGCCAACACCACCGCGGGGGCGATCATGCCTTTGTACAGGCCATGCTGGAGGCCCTCGGACCACGCCGCATCCGGATAATCCGGAAGGGCTGGCAGCCCCAGTTTCTCAAAGGGCACGTTGGCCAGCATCAGGAATTGGGTGCCGCCCCCCTCCCTTTCGCCGTAAACGTGTTTGAGATACGGCTTCACCAGGCGATATGATTTTTCCGAGGAGGTTACGGTGCTAATGGGGTAATAGGCATATTCGCCCGGCTTCAGAGCCAGCCGCCTTTTGGCCTCCTTGAGCAGGTCGTTCACCTTTCCGAAGACGGAAGCGCCGGTGGGGCAGAACTCACAGCAGGCAGAAATTCCGCCCTTTTGAATGCGATGGTCGCAAAGCTGACATTTCCTGATCTGGGGAAAGGCCTGGTCCCACTGGAATTTGGGGATAAGATACGGACAGGCCACCTGGCAGTAACGGCAGCCGATGCAGGCGCCTTTGTCATATTGGACAATTCCGGTTTTCGGGTCTTTGGTGAGAGCCGACACCGGGCAAGCAGATATGCAGGACGGATCCACGCAGTGCATGCAGTGGCGCTTGATATAGGAGTAGCCGTCTTTCTCCAGGTCTTTGGTCTTGCCACTCCCGTTTTTATACAATTTAATGATGTTATAGGTATAAGCGTTCAGGTCAACGGGGTTGTCCCAGAGGTGCTGTGGCGTGGAGAAAACTGGGGGATTACTATTGTATTGTTTGCAGGCGGACACGCAGGCCTTGCAGCCGATGCAGACCGTAGCGTCATAGAGGATTCCCAGGGCCTCTGGAGGGCGCGTTTTCGGCTCCCGCGCCAGCGCCAGAGCGGGGGTAAGGTTGCCCGCTGCCATGAGGCCCCCGCCCGCGGCAACTTTCAAAAAATCTCTCCGGTTGATGTCCATAGGCTATTCCTTCCCGGTTCCTTTGCCTGAGCCTTCTTTCCCGAGTTTTAGTGCCGTTATCGCTCCAGCCCCGATGGCCACGCCCGCGGCCCCGGCCAGAACTGCCACGGTACCAGCCGAGGCGCCGTGGCCCTGCTTCTCGGTGATGGGCGGATAGGTATCCGGCGGGGTGACTTGGTGCAGGCTGGCCTGGCTGAAGAGGGGAGCTGAGAAGCCGACCCCTTCCTCGGAACACCCGAAGCAGGGGCACCCGGTTCCCACCGGCCAGCCCCCGGCTCCAACATCGCCGAAGAGCTGAATGGAGCAGTTGTTGAAGGTCTCGGGCCCTTTGCAGCCCAGCTCGTAGAGGCAGTAGCCCTTCCGGTGGCCTTCGTCACCGAATTCCTTGGCGAACCTGCCGGCGTCGAAATGCGGCCGGCGCTCGCAGTTCTCGTGGAGAAGCCGGCCGTAGGCAAACTTGGGCCGGCCCTTCTCGTCCAACTCGGGCAATTTCTTGAAGGTGAGGAAATAAAGGACCGTGGACAGGAAATTGTAGCCATTGGGCGGGCAGCCCGGGATGTTGACCACGGGCTTGTCCTTAATGATTTTGTGAACCGGTGTGGCCCCGGTGGGGTTGGGGGCCGCGGCGGCCACTCCCCCCCAGGCGGCGCAGGAACCCATGGCGATAATCGCCGCGGCCTGGGGCGCAGTCTCCTTCAAAATTTCCAGGGCCGTCTTGCCGCCAATCTTGCAGTAGATCCCGCCATCTTTAACGGGGATGGCCCCATCCACCACAAAGACAAATTTCCCTTTATTTTCCTTGATCGATTGCTCCCTGGCCTCTTCAGCCCCATAGCCCGAGGGCACGGTCAGGGTCTCGTGGTAATCCAGCGAAATGAGATCGAGGATCAGGGTCTCAATGGAGGGGTGGTTGGTACGGACTAAAGATTCCGTGCAGCCCGTACATTCCTGAGCCGACAGCCAGATCACCGGCGGGCGCTTGGGACTGGCTACGGCCTCGGCTATTTTGGTCCCCATACTTAGGGGCAGCCCCATGCTGGCTGCCATAATGGTACAGTACTTGAGAAAATCTCTCCGTGAAACCCCATCCAGATGCATCTGAATAAGATCAAAATCCTTATTCCTCATACATCCTCCTCAAAATTTGTGATTTGCGGTGCAACTTATTGAAAGCTAAAACAGGGAGATGCTAAATAATATCTATGATATTAATTAGTTAATTATCTCCCGGCCCAAGCGGAAATGATAGTGGACTTATGTAGTGCACTTTTGCACAAATGTCAAACATATTTTTCACCCACTTTTTTTAAAACTCAACCTTTGAATTATTCAAGAGTCTTAAGTCTTACAATTCGATAAGTCGTGCTTGCTGGGACAGGGAGGGCGTATGATCGAGAATCTGAAATTCCCCCAAGCCTCAACTACCACGGTGACTGAGCGGCGTCAAGCGGCGAACTTTAAGGACGGGCAAGCTATCGGTTCTACTTGGCGATTCTTATGGATTTTTCAGCTCATTGATAAGGTACTGGTATAGTTCCCTGGCCTGACGATCGGAGATTTTTGAGGGAGGGAAAGGGCGCATGAGACCCGGGGAGCCGTCCGGCATCCTGGGGTCGCGCAGAGAAGGACAGGAAAGTGTTAAAATTCTTTAGCTTCGAGGAGCCTTTCACGGGAAGGTCGGGGTAGGCAGTGTTTCCGCCGCCAGGGTGACAGTTGCGGCAATAGCTGGCATATATTTCTCTTCCTTCCCAAAACTTTTCTGAGGCGGCCAGGGCCTGGGGCGCACAGATTGCATGGTCCTACGTGCCGAACCTAACCTGGGGAGGTAGCAGGAGGTTGATGCCAGCAGGACGGAATTGCAGGTCCTTCCGGAAGAAAAGATATTAGAATTTCGACAAATTATGGCGTATTTTGGTAGTCCCAACGGGAATCGAACCCGTGTCTCTGCCGTGAGAGGGCAGTATCCTAGGCCGCTAGACGATGGGACCCCAAGAATTTTTTACCCGAACGCCCCACCTCTGTCAATAGGTTTGAGCCGGAAGGTCAGCCCTCCTTAGCAGCCTGGAGCGAAGGCGAGACTAGTTATAGCCATTGAGCAGGCCAGGCTCTCCTTGCCTCTGCCTGGGGGTATCCTTATATTTCTCCCAGGAGATCGAACCATGCCCAAGTACTTAATCCATCAACACCTCTCCCGGCGCCCCCATTTTGATCTGCGCCTGGAAGTGGAGGGGGTGCTCAAATCCTGGGCCGTTCCCAAGGAGCCCAGTCTGGACCCGAAAGTCAGGCGCCTGGCCGTAAGGGTGGAAGACCATGCCCTGGAATACGGCGATTTCGAGGGCATCATCCCTGAAGGGGAGTACGGCGCCGGCGAGGTGTGGATTTGGGATAAAGGGTCCTATGAAAATCTGCAACCTTCGGACATGTCTCAGTCAATCCATAATGGCAGGGTAGAGGTGCTCCTTAAGGGACAAAGGCTTCAAGGGCGCTTTGCCCTGATCCGCTTTAAAGGCCAGGAAAACTGGCTCTTCTTTAAGATGAAGGATTGAAATTGGCGGGTCCGTCCCCTCCAGCCAGCCAATCTGCCGCCCGCTTAAGGTCCTCAAGTGTATTAAGGTTGAAAAAACTGCAGCCTTGGGGGTCAAGACGGTTCACTTCCGAAGGCTCCAATATCTGGGGGCGGCAAAGCTCCAGGAAACGGAGGGGTCGGCGGTCGACTTTGAGGAACTCACTCAGTTGGGGCAGCAGGCGGACCGAATAAAGACCGGGGAAAGGCTCCAGACCGCCGGGGGAGCGACAGACCACCGCAGGGGGTCCACCCTTGGAGACCCGGGCCACCAGGGCCGCCATGAGGGAGGGAGCCAAAAAGGGGTTATCCACCGCGGCGGCCAAGACCCAGGGAGTGCGGGCATAAAACAGGGCTGTAACCAGGCCCCCCAGAGGGCCCTGAAACGCCCTGAGGTCGGTGAGCACCGGGAGACCGAATTCCAGGTGAGCCAGGGGCTGGTTGGTGATAAGCCAGCTAGCCGACACCACCGGGGCCAGGGCCTCGGCCACCCATAAGGCCAGGGGCTTCCCTCCCAGGGCCAGCTCGGCCTTGTCCTGGCCCAAACGCTGACTTAATCCCCCCGCCAAAATAGCGCCGGTGAGGTGATTTTTGGGGAGGGGGCCAGGGGCCGCAGGCTCCTGCTCCCTCCCCCCAAAACTTCTACTCTCCACCATCAGTCGCAGCCCAGGTGTTTTTTCAGGAAGGTGCCCAGTTCCGCCCACTGTTGGGGCTGAAATACCGGCAGGGGGGAGGTTAGGGGGTTCGAACTCACCAGGGCGATTACCTGAGGATACTCAGAAAAGTCGTTGTCTGATCTAGGATCAACCACTGCGACCTTGGGTAAGGAGCTGGATTTATAACCTTCCACCAGGATCAGGTCTGCTTCTGGCGCCAACGCCGCGAGCATTTGTGACAGAGGCGGCTCCTCAGGGGCATAGTGGGTAATCTGCATTACTCCCGGCGCGGCCAGGGCCACCAGGCGGGCCCCAGCCTGGCGATAACGCCAGGTGTCTTTGCCCTCATCTCCCAAATTAAGCTTATGGGTATGTTTCAGCACGGCCACCCTAAGGCCCTGGTTCTCAAACCAAGCCAGCAGACGGCAGATAAGTTCGGTTTTGCCGGAACCGGAGGGCCCCACAATGGCAATGGCTTTATCTCTGGGGTCGAGAGATTTTGCCGCGGACCGGAGGGATTCGGAGGGACAGGTCAAAATTCCACGGACTTTTCCAGGACTCTTTCTTTCTTAACGTGTCGGTTAAGATAGACGGCGCACCGGGCACAAGGACCGTTGCAAAGCGTGTCCTGGAATTCCCGCACTTCGTAGCAGGGCCGCCACGGGATCTGATAGGCGGGGCATTTTTCCTTCTCGGCGCAATCGAAGATATTCCAACAGGGGGCCAGCACCATCAGATTCCGGAGGCAGGCCAGGGTGAAGCCGCGATCATGGATCAGGCTGTTAATCTGGTTGATCTGGGAGACGTCAAAGGTGGAGTAAAGACGGTTGTTAGTGTTCTTTTCCCTCAAGGGTTTGATAAACCCTTCCTTCTCATATTCCCGAATACGTTTCTGGGACAGGTTTACCAGGCGGGAAACCTCATTGATCAGGTAGAGTTCTCCCCCTTCGCCTCCACCTCTGATTCTTTTGTTCTTTCCCCGGGGCATAGCCAGTTCTATAAGAAAAATAGTCTAAACAAATTTTACATAGAACGTTTCAATTTACAAGAAAAAAATTTGCCAAGAAAATTCAAAAAAATAACGGTGAGAAAATGGCTGAAATATCTGAACCGCGGCCAGCTAAGAGTCAATGCCCCCTCATTTCTTAAATTATGGGGGAATCAATTATGCGGACCTCCAGCGGCAGGCTTACCCCTGCCTGGAGACGTCGCGCCGCGCTATCCTGATTGCAGGCGATCTCCAGATACCCATGGCTCCCCACCAGGGCCAGAAACTCTCCCGGCGCTCCGTCCATATAGGTGTGGGCCAGACGCCTGATGGTCTGAGAACCCACCTTAAGGCAAAAGTCCCTGTCCGCCAGCCAAGCTTGAAAGGCGGCAGCCTCCAGGTTAGTTACCAGGTTGCCGAACCGGTCCACATAGATGATCTCCCCCCGGACTGACTCCGAGGTAAAGACCGGAACCGGCCAAAGAAGGGAGACCGGAGCCGGGATGGGGGGCCCAAATTGGGCCAGGTCCACCCCCAAGGAGAGATGGGCCGCCACCGGGGCGAAGATGTCCCGGCCGTGGAAGGTAGCTGAAACCTGAGGGCGAAAGTAAGCCTCATCCTCCAGGGAAACCACAGCCAGATCAGTAACGGTGCGAAAAATCAGGGTAAAGAGGCCGTTGTCCGGGCCTACCCAGAACTGCCCCCGGGCGCGGGCCGCCAGGGCCCGGCGCTGCGTCCCCACGCCCGGGTCAACCACCGCCAGGTGGATGGTGCCCTCCGGGAAATAGGGGGCCACGGCAGCCAGAACAAAAGCCCCGGCCCGGATATCCTGGGGAGGAAGATCGTGGGTCAGATCGATTAACACCGCCTCCGGGTTGAGGCCCAGGATTACCCCCTTCATGCTGGCCACGTACGCATCCCGGCTGCCGAAATCGGTGAGGAGGGTAATGAGGGAACGGGGCGTTAAGGCAGTCATGGCAATTTCCGGCTGGTTCAGGGAGAATCCAAGATCTTGCCCACCTCCTCCCGGATGCGCTCCACCGGCAGGGCCCCGGCAAAGCGCCCTTGCCCGTTGATGTAGACCAATGGGGTGGGGTAGGCCAAGGAGCAGAGAAGCGCGGTTTGGGGAAGACGGGGACCCCGGGGATCCTTAAGGACATTGATATACTCCACCTTCACCTTTTGGGGAAAGGCAGCCTTAAGAGTCAAGGCCAGGGCCCGGGCTTGCATCTCCATGCTGATGCCCGCCAGAGGCTCTTGACCCCCGGTTTGATGGGAATGATGACCGCCACAGCCGCAAGCGCACCCTTGGGACTGGGCCACCGGGGCATCATAAATCACCACTTGCACCTCTTCCGGCAGGGGCATAAATGGCACCTCAAGGTCGGTGAGGGATTTGGGGGCCTGGCTAAATGCCCTTGGGCCTTAGCCCCTACCCCAGCCATGCCCCCACCCATCCGGGCCGCTAGGGGGCCGCAGCAGCCCCGGCTAGCGGTAAACCCGGGTGGGGAAAAGCTTGGAGGGGAAGGTTTCCCGGCCCTCTCAATTATCTATCACACATTGAGAGCTTTGAAAAATCATCTTGAGGGAGGGGGCCAGGGGTCGCAGACCGCTTACAATCCCTCCCTCAAGCTCCCTACCCCAACCCCTTACAGGGTTAGAAAATGGCTGGAAAGTCGGGGCCATAGGCCCCGCCTTTCCAGCCCCTTCTGCGGGTTGGGAGGGGGGCGTGGGGGGAGGGCAGGGACCTCAGGTCCCTGCCCTCCCCCCACGAATCCATTTCGCAGAACTCTTACATTTTCGCGCCAGGGACTGGTAGGGCCAAGAATTTTCCCAGTAGCTATCTTAATGGCCTAGGCCCATGTAATGAAGGAAAAATTGGGGCCTTGGTCCTTAACTCCCATCAAGACAGTTCTCCTCAAAAATCGCTTCTTTGCCCCAGGGCCAAAATGACCGGGAAAAGGCCAGGGGCTAATATTTATTTAGCTGTGGGCCAACGGCCTAACCAGGCCGCTTCTCTTGGCGGGTGATAAAGGCAGGAGCTAAGGGTACCTGGCTGATGATCTTAAAAGCCTCAGGAAGCCGCGGCCCCGGTTGTTCTCAATCTTACCATTTAATCGGAGAATGGGGCGTAAGTTGAATTAAGCGGTCCAAGGTTGACCGGATTTACCTGGAGGGTATAATTGAAGGGGTCTAAGCGATATTGCTCGGTCAAAAGAGCTTTCTTTCGCCCTTTCTAGATAACGCGCCTGTAGCTCAGGTGGACAGAGCAACGGACTTCTAATCCGTCGGTCGTGGGTTCGAATCCCTCCAGGCGCGCCAGAAAATAAGCACTTAGCTGAGGCCAAATTTTAAGAAAGGGGGTTGGTCGCTCGGTTTCTTTGCCTCGGCCGCCAGGGTCTTCCCAGCAGAAAGCAACTGAACCGGAGAAGGACCTAAGCTTCCCTAAAGACTTACCAACAACAAGATCTAGGGGCTTAAAGGAGATTAAATTCTAAACCCAAACCTTATCGTTACCATTTATTATGGGAACGTCTTATATTGCAACCACATGTGCGGACAATTATCTAGAATTTTCCCAACAACTCCTCACTTCGATTTTGTGGAAGTTCAGCGGTGTCAATTCTCACTCCCCCTCCTGATCTGTCCCGGGGCCGGCTGATTTTTGCCTTATCCTAAGAAGGCGCGGGTTAAGATGAGCCATCCACCGGGGGAGGGTGGAAAGGAAGGAAATATGGGGAGCAGCCGGAACTTCAGTAGACTTTGCCGATTCTGGTTAGCCATCGCCCTCCTAATGGCCGGGTGCATCAAGGTTGGACCGGATTTCGCTCCCCCCCGGCCGTGGTCTCCCAGAACTGGCTGGATGCGGCTGATCAGCGGGTGAAAACAGAATCCGCAGAGCACCGCAACTGGTGGCAGGCCTTCCGCGATCCCCTCCTGGACCGACTGATCGAGACCGCTTATCGGGAAAATTTGTCTCTGCGGATTGCCGGGGTGCGGGTGCTGGAGGCCCGGGCCCAGCTTGGCGTCGCCATCGGCGGCTGGTATCCGCAAACCCAGCAGGCCTTCGGCTCCCTAGAAAAAAACCGTCTCAGTGCCCGCAGTCCCCAGGCGGCCTTCAACTCCACCTTAGGCTATGCGCAATCCGATATTGGCCTGACCGCCAGTTGGGAACTGGACTTTTGGGGCAAATTCCGCCGGGCCATCGAAGCCGCGGATGCCAGCCTCATGGCCAGTGTGGCGGATTACGATAACACCCTGGTGAGCCTGACCGCGGATGTGGCGACCTCCTATGTCCTTATCCGCACCCTGGAAAAGCGCCTGAGCATTGCCCGCCAGAATGTGGAAACCCAAACAGAGAGCTTAAAGATCGCCGAGGCGCGATTCACCGGGGGAACCACCACCCAACGGGACGTGGAACAGGCGAAGACCCTGCTGGCCAACACTCAGGCTACGATTCCCACGCTGGAAATCCAGTGGCGCCAGGCTAAGAATGCCCTCAGCGTCTTGCTGGGGATGCCGCCGGACCGGCTCACCGACCTACTGACCGGACCGGCGGAAATTCCCTCGCCCCCCCTGGAGGTGGCGGTGGGCATCCCGGCCGACCTGCTGCGCCGGCGGCCGGATATTCGCGCCGCGGAGGCCCAGGCCGCGGCGCAGTGCGCCAGCATCGGCGTCGCCAAGGCTGATCTCTTCCCGGCTTTCTCCCTCACCGGGACGTTTGGGTTCCAGGCGAGCGATGTGGCGAACTTTGCCTTGGGCGATATATTCCAGTGGCGGAGCCAGACGGCCATGGCCGGCCCCTCCTTTCAGTGGAATATTTTTAATTACGGGCGCATCACCAACCAGGTGCGGGTGCAGGATGCCCGCTTCCAGCAGTTGCTCATCGGTTATCAGAATGCGGTCCTCAAGGCCCAACAGGAGGTGGAGGACGCGCTGGTGGCTTTCTTGCGGTCCCAGACCCGGGCCAGGCTCCTGGCCGACAGCGTGGATAGCGCCCGGCGCTCTTTGGACCTGGCGGTCCTGCAATACCGGGGTGGGGTCACCGATTTCACCGCCGTCCTGACGGCGCAACAGTCCCTGCTCACGGAACAGGACAGTCTGGCCAGCACCCTGGGTGACATCTCCCGGAGCCTGGTGGGGGTCTACCGGGCCCTGGGGGGCGGCTGGCAACTCCGGGAAGGGCAGGATTTTATCCCGGAGTCAGTGAAGACCGAGATGGCGAAACGCACCAATTGGGGTCGCTTGCTCACCCCGGCCGCTTATGCTCTACCTGAAGCGGGGGAGCGTAAGGCCCCCGTCCGGCTTCCCGATTGGTAAAGGAAAAAGTTCCTAAATAAACCCGAGCCCCATGCCAGTAATCAACCAGCAATCAGGAGAGAAATAGCCAAGGCTTCGAACTTACTCCCACATCCAGGGGCTTGCCGCTAGGCCTGAGGATAAAAAACACCTCCCCTGGAGCCTAAAACCATTTGGAGGGAAATGGATGTCGCTTTCGGAATTCTGGCGCCCTGCCTGGGGATTGCTTCTGACGCTCATCATGCTTTTGGCGGCATGTGGCGAAAGGACCACTTACACCCCGCCCCCTCCCCCCAAAGTGACGGTCAGCCAGCCAGTTAAACGGCAGGTCACCGATTACTTGGAATTTACGGGCAACACCCAGGCCATCAATACGGTGCAACTACGGGCCCGGGTCGAGGGTTATTTGGAAAAGGTTCTCTTTAAGGATGGCGATCGGGTGAAAAAAGGCCAGCTGCTGTTCCTCATGCAACAAAACACTTACGAAGCCAAGCTCCAGCAGGCCAAAGCCCAGATCCTGGCCCAAAAGGCGGCCCTGTTCCACGCGAAAACCGAGTTTGCCCGCTATTCCAAGCTGCTTAAAGAACGGGCAGCTTCCCAGACCGACGTGGATCAGTGGCTCTATAACCGGGATTCGGCCCAGGCCACGCTTTTAGCGGCGGAGGCAGCCCGGGACCTGGCCAAGCTCGATCTGGATTATACCCGGGTGGCCGCACCTTTCGATGGCCGGGTGGACCGCCGTTTGAGGGATCCCGGCAACCTGGTGGGCTCCGGCGAAAGTACGGTCCTGGCCGAGGTCAACCAGATCGACCCGATCTATGCTTACTTCACCATTAACGAAAAGGACCTGCTCCGCCTCATGGGCGAGATGAGCAAGTCCCTGGAACAGGCCAGCAAAGAGAACTGGCCGGCATCCCTCGGCCTTGCCAATGAAAAGGGCTATCCGCACCAAGGGCGCCTGGATTTTTCCGCCATCAGCGTTACTCCTTCCACGGGCACCCTGCTGCTCAGAGGGATATTCCCCAACCCCGAGGGGATGATCATGCCGGGATTATTTGCCCGGCTGCGGGTGCCCACCGGAAGGGAAAGATCGGCTCTGCTCCTCCCGCAAGGGGCCATCGGTTTTGACCAGGAGGGCTCCTATGTTTTGGTGATCAATGAGAAGAACGTGGTGGAGCGCCGGGGCGTCACTCCTGGCGCCGCGGTAGACAGCTTCCGGGTCGTGGAAGAGGGCCTCCAAGGAAACGAGTGGGTTGTGGTGGAGGGGATGCTCAAGGCCATTCCCGGGCGGGCGGTCAGCCCGGAGAAGCAAGAGGCTAAAGGTCCGGGGCCACGCCAGGAAGGGGCAGACTCCCGAACTGGAAGCAAAAAGAAAGCCGGATCATGATTTCCCGGTTCTTTATCGAACGGCCGATCTTCGCTAACGTCATTGCCATCATCACCATGATTATTGGCATGATATGCTTCTACATCCTGCCGGTGGCCCAGTATCCCAATGTCGTGCCGCCGACCATCCAGGTGACCACCAGGTACCCCGGGGCCAGCGCCGAAGTCGTGGCCGCCACGGTGGGCATTCCCATCGAACAGGCGGTCAATGGGGTTGAAGGCTGCCTCTATATGTCTTCCACCAGCGCCAGTGATGGCAGCTACACGTTGACAGTCACCTTCGATGTGGGGACCAACCTCAATACGGCTGTGGCCCTGGTGCAAAACCTGGTTAACAGCTCCCTGGCGCAGCTGCCCGGGGGCGTCCAGGAACAGGGAGTCACGGTCAAGAAGGTCTCCACCGATTTTTTACTGGTAGTCAGCCTCTTTTCGGAAGAGGACAAGTTTGACGAAACCTTTCTCTCCAATTACGCGGTCATCAATATGCAGTACCCCCTGGCCCGACTTCCGGGAGTCGGTCTCATCAGGGTAGTCGGCGCCGGCCCTTATAGCATGCGGGTCTGGCTGGACCCCAACCGGCTGCAGTACTTCAACCTGACCACGCTGGAGGTGTTGGCCGCTCTTAGGGCGCAAAATGTTCAGGTGGCGGCCGGCCAACTAGGCGGCCCGCCGGTTCCCCCCGGCCAGGCCTTCCAGTTCACCATTAACACCTTGGGCCGCCTGTCCGACGCGGAGCAGTTCGAAAACATCATCGTCAAGAGCGAGCGCGGCCAAACCGCGCAACTCGTCCGTATTAAGGATATTGCCCGGGTGGAATTGAGCCAGCAGAGCTACAGCAACTTTGCCGGGGTAAGCGGCCACAGGTGCTCCCAGATCATCGCTTATACCTTGCCCGGCGCCAATGCCCTGGACGTCGGTAATAGGGTAAAACAGGCTGTGGCGGAAATGAGAAAAGACTTCCCCCCAGGCTTGACTTACGGAATCTATTACGACACCACGATTTTTGTGCGGCAGGCAATCAACGAAGTCTATAGAACCTTATTCGAAGCCGGCATCCTGGTGCTCATCGTGATCACGGTGTTTCTCCAAAACTGGCGGGCCACCCTGGTGCCGGCCACCACCATCCCGGTCACCATCATCGGCGCCTTTGCGGCCATGAAAATGATGGGCTTCGGCGTTAATTTGATGACTCTCTTCGCCTTGGTCCTGGCCATCGGCATTGTGGTGGACGACGCCATCATCATTGTTGAAAACTCTTCTCACTATATCGAACAAGGACTCAGTCCCAAAGACGCGACCATCAAAGCCATGGGTGAGCTGACCGGCCCGGTTTACGGCATTACCCTGGCGCTGGTCTCGGTGTTTTTACCCGCGGCCTTTTTCTCGGGGATCAGCGGTCAGATTTTTCGTCAGTTTGCCCTGGTCATTGCCGCCACCGCGGTCATCAGCGCCATCAATGCTCTGACCCTAAAACCCGCCCAATGCGCCCTTTGGCTTCGCCTTCATGAAGAGCGGAAACCCAACTTGTTCTACCGGGGCTTCAACAGGGTTTACCAAATTATGGAGGACGCCTATGTCGGGCTGGTCAACCGGATGGTGCATCACCCGGGACTCATGTTGGCGATCTTTCTCGCGGTCATCTCGCTGACCGCCTGGCGCTTTGGAATCCATCCCACCGGGTTCCTGCCCACTGAAGATCAGGGTTTCGGCATGGTCATCGCGCGTCTTACCGTTGGCGCCTCGCAACCCCGGGTAAGAGAGACGGCTGCCAAGGTTACTGACATCTTGAAAAAAGCTCCAGGTATCCGGGCCTGGGTGACGATCGGGGGCTTTTCCATCCTGGACGCCGCCAATTTACCTAATATCTTCACCACGTTTATAATTTATCGGAGTTGGGAAAAGCGGGGCGCCGCCTTGAGCCAGGAGCGAATTGTCGCCGACCTGGGGCGGCAATTTAATACGATTCAAGAGGCGGAAATTGCCGTACTGGTGCCACCCTCCATCCGGGGCCTGGGCCAGGCAGGCGGGTTTCAGATGATGATCGAAGACCGCGCCAACCTTGGATTGGAGGAGTTGGACAAAGCCGTTCTGGAAATTATTCGGGCTGGTGGGTCTCAATCTGGTTTGCAGCGCCTGGCCACCACCTTCAGTGCCCGCAACCCGCAAATCTTTCTGGACATCGACCGTACCAAGGCGGAATCCCTGGGCGTGCCGATGGAGACCGTATTTAACACCCTGCAATCGTATCCGGGCACTTCTTTTGTCAACCTCTTTAACAAGTTCAACCAGGTGTTTCAGGTCAATGTGCAGGCCGATGCGAGCTTCCGCCTCATGACCGAAGACCTCAAGAACCTTTATGCCCGCAACCGCCACGGTGAAATGGTGCCGTTGGGAACTATGATAGGGGTGCGGCGGACCCTGGGTTCGGAACTGGTCACCCGCTACAACCTATATCCAGCCGCGCCCATCTTTGGGCAAGCGGCTCCGGGGATCAGCTCCGGCCAGGCCCTCCAACTCATGGAGGAGGTGGCCCGGAACACCCTGCCCCGGGGTATTTCCTACGACTGGACGTCCACCGCCTACCAGGAAAAACAGGTGGGCCACCAAGCTTATTTTATCTACGCCCTCTCTATTACTTTAGTATTTCTGGTGCTCGCCGCCCTCTATGAAAGTTGGCTGAGCCCTCTGGCCGTAATTATCACCGTGCCCCTGGCCATGGTAGGGGTGCTTCTGGGGCTCATCATCCGGGGGTTCGATAACAACCTTTACACCCAGGTGGGTCTGGTGCTGATGATTGCCCTGGCCAGCAAGAATGCCATCTTGATCGTGGAGTTTGCCCGGGACCTGCGCCGGGAAGGAAGGTCCATCACTGAAGCCGCTGTGGAAGCCACCCGCCGGCGTTTTCGCCCCATTGTCATGACCTCCTTTGCCTTTATCCTGGGCGTGGTGCCGCTCGTATGGGCCTCAGGCGCCGGCGCCGCCAGCCGGCAAGCCATCGGCACGGTAGTCTTTGGGGGCATGCTGGCCTCCACGTTGCTCGCCATTCCCTTTGTGCCGGTCTTTTATGTGGTGCTGCAACGGTGGGACGAGCGACGCCGCAAGGGGAAATCCCCCGGCGAGCCCCAGACAGACCTGGGGAGGACGAGACTGGACGGCCCTAGTTGAAGTGGGGAAGGGCCTATGGACATTATTTCGATTTTAGCATAATATGGCTGGTAAAACTGATTCCGGTACTGAACCCTCTGGCCTAAGAAGGGGGTATCCCAAGAAGATGCTGGTTCTCTGTCCCAGGTGGTTTTGGTTCTGGCTCGGCGGCATATTAATGCTGCTCTGGGGGCTGGGGTCATTACCTGGGCCGGCGGTGGCCGGCAGGAGCCTGACCCTGACCCAATGCATTGACCTGGCCCTGGCTCACGATCCCGAGGCCCAAGATTATAAGCGCCGGATAGAGATTGGGCATCTGAAGCGTTCCAAAGCCGTCCAGGATTTCCTCCCCAGATTAGACCTCTACCTGACTTCCGGGCCTCAAACCGACTACTTTGGCCGGCCCGTGACTGATAAAAGCGTTTTTTACGAGGGCGTAAGTATTGAGCAACCTCTCTATAAAGGGGGGGTTCTGGTAAATACCGTTAAATTGGCCGAGAGCGAAACCCGCCGGCAGGAATCGGAATATCTCTCCCGTAAGTTGGCGGTGGCCGCCGACGCCAGCAAGGCTTACTATCAGGCCTTGACGGCCCAGGCTGTCATCCAACAATACGAAGTCCTGCTCCGGCAGGGGGAAGAAGATTTACGGGAAGCCAAGGTCCGGCTGGAAGCAGGCAAGGCCACCCGGGCGGAGGTCCTGGATCTTTCAGTAAAACTACTGGAGGTGCAGCAAAAGCTATCCAAGGCCCGGGCCAATTACCAGGTGCAAATCTCTGCCTTAAAAAAGCTCACCGGCCTTGAGGAACAGGAGGCTCTCTCCCTCCATCGGGAATATCCGCTGCAGGATATCCGGGATGGGCTCCAGGCCCTTCTGGGCGAAGCCCCGGGCCGCCGACCAGACCTGAAGTCCCGCCGGGAGGAGGTGACTTACAGCCAACTGAAAACGGATGTGGAGCGGGGTAAAAGGTTGCCGCAACTGAGCCTCGTCGGTCGCTACGAATGGGAAAATCCAGTTCTTATGGAAGGCAGAAAGGATTGGCTGGTCATGCTCAAGGCCTCGGTCTCCTTGGGCAATTCCACCCTGAGTTACAGTGAGCAGCGGACGGAGTTGTACCCCAATATCTATGCCTTTCCCGTGGATCCCACCAACCCGCTTACTCCCCTGCGAAACTTCGCCTTTTCGGTGCGCCAGGCCAAATATTCCATCTTCGATCGCAGTGACAATAAAGTAGAGTTGGAAGAGGCGAAGGCGACCCGGGAATTGGCCCAAAACCGCTGGCTCCAGCTGCAACGCCAAGTCTATTACGATGTTAAAGATGCCCATGCCCAAATGGAAGACGGGGCCGCCCGGATGGAGACAGCCCGGAAGCAGATCACCCTGGCCCAGGAATTGTTGCAGATTACCCGCACCAAGTATGGCGCGGGCTTGGCTACCCTGGCCGATGTGTACAAGACCCGGGCGGAGCTAGCCGAAGCCGAAGTCAACCTGGCTACCGCCCAGAATGACCGGGCGGTGGCCCTGGCCAAGCTCTATCAAGCCTTAGGGCGTGATCTGATATTTAGAGAGTGATTCATGAGGCGTCAGCTTTGGTGGCTTAGCGCGATCGTCCTGGTGGTGGCCTTGGGCTGGGGCTTATATCAGCACTTTAAACCCAACCCCATCTACGCCCAGAGGCCCCTGGCGGCCGAACCTCCACGAGGCAAAGGGCCAGAACTGGTGATTGAACGTTTCCCGGTCAAGACCGCGCTGGCCCAAAAAAGAGATTTGGAAATTACTCTCCAGGTCTTTGGAGCCATTAATTATCTGGACAAGGTAGAGGTGTCCTCGGAAATAGCCGGTATCCTCAAAGAGGTCCCGGTTCAGTCCGGGGATCTGGTGACCAAGGGCCAGGTGGTGGCGGTCCTGGATACTGACCTGCTGCAGGTGGAGTTAAAGGCCAAGGCCGCGGAAAAGGCCCAAGCCGAGGCCCAACTCCATCTGGCGGCCTGGCAGTACCAGGCCCAGCGGAAGGTATATCGGGTAGGGGGGATCTCCTTGAATGACTTCGAAGAGGCCGAAGCCAAATATCGCGAGAAGCAGGCGGAGGTGGCCCGTTACGCCGCGGAGATGGCCCAGACCCAGACCCAAATCAAGAAATGCACCATCACTGCCCCTGTTGCCGCCATAGTAGGTCAAAAGAATTTCAACCTGGGGGAGCGGACCCATGTCCAGAGCGAAAAAGGCATCGTCACCCTGATGCAGATTGATGAGGTCTACGGTGAAGCTGAGGTGAATGAACGGGATCTGGCGCGCCTGCGGGTAGGCCTGGAGGCCACGGTATACCCGGATGCCTTTCCCGACACCTCTTTTAGAGGGAAGATCGCCCGCCTGGAGCCGGTTCTCAAGCAGGAAAGCCGCACCATGATCGCCAAGGTCCGCCTGGCCAACCCCCAGTTGCTCCTTAAACCGGGTATGTTTGCCCGCATGGAGATCGTCCTGGACAAGGTCCCCCAGGTGGTGGCCATTCCCACTGCAGCCCTCCGCCAAGCCCCGGATAAGTCATGGCAAGTATTTGTGATCGCCGACGAAGTAGCGTTTCTGCGGAAAGTTGCCATAGGTCTTAACACCCCCAATTGGACGGAAATCAAGGATGGCATCCAGCCCGGGGACGCGGTAGTGGTGGAAGGTGCCGAGCGTCTGAGAGATCTTTCCCGGGTGATTTCCACCCCGGTAACCCCGCCTGTTACGCAATGAGACTAACCGACCTGGCCCTGAAACGCCCCATTGCCGTCTCCATGGTCTTCCTGGCGATGGCCTTGTTAGGCTTTCTCTCCTGGCAGCGCCTGCCCCTGGAGTTGATGCCCAGCCTCAACTATCCGCAACTTACCGTTGTCACTAACTGCGAAAATGTGGCTCCCCTGGAGATGGAATCCCTGGTTACCAAAACCCTGGAATCCGCCCTGAGCACGGTGAGCCGGGTACGGCAGATCAATTCCCTGTCCCGGGAAGGAGTTTCCCTCATCACCCTGGATTTCGATTGGGGCAGCAACATGAACTACGCCTCCCTGGATGTGCGGGAGAAGCTGGATCAGGTCCGGGATCTGCTCCCCAAGGAGGCCACCACCCCCATGATCATCCGCTACGACCCTGCTTCTTTGCCGGTCATGAGCCTGGCTGTTAAAGGAACCGGCCTGGGTTTTGAGGACCTGCAAGAGCTGGTTTCCGGGGTGATCAAACGGGAATTGGAACGGGTGCCAGGGGTGGCCTCAGCCCGGCTCAGCGGGGCCAGGGAGCGGGAGATCCGGGTAGTGGTGGACCCCGGACGGTTGGTGGCCCAGAAACTCTCCATCTCCTCCCTGAAAGATGCCTTGAAGGAAGCCAACCTCAATTTTCCCGGGGGTAAGATTGTCCAGCATAACCAGGAACTCCGCCTGCGGGTGCTGGGAGAGTTCGGCCAGTTAACGGACCTGGGCAAGGTGGGGCTGACGCGCCGTTCCACCAGCGCCGGCACCCAGGCTCAGGTTCGCTCCAACAACCAACGTAGCCCGGACAACATTCCGGCCTTTATTCGGGAAGTGGCCGAAGTCCAGGATACCTTTAAGGAAGACCAGACGGTGGCCCGACTCAATGGCCAGCCCAGCTTGATCCTGGCCATCTTTAAGATGGCCGATGCCAATACCGTCCAGGTGGTGGAGAAGGCCAGGGAACGGGTGGCCGCGCTCAACCGCGAGTATCAGGGACGACTGCAAATTCAAGTGGCCCAGGACCAGGGGCGGTTCATCCAGCAAGCCATCTTCCAGTTGGAAGAGGCTGCCCTGATAGGAGGGCTGCTGTCCTTTGGAGTGCTCTTCGGGTTTCTGGCCAGCCTGCCCAGCGCCATGATCATCATGACCGCCATCCCCATCTCCATCCTGGCCACCTTTAGCCTGATGTATCTGGCCGGCATCAGCCTCAACATGATGTCCCTGGGAGGGCTGGCCTTGGGCGTGGGGATGTTGGTGGATAACGGCGTGGTGGTCCTGGAAAACATCAAGCGCCATCAGGAGGCCGGGGAGGTCACTTCGGAGACGGCCATTGTCCAGGGCACCAATGAGGTCAAGATGGCGGTTACCGCCTCAACTTTTGCCCATATCGTGGTCTTTGTGCCGGTGATCTTTGTCAAGGGGATAGCCGGCCAATTCCTTTATCAGGTGGGCCTGACCATCTCCTTTTCCCTTCTCATCTCTTTAGGGGTGGCCTTGATCTTGAACCCCATGTTAGTCTCTTTGGGGCGCCCCTGGGCCGCCAGGCCCCTGGCGGCGCCCGGTCGCCTGGTTTCCTGGGGATTGGCCGTGAAGGAGCGCATGGATAGAGTTTATACCCGGCTCCTGGTGGGCGCCCTCCAGCACCGGCGGCCGGTCTTGGCCACCGCCTTCCTGCTGACGGGCCTGGGGGTGGTGATCCTGATGCTCATCGGGCGGGAGCTGCTGCCCTCCTTGGATCAACGGGAGTTTCTCCTCAGGGTCAGTACTCCGCCTAATACCACCTTTGAGGCCACCTCCCAGCGGCTACAAACCATCGAAGACTTGCTCCTGAGCTATTCCGGGGTCCAGACCGTGATCGCCCAGCTGGGTTTCAATCCCAAAGAGCAATATGAAAAGGTGCTGGAGGAGAAGGAACCCAGGGTGGGTACCATTATGGTGACCCTCAAGCCCAGGGGGGAATTTTCCAAGGCGGCCGCGGCCGCGGTGGACGAACTCCGGCCCAGTCTGGATAAGATTCCGGATACCAAAATCGAGTATATCTTCCCCCAAAGTCTCGGCCAGTGGCTGGGCCAGAAGCCCCAGTTGCCCGAGTTATTGATCCTGCAAGGTCCGGAGCTGGAGGTCTTGGAGAAACTCTCCCAGGAGGCTTTGGCCCGCATCAAGCACGTCCCCGGCCTCAAAGATCTGGAGATCAGCCTGAAAAGGGAGAGTCAGGAATCCCGGGTGGTGCTGGACCGGGAGCGGGCCGCGTCCTTCGGCCTCACGGTGAAAGAGATCGGCGAGACTCTGAAGGCTTCCATCCAAGGGGAGGTACCCACCCAGTTCCGGCAGGGGGATAAAGATATCGACATCCGGGTGCAGATAACCCGGGCCCGGCAGCAGACTCTACCGGAGTTGGCCAAACTCTATATTTACTCGAAACAACTTAAGACCGAGATCCCCCTGCAAGCCGTAGCCCGCATTGACAGCGGGCCTGGCCTGATGGAGATTCATCGCCGGGACCAGGAACGCCTGGTGGCCCTTCAGGGAAATGTGGCCGGTCGCAGCCTGGGTGATTGCCACGAGGACATCGCCCGGGCCCTTAAATCCTTCACCCTGCCTCCCGGGTACACCCTGATCCAGAGCGGCGAGGCCGTGGAAATGGGCCGCTCTTTCACCACCCTGTTTTGGGCCCTGTTGCTTTCCGTGCTCCTGGTCTACATGATCCTGGCCGGCCAGTTCGAATCCCTGCTCAACCCCCTGATCATCCTCTTTGCCGTGCCGTTTTCCCTGGTAGGAATAGCCCTGGCCCTGGGGCTCACGGGTTGGGGCATCAGTTTGGGCGTTTATTTCGGGGCCATCATGCTGGGCGGCATCGTCGTCAATAACTCCATCCTGCTCATCGATTACACCAACACCTTGCGCCGCCGGGGATATGAGCTGATGGAGGCCGTAATCCTGGGCAGCCGGGCCCGGCTGCGTCCCATTGTCATGACCACCCTCACCACCAGCCTGGGGCTTCTGCCCCTGGTCTTGACCCGGGGGGAAGGGGCGGAACTCAGGGTCCCCCTGGCCCTGACCGTGCTGGGAGGCCTCATTACTTCTACCTTTCTCACCTTGATATTGGTACCGCTACTGTATCTCTTAAGCGAAGAGTTCCTGAGCAAATGGCGCCGGGGGCGGGCTAAGGAGCTGAAGTGAGATGAGCCTGGTCCAACGGGCCTTAAACAGGCCCGTCAGTGTCTGCATGTTCTTTGCGGCCCTGGTCATCCTGGGCCTCATCTCCCTGGCCTTCTTGCCTCTGGACCTGCTGCCCGAGGCCAACTACCCGGTCCTGACGGTCACCACCCGCTTGGGAGGCTATAGTCCTCCGGAGATTGAGCAAACCCTGAGCAAACCCATGGAAGCCACGCTGGCTTCCTTGAATAATCTGGTGCGTCTCAAGTCCTTTTCCCGGGAAGGGGAGTCGGAATTCCGGCTATTCTTCGAGGTAGGCACCGACATGGATTTTGTCATGCAAGAAGTCCGGGAGCGCCTCCGCCAGATCATGTCCCAATTTCCCAATGACACCCGGACCCCGCAGCTGGTAAAGTATGACCCCGCCTCGTCCCCGGTGATGGTGGTCAGCCTTTTCGGGTCTCTGGACCCGGTATCCTTGCGCCTGGCCGGAGAAGAGATTATCCAGAAGAATCTGGCCCGCACCCGGGGGGTCGCCCATATCGAGGTGCACGGCGGGAAACGACCTGAGATTATCATAGAACCGCAGCTGGACCGGCTCAGAGCCCTGGGGCTGTCCATTCTCAATCTCACGGAAATGCTCAAGGAGAGCAACCTGGAGTTGGCCTTGGGGGCCCTGAGCCAGGGAACTAACCGCATCCCCCTGCGTTCCCTGGGGGGCTTTCGCAACCTGGAGGACATCGGCCAACTAGGGGTGCTGCGCACTCCTTCCGGGTCCCTGGTCTATTTAAGCCAACTGGCGAAGATCACTTATGGCGGCCAGGAGGAAGCGGTGATCAGTCGCTACCAGGGTGAACCCCGGGTCGCGGTCACCATTCAGAGGGAATACGGGGCCCACATTGTCGAGGTGAGCGCCGCGCTCCGGAAGTCTCTGGAGCGCCTCCAGGCCATGCTCCCTTACGGCCTTAAAACTCAGGTCATTTACGATCAGGGCGAGTTCATTCTCAATGCCATCCAGCGCTTGCGGGATGCCGGTCTATTGGGAGGCCTCTTTGCGTCCCTGGTAGTCTGGGTCTTTCTGAGGCACCTGGCCAGCACCCTGATCATTATCTTGGCCATTCCCATCTCCGTCATCGCCACCTTTGGTTTCATGTATCTGAGCGGCATCAGCCTCAATCTGGTGTCGCTGGCCGGCCTGACCCTGGGTATCGGCATGCTGGTGGACAACGCCGTCGTGGTGGTGGAAAACATCTACCGCTACCAAAAAGCGGGTCAGCCCAAGCCGGTGGCCGCGGCCCTGGGCACCAATGACGTCATTCAGGCCATCAGCGCCGCCACCCTGGTGCATCTGGCCGTCTTTTTCCCCATCTTTTTCATCCAGAAAAAGGTCCGCCTGTTTTACCAGGACCTGTGTTACACGGTCTGCGTAGCCCTGCTGGTGTCCCTCCTGGTGGCGGTGATCCTGGTGCCGGTGATGGCGGCCCGCTGCCCCGCGCCCCGGCAGGAGGCCCACTGGCTGCCCCGCCTGGGACGCTGGCACCAGCGGCAATTGCTCAAGGTCCTGCGGCACCGGGCTCTCTGGATTCTCTTCAGCTTAGCTCTTTTTGGTATAAGTTTGGGATTATTTAGCCAGTTGGGCTTTGAATCCTCGGCGCGCATTGATCGCGGGGAATTCTCCCTGATTATCCAGACCCCTCCGGCCACGGTGGCCCCAATTACCGACAGCTTGGTGCAACAGGCTGAGCGATTGATCTTGCGCCAACCTGAGGTGAAGGATGTCTCCACCGAGATCCGGGAAAATTTTGCCCAGTTGCGGGTCCGCCTAATACCTGTTACCGAGAGGTCCCTGAGCACCTGGGACCTGGTGGAAAAACTGCGGCCGTCCATCAGTGCCCTGCCCCTGGCCTATACCCATTTCCAAATAGAACGGCGAGGAGAGAGCGAGAATGTGGTGACGGTGGAAGTGAATGGCCCGGTCCAGGACACCCTCATCGGCCTGGCTCTGGAGGTGCGCCGGCAGCTAAGGCAACTGCCCCAACTGCGGGATGTGGTGATTCACCTGAGGGACCCCTGCCCGGAACTGGAGATCCGGGTGGACCATGAGCGGGCCGGCCATTTGGGCATTACCGCCACCGACGTGGCTCACAGCATTCGCGCCGCCCTCACCGGCCCCCTGGCCAATCGCCTGCGGGAACCGGAGCGGGAAGTGGACCTGCGCACCCGCCTGCAACCCCAGGATCGGGACACCGTCGGGGTGCTGCAGCAACTCACGGTGCCCAAGTTATTCGGTTTTCCCCCGCGCCTGATTCAGGTGCCCATCTGGCCGGCTATCAGCGTGCGCCCGACCCTGGGGTCCACCGAGATCCACCGTTTCAATCAGCGCCGGGCTCTGGAAATCAGCGCCGAAGCCAAAGATCTGGACTTATACCGGGCCGCCACCCTCATCCAGGGGGACCTGGACCGCATCCATTGTCCCGAGGGGTATGAGGTCCGGTTGGGCCAAAGCTTTGAAGAACTTAAAGAAAGGCGGCGGGAAATCCTCTTCGCCCTGGCTTTGGCCCTGGTCCTGATCTATATGATCATGGCGGCGCTGTTCGAATCCTTTCGCACCCCTTTCATCATTATGTGCTCAGTACCCCTGGCGCTGGTGGGCATTGGGTTGGCCCTGTGGCTCACTGGTTATGCCATTAGCGTGCCGGTTTATGTGGGGGCCCTGGCCCTGGCAGGCATTGTGGTCAACAATGCCATTGTTTTGGTGGACCACATTAATCAGTTGCGGGCTAAAGGTCTGGGCTACTACCAAGCGGTGCTTAAGGGTTCTCAGGATAGGTTGCGCCCCATTCTCATCACCTCGGCCACCGCCATCCTGGGGCTCTTGCCCATGGGCCTGGAACGGCATGAAGGGGCCCAACTCTGGAGCCCCCTGGCCTGGACGGTGATCGGCGGCCTGGCGAGTTCCACCTTCCTGACCCTGTTTATTATTCCCGCGGTTTATACTTTGATTCTCCCCCGGCGATCCAGTTACCCCGGGAAAGATAGTTTAAAATGAGAAGAAGGAGGATACGTGGATGACTTTAAAACAAGATGGGTGCTTGCGGCTTTTATGGTTATTCCTGGGGCTAAGCCTGGTAATTATCCTGGCAGGCTGCCAGCCTTCTCCGCCCCCCAAAAGCCAGAAAGAGTCCAAGCCCGCTTTATCCCCTCAGGCCATGGAGCACTTTGGCCAGGGCCACAAGTTTTTGGCAGGCCAGAAACTGGATGAGGCCTTAAAAGAATTCCAGGAAACCGTGCGCCTGGCCCCGGACTCTCCTTTGGCCCATTTCTGGCTGGGTAAGGTCTTTTTTTACCGCAATGAAAGGGAGCAGGCGGAAAAGGAGCTTAACAAAGTCCTGCAACTGGAGCCGAAAAATTATCACGCCTTGGCTCTACTGGGCAAAATCTACTCTTTTGACCGGGCCAAAGTGGACCAGGCTCAAGAATATCTGCGACAGGCCTTGGAAGAGTCACCAGATTACCTGGAAGCCCACTTTGATCTGGGACGGATTTACGCCATGAAAGGAGAGCGGGAGAAAGCCCTGCTGGAGTTCCGCTACCTCTTTGCCAAAGAAGCCGAGTTCTCCCTCTATCACTTTGAAATGGGACGCATTCTGGAGGCTTGGGGCGAAAAGGATCAAGCCCTGAATCAGTATCACCGGGCTCAGCTCTTCAATCCTAAATTTGACCTTGCCAGCCAAGCCATCAAACGCCTGGAAGGGGCGGCTAAGGATACCCCTCCTACCCCGGGCCCGGGGACTGCTTTACCCAAAACTCCCGCCCCTAAGCCCGGAGCCGGGAAACCCTAAGAGGGATCGACGCATGTTCTGATAAAATTGTAACTGATACCAAGTTGCGCTCATATAGATAAAAATAAGCAATTTTGTTGTAGGGGCGCAATTTATTGCGCCGAGGAGGGCGTGATTTATCACGCCCCTACATGAAAATTATCTGTTTGACGGCAATTTGGTATGAGTGGGCGAAGAGACTGCTGGCAGAGGGTATTTTTCTCAAACCTTCAGGCGAGAGCATATTGCCGGTCTCTGGTTTCCTGAGCTATTCCCAGGGTGCCAGGTCATTGGGGCGCCAACTTTAATATATTTATGCCGCTGCCATCATTGTAATAACAGGTGAGGCTAATATCTATCGTTGCCCCGACTGAGATCGTAACTAACACCGCTATTGCCAAAAAAAACTACTGAACGGCTAAAAAGCCTATCAATAGTTCTCATTTCTTTCATACCTAGTATGCCCAATTTTTCCGGCCCCTGCTAAAATATCCCAATCATCATGGGAGCACAGCTCACCAGGGACAAACAGGCCTTGGGTAGGGGCAACTTAGTCCAAGAAATGAAAGAAGCCCAGGAGTAGATAAATGGGTATCGAATGGATTAAAACGAACCCCAAAAAACATTGTTTATTTTTAATATATTATTTTTTCTTGTGATTCTACTAATAACAGACAAAATGATTGCCTTAATATCCAAAAATGTGTACCCGAACACGAAAAGATATATAGCCTTAAGAGAAATTAAACCATTAACAGATATCTACATCATGCCCGATAACGATGAAATGTTGCAAACAGATAGCCTAATTAGAAAAAAATATAGATTAAGAACAGATGCGAACGGTTTTATTATGCCATCAGTAATTCATGACAAACCTGATATTGTTTTAGCTTTTTTGGGCGGCTCAACAACTGCGTGTTTATATGTAGACGAAGAGAAAAGGTTCCTTTCTTAGTGGGGCGCCTCATCGAAGAACGCACCAAATTAAAAGTTAATTCATATAATGCCGGTATGGATGGCAATAATACTTTACATCTTATTGATATACTTATAAATAAAGTAATACCTGCTAACCCAAATATAGTCTTCATGATGGAGAATTTCAATGATATGATCACTCTCCTTTATGAAAGGACTTACTGGAATAAAAAGGCCTCAAGGCCCATCATAGTTGAAGTTAAACCTTCTCCTTGGGGCATTATGAAAGATGTCGCTGAAATAACTATTCCCAATCTTACACGCGTAATTCAGCAAACATTTTTTATCACAAATGAATGGCAACATATCGGAGGTAATAAATTAATTATTGATAAACAACAACTCCTGGGTGATTTTGAAGTGAATCTACGAACATTCATTAATATTTGTAAAACCAGAAATATTATTCCAGTTTTAATGACGCAAGCTAATAGATTCAAAGAAATCCCTGATCCGGTTATTGTGGCTTCCATAAATGAGTTCTCAGGAAAGCATGGCATAACTTATAAGGAGCTTAAGGAAATATATGATATGTTTAATCAGAAAATTAGAGAAATCGGGAAAAAAGAAAACATAACAGTAATTAATTTAGCAAAAGAAGTCCCTCAAGACAAAAGCTATATGTACGACAGTGTACATTTGATTGACAATGGCTGTAATTCATGTATCGAAGATAATATGCGATAACATAAAACGATTCAGCTTATTTAACAAAAACTAAAGGACACGAGAAAAGTCGGTGCATTAAATGCATTCAAATACTAATAGGCTATCTCCATAATTTCTGTATTTTTCTGTATTGCGGGTTAGAGCGGGATCAGCCTTAATAAAACCCCTGAATAGAGAAATGGACCATGGCTTGGCTGGCCTCCCACCAGGCCTGATCCTGGGCCGCGGTCGTCTTCTTTAATCTTCTTGGACATGTTCTTCCAGCAGCTGCCGCACCTTGGCTTCGAGCCGTTCCTTCTTCCTTTGCATCTCCGACCGGGTCCCGCTCCACTCCTTGGAGGCATTGGAGGGCAGCTTGAGGCCATCCAGGGCAAAGAAGGTTCCCCCCAGTAGATCCATCTCCTGGCAGACCAGCAGGACGTCCCTGAACAGGGGCAGGATCTCATCCTTCAGGGAGGACACAAAGGCGGCAATGGTACTGTGATCAGGCTGCTGCCCGCAGGCCAGGGCAATAAAGACCACGTTCTCCCGACAAGCCTGCTCGATCTTCCGGGAGGAGATGAGCCCCCTGGCGTAGCCCAACAAGACGATCTTCAAGAGGACCTTGGGGTCGTACGCCGTGCGCCCCGTCTCGTCGTTGCGGTATCTCTGCGCAAAACCAGACGTATCCAGGCGGGTTTCTACCAACGTGTGAATGGCGAACCCCAGGGTCCCAGACAGCAACTGATCTTCCAGAGAGACTGGCAGGAAAACCCTTTGACGATAATCGTATGCCTTGAATTTTGCCATGTTCCCTTTCTCTATTCCTGGTTTTTGGCTGACCCCACTCTAGCACGGAATCATAGGAAAATACAGCAATTAAGATAAGTTACATGGTTTTTAGGCTTTCACTAGACTTTTGGCGGGAACTTCTTTGAAGGAGAAAAATCAGAGGACAATAAGCTGAGCTAAACCCTTTTTCGACAGTTTCGCAAGCTATCTGGCTATTAAGAATATATCGGCCTTTTTTTAAAAGAACAATCTGGTATAAAGTTTAGAGCCTAGGGAATAGTTATTAGGGTCAAAGACTGAAACATTAAAATCAAATTGAGATATTTCTTGCAAAAATACTTACTGGTAAATATTTTATTTTTATTCCTCCCTTTTGGGCCCCATCTGGAAGCCTCTGGCTGCACTCTATGGGCGGCGGCGGGGACCAGGGTGGAGGGCGACGGCATCCTGGTGGCCAAGAACCGGGACATGCCCCCCGACCACCGTCAGGAACTCCGCCTGGTCCGGCCTCTGAGAGGTTTCCGCTATTTGGGCCTCTTCGCCGTGAACAGCGAGGAGCCGGGCGTCAAGGCAGGGGTAAATGAAAAGGGCCTGGTCATCGTCGACGCCGCGGCTAGCTGTATTCCCCAGGGTGAGCGGGAACGATTGCCGGAGGTGACTCAACTTAATGAAAAACTCCTTGCCGCCTGTGCCGACGTGGACGCGGTGTTGCGCCGAAGGCTCATGTTCTGCGCTCCTGCCTATTACCTGCTGGCCGATCGTTCCAAAGCGGTGATCCTGGAAGTGTCCCTGGAAGGCAAACTTTCCCTCAAGTCCATTGCGCAAGGCATCCTCACCCACACCAACCATTTCCTGGACGCAAATTTCCAGGACAGCAACAAGAGGATCAGCTGGGGAAGCGTGGTGCGCCTGGAGCGCATTCAGCACCTTCTGGCCTTACGCCCCCAACCCCTTACCATGGCGGACTTCATCGACTTCAGCGGCGATCGTCACGACGGCCCGGATCGCAGCATCTGGCGGACCGGGAGCAGCCCCAAAAAAATTCGCACCCTGGCCAGCTGGATCCTGCTCCTTCCCCCCAACGGCGTCCCCACCCTCTACGTCAAGGTGGCCAACCCGGGGGAGCCACCAATCACTTACCGGCTGCAACTGGACGACGCTTTTTGGAAGAAAGGCTACGTGAGACCCGAGACTTCGTCCCGGTTCGAGGGTTAAATCGGTTACCTCTCGTATTAACCGCAAGCTTATGGTGGAATTGGTCGGCGTATTCAATCTACCCAGAGTATGAGACATGACTCGGAAAATCATTTTCATTATCGGCATTATCTGGTTGGCCCTTTGCTGCTGCCAGACAGGCGCGGCAGATGATCAAGTCAGTGTCCCCATCCTGGTCTACCACCGTTTCGGCCCCACCGTGACCGACGGTATGACGGTGACCACCAGGGTGTTTGAGGCGCAGCTCCAGTGGCTCAAAGACAATGGCTACACGGTCATCCCGTTGCGCACGCTGGTGAACTATCTGAGGGGGCAAGGCCCCCCGCCACCCCCCCAATCGGTGGTGATCGCCGCGGATGACGGGCACAAGACGGTGTATACCGACATGCTGCCCCTGGTGCGAAAGTATGGCATTCCCGTGACGTTGTTCATCTACCCGTCGGCCATTTCCAACGCCTCTTATGCCATGACCTGGGAGCAGTTGCAGGAACTTAAGCAAACCGGCCTGTTTGATATACAGTCGCACACCTTCTGGCACCCCAATTTCAAGCAGGAAAAGAAGAAACTCAAGCCAGAGGAATATCAGAAACTGGTGGAGACCCAGCTGAAGAAGTCCAAGGCAGTCCTGGAACAGAAGTTGGGTGGGACGGTGGACCTGCTGGCCTGGCCCTTCGGGATCTGCGACGAAGACCTGGAAAAAGAGGCCCAGAAGGCAGGCTACGTGGCCGCCTTCACCATCGAGCGCCGGCACGCCAGCCCTTCCGAGAAGATCATGGCACTGCCCCGCTACTTGATGGTCAACGGCAACGGCACCAAGGGCTTCGCCGCCATCATCATGGGGCGGGCCCAGGAAAAGGGTCCGAAAACTTATTGATTTCAACCCGGTTTTGCCGCATGCGGCAATGGAACCCGCAGGTTCGCCGGACTAAGGGGGGATGATGATCCAACTGGGGATGCACCTCTTAATCCTGGCCGCTGTTCTGCTTTGCGCCACCGCGGCCCAAGCCTTTGAGGGCAAGGTCATTGATGAATCCAGCAGGGCGCCTCTAGAAGGGGCGCTGGTCACCTTGGCGGATCAAGTGGTGCGCACTGACAAAGATGGGGCCTTCTACATCGAGGGAACCGGGGAGGCACTCAAGCTGCGGGCCCCGGGGTATCTGCGGCGGGACATCCCCATCACGGAACTCAAGAATCCAAGCGCCGAGATTCCCCTTACCCCTTTCAAGGTTAAGGGGCTCTATCTCACGGTTTACGGCATCGGCAGCACCAAACTGCGGGAGGCCGCCCTGGAGGCCGTAGAATGGAACCAATTGAATGCCCTGGTGATCGACGTGAAGGGGGACCGGGGGCTTATCCCCTTCAAGGTGGACCTGCCGTTGGCCAACGAGATCGGGGCCCAGAAAGTGATTACCGTCAAGGACATCAAGGCGCTGATGACAAGCCTCAAGGAGAAGGGCCTCTACCTCATCGCCCGCATCGTGGTGTTCAAGGATGATCCCCTGGCCGCGGCCAAACCGGAATGGGCCGTCCGGAAAAAAGGCGGGGGAGTCTTCCGGGACCGGGAAAACCTGCGCTGGGTCGATCCCTTTAGGCGGGAGGTGTGGGATTACAATATTGCCATCGCCAAGATGGCCGCAGAGGTGGGGTTCGACGAGGTGCAATTTGATTATATCCGCTTTCCCGATAACCACGGGGTGGCGTTTTCTCAGCCGGCCACCGAAGACAGCCGCACCGAGGCCATCACCGGCTTTCTGAAGGCGGCGTACCAGGCCCTGGCGCCTTATAACGTCTTTGTGGCCGCGGACATTTTCGGCTATGTCCTGTGGAATACCAACGATACCGACATCGGGCAGAAGATCGAGCCCATCGTTGATGCCGTGGATGTGGTCTCGCCCATGCTCTATCCTTCCGGTTACCATTTGGGGATTCCCAACTACCGCAACCCCATCCAACATCCCTATGAAATTGTTTTCCTGTCGCTCAAACGCGCCCAGGAGCGCACCAAGGTCTCTCCTTTACGCTTCCGCCCGTGGCTCCAGGCATTTCGGGATTACGCCTTCGGCGGGGGGGACTTCGCCGAGGACCGGATGCACACCCAGATTAAGGCCGCGGATACTTTCGGCTCCAGCGGCTGGATGTTCTGGAACCCCCGCAACATCTATCCCAAGGGACAGTTCACAGGCGCAAGCGGTGCGGAGACAAAAGCACCAAATGGAGACTAGGAATTCTCGCAGAGTCTTGGTCGTCTTCTTCCTTGCGGTGCTTCTCACTTGCTTGGCTTCCTGCGCCCAGGCGCCGCGGCCGGTCATCATGGCGGAGCCGCAAGCGCCCCGGCCACCAGAGCCGGAGCCCGCGGTCCGCCCGGCACTGGCCGCCGCGCTCCCCAAGGTGCAGGACCCCCGCTTCGCCCGACTCGATGCCCTAGCTGGACAAGAGCTCGCGGCCGGGCACACCCCCGGAGCCGTCATTTTTGTGGGCCACCAGGGTAAAATCGTTTACCACCGGGCCTTGGGCCACCGGGCCCTGGAACCCTCCCTGCAGCCTATGAGGGAGGACACCATCTTTGATCTCGCCTCCCTGACCAAGGTGGTGGCCACCACCACGGCCATCATGCAACTGGCCGATAAGGGCCGCCTGCGTCTGGACGATCCCGCGGCCAAATATTGGCCGGAATTAGGAGCCCACGGCAAGGGCCGGATCACCCTCCGGCAACTCCTGACGCACACCTCGGGTTTGCGGGCCGCGGTGAACCCCCGGGTTTCGTGGTCGGGCTGCGAAGGGGCGCTGGCGGCCATAGCCGGTGATCAGCCGGTCAACCCTCCGGGCACCGAGTTCCGGTACAGCGATGTCAATTTCATCGTGCTGGGAGAGATCGTCCGCCGGGTCTCAGGCATGCCGATAGACGTTTACTGCGCCCGGGAGATCTTCCAACCCATGGGCCTCAAGGATACGAGATTCCGGCCGCCGCCGGGCCAATGGTCCCGCATTGCCCCCTCGGACCTGCGCTGGGGGGAAGTGCAGGACCCCACGGCTTGTCGCATGGGCGGGGTGGCGGGTAATGCCGGGGTGTTCTCCACCGCGGACGATCTGGCCGTGTTCGCCCAGATGCTCATCGACCGCGGCGTGAGCCGGGGCCGGCGTATTCTCAGTCCCGGGGCGGTCGCGGCTATGACCAAAGCCTACAGCCTCCCGGGAAATTCCACCCGGCGCGGTCTCGGCTGGGATATCTTCTCGCCTCACAGCAAGGACTTCAACGCCTCTTTCCCGCCGGGTTCCTTTGGCCACACCGGCTATACCGGCACGTCCCTCTGGCTTGACCCGCGATCTAAAACCTTCCTGATCATTCTTACCAACCGCCTGCATCCCCAGGGTAAAGGCGAGGTCAAAGGCCTGCGGGCAAAGGTTGCGGAGGCTGTCGCCGCGGCTCTGCCCCTGGGGAGGCCGGCAAAAGCCGCTACAGGGGGCGCCGCCAGCCCTGAGCCCATCATGGCGGGACAGGGGCAGAGTGACGCACCCCCCAGGGTGCGGACCGGGCTGGAAGTATTGGCGGCATCCGGATTCGCGCCCCTGGTGGGTCGAAGAGTCGGGGTGATCACCAATCATACGGGGCTTGATGCCGCGGGACAGTCCACCCTTACCCTGCTGCGCCGTGCTCCCGGCGTGAAGGTGTGCGCCATTTTCAGCCCGGAGCACGGGCTGGCTGGCAATCTCGACGAGAAGATCCCTTCGGGCCAAGACCCCGCCACCGGGCTTCCTGTCTATAGCCTCTACGGCGACGTCAAGCGTCCTACGGCCAGGATGCTTAAAGGCCTGGACGCCCTGGTCTACGACATCCAGGATGTGGGCGCCCGTTTTTATACCTATATCACCACCATGGCCTACGCTATGGAAGCCGCGGCCGCGGCGGGGCTGGACTTCTATGTGCTGGACCGGCCCAACCCCCTGACGGCGGCCATGGTGCAGGGGCCGGTGCTGGACCCCGGTTTTACGTCTTTTGTCGGGTATTTCCCGCTGCCCGTGCGCTACGGGATGACGGTGGGGGAACTGGCCGAATTTTTTAATCGGGAGAACCGGATCGGAGTCAGACTGCACGTCGTGCGCCTGGAGGGTTATCGCCGGGAGGCCTGGTTTGACGAGACGGGTTGCCCCTGGGTCAATCCATCGCCGAATATCCGCTCACTGAAGCAGGCGCTGCTTTACTCCGGTGTGGCCCTGGTGGAGTCGGCCAATGTCAGCGTCGGCCGGGGAACCGGAACACCGTTTGAAGTTGTGGGCGCCCCCTGGATCTCGGGCCCGCGACTTGCCAGCTACCTGAACCGGCGTCGGATCGCCGGAGTGGCCTTTGAGCCCGCGGTCTTTACGCCCCGAGCCAACCCATTCCGCCAGGAAAGGTGCGAAGGGGTGAGGCTTATTCTGACGGATCGAAACACCCTGGATACTCCGGCTCTGGGCATCGAGTTGGCGGCCGCATTGTATCATCTTTTCCCGGGTAAGTTTCAGATCGACCGGACCCGCGGCATGATCGGTGCGCCTGAGGTTCTTCCGGCCATCAAGAACGGTGGTGATCCGCAAGAAATTCGTCAGGGGTGGGAGTCTCGCTTAGAGGCCTTCCGGCGCCGGCGCGCCAAATATTTGCTCTATTAAGAGCAAATCTCCTCTTCTCTTATTAGGAATGTTCTCAGGGAGATCGCCGTTCTGGGTCTCATCGGGGGGGGGAACCTTAGAGTTCCCCTATACCAGCTCCTGGCGATTAAAACCACTTGGGGAGGGATGCCGTGAGGGGATTTGAAGACCACAATTACCATCATTTTACTCAGTTTATGTACTGCCGCTTACCCACAAGAGGAACCAGCCTCAGCCAAAGGAGAGCCAGGTTCAGCCCAGGAGAAGGCAATTGCCGCCAAAGAAGATGACCGCCTCCCCATCTTTAAAGAGGGCTGGCAGTTTTTTCTGGCCCCCTATTTATGGATTCCGGGAGCTCATCTTGATCTCAGCCACCAGGGCAGATTCAGCGGCACCACGGTGGCCGATGTCCCCTGGTATAACCTGGTGCCGCTCCTTTTCAGCAAAGCCATAGGGGGCATGGGTCGGGTGGAAATCTGGAATGGCAGGTGGGGGTTAATATCAGACACTAATTTTATCTATATTGGAGACTCCGTCAGTGCGGGCGGAGCCAGGGAACTAAAACTAAATCTTAGACGCCTGCCGGTGACCATTCCGGTTCGTCTGCAACTTTCGGGTGACCTAAAGATTTGGACTCGACTCCTCTGGCAGGATGTGGGGGTCCGCTATTTGCTGGGGACTGTACCCCTCAATGCCGACAAGCTGCTTCCCGTGGTGTCCTGCGAACTGTTGGGCGGCCTCCGCTATACCTACTACAATCAGGCCACCAGCCTGGGATTGAATGCCACCTTAACCGGTCCTTTCGGTCAGGAGCAAATAAGCAGGGGCGGCTCTTTTTTCGATGCCGTGCACCTGTCGATTTTTGAACCTTTCATCGGTATGCGGATCGGTCTCTGGTTTACGCCGAAGGTTAACCTCTTGCTAAAAGCCGACTGCGGCGGCTTTGGCTTTGTCGCCTACAATAACGTGGACAGTGTTCTTGAGGCTTTGGTGGGTTACCAGGTGCATAAAAACATTCGTATCTACGGTGGCTATCGCGGCCGCTATTTTTCCGGAAGTGGCAGCACCAAGGACATCGCGGCCCATGGTTGGTTTCATGGCCCCATGTTGGGGTCGGTTTTCAGTTTCTAGGGATGGGAAAGCTCCAGGAGCAAACTATAACCACAGACATGACGCGGTGATGGCAGCAGCCCGGAACAAATGAGGGGGTATTCTAATAACAGCACAACCAGTTTGGCAAGGATGGGACTGCAATACGCTTAGAGAAGAATCAGCGGCAAATCCACCGGTCAGAACCAGAGGGTAAAGATTTCTTGACACATGGGGACTCAGCCAATAAGGATGAGGCAGCGTAAAGACACTTCGAGGTCGTGAATGCTAAAAGAAACAACACGCGCAGGTGGTGGGTATGCCGGATGTCCGGGGTTTCATCGATGCACCGGACGAGAGCCTGCACCGCAGCGCGGTGGAGTCGATACGTCAGGAGCTGGCGGCCCAGCCCGAGAAGCCGATCACCACTAAAGGACTCATGATTACCTCCTTGGTGTTGAAAAGTTCGACGTTCGGGGACTTGTTTGCCTTTGAGGGCGGTAGCCATTCGGTCAGGCGCGACTTGTGCACTGGGGCTGCTGTTCTTCGATGTCGGTGTCGCGGGGCAGTTCATCCTAGTCACTATGGAGAAAAACGCACATGACGGCCCGTGGTGAAATGATCATGGAGCAACCATTAGAAGACACGCTGAAGGTGATTCTTTCCGGGCACTGGAAGCTGGGCAGTGAACTGCCTGGGGCCGATAAGGTTCAGCAAATGCTCGAAAGTAGGCCGGGGGTTCGTAACATTGTCTTCGACACCCGGGAGCTGGCCCATTGGGACACCGGGCTGTTGACCTTCCTAATGAACTTGGGCACTTTCTGCTCCAGTCAAAAAATTCGCCTGAACAGCGACGGACTGCCGCAAGGGGCGAAGAAATTGTTGGAATTGGCCTCGGCGGTACCGGAAAAGAAAGATGCCCGCAAGGCGGAGGGGCGGGTGTTGTTTCTCGCCTATTTGGGCAACGAAACCGTCGAGTTCTTCCGATCCGCAGGTGAACTGCTGGAGTTCATCGGCGATGCGGTCATTGCCGTTCTGAGGCTGCTGCGCGGCAAGGCCCAGTACCGCCGCTCCGATCTGGGCTTAATCATGCAGGCCGTTAGCGCCCAGGCGTTGCCCATCGTCTCCCTCATCTGTTTTTTGGTGGGGTTAATCCTGGCGTTTATCGGGGCCATCCAGCTGAAGCTCTTCGGGGCCCAAATTTATGTGGCCGATTTGGTGGGCATTGCCATGGTGCGCCTTATGGCGGCGATTATGACCGGCATCGTCATGGCCGGCCGCACGGGGGGGGCCTTTGCCGCTCAGCTGGGGACCATGCAGGTGAACCAGGAGATCGATGCCCTGAAAACCCTGGGCATATCACCCATGGAGTTTCTGGTGCTGCCGCGGATGCTGGCCCTCGCGCTGATGATGCCCCTGCTGTGCCTTTACGCCAATATCATGGGCATACTGGGAGGTATGGTGGTGGGGGTAGGGATGCTCAATATCGGCTTTATAGAATACTATAACGAGACGGCGAAGGCGGTCAATCTCTGGAATCTGGGCATCGGCCTTTTTTCCGGCTTCGTGTTCGGCGTGATCGTGGCGCTGGCCGGCTGCATGCGGGGCATGCAGTGCGGCCGCAGTGCCTCGGCGGTGGGTGACGCGGCCACGTCCGCGGTGGTCACCGCCATTGTCGGGATCATCCTCTCCACCGCCCTGATCACCATTTTATGCAACATGCTGGGGATATGAGGGAATGCCCACAGCGCGTCAGGATAAAGTGAAAATGACGGAAAAAGAAGCCCACATCACTGTGCAGGATCTCACCATGGCTTATGGCGACTTTGTCATTATGAGGGACCTGACCTTTACCATAAACCGGGGGGACATCTTCATCGTCATGGGCGGCAGCGGGTGCGGCAAGAGCACCATGATGACCATTTTAATCGGCTTGAAGGCCCCGGCCAAGGGTAAGGTCTTTTATGGAGATGTCGATTTCTGGGGAGCCGATCCACAGACCCGCGACCGGATCATTCGCCGTGCCGGGGTGATGTACCAGAGTGGGGCGCTCTGGAGCTCCATGACCCTGGCCGAGAATATCGCCCTGCCCCTGGAGACCTATACGGATTTAAGCCCGGGCCAGATTCGTGAGGTTGTCAAACTGAAACTGGCGCTGGTAGGGATGGCCGGATTCGAAGAGTTTTATCCCTCTGAGATCAGCGGCGGGATGCAGAAACGGGCCGGTATAGCCCGGGCCATGGCCCTCGATCCGGAAATCCTGTTTTTCGATGAGCCTTCAGCCGGTTTGGATCCGGTGAGCGCACGCCGCCTGGATGACCTGATCCTGGAACTGCGTGAGAGCCTGGGCACCACCATGGTGGTGGTGACCCATGAGTTGGCCAGCATATTTGCGATTGGTAGCAATTCCGTATTTCTGGATGTATCCAAAAGAACCATGACGGCCATTGGCAACCCGAACCAGCTTTTGGCCGAAACCCATGATCCCAATTTGCGCCTGTTTTTAACCCGTGGCGAGAAATCTTAACCGATAGGATGGGCACAGATGGCTAAGCAAGCAAACAGAATGATGATCGGCGGTTTCGTGGTCCTCGCAGTGATCATTATGGCCGCCAGCCTGGTCGTATTCGGTTCGGGCAAATTCTTCCAGAAAACCAACAAATACGTTTTGTACTTCGATGAATCCATCAAGGGGTTGAGTGTGGGCGCACCGGTGCTGTTCCAGGGCGTTCCGGTCGGGTCTGTGACCAGCATTGTTATCCACGCCGACTTCGTTAAGCTGAAGGCACAAATCCCCGTTATCATCGAAATCGAGCCGGATCAATTCCAGGTGCGCGAAGACGAGAAAACGCTCAGACATCCCCGGAAAGTTACGCCGAAGCTCATCGAAATGGGCCTTCGGGCCGAGCTGATTATGCAGAGTTTTATTACCGGTCAGTTAATGATCGAGCTTGATTTTCATCCCGGCACGCCGGCCATCCTGAAGAACATCGACAAAGACTATATCGAGATTCCAACCATCCCGTCCACCAGCGAACGGCTGGCCCAGGCCCTTGGGGATCTGGATCTCAAGGGAATAGAAAAGCATTTGTTATCGGTCCTGGCCAGTGTCGATCGATTCGTTAACAACCCGGACCTGACCGCCAGCCTTCGTGGTCTGAAAGATACTCTTCAGGAAGCCAGCAAGCTCGTCACCAGGGTGGACCGCCAGGTGGATCCGCTGGCGGACGACGTGAAAAAAACCGTCAAAGATTTCGGCAAGCTGGCCACAAATGTTGACAGCCGGGTGGGAGGGGTGGCGACCGGTTTGGATACAACCATGTCCGCGGCCAAAGGTGTCCTGTCCCAAGACTCACCACTGATGGTAGAATTGGAGACCACGCTGAAGGAGATTTCCGCCATGAGTAGGTCAATCCGGCAGTTGGCCAATTATTTTGAACAGCATCCCGAGGCCCTGATTCGAGGCAAAGGGAATCCTGGAGGGAAATAACATGAGAGTGACGCCATTTTCTCGCGCCTTACCGGTCATCCTGGCGATCGCTGCTATCTTTTTAGGGGGCTGCAGGAGTCAATCGCCGCGTTTTTACACCTTGAGCCCGATACAGGAAGACCAGGTGATCTCAAAGAGGAAAAGCCCGGTACAGAACGCGGTTATCGGCATCGGCCCCGTCAAGCTGGCCGATTACCTCGACCAGTCTATGCTTGTCAGCCGCATGAGCGACAATCAGGCGGTAAAAGCCGAGTTTGATCGATGGGTTGGCTCCTTCAAGGATAACTTCATTAATGTTCTGGCCGACAATATTGGTTTTCTCCTGTCGACCGAACGGATTTATCTCTATCCCTGGCGCATGTCCGTGCCCATCGACTACCAGGTGGTATTGGATGTCGTTCGTTGCGATGGCCGGTTGGGCGACGCCGCCTGGCTGGAGGCGCGCTGGAGCATCTTCGGGGGCCCGGAAAAAAAGCTGCTCAAAATAAATCGGTCCAGTATTCGCGAGCCGGTGAGGGGTGCGGATTATGCCGCCGTGGTTGCGGCACAGAGCCGGGCACTGGCCAAGCTCAGCCAGGAGATTGCCGAGGCGATTCAAGGAGCTGGGAAGAACTGAAGCGGATCAGCGTGCCCGGCAAGGTTCACAGCCGTATCGGCCAGCTTGGCACCCCCCATCAGGTCCGAGTTGTTAGGGAATGAATTCCCGCCGGGATTGAAGCAAGCGCTGAAAAGCCGCTAAGGCCAACATGGGCAGAAGTAATGAATAAATTTTAATCTTAGCCCCTGTTGAAAAGGAGTAGTTCCATGGAAAGTTTGCCGCTCGGAAGAAAATTGTGGGGGGCGGCCATTTTTACCGTGCTGGCTCTCTTGCTCCTTAACCGGCCATCTGGGGCGGCGCAAGACCCGTGGCCCAAGACCTTTGAGCACCCCCAAGGCACCGTGGTCATGTAACAGCCCCAAATGAAGGATTTTAAGGACGATATCCTCACGGCCCGGGCCGCGGTCGCGGCGAAGAAAAAGGAATGAAAGGTCCCGGTTTTCGGGGCCGTTTGGCTCTCAGGCCGCGTCCGCACCGACCGGGATACCCGCATGGCCACCATCGACGGCGCCTGGAAGCCGTCGGCGGTGAAGCAGGTTAACTAAGCCAGCCGAGATAATTAAGATAAGCCCGCCCCCGTCACCCGTCGAGGCGGGCTTGACCATCAAAATGGCGGGAGCGTTCGCTTTGGGCTGAACTTGGAGGCTTGCCTATGGATTTCCTGAATAACTTAGTTTCCCAGGCGCAGACCTGGCTAACTCACTCGATGATGACGCTAGGCTCGCTCTGGCAGTTATTCTTTATTCTGGCGGCTTTTCTGGCAGCCTTTCTCATCTCCCGCCTCATTGTCTGGCCCCGGCTTGATCCTAAAATTGATTCCAGCAAATGGACCCTGGGTATGCTGGTCATAGTCTTGGCCAAGCACCTGGCCACCCCGCTTGTCTCTATCTTCCTGCTCTGGGTCGCCCATGGCGTGGCCCACCATTATGGCTGGCCCCGGGAGTGGCTGAATATCGTCCTCATCTTGCTGTCAGCCTGGATTTTCACTCGAGTCGTTATTACCCTCATCTGCTATGCCCTGAAAAGCAGAAATAGAGCCATAGGGGTGCCGGTTGCGATCCTGGTATGGTTGGTGGCGGTCTTGGCCTTAACCGATTATCTCGATCCCGCCTTGCGCCTCCTGAACGACATTGCTGTGAAAATCGGTGGATTTCGCCTCAGTTTGTTGCACCTCATTGCAGGCAGTCTGATCTTGGTGGTTTTTATTGGACTGAGCCAGGCGGTGAACGAATCTTTCGCCAAGTGGGTCAGGACAGTAGAGGGGGCCAGCCCATCTTTTCAGGTACTTTCGGTAAAATTGTTTAAAGTGGGATTTTACACCCTGGCCATTATCCTTACCATGGGGGGGTTGGGCCTTGACCTTAGTAACCTCGCCTGGTTTAGTGGCGCTCTTGGGCTGGGTCTCGGCTTTGGGCTCCAGAAAGTGATTTCCAACCTGGCTAGCGGCTTCATCATCCTGGCGGACAAATCCATCAAGCCCGGGGACGTCATCCAGGTGGGGGAGACCTATGGCTGGGTGAATAACTTGAGGAGCCGTTATATCTCGGTGATCACCCGGGATGGCGTCGAATACCTCATCCCCAACGAGGACCTGATCACCGGCAAGGTGGTCAACTGGTCATACAGCCACGACCTGGTACGGTTAAAGATTCCCGTGGGCATCGCCTATGGTTCGGATTTGGAGCTGGCCATGAAGCTCATGCTAAAAGCCGCGGCCGCCGTCCCCCGGGTCCTGGCGAAGCCGGAGCCATCCTGCCGGTTAATGCAATTCGGGGATAGTGCCATCAACTTCGAGTTGCGCATCTGGATCAATGACCCGCAAAACGGGGTAGCCGGGGTGAGGAGCGACGTCTACCTTGAGATCTGGAGGAGATTGCAGGAGCACGGTGTCGAGATCCCCTTCCCCCAGCGCGTCCTGTATCACAAATCCATTCCTGAGATCGCCGTCAAAAAGGAAGCTTAGATCGAGGAGGGTTGCTTGACTATAATCGGAAGGTCCATATGGCCGAAGGAGCAACGGTAATTATCTTGGAAGAGAGGAAATAGCGGATATGTTCAAAGAAGAACGGGACGAAAGCCAATTTGCCTGGAGCATGCTGGGTGATATCGAAAAAGGCCGCCCAAATCTCGGCCCCATGGTGCACGTGGCCGTGTACCGCCTGATGCAGTTCACGCTGCGCGATACCCTTATCCGGGATTTTGGGGTCGAAAATGCGGACCGGATTTTTTTCGAGGCAGGCAAGAAAGCCGGTGAAGAGTACTGCGACAATGTTCTCACCGATAAAAGTGACTTGACCAGCTTCTTTGCCGATATCCAGCGCACCATGAAGGAGCTGGGCATCGGCATCTTTCGCGTCGAATCGGCCGACCTCGAGACGAACTCTTTTGTGGTAACGGTGGCAGAGGACCTTGATTGCTCGGGTATTCCGGTTTGTGCGGAGGAAGTGTGCATCTATGATGAAGGATTTATCGCCGGCCTGCTGCTTGCCTACACGGGAAAGGACTTCCATGTCAAGGAAGTAGACTGCTGGGGCTCAGGAGGACGGGTTTGCCGTTTCACCGTAATCCCCAAATGAGGCGTCGAGATGATCTCGGTTGAAGAGGAACTCATTGACCGAATAACGGCAACGTTTCATTACCTGCGCACCGGGAAAGTCCCTCCGCCGATCCCCATTCCGGAAGACCTCCCGGAGAACGAGATCCGGCAGTTCATTACCTATGTGAATCGCTTCCTCGTCGAGTTTGCTAACTTTGCTGAGGCTATGGAGCAGATTGCTCGGGGTGAATTGGACACTCGCCCTTTATTTGGCCGCATGGCTGTGTTCCACTCCTTTAAGGCCCTCCAATCAAACCTGCGGCATCTTACCTGGAAGACTCAGCAAGTCGCTGCGGGGGATCTAGAGCAGCAAGTTGATTTCATGGGAGATTTCTCCACCGCCTTCAACAGTATGACCCAGCAGCTCAAGGACTCCCGGGAGCAACTCGTGGATTTGAACAAGCAGCTCGAGCGTCGCAACCGATTCATCCGGGAGACTTTTGGCCGTTACACCAGCGACGACATCGTGGGGGTACTCCTCGACCTGCCCGAAGGGCTCAAACTTGGTGGAGAAAAGCGCAAGGTTACCCTACTGATGTCCGACCTGCGCGGCTTCACCGCCCTGGCTGAGCGGCTTGAGGCCACTCAAGTTGTCGCCCTGCTCAACCATTACCTTTCGGGCATGATCGAGATAATCCAGAAAAGCGGCGGGACTATCGATGACATCATCGGGGACGCCATCCTGGTGGTTTTTGGTGCCCCCGTGGCGATGCCAGACGCGGCCCAACGTGCGGTACGCTGCTCCCTTGAGATGCAGAAGGCGATGCGCGGGGTAAACGAACATAACCTCCAAAGGGGATGGCCCGAAATCGAGATGGGGATTGCTCTGCATACCGGAGAAGCGGTGGTAGGCAACATTGGCTCGACGAAGCGCTCGAAGTATGGGGTCATAGGTCAACCAGTCAACCTCACGGCTCGTATCGAGAGCTTCACCGTTGGCGGGCAGGTGCTCGTTTCCCCCACCCTGATAAGCGCCGTGAATCATGGACTTATCCTCGGTGATGAGGTCAAGGTCCACGGCAAGGGCATGCGCAAGGCTCTCAGATGTCGGGAGTTGCTAGGCCACGAAGACCACCCGGAGCTTTTGCTCAAGGAAGAGGAACCAATCTTCACAACCCTTGATGATCCCGTACCTTTTTCCTACGCAGTACTGACCGGCAAGCATCTCGACGAGCAGATGCAACCCGGCACCCTGGTCGCTATATCCCAGCGGCAGGCAGTGGTCGAGGTAACCGACCCGTTACCACCGCACACCAACATTATGCTTCGGTTGGAGGTGGAGGCCGGCGAGGAAGAGTCGCCGGGGGTGTACGCCAAAGTTATGCACCCCCTCGACGAGTCAGGCAGGCGCTATGTCATTCACTTCACCTCGGTTCCACCGGGCGTGCGAGCGCAGTTGCACCGGCTGGCAAACAGGGTAAAGATTTCTTGAGACATGGGGAATCAGCCAATAAGGATGAGGCAGCTTAAAGACACTTCGACATCGTGAATGCTAAAAGAAACAACACGCGATATCTGCTATGATCCGGAACTTATCGCAGGCCCCAAAAGTTCCCATATCCAAACCATACCTGCAATTTTCATCACTCCACCGATAAGTCTCCCTCATGGCAAGATATAGCGCCACCAGTGAGCACAAAGGCAATGTCTCAAAACGTGCGCGCTGTGTGAGGGGATAGGGGCGTGCTGATGTGACCCGCCCCTCATGTGAGTTGACCTATTACTTCTTGCTATCCTTGTCTTTTTTGTCGCCTTTTTGCGTGTCTTTCTTGGCCTTTTTTTTGGCCTCTTTCTTACCCTTATCCTTCTTACCTTTGTCTCCCACAGCTTTCTCCTCCGCTTTTCTCGGCTTTTGCTGTTTCCCCCGGGTTCTTAACCTTGGTCAATTTCTCTTCTTCAATGGTTTGGGACCTCTTCGTGAGGGCTTTAATTTACTTAATTAGCCGCCTTCCTCCTCCCACCCTTCGCTCCAAATCCCCGGTCCTTAGCCATTTTGCTACGCTGTGCTGAATACTCCTTGCACACCAGCGGATACTTTTTGGGGTCCAGCCCATACATCCGGTAATATTCCTTCGGCTTTAAATTGTGAGCCTTGCGGAGATGAGCCTTCAAGGTGCGCATTCTCCGGCCGCATTCCAGGCAGACTACGTATTTCTCCTGGACGATGTCCTTTAAGGGGATCGGCGGTTTCTTCACCACTTCCGCTTCCTTGCCCTTTACCAACTCGGGCTCCTCCAGCACTTCCCCACCTTCCAACGAGGCCAAGGCATTATAAATCTCTTTAATTTCCTCCACTAATTCTTGGGGGCTGAGTTCCGTCATGGAGGCGTGGGAAATTACGATCTGAGCCGTTAATTTTAAAACTTCACTGGCCATGGTCAACCTTCCTTTCTTTGTGCTGCATGAAATATTAGAGGGATTAATTATGTACCTTTATACCTCTCTCCCTGTCAATGACTTTTTTTGAAAACATTGCTGGTTTGCTACCGATTTTGATATGCGGATCATATCTGGAATTTTTTTGGAATTGGGGATAACTTTCTTTTTTTGGCAAGATATGTTGAGTTTTACAATATAAAATCTGCTTAACTATTTTATAAATGTATGAGGACATTTTATTATTTATAGGGACTAAATAGGAGACCTCGAGAGGCTACCGACAATTATTTTATTTAGCTTGACATTGGGCAATTTTATTGTAAAATATAAAAAGTTTAGCATGTCAGACTGAAAGCAGGGCCACAAGTCCTGGACAAGAATCGGACGGGGGTGCTAATTCCCCGCCGATTTTTTTTTGCCTGACTGCTGTGCGCCCTGCTTTTTTGGCGGGAATATCATTGCAGTATCTGCAGGAGGTTTCACAATGAAGGAAACTGGTACGGTAAAATGGTTTAATGACTCCAAGGGCTTTGGCTTTATCACTCGGGAAAGCGGTCCGGATGTGTTTGTGCATCACAGCGCCATCCAGGGCGACGGCTTCCGCTCCTTGGCAGAAGAACAATCGGTGGAATTTGAAGTAACCCAGGGTCCCAAGGGGCCTCAGGCCCAAAACGTGGTAAAGCTTTAGGCTGAAATGCCTGACGGTCGGAACTCCGACGATCCCAGGACCCTCGGAGTTCTGGCATCTTGAGCCCCATAGAGAGGTAAATACTTGGCCCGAAACCGATATGGCTGGAATAAGCGCACCAAAGAAATAGCCCGAAAACAGAAGAGCGAAGAAAAAGTGAAACGTCGCCAGAACAAAACCCTGACACTGCCGGCGGAGGAAAGGCCGGGGGCGGCGGAATAAGGATCTTAAAGGTCTGGGCGAGACGGACCACCCTGCCGGTTGAAGGCTCCGGCAAGTCCATCCCGGCAAGACTGACAAGGAGAAGATATGAGTATGAAATTGTACGTGGGCAATCTGTCCTACGAGATGATGGAAGAACAGCTGAACACCCTCTTTTCCGAGGCCGGCGAAGTGAGCTCGGCCAAGATTATCACCGACCGGCAAACGGGTCAGCCCCGGGGCTTCGGCTTTGTGGAGATGGAAACCAAGATGGAAGGCCAAAAGGCCATTTCCATGCTCAACGGCCGGAGTGTTGACGGGCGCCCCCTGGCAGTCAACGAAGCCAAGCCGCAGCAAAAAGGCTCCTTTGGGGGCGGCGGTTACCGCCATTAACTGGGATTCAGGCGGTCGGAGGCGGGCACCAGCCAATTCCGGTCCTTGGACCTCCGGGTAACCAAAAGGCGGCCTCCCAGCCGCCTTTTGATATAGATTATATTTTTTTAAATGGTCATGTGGTTTGCCCGATACCACAATTCTGTCCTGAGAAGCCCCAGCCGGGTGTCTCTGCAAAACAAACCCTAGAAAAGAGCGAAGGTAATCCGACTAATTGAGTCTGTCGAAGTCCGTTGGGTGAGAGGCGCTCGAGGAGTTAAGTAAGATGGAAAAAGTTGTTCTGAAAGCTACCAAGCGTGACGTGATCGGCAAGAAGGTGGGCGCTCTGCGCCGCCAAGGGAAACTCCCGGCCGTGCTGTACGGGCATCGCATCGAGACGACGGCGATCATGCTGGACGCCCACGAAGGGTCGCAGACGCTGTCCCACCTGACCTTGTCCAGCCTTGTGACGATCAACCTGGACGGGAGGGAGTACCTGGCGCTGGTGCGAGAGAAGCAGCGCGATTTTATCAAGAACCGCCTGGTGCATTTGGACTTCCAGGTCGTCTCGCTCACTGAGAAGATGCGCGCCAAGGTCGGCATCGAGCTGGCCGGCACGGCCCCGGCGGTCAAGGACTTCAACGCCGTGATCCACACCGGCCTGACCGAGATGGAGGTCGAGTGCCTGCCGGAGGACCTGCCGGAGCGGATCGTGGTCGACATCTCCGGCCTGGCCGAACTCGGCGACGGCGTCCGCGTGCGTGATGTTGTCCTTTCAGACAAGGTGGAAATCCTGGGCGATCTGGAAGAGATCATCGCCGTCGCTACCGCCCCCAAGAAAGAGGAGATCATCGAAGAGGCCCCGGTTGAAGAGGAAGCCGCACCCGAGGTGATCGAACGCGGCAAGAAGGAATAGGAAGTCCCCGAAGAGGGCAAGGAGTAATCTCCTTGATAAACAAGGAACAGCGGTGTTTAACGCACCGCTGTTTTTTTCGATCTTTCGGCTCAAAATCCCCACAATCCTCCTATAAGCACTATCTGC
>CAVTZS010000001.1:0-82631 GCA_963739295.1 uncultured delta proteobacterium | reverse complement strand
GCTGGAAACCCACCACCCCGGTTAAAGAAAACATCCGCCAGTACCTGGAGTGGTTGGATACCCAAACCCAAACGGTGGAATATCTCTTCGAAGCCGAGCGCCTCATGGCCCAGCAAGGTGTCATTCAACGAATCGAGAGGTATCCATGTCTTACACCCGGCAATATTTAGAGGAAGCCAGACAGATCTTGGCCCAGATCGATACCTCGGCCCTGGATCGCATGGTGACCGAGTTGGTGAAACTGCGCCGCCGCCAGGGGCGCCTCTTTGCAATCGGTTGCGGGGGAGGCGCCGGCCATGCCTCCCATGCGGTCAACGACTTTCGCAAGATCGCGGGTATTGAGGCGTATAGCCCTACGGATAATGTTTCGGAACTCACGGCTCGCATCAATGATGACGGCTGGGAAACGAGCTACGTCAACTGGCTGAAGGGTAGCCACCTGAATAGCCGCGACCTGGTTTTCGTCTTCTCGGTGGGGGGAGGCAACCGGGAACACAATGTCAGCATGAACCTGGTTAGGTGCCTGGAACACGCCCGGGAGGTGGGGGCCGCCATTTGCGGGGTGGTGGGCCGGGATGGGGGCTATACGGCCAAAATGGCCGACGCCTGTGTCCTTGTGCCCACCGTCAACCCTAACACGGTGACCCCCCATGTGGAAGCCTTTCAAGCCCTGGTGTGGCACCTGCTGGCTTCCCATCCCGACCTGCAGGTCTCCGCCATGAAATGGGAATCTATAAGCGACAGACGGCGGGCGGTCTTTTTGGATCGAGATGGGGTGTTGAACCGCGCCTTGGTACACGAAAATGGCAAGACTCACCCCCCCGCCCACCTGGAGGAAGTGGAAATCCTGGAGGGCGTGGCTCAAGCCTGTGAAGCCCTGCGCCGGGCCGGATTTCTGCTCATCGGGGTGACCAATCAGCCCGACGTGGCCCGGGGCACCCAGGCTCAAGAAGTGGTGGAGGCCATCAATGACGTGTTGCGCTGCCAGGACCTGATCGATGAAATTCTGGTCTGTTATCACGATGACGCCGACGACTGTAGCTGCCGCAAACCCAAACCGGGCTTACTGCTGGACGCGGCCCACAACTGGGACATTGACTTCCTTAACAGCTTCATGGTGGGGGACCGCTGGACCGACATCGAGGCCGGACGGCGAGCCGGATGTAAGACCATTCTGGTGAATGGCTCTTTAAAGGAAGCGGAACGGAGCAAGCCGGATTTCCACGCGGCGTCCCTGGTAGAAGCCACGGAGTGGATTCTGGAACAAAGCCGCAAGCTAGATAAGAGTTAAACTGTTAACTCCGTTCTTGGGTGGGAAAGAAACGCCCTGCCTATTGCCGGAGGGAGAGATGATGACAAGTCTTTCGGAGCTGACCGTAAAGATCTTCGCAGACGGTGCGGATAAGGCCGGAATACTGGAAATGTATGCCAACCCCCTGATAAAGGGTTTCACCACCAACCCCACCTTGATGCGCCAGGCAGGCGTTAGCGATTATCAAAGCTTTGCCCAAGAGATCGTCCAGGCGGTTCCGGACCGGCCCATTTCCTTTGAGGTCTTTGCCGATGACTTTGAGGCCATGGAACGGCAGGCGCGGGAGATCTCCTCTTGGGGGGAGAACATCAATGTCAAAATTCCGGTCATGAACACCCGGAGACAACCCTCGTATGACTTATTGAGGAGGCTGGCCAGGGCCGGGGTAAAGCTCAATGTGACGGCCCTGATGACGCTGGCCCAGGTGCGGGAGGTCAGCAGCGCCCTGGCGGATGCTCCTTCTTCTTATGTGTCCGTGTTCGCCGGACGTATTGCCGATACCGGGCGCGACCCCGTGCCTCTCATGGGGGCAGCCGTGGAACTCCTGCGTCCTTATCCTAATTTAGAACTGATTTGGGCCAGCCCCCGGGAGTTGTTAAACATTTTTCAGGCAGATGCCATCGGCTGCCATATCATCACCGTCACCAACGGCATCTTGAAGAAGTTATCCCTGGTGGCCAAGGACCTGCACGATTATTCTTTAGACACCGTCAAGATGTTTTATCAGGATGCCCAGTATGCCGGGTACAAGCTCTGAGGTGCAGTCGGTGCCCACCCTACGTCTTGGCCAGCCGCGCCCCCATAAGCGTGTTGAAAAATGTCTTGGGAGAGGGGGCCAGGGGCCACAGGTCTCTGGCCCTCCCCCCACAAAACCCTTTTTCAACAGCCTGCTAGGTGTCTTGGCTGAAAGCTGACTGCTGAAAGCCATTTTCATATAAATGGCGGAGGGGCTGAAAGGTTATTTCATCCTCTCCTTTAGCCTCCTCACATTATAGGCAATGCCATCTTCATTAAAGATACCCGAGCCCGCCACCAACACCTCCGCTCCCGCCTCCACCAGCTGATCGATGGTATCCAGATGCACCCCGCCGTCCACTTCCAATAAAACCGGTAAACGCAGCTCATCGATTATCTGCCGGAGTCGCCGGACCTTGGGCAGGACTTCGGGGATGAATTTCTGCCCCGCGAACCCAGGGTTCACGGTCATCAAGAGGACCATATCTACGTCCGGCAAAATGACCTCGAGGCTGGCCAGGGGGGTGGCGGGGTTCAGGACCACGGTGGCCTTGGCCCCCAATTCTTTAATCCTCTGAAGGGTGCGGTGCAGGTGCACCGCGGCTTCCACGTGGACGCCGAGCCAATCGGCCCCCGCGTCCACAAAGGCCTCCAGGTAGTAATCGGGGTTGTCGATCATCAGGTGCACATCCAGGGGCAGGGTGGTGGCCCGGCGGATGGCCCGGGTGACATCGGGACCGATGGTTAAGTTGGGCACGAAATGCCCGTCCATGATGTCCACATGGATCCAATCCACCCCGGCCTGTTCGGCTTCCTTTATTTCTTCTGCCAGTCGGCCGAAGTCCGCCGCCAAAATAGACGCGGAAAGCTTTCTCATCTCTTTCTTAACCTTCTTTTCGCTGGAGTAGCCAAAAAAGACCTCACTCCTCGGGCCTGGACCAGATGGCACGAACCTCTCCCCCCGGTGCGAAAATTCCGTGGCTTTACTTGTGAGAATACCTCTGGATAGAAAATCCTCCGGGATTAGACATCAAATTCGGGCTAAATCCGGGTTGGGACCCCCTGGCAACCGGGAAGCCGCGTCCAGGTCCACCAGCCAAAGGAGTTCGCCAGCTCCGGGGTGAACGAGTTGGGCAGGCAGGCGCTGGGGGTCAAAGGGGCCCTGCAGCACCTCTTTCAGGACTCCGGCCTTGGCCGCGCCGGCCACCAGAAAGGCCACGGCGGCCGCCTGATTAATGATCACGGGAGTAAGAGTCACCCGATATAAGTCTTGCTCGGCTGCATACACCGGCGCCGCCCAGCGCTCCCGCTCCGCTAAGACCGGGGTATGAGGAAAGAGGGAGGCCGTGTGGCCGTTTTCCCCTAATCCCAGGAAGATCAGATCAAAACAGGGCGCCTGTTGGGCGAAAAACGACCTCAACCTGGCCTCATACGCCACGGCCGCCTCCCGGGGGGACGGGTGACAGAGAATGGCGTGGACCTGCTCCGGCGGGATGGGAACGGCGTCCAGGAACGCCTGGCGGGCCAGGCGGGCGTTGCTACGGGGGTCCTCCAGGGGTACGCACCGTTCGTCTCCCCAGAAGACGTGCACCTGGGCCCAGGATACCTGGTCCCGGAAGGGCGACTGGGCCAAAAGCTCATAGGTGCGCCTGGGGGTGGACCCTCCGGAAAGGGCCACACTGAACCGGCCCCGGGCAGCCACGGCCTTCATGGCCTGCTGGACGAAAAGGCCGGCTGCCGCCTGGCTCAGGGATTCCAGGTCAGGGTAAACCCGAATCACTGGGGGGCTCCATGATTACCCGGCAGGTGGCGATGTCCTCCCCGCATTGCAAAAAGGTGGGCGGCACCCAACTGCGCCCATCCTGGGCAATGAGATTGTTGGCGGCCTCGGGGCCCCAGATGCCGGCCTGGTAGTTGGGAAAGTCGGTGGGCTTGATGGCTTCCCAGACCTCCAGGATGGGGGCAATTACCGCCCAGGCGGTCTCCGCCTGGTCCGCCCGCATAAAGAGAGTGGGGTCCCCCCGCATGACATCCATCAATAACGTTTCATAAGCTTCGGGCGGCGCTACCTTGAACGCCTCCCGGTAGTAGAACTGAGCCAGCACCGGCGACAGGCGCAGGGTGGGCCCCGGGTACTTGGCCTCAAAGCGGAGCAGGATGCCTTCCTCGGGCTGGATGGCGATCAACAGGCGGTTGGGACGCCAGTCCAGGAGGGCCGCGGCCGGAAAGGTCTGGTGGGGTACAGGGCGAAATTCGATAGCCACCTCGGAGATATGCGCGCTCAGGCGTTTGCCGGTACGGAGATAGAAAGGCACACCAGCCCAACGCCAGTTGTCAATGAGAAACTTGACCGCAGCATAGGTTTCGGTGGAGGAATCAGGGGCCACATGGGGCTCGCTGCGATAACCGGGCACGTGCTGCCCCTTGATCCAACCCGCGCCATATTGGCCCCGCACCGCGAATTGATGGACCTGATCAGGGGCAATAGGCCGAATGGCATGGAGCACGTCCGCTTTCTTGTTGCGCACCTCATCGGCGGTAAAGGAGATGGGCGGCTCCATGGCGACGAGACAGAGAATCTGCAGCAGGTGATTCTGGATCATGTCCCGCAAGGCCCCGGCTTCTTCATAGTAATGGCCCCGATGTTCCACCCCCACCTGCTCGGCCACGGTAATCTGCACGTGGTCTATGTAACTGCGGTTCCAGACGGGCTCAAAGAGGGTGTTGGCAAAGCGGAAGGCCAGGATATTTTGCACCGTCTCCTTGCCCAGATAATGATCAATGCGAAAGATCTGGGATTCCTCAAACACCTCGCTTAGGACCCGGTTTAATTTCTGGGCCGAGGCCAGGTCCCGGCCAAAGGGCTTTTCCACCACAATCCGGACCCGCTGCCGGTCCAGGTTGAGCCTGGCTCGGGCCAATTCCCGGGCAATGGGTTCGATCATGCGGGGCGGCACGGCCAGGTAAAAGACGCGGGTGGCCCTGGTATTCCACTCTTTATCCAGGGCTGCCAGCCTTTGGGTCAACTCGGTGAAGGCCTGGGGTTTATCCAGATCCGCGGTGATAAAGGAAAGGTGGGATGCAAAAATTTCCCACACCGTGTCCTCAGCCCGGCCCCGCCGGGAGAACTTATCCACCCCCTGGCGCAGTTGCTGGCGGAAGGCCTCATCCTCCAGGCGCTGGTGACCCTGGCCCAGGATTAAAAAATGCTCCGGCAGCCATTGGTCCAGATAGAGGTCATAGAGCGCGGGGATGAGTTTGCGCCAGGCCAGATCGCCGCCGGCGCCGAAGATCACAAAAATCGTGGGTTCAGGATGGGCAGGGGCTGACATGGGACCTCCTCAGTCTTCGGGCCATTGAGTATGAAAGATGCCCGGGGTATCCAGCCGTTCGTAAGTATGAGCGCCAAAGTAATCGCGTTGGGCCTGGGTTAGATTGGCCGGCAGAGTGGCGCTGCGATAGGCGTCGAAGTAGGCCAGGGATACCATCAGGCCCGGCGCCGGCAGGCCCAGCTCCCCGGCCCGGCAGACGATGGTCCGCAGGTCCGTCTGCCGGGACATGACCTCCTGGCCCAGACGGGAATCCATGAGCAAATTGGGCAAATCCGGCCGGGCCCGAAACGCGGCGCGGATATCTTGCAGCAAGGCCGCCCGAATGATGCAACCCCCCCGCCAGATCCGGGCCACCAATTCCAGATTTAACTGATAATTATAAGTCCGAGAGGCTTGACTGAGCAAGGCCATCCCCTGGGCGTAAGTGATAATCATCCCCGCGTAGAGGGCGTGCTTAAGTGGGCCGATAAAGCTCTCCCGCTCCCCCGGGAAGATGGCCGCGGGGCCCTTGAGCACCTGGGCCGCGGCCTGCCGTTCAGCCTTGTAACCGGACAGGTCCCGCATCATCACCGCGGCGTCGATGGAGGGCGTGGGCACCTGCAAGTCCATGGCATCCCAGGAGGTCCACTTGCCGGTGCCCTTTTGCTTGGCCTGATCCAGGATCAGGTCAATAAGGGGCTGGCCCGTCTTTTCGTCTCTCTGGCGAAAAATCCGGGCCGTGATCTCCAGCAGGTAAGAGTTGAGTTCCGTGTGATTCCAAGTGTCGTAGACCGAGGCCAGCTCTTCCGGACTCAGGCCCAGCCCCCGCTTCATCAGATCATAGGTCTCGGCAATCAACTGCATCAGCCCATACTCGATGCCGTTGTGGACCATCTTGACATAGTGGCCGCAGGAACCGGCTCCCAGGTAAGCCACGCACGGCTCCCCCTCCACCTGAGCCGCAACCGCCTCCAGGATGGGACGCACCCGCTCAAAACCCTCACGGGGGCCGCCGGGCATCAGGCTGGCGCCATAACGGGCCCCATGCTCCCCCCCGGAAATGCCCAGGCCCATGAAAAGCAAACCCTTATCCGCGCACGATTTGCTGCGCCGATCGGTGTCGGTGAAGTGGGAATTGCCGGAGTCAATGATCAGGTCGCCGGCAGCCAAAAGAGGCAGGAGCTCCCCGATGACCGCATCCACAGCAGGCCCGGCCGGGACCAGGATGAGGATGGCCCGGGGGCGGCGCAGCAGACCTAGGAACTCCCCCAGGGTATAGCCGGGCCTGATGTCCCGGCCTGCCACCTCCTCCTCCATAAACTCCCGGGTCCGCTCTGCCGTCCGGTTATATACGGCCACGGGAAAGCCGTGGTCGGCGATGTTGAGCGCCAGATTGCGGCCCATCACCCCCAGGCCGATAAGGCCGAGGTCACAGCCTTTATTACCCATAGCCAGATCTCCTCCCCACCCCTTTACAGACCTCTGAAAAAGTCATCTTGAGGAAGGGGGCCAGGGGTCGCAGACCCCTGCCCCCTCCCTCATGCTCCCTCCCCCAACCCCTTACAGGGTCAGAAAATGGCTGGAAAGGCGGGGCCTATGGCCCCGACTTTCCAGCCCCTTCTGCGGGTTGGGAGGGGGGTGTGGGGGGAGGGCAGGGACCTCAGGTCCCTGGCCTTCCCCCCACGAACCCATTTCGCAGAGCTCTCCTTTAGGGCATTGGGGGTAGGGTTTGGAGGAGGAAGTGAGAGACTGGGCCCCTTAGCCCCCTCCCCCAAAATTCCCTTAAGCCTCCAATACCAGCCCCAGCTCGGCCAGGGCGGCCCTGGTGGACTCGTGGCCGGTGTGGTGGATGCCAACTATACCCAAGCCCCTGGCAACCTCCACAAACATGGCCCGATCATCGACATACACCGCTTGTTCGGGATGAACCTGGGCGCAATCCAGGGCCAACCGGTAGAGATCCGCGTCCGGCTTGCGTATATGCACAAAACAGGAAGAGATGAAAAAGTCCACAAAGGCCCGCATGTTAAACTTTTTGATGCGGTAAATCGTCAGTTCCCGGCCTTCGTTGCTCACCGTGGCCACCTTGAGGCCATATTTCGCTTTCAACGCCGTGATCATCTCGATCATCTCCGGCTTGGGCTGGGACTGGGCGAACATATAAGTCTTGAAGTCCTCCCGGGTAAAGGGCCGGTCCTCGTAAAAGATTACCCGGCTAAGATATTCGTCCAGGCTCAGCTTGCCTTCTTCATAGGTATCGAAAGTCAGGTGGTGTCGCTCGTTCATCTCCTCATAATCCAGATTAAACTTCTGGGCGGCCTCCTTACGCATGCGCCGGTCCCAGCCGTTGGTGAGCAAGACATTGCCGATATCCAGGAAAATCGTGGTGATGTTCATGGCTTACCTCCAGCCAGGGCTGCGGCGATGAGCTCTCTTAACTTGGCCAATCCCGGGCCCACGTCAGCGCCCAGATGGATGCGCATCACCCGCCGCCCGTGTTGGCGCAGGGCCTCCAGATCGCCCAGGGCCTGGGCATGGTTGAAGACGCCAAAGGAATAAGGCTGCCCTGGAATTTGCAGGGCATTTTTGTCGTCCGCGGTGATTTGCAAAAAGATCCCCGTGTTAGGGCCGCCCTTGTGCAGCTGGCCGGTGGAATGGAGGTAGCGGGGGCCAAAGCCCACGGTGGTGGCCAGACGCAGGTGGTCCCGGAGGTCCAGGCGAATGGCCTCAAGGGCCAGCTCATTGGTGGCATCTTCGGTCAGGTAAGCCAGGAGGGCCACATAATCCCCGGGCCGCGCCTGGCCCAGGAAGCGGGCCAGGGTCTCGGTCACGGTGGCGCCGCGTTCGGTGTAGTAGAGGTTCACGGGGCCTTCCACCTGAGTGGGCAGGGCCTCGGGCAACCGGCCCTTCTCCCGGACCAGGGCCAGCAGTCGGTTGGTGTTGTCCTTGCTCTCCTGGACGTTGGGCTGATTGAAAGGGTTGATGCCGAGAATTCCCCCGGCGGCGGCGGTGGCGATTTCCCAACGGAAAAACTCCTGACCCAGATCCATAACGTCTTCCATCAGGATGGTAACCACCGGCTGGCCCGCCTCCTTGTAAGGCGGTAACCCCTTGTTCCAGAGCTTCTTCCAACTCATCCTTCAAGCGGAAATAAACGAAGACTCGATCGCTCCCATAAAGGGCTGGAGCGCCCATGGGCTCCCCCGCCACCGGCAAGAGCCCCTTGCCTTCCTTGCCGGTGCTTTCGGCCACGAGCTGTTCCAGCCACATCCCTAAAGTGTGGATGGCTTCCGGCACCAGGAAGGTCACCTTGTCCCGGCCGCGGAGGGCCAGCTCGCCCAGCGCCGCGCCCAGGCAGATGCCGGGGTTTTCTTTTATCGGGACGCAAGACTTGCAGGCATGCAGCATCCTCAGGGCCCGCACCAGGATTTCCCCCACATTAAGGCCCATCAGGGCGGCCGGCACCAGGCCGAAATAGGTGAGGGCTGAGTAGCGTCCGCCAATGTCGGGGAAATTGGGGAAAACCCGCCTAAAGGCGCGCTCCCGAGCCATCTTTTCCAAAGGGGTGCCCGGGTCGGTGATGGCCACAAAATTCTCCCCCGCCTTGTCGCCTTTGATGGCCTTGATCTGGGCGTAAAAGTATTCCCCAAAGGCCAGGGGCTCCGCGGTGGTCCCGGATTTGCTGGCGATAATAAAGAGAGTCTCCTTTACGGGCACCCGGGAGCCAATCTCCCTAATGGTGGCGGGATCCGTGGTGTCCAGGACGGTGAGAGGCAGGCCAGGTTCGCCCGGGGCGAAGGTCTGTTGGAAGGCCAGGGGCGCCAGGCTACTTCCTCCCATGCCCATGTGCACCACCCGCTGAAATCCGGCGTCCAGAACCTCTTGAGTGAAGGCAGCCAGGTCCATCAGGCTCTTTTCCATCTTATTGGCAACGTACAGCCAGCCCAGGGAGTCTTTGATGTTCTTCTGCTCCTTGGGGTCGGATTTCCACAGGCTGGGGTCCTTGCGCCACAGGCGATTGCATAACTGTTCTTGCTCCAGCCGGTCCAGCCGCTCTTGTACCGCCGGTTCATATTCCCCCAGGGAAAAGGTCTGGCGGTCCACCGGCTCTTTAAGGGCCGCCAGAAGCTTGCCCTCCAGGGTGCGCATCAGGCTGTCAAAGGGTTTGATGAACTTCTCTACCCCCTCGTCTTCCAATTGCTGGGTTACCTTTGGGAGATCGATACCCAGTTCGGGGAGGCGCTGGAGAATACTGGTGGCTTTCTCCAGGTCTTTTTCCAATCGGGGAGCCGGGTTGCCATGGTCCCGGTAGGCGTTGATGGTTTCCAAGGGCATGGTGTTGATCGTGTCTGAACCGATCAGGGGCTCTACGTACATGATGTCGGAGTAGGCCGGGTTCTTGGTGGAGGTGCTGGCCCACAGGAGACGTTGGGGCCGGGCCCCTTGGGCGGCCAGGGCGCGGAACCGCTCGCTGGCGAAGATTCGCTTGTACATGGCATAAGCCACCCTGGCGCTGGAAATGGCCACCTGCCCCCGAAGGTTTGCCGCAGTCTTGGCCTGGGGACCCCAGGTGGCCATGATTTTCTCCAGCAGGGGGTCCACCAGGACGTCAATGCGGCTGAGGAAGAAACTGGCCACCGACGCCACCTTCTCCAGTGGCTGGCCCCGGGCCACCCGTTTTTCCAGCCCGGCGATATAGGCCTCGGCCACCTTCTGGTAGCGAGGCAAGCCGAAAAGCAGAGTCACATTGACGTTAATCCCCTCGCTGATGAGCTGCTGGATGGCCGGCAACCCTTCCAGGGTGGCCGGCACCTTGATAAATACATTGGCACGCTCAAGCCTGGCCCACAACCGCCTGGCTTCCTCGATGGTTGCGGCCGTATCGTGCGCCAGGCGGGGGTTGACTTCGAGACTTACGAAGCCATCACGGCCTTCCTCCTGGTCATATTCCGGGCGGAAGAGATCGGCCGCTTGTTGGACATCCTCTACGGCCAACTCCAGATAGATGTCCTCAAGGCGCTTACCCTCCAGGGCCAGGATGCGAATGGCCTCATCGTAATCATGGCTTCCGGCGATGGCCTTATCAAAAATGGAGGGATTGGAGGTCACCCCCAGGAGTCCATCTTCCTGGATGAGCTTTTTCAACTCCCCGGAGGTGATCATTAGCCGCCGGATATAGTCCAGCCAGATGCTCTGGCCAAAGGCTCGCAGCTTGAGCAAGGGGTTCTCTTTCATTCCGGTTTCTCCCGTTCTTCCAACTCCGCCACTTTGCCCAGGCGCCGCTTAAAGCGCGGGGCGCCCTGGAAGCGGGCCCGTAAGAAGGTCTGGAGCAGATCCCAGGCCAGGGCCCAGCCGGTCACCCGGCCGCCCAGACACATGATGTTCATATCGTCATCCTCCACCCCCTGATGGGCGGAGAAGGGGTCCATAATCAGCGCGGCTCGCACCCCCGGCACCTTATTGGCGGCCACACAGGCGCCCACGCCGCTGCCGCAGATGGCCACCCCCCGTTCCACCTCGCCCCGGGCCACCGCCCGGGCCAGGGGCACGACAAAATCAGGGTAGTCATCTTCCGGGGCCAACTCATGCGACCCAAAATCCACTACTTCATATCCCGCTTCCTTGAGGGCCGCGGCCAGGCGTTCTTTAAGCTCAAATCCGCCGTGGTCCGCGGCCAGGCCGAGGCGCATCATCTCTTCTCCTTCTTCGGCTCAAGCCAGGTCTTAGGGCCCGCGCACCTTACAGGGCTTTTCAAAACCAGTTCATTCTGTCATTCTGAGCGCAGCGAAGAAGCTCTAATTTTGAGATTCTTCGGTCGCTTCGCTCCCTCAGAATAACAGGTTGGCTGACTTTTTAAGAATTCTCACAGCTTCTAGTATCACAAATCCCATGGCCGATCTTTCTTGGACTTATCGGACTCAAGGGTAATATTTCTACCAAAGCCGGGGCTTACTTGAGTCCCCTGACCTTTTTAATAATAGCGTTTCTGGAAATTTCTTCATAATCCAGGAGCTCTGCGGGCTTACCGCTCATGGGTTTTTTAAGCACTGCCAGGATATGAATCGGCACCGGGTAGCCGGCCAGGGTGGTAGCCACCGCTTCTCCCAGGCCGCCCTCGGCATAATGATCCTCCACGGTGATGATGGCCCGGGTGGCGTGGGCCGCTGCTTTAAGCGTATCTGCGTCAATGGGCTTGATACTGTAAAGGTCGATGACGCGAATGAAAGTTCCTTCGCTTTTCAGCTCTTCATAAGCAGCCAGGGCTTCGTGGAGGGTCACGCCGGCAGCCACCACGGTGGCGATATCCTGGCCGCTCTGCCTCAAGACCTTGCTGCCGCCCGGGGGGAACTTTTCCTCGGCGTTATAGATAATGGGCGTAGCCATCCTGGTGGTGCGAAGGAAGACAATGCCCTGATGTTTGGCGGCTTCTTCCACCAGACGTTCGGTGGACACCGCATCGCAGGGGTAGAGCACCACGCTACCCAGGATGGCTCTAAACATGGCCAGGTCTTCCAGGCCCATTTGCGAGGGGCCGTCTTCGCCGATGGAGACGCCGGCATGGGAGCCGACAAATTTGAGGTTGGGGTCGGAGTACTGACTCATCCTGATTTGATCGAAGGCCCGGGTCAGGAAGGCGGCAAAGGTGGACACAAAGGGCAGCTTGCCCCGGCGGGCCAGCCCCAGGGCCATGCCCACCATATTTTGCTCGGCGATATACATCTCAAAAAACCGCTCCGGGTAAGCCTCCTGGAAAATCTCCGCCATGGTGGAATTGCTCACCTCGCCGTCCAGGCTGACGATACGGGGAAAGGCCGGAAAAAGCCGCTTCAGGGCGTTGCCGTAAGCGTTTCTGGTAGCCACGGGCTTATCCGGCGGGTAGGCAATTTCTCCGGCCGTCTGGGGCGCGGCTTCATTGGGTCTCAGGTCTTGGGGCCTGGGGATTTCTCCCCGGACTGATTTGTCAATGACTCCCAACTCCGGTAAGGCCCGGGTATATTCTTCTTTTGTCAGGGTCTTGCCGTGCCAGCCGTTCTTATCCTCCAGAAACGACACCCCTTTGCCCTTGATGGTCCTGGCAATGATCATGACGGGCTTGCCCGGGAGGCCCCGGACCCTGTCGTAGGCCGCCAAAATTTCCGGAAAAGAGTGGCCATCAATTAACAGGGTCTCCCAGCCGAAAGCAGAGATTCGCTGCTGGTAGGCCTGCAGATCATGGCCGTACATGGTTTCCCCCCGCTGCCCCAGGCGGTTCACATCGAGAATGCCCACCAGATTGTCCAGACCGTAGTGGACGGCAACCTGAAGTCCTTCCCACTGGGAGCCTTCCGCCATTTCGCTGTCACCCAAAAGCACGTAAGTCCGGTAGGGCAGCCGGTCCAGATACTTGGCGTTCAGGGCCATCCCCAGGCCGATGGCCAGGCCCTGGCCCAGGGAGCCGGTGGCGGCTTCCGTGTAGGGGAAGGCCACGGTGGGATGGCCTTCCAGAGGGCTGCCGAATTTGCGGTAGGTATGGATCAGCTCTTCTTCGGACAGCTTCCCCGCCGCGGCCCACAGCGCATAGAACAGCGGGGAAGCGTGCCCCTTGGAAAAGATCAGCCGGTCATTGTTGGGGTGCTGGGGGTTATCCGCATCATACCTGAAGGCGCCGCCGAACAAGAGGCCCACCAGCAACTCCGTGGCGGATAAAGAGGAGGTGGGGTGACCGGAGCCGGCCTCCGTGGTCATGGCCAGGATATAATAACGGATTAAGGTGGCGATCTTTTTCAGCTTCTCCAACATTTCGGTATCGGGCATTGCTTTTTCCTTTTTCCGTAAATTTTTCTCAGAACCGCACCCTGCGCCGTGCCGCCCCCGTCCCTGGGGCGGTTTTCATTACTCCAGATGGGGAAAGGTCAGCTTGGCTCCAAACCAGCCGATGGCGCTGACCAGGGGGGTTAGCAGCAGGATGAGCACGAAGTAGATCAGGTTCACTCCGTTAAGCTGGGCCAGAATCCCAGGGTTCTGCAAACGCCAGATAAAGGCGATCACTGCGATGACCAGCAAGATGGGAGAAAGGGTTATCTTGATAATCACCGGCCTCAAAGGCCGCAGCTCATAATTCAGCCACCAGGTGAGTAACCCGGTCCCCGCGGCCACTGGGGTAAAGAGCACCCCGCCCCCCAGGCAATTCAAGGCGGTGGTTTCAAAGGGCGGGTATCCCGTGAGCACATAAAGAATGGTGAAAAAGGTGGCGGAGATCATAAATACAATGGGAAAGTGGACCACCATGGGATGAGGATGGCGCTTAAGCAAGGGAAAGCGCTTGAAAAGTGACGCCAGGGCCCGGGGCAGCTCCGGTTTGGGACCCGGTGCTCCTCCTTGATCCTGCTTGCCGCTGACTCCGGCCAGGTTCTCTGGAGTAATTTCTCCTCCTGGGGCCAGCACCCCGATTTGCGGATATCGCTCCAGGACCTCCAGGCCATGGGGGGCTTCGTCTATCTCGGCGGTGAGGTCGGCCCCGGCCTGATGGCTCCCCATATGCTGGCCCCCTTCCCACAGCTTGCTGTCACTGACATTGATGATCCGGCCCTGGTAGGCAATGTAGGCGGGCTTGCCGTCCGCCCCGTTGGCCTCCTTAAGTTCCGTTAAGGAAATCTCATCTGCCGTCCCAGATAATTTCTGGTTCATTGAAGAGGCTCCGGCACTTTCAGGAGGTCAAGCAGCCTATTGCTCCTGTCCTTCTTCCGCGTCTTCCTCCAGGGGGAAAGTCAACATGCCCCCGAAAAAACTGATAACGGTCACCAACGGCGTTAGGGAAAGGACGAGCAAGAGATAGACGATATTTACTCCGGCCAGGTCTTCCAGGACCGCCGGGTTCACCAGGCGCCAGACCAGGGCGGCCACGGCCACAGCCAGCAAGAGCCAGGAAAGCCTTTCCTCCAGGATTATATCTCTGCCTGGTTCTCCCGGATAGTTCAGCCGCAAAGTGAAGAGGCCGGTGAGAATGGCCGCCGGGGTGCTCACCACCCCACCCGCCAGGCAGTGGAAGGCGGTGTGCTCGAAGGATCGGCTCCCGGTCAGCAGATATAGCAGGCTGAAGCCGGTGGTGGAAAGGAAAAAGACGATGGGAAAGTGCGCCAGCGCCGGATGCGGGTGGCGCCGCAGGCTGGGAAAGCGCACCAGCAGTCTGGCCAACCAGGGCGGCAGAGGTCTGTCGGACTAGCGAATTCTTCAAGGGTCATCCCGGGTTCTCGATCACCTCATTAAAGCGATCAGCACTAGGACCAGTACCGCCAGAGGATAGTAGCTGGCCTGGTTAAAAAGAGCCGACGCCTGGGACCGGGCCTGGCCCCTGTAAAGCCGCCAGGCTGGAAGGATGAGCAGGTAGAAGCCGGCAGCCAGGTTCAGGGCCAGAAAGGGGAGCGGGAGCCTGGCCGGGGAGAGCCCAAAGATGGCGGCGCTCAAAGCCACGCTAAGGGCCAGGGACCCCAGGATAAGGCCGCTGGCCCTTTGAGGGCCATACCGCACCGGGATGGTCTTGGCCTGCCACCTCTGGTCTTCCTCAATATCATGCCAATCCGCGGGAATATTCTGCCCCCCGATCTCCCAGAAAAAAAACCACAAAACCAGGATGGTTAAAAACAGAGGAGAAGGATGGGGCTCCACGGCAAAGACCGCGGCTATCCCCCCCAGGGTTTTGACCACCCCGCTGACCAGGGTGCGCAGGTGGCTGACGCGGAGCATGAGGCAGTAAATGGTCTCCAAAAGGCAGCCCACGAGAAAAATGAAGGCGCAAATGGGGTTCAAGTGGTAAGCCCCCAACAGCGCCAGCAGCGCCCAGGAACCCGTCCAGAGGAGACCTTCCTTAAAGCTTAACAGCCCCTGGGCCAGGGGGTGGCGGACCAAGGCCGCGTCCAGGTAACCGTCCCCATCCTTAAAGCCGCCCTCCTGGATTTTTTCCTTATCGCCCCGATAATCCACCACATCGTTCAAGGCATAGACCGCAGTATAGCCGGCAAAGACTGTAATGAGGCCTAACAGCATGACCTCCAGTGGCGGCAGGGCTCCCAGGCAGAGGAGAGCTGCCAGGGCCGGGGTGGCCAGGTCCAGCAGGCCGTGGGGAGTCCGGGACAGGGCTAAGAAAAGCTTGAGCCGGGAGAAGGCCGTAGGGCTGGGGACTGAGACGGCATTCAAGAGTCTTGCTCCTCTCGAGGGAAACTTAATCTGGGGCCAAGCAGGAAATTCCTTTCCCCTCTTCTAACAATTAGCAAGTCCGCGCCTTCGCGCCGGAGAATCTCGAGGTTGAAAGAAATTCGGAAATTCCTCCCCCTCCCGGCAGCTATACCTAGCCGTTATTCCTTAAAATAAGGCCCCCAGGAGCGCTGTCAAGAACAGCAATCTATCTTCCCCCGGCAGAATTGTCCAGCCTTTCCGGTTTTTATCTTCCCTTGGACCAATTACGAGCTCTTGGGGGGCGCCGCCTGCGCCTCAGGTCCGAATGGGGGTGGGCGGCGGTTAGCTTCGGGTGGTCAGGGCTCCCCGACTTGACAGGGGCACTTGGGGTTCTTAGTTTTTGATAAACCCTGACCAAATGTCTTGTCAACGCTTGAGGGGGTCAGCTGCCCGAACGTCTTAAAGGGCGCTTCCACTACCTCCTTTACCCTCCAACCCAGCCCCTGGCTCGGGGCCGGGAGCCAGAGCCTGGGCCATAGCTGGGGCAAGAAAAGCCCAAGTAGGATTGGGGAAGGGGCTGGGGAGAGGGGGCAGGGGCTCACGACCCCTGGCCCCTCTCCCTATATTGAGATTGTTGCAATTAGTTTTTGGGAGGGGAGGGCGGGGGGCCTACGGTCCCCCGGTCCTCCCCTCAAAAGAATTTCGCAACGGTCTCATATTAAAGGAAATTCCATGCCGCCTTTAGCCACCACGGCCGTCCTATCGCCTTGGGAGCCGGGATTCCTGAGTCTGTTGCTCTATGCCGGCATGGTGCTGGCCCTGATAGCCTTAATTCTGTTTCTGACCAGCTGGCTGGGAGAAAAGAAGTTAAACCCGGAGAAATTGAGACCCTATGAGTGTGGGATTATCCCCACCGGCGGGGCTCGATTCCGCTATCCGGTGGCTTTTTATCTGGTGGCCATTTTCTTCCTTATTTTTGATGTGGAAGCTGCTTACATCTTTTCGTGGGCCATAGCCGTTGAGGAGCTGGGCTGGGCCGGCTGGCTGCAAGTTTCTTTTTTTATCATCGTCTTGCTGGTCAGCCTCTTTTATCTCTGGGGGAAAGGAGGCCTCGATTGGGGGCCCACAGCTTTAAAAAAGCCGACAACTCCAAAATCCTAAAACCCAGCTTAATTGACGCCCTGATCAACTGGTCCCGGGCCTACAGCTTCTGGCCGATGTTTTTCGGGTTGTCCTGCTGTTTCATCGAAGAAGCCACCGCGGTTACCCCACGCTACGACATCTCCCGCTTCGGGGCCGAGGTTCTGCGCGGCTCACCCCGGCAATCAGACCTCTTGATCGTCTCCGGCACGGTCTTTAAGAAGATCGCACCGGTGGTGTTAAGGCTGTACGAGCAGATGCCGGAGCCCAAGTGGGTAATCTCCATGGGGTCCTGCTCCAACAGCGGCGGGATGTACGATGTCTACAGCGTGGTCCAGGGGGTAGACCAGATTTTGCCGGTGGATGTTTATATTCCCGGCTGCCCGCCCCGGCCCGAGGCCGTTCTCCAGGGCCTGGTGCTCCTCCAGGAACAGGTCAAACGGGAGAGGCCCACCCGCACCATCTTTCATCTCCCCGGTGGTTTCCAGGGAAGCCAGAAGCCGGTCCTGGTGGATGGGGCGACCAAATCCCGGGACTCCCGGGGCCCCGGCTACTTTGGCACTCCCCCCGGGGTACCGCAGTGACGCCCCCGGTCTTTTGGGAGACGCGCTCCGACTTGATGTGGACCCCGCCGCCGGCGGCCATCGAGTTGAGCGAGTCGGATAAATCCCTGGCCCAGATGCTAAAGGAAAGATTCGGCGAGGCGCTCACGCAACAGCCCCAGACTTCGGACCTGTTGACCTTTCAGGTAGCGGAGGAGCGGGTCAAAGAAGTCCTGCGCTTTTTAAAGTTCGAAGCCGCGCCCAGATTTCCGCGTCTGGATGATTTAACTGCGGTGGATGAATCCGCCCGCCGCCACCGGGAAGACTACCCGGACTATACCCTGGTCTATCAGTTGCTTTCCTTTGACCCCGCCAGCCGGGTGCGTCTGAAAGTAGCCCTGCACGGCTCAGATCCGGTTACCCCCAGCATTACCGATATCTGGCCTGCCGCCAACTGGTACGAGCGGGAAGTCTTTGACATGTTTGGCATCCGGTTTGAAGGCCATCCCAATCTGAGGCGCCTGCTCATGCCCCATGATTGGCAGGGGCACCCCTTAAGGAAAAGTTATCCTGACCGGGCCACCGACATGCCGCCTTATACCAAGGCGGAGGCCCAGAGGCTTCAACCCCTGGACGCGGGCCTTTGCTTGGAAACACCGGAAGGAGAGGAGGAGTTCCTCCTAAACGTCGGCCCCCACCACATCAGCACCCATGGCCTCCTGCGGTTTATTCTGGCCTTGCGGGGAGAGGAAATTACCGCTCTGGACCTGGATATCGGCTATCACCACCGGGGCGCGGAAAAAATCGGCGAGCGCCAGTCCTGGCATCAATTCATTCCCTACACCGACCGGGTGGATTATCTGAGCGGCGCGGCCAATAACCTGCCTTATGTCAGCGCGGTGGAAACCCTGGCCGGGATTAAGGTTCCGGACCGGGCCCAGTTTATCCGGGTGATGCTCAGCGAGTTTTTCCGGCTGAGCAATCACCTGGTGTGGCTGGGCACCTTTGCCCATGATTGCGGGGCCATGACCCCCACCTTCTATACCTTTCGGGAACGCGAAATGATCATGGACATCGTGGAGCTCATCACCGGGGGCCGGCTGCACCCCTCCTGGTTCCGGCTGGGGGGCGTGGCCCTGGACCTTCCCGAAGGGTGGAAAGAACTGGTGGATAATTTCGTCCAGATCTTTCCGGCCCGGATTAAAGAGTATGAGGCCTTGCTCACCAAATCGCCGATTTTCGAGGCCCGCACCCGGGGCATCGGCTACCTTTCCCTGGAGGAGGCCATGGACTGGGGGGTTACGGGTCCTAATCTCCGGGCCTGCGGCCTGGAGTGGGATTTACGGAAAAAATTCCCTTATTCCGGCTATGAGGCCTTCGACTTTGATATTCCCACGGCTGGCGAAGGGGATAGTTATGCCCGTTATCGGGTGCGGATGGAGGAGATGCGCCAGAGCTTGAGAATCATCGAGCAGGCGGCGGCCCGCATGCCTCCCGGGCGGTACGTGACCGACGATTACCGTTACGTCATCCCGGCCAAAGAAGACACGTCTGAAGGATATTGAAAGCCTGATCCACCATTTTATCAACGTCACCCGGGGTCCCAAGATCCCTAAGGGCGAAGCCTACGCGGCCTGTGAACTCCCCCGGGGGGAACAGGGCTACTATGTAGTCTCGGACGGCCTGAACATGGCCTACCGCCTGCGCATCCGCACCCCCGGTTTTGCCAATGTTCAGGCCCTGCCCCTGGCGGTCATGGGGGGATTCATTGCTGACCTCATCGCCATCATCGGCTCGTGGGATTACATACTCCCGGACATCGACCGGTAAGATCATGAATATTCGAGAGCTCTGCGAAATGGGTTCGTGGGGGGAGGGAGCTTGAGGGAGGGATTGTAAGCGGTCTGCGACCCCTGGCCCCCTCCCTCAAGATGACTTTTTCAGAGGTCTCTATTTAAATCCCTCTTAACCAGGGGGACCTTAAAGTTGGCTTGATATGTTGCCCCCGGAATTACTTGAGACCCTGAAGAAAAAGATTGTCGCAGTGGAGCATCCCCGGGAACTGACGGTGGATGTGATGTTCGCCTTGCAGAAACATTATGGCTATCTGAGCGATGAGGCGCTTAAAGAAGGCGCGGGGCTGCTGGGCCTGACCCCGTTGGAACTGGAAGAACTGGCCACCTTCTACGACTTTATCTACCGGGAACCGGTGGGCAAGTTCGTCATTCACGTGTGCGACGGGGTCGTCTGCTGGATGTTCCACGAGGGCTCGGTCTTCGACTATTTGTGCAAAAAGTTAAGCGTGTGCGCCGGCCAAACCACCGAAGACGGGATGTTCACCGTGCTGCCCAGCGCCTGTATCGGCTACTGCGATCATGCCCCGGCTATGTTAATCAACGGGGTCGCTTATGGTAATTTGACCCCGGAGACCATTGACCAGATTTTACACAAGTTAAGAACCGAATATTGTGAACTGGTGATTTGCCGGTAAGTCAAATGGCTGACCAGATTCTTCTGAAAAATCGCGAGCTTGGACATCCAGCCACCCTGGCCGAATATCGCGCCAGTGGTGGCTATGAAGCCCTGGCCTTGGCGCTCAAGCAATATACTCCTTATCAAGTGTCGCAAATGGTCAAGGAGTCGGGATTGCGCGGCCGGGGCGGCGCCGCCTTTCCCACCGGAGTTAAGTGGTTGGGGATTTCCGCGGAAGCGCCTCACCCCAGATATGTGGTTCCCAATACCGACGAAATGGAGCCCGGAACCTTCAAGGATCGCATTCTGGTGGAAACGGACCCGCATATGATCCTGGAAGGCACCATCCTGGCGGGGTATGCCATCGGCGCCCAAAAGGGCATTTTCTTTATCCGCCCTTCGTATGAGCAGAACGCCCAAATTCTGGAACGGGAACTGGAAGTGGCCAGGCAGGCAGGCTTTCTGGGCCAGAATATCTTGGGCCGCGACTTTTCCTTTGACCTCACGGTGCACCGCAGTGCCGGCCGCTATATCTGCGGGGAAGGCACGGCCCAGATCAATGCCATCATGGGTAAGAGGCCTCACCCCATGAAAGGGATCCACATGACCGATAGAGGCCTCTGGGGTCAGCCCACCCTGGTCAATAACGTGGAGACCCTGGCCTGCGTACCGCACATCGTGCGTAACGGCCCCGAGTGGTTTCGCAATTGCGCGGAGTGTAAAACCGGCGCCGGGACGAAGCTTTATGCCGTCTGCGGCAAGGTCAACAAGCCCGGGGTTTACGAGCTGCCCATCGGCACCAAACTCAGCGAGATTATCGAGGGGCACGCGGGCGGGATGCTGCCGGGGTGCGAATTCAAGGCAGTTCTGCCCGGCGGCGCCTCCACCCGTTACCTGCCCCAGCAATTCTATGACATTGAAATGGACTTTGAACCCTTGCGGCAGGTGGGCCACCGCCTGGGCACCGGGGCCATCATCGTCTACGACCGAAACACCTGCTTCGTGGGGTCCACCTTGAACTTGCAAGAATTCTTTGCCCGGGAGTCATGTGGCTGGTGCACCCCGTGCCGGGAAGGGCTGCCTTACATCCGGGACTTGCTTTGGCGTATCGAAAACGGCGAGGGCCGGGAGGAATTCATCCCCATGCTGCGCCAGATGGCCAAGCATATGGATAACTCTTACTGTGCCTTCGCTCCCGGCGCGGCCCAATCGGTGGAAAGCCTCCTGACTTACTTTGAAGACGAGGTGCGGGAGCACATCAGCCAGAAAAAATGTCCTTTTAAAAACGTCGAGCTTCCCAAGAGTCAGCTCTGGTACCCCCCCGAGTGATGGGGGTCAAAGTTGAAGCTTAAAGCTAGTGCAGCGTTTCAGGATTATTTTTTCTAGGTGAACTGGGACGTTTTCCCTCCCCCTGGATGGGGGAGGGTTAGGGTGGGGGTGGAATTATCCTGTAATTTCGAAATCTTTCCCCCTCCCCCCAACCCCCTCCCACCGGGGGAGGGGGAATGCATTGGGGCGAAAATTAATTAAAGGTAATTTTGAAACACGACACTAGAATATACGCTTTAACCGCACGCATACCCAGGATAAGATGCCCAAGTTAATCATTGACCAGCGGGAAATCGAGGTGCCTCCGGGAACCAAAGTCATTGAAGCCGCGGAGCGCCTGGGGATCATCATCCCCCGGTTTTGCTACCATCCGGGACTGGGTTCCTTCGGGGCCTGCCGTATGTGTGCGGTAAAGTTTGAAGCCGGGCCGGTGAAAGGCCTGGAAATGAGCTGCATGGTGGAGGCCCACGACGGCATGGTGGTGTCCACCACGGACCCGGAGGCCATGGAGTTCCGCAAGTATGTCATCGAGTGGCTCATGTTGAACCACCCCCATGATTGCCCGGTCTGTGATGAAGGCGGCCACTGCCTGCTCCAGGATGAGACCGTCTCCGGCGGTCACGGCCTCCGGCGTTATCTGGGGAAGAAGCGCACTTATCACGATCAGTACCTGGGCGTTTTCGTCCAGCACGAAATGAACCGCTGTATCCATTGCTGGCGTTGCCGCAACTTTTATCAAGATTTTGCCGGCTACCGGGACCTGGGCGCCCTGCAAATCGCCAACCGCACGTACTTTGGCAGGCATGGCCCTGGGATCCTGGAGTGCCCCTTTTCCGGCAACCTCATCGATCTCTGCCCCACCGGGGTCTACACGGACCGACCCACCCGGTATAAGGCGCGGCGCTGGGAAATGCAGCGGGGCCCTTCGGTCTGCCTCCATTGCTCCCTGGGCTGCAACACCACCGGCAGCGCCCGCTTCCGGGAGATGTTGCGCCAGGAGGCCCGGTTTAATGAGGCGGTGAATGGTTATTTCATCTGTGACCGGGGCCGCTACGGCTTTTTCTACGCCCAGCACCCGGAGCGTCCCCGCAAGGCTCGGGTGGGAGAGCAGGAAGTTGACCTGGAGGAGGCCATTAAGGTGGCCGCGGCCAGGTTGAGCGAGATCAGTAAGAATTTTGGCGCCGGGGCCATTGCCTGCCTGGGCTCCAGCCGCAGCGGCCTGGAGACTCAGGGGGAACTTAAACGCTTCTGTCGCCTCTTGGGCTGGCCGGAACCGCGATTTTTCCTGGACTATAAAATGGAGCGCAAAGTCAAAACCGCAGTCTCGCGCCTGGACGCCCGCCTGGCCGTGTCCATGCGGGAGATAGAGGCAGCCGACTTTATCGTGGTGGTGGGTGCGGACCCCGTTAATGAGGCGCCCATGCTGGCCCTGGCCCTGAGGCAGGCCTACCGCCGGGGGGCCAAGGTGGTGGTGATTGATCCCCGGCCGATTTTTCTACCCTTGGAGTTAGAGCACCAAGAGGCGCTTACCCCCTTGGCTAAACCCTTGGAGTTTGAGCACCTGGCGGTGGCTCCCGGTCAAATCAATCTTGTTCTCAGCGTGCTGCTGAAAATGGCCCTCAGTCACGCGGCGGCGGAGGGGCAGCTGGAGCCCCAAGCGGCGCAATTTTACCAGGCCCTGCCCGGTGAGTACTCCGTCGATTCCTCCTTACAAGACCGCCTGGCCGCGCTGGGCCCAAGACTGGGTCAGAGTCAAAGGCCCACCGTGGTGTGCGGTACCGACATCGTGCGGGAGACCACCCCCACCCTGGCCGCGGACTTGGCGTTGCTCTTGAAAGCAGCAGGTAAATCTGCCGGCCTGTTTTACCTGCTCCCCGGCCCCAACGCCTTTGGCGCCGCCTTATTATCGTCTTCCGGGAGTTCGACGGAGAACCTCTTGGAGGGCTTAGAAAACGGCGCCATCAAAGCCTTAATCTTGGTGGAGAACGACCCCTTCTGGCATTACCCGGACCAGGAACGATGGGCTAAGGCTCTTAACCGGCTGGAATTGTTGGTGGCCCTGGACTATTTGCCCTCCCCCACGGTAAAGCGAGCGCATATCGTTTTGCCCACTTTAACCGTGTTTGAGCGGGTCGGCTCCAGCTTTGTCAACCAGGAGGGGAGGCTGCAGTGGGCCCCGCCGGTCCATGCGGGCGGCGCCCCGATTTCCCAGGTCGGCGCCGGCAGCCATCCACCCCGGGTTTTCCTGGATTACCTTCCCGGCGGAGAACCCCGGACCCCAGGGGAGATTTTTAAAGAGCTGGCCGCGGCCCTCACCGGAAAAGAGACGCCCGGGGAGGACCTCTGGACCTGGTTGCCCCGGGAAAATCCCCTCTTTGCCCGGGCCTCGGCCTGGGAGGGCCAACTCGATGGGGTGCGCCTGATACCTGACGAACAGGCCCAGCATGATTTTTCGCTGGATACCCTCCGGTGGGAGGCCCAGGGCGCCCCTCCTGATGAATTGGAACTCTTGCTGGTGGATTGGACCTTCGGCACCGAGGAACTGGCGGCCTATTCGCCGGTCATTCAACCGGTGGAGGGGGTCCCGCAACTCCTCATGCGGGGGGATGACATCTGCCGGCTGGGACTGGGCCCCTGCCCCGGGGGCCAGGTGGTTATGCACCTCCCTGGAGGTCCAGTGAGGGTAGAACTCAAGTCCGTGGACAACCTGGCTGCGGGGGTCATGGTTCTTCCCCGGCACCGGCTGTTGGCCTGGCAAAAATTCAAGGAGTGGCCGGTGCGCTTCCCGGCCAGCGCCCTGGAAAGGGTCTAGGCGGAGCTATGCTTACCTGGATTGCAGGCCTCGTCATCCTTCTCGTCAAGTTGGCGGTAGTGCTGGTGGTCTTGCTCCTGGTGGCCGCCTATCTGGTATACGCGGAGCGCAAGCTGCTGGGGAGACTCCAGGTACGTCTGGGCCCCAACCGGGCCGGCCCCCATGGGCTGCTGCAACCCCTGGCGGATGTCATCAAAATGCTGACGAAAGAGGATTTCGTGCCCACCGGCGCCGACCGCTGGATCTTCCTGTTGGCCCCGGCAATAGTGGCCGCCACCGCCCTGCTCATCTTTGCCGTGGTCCCCTTTGCCCGGGGTTGGACCGTCGAGGGCCAAGAAATTCCCCTGGTCATCAGCGATCTCAACGTGGGCCTGCTTTACGTGCTCGCCCTCTCTTCCCTGGGAGTCTATGGGGTGGCTCTGGGCGGTTGGGCCTCCAACTCCAAATACAGTCTTTTGGGGGCGATTAGGGGCGCGGCCCAGATGATCAGCTATGAACTCCCCTTGGGGCTCTCGCTGGTGCCGGTGGTCATGTTGGCCCGCTCCTTCAGCCTGGTGGACATTGTCCAGGCCCAGGCCCACTATCCCTTTATTCTCTGGCAGCCCCAGGCCTTTCTCCTCTTCTTTGTGAGCGCCATGGCGGAGATCAAACGCATTCCCTTCGATTTGCCGGAGGCGGAGAATGAACTGGTGGCCGGCTACCACACGGAGTATTGCGGCATGCGCTTCGGCCTCTATTTTTTGGGGGAGTATGTCACCCTGGTGGTTTTGGGAGCACTGGTGGCGGTTTTCTTCCTGGGGGGCTGGCGGGGGCCGGTGCTTCCGCCTTTCCTCTGGTTCTGTCTGAAGGTCCTGGTGGTGGTGTTTGTGCTGATCTGGATCCGGGGAACCTTGCCCCGGTTGCGCTATGATCAACTGATGCACCTGGGTTGGAAGCTCTTGATACCCCTGGCCTTGCTGAACATTATGGCCACCGGCGCCGTGATGTTAGCCCTGTAGTCGCGGCCCTTAACTCTGCGAGAAAGGATGCCGGAGAGAATGGTGAGTCACACCTCGAAGGAAAGGCCTCCGGGGGCAGGCAGAAGTAGCTTTGACCTGGTTGATGCGCCCAAGCTTTTTGCCGAACTTCGCCTCCAGTCCGGCAGCATCTTGCTGGACCTGGGCTGTGGCCAGGGGTGGTATGCCTTTGCGGCCTCCCCGGCCATCGGCCCGGAGGGGCGGATATATGCCCTGGACCTCTGGGAAGAAGGAATCAACTCGGTTAAAGAGCGGGCCGCCGCCGGGGGCTACCGGAACATCCAGGCCTTGGTGGCGGATACCAGCAAACATATCCCCATGGCGACGGGTAGTGTGGATGTGTGCTTAATGGCCACGGTCCTCCATGATCTGGCGGAAGCGCATACCGCGGCCGGGACCCTGAAAGAAACCACCCGGGTCCTAAACCCTGGGGGAACTCTGGCCATCGTGGAATTTAAAAAAATTGCCGGGCCGCCGGGACCGCCCCTCCATATCAGGCTGGCCCCGGAAGAAGTGAAAAAGCTGGTTACTCCTTATGGCTTTCGCCAGGATCGGATCGCCGACGTGGGGCCATATAATTACTTGATTACCTTTATCAAATTAATCCCTTCACTCAAGGACTGAGGCCGACATGGGGGTCATCAGGGCGATTCAGGGTTTGGCCGGGGCTTTGGCCATGGTTTTGCGCCATCTGTTCCGCCAGCCCATTACCGAAGAATACCCGGAGTACAAGCGGGTCCTGCCGGTTAGATCCCGGGCCCGGATTATCCTAACCCGGGACCCGGATGGGGATGAGCGCTGCGTGGCTTGCTATCTCTGCTCCGCGGTCTGCCCGGTCAGCTGCATCTCCATGCAAGGCGCGGAACGCCAAGACGGGCGCCGCTGGGCTCCCTGGTTCCGCATCAACTTTGCCCGGTGCATCTTTTGCGGCTTGTGCGAAGAGGCCTGCCCCACCCTGGCGATCCAACTGACTCCCGATTTTGAAACCTGCCAGTACGACATTTTAACGCTGGTGGCGGAAAAGGAAGACCTGCTGGTGGACCACGGCGGCAAGAATAATGACTACAACTACTATCGGTACGCCGGAGTTAACGTGCTGGGAGACAAGGGCACCCATATTACTGAGGCGCCGCCGGTGGACCTCAAGAGCAATCTGCCTTAGGTGGGGCTGAGGGAATAAAAACCGGGAAGATTTAAACGTCATTCTGACCGGAGCGCCGCCCAGGGAAGCATCTGGATTATTTGAGACGCTGAGAATGAAGGTAAATCAGGCATCATGACTCTCTTCGGCCTAATCTTTTATCTGTTGGCGATTATCCTGGTGCTGAGCACTCTTTTGGCCATTTCCCGGAGTAATCTGGTGCATGCGGTGGTCTACTTGACCATTTCCTTTTTTGCCACGGCCCTGTTGTTCTACCTGCTGGGCGCGCCCTTTTTGGCCGCCCTGGAGGTGATCATCTATGCCGGGGGCATTATGGTCCTGTTCCTGTTCATCATCATGATGCTCAAAATAGAGCCCACCCGGCAGACCCTAAGGACTTACGTGCGCCAGTGGCTGCCCGCCATTATCCTCGCGGGGGTGTCTCTGGCGGCGGCGGTCTCCTTGATATTGGCCGGTCCCGGAAGCGGAACCCCACTGAGACCCGCCATGGCCTCGCCGCTCCAGTTCGGCCGCTTTCTCTTCGAAAGATACTGGTTCTCGGTGGAAATCGCTTCTTTCTTACTTTTTGTCGCCCTGGTGGGGGCGCTTTATCTGGGCCGGCGGGAGGCCGCGCCGGATAAAGGCCGGCTCGAGGATAGGTCATGATCGTGCCCTTCAGCCACCTGCTCATCCTGGCGGGCCTCCTCTTCCTCATGGGCGCGGCCTGCGCCATCGCCCGGCGCAACCTCATTATGATCCTCATCGGCGTGGAGATTATGCTAAACGCCGCGGGCATCGCCCTGATCGGCGCGTCTCTTAGGTGGCAGCAACTGGACGGGCAGGCCTTCGTGATCTTCATCATGGCGGTGGCGGCCGCCGAGGTCTCGGTGGGCCTGGCCCTCATCGTCTATTCCCAGCGCCGCACCGGATCATTGGATGCCGATGACTATAATCTTATGAAGGGCTGACGTGAAAACCGCTGTCATGCTCCTCCTCCTGTTCCCCCTGGCCGGGGCCGTGGTCAACGCCCTCCTGGGCCGGCAACTGCCCCGGCGCGCCGTGGAGATCCTGGCCTGCGCCGGGGTCCTGGGGTCCCTGGTCATGGCCGCCCTGGCCCTGATCCTTCTCGGGGACCAAAGCCATGACATCACGTACTTCGGCTGGTTTGCCGCGGGCGAGTTTTCTGCCATCTTCAATGTGCATTACGACCCCCTGGCCGCGATCATGGCCCTGATGGTGACCTTCGTCTCCAGCATCATTCACCTTTACTCCGTGGCCTTTATGCGGGAAGACGGAGACTACGTCCGGTTCCTTTGGTACCTGAACCTGTTTGTCTTCGCCATGCTGGTCATCACCGTGGCCGACAGCCTGCTCTTTGTCTACCTGGGCTGGGAAGGCGTGGGCTTGTGTTCCTATGCCCTGATCGGTTTCTGGTATCAAGACGCCGCCAACGCCACCGCGGGGCGCAAGGCCTTCATCTGCACGCGCCTCGGCGACGTGGCCTTTGGCATTGCCCTGGCCCTGTTCTTCGTCCTGTTCCACAATTTTTCCCTTACCCACATCAATGCCCATGCCTCTTCCTTGAGCACGGGGATGGCCACCCTGCTGGCCCTGCTGCTGCTCTGGGCCGCAACTGGCAAGTCCGCGCAACTCCCCCTGACCGTGTGGCTGCCGGACGCCATGGCCGGCCCCACCCCGGTGTCCGCCTTGATTCACGCGGCCACCATGGTCACCGCGGGGGTTTATCTGCTCATGAGATTGTTTCCGGTGGTGGCGCTATCTCCCCCGGCCATGCTGGCCATAGCCGCGGTGGGCGCGGTAACCACCCTTTATGCCGCCTTGGCCGCGATAGCCCAGTCGGACCTCAAGAAGATGCTGGCCTATTCCACCATCAGCCAGGTGGGCTACATGATCCTGGCCGTGGGCGCGGGTGACATCGTGGGCGGCACCTTCCACCTGGTGTCCCACGCCTTTTTCAAGGCGCTCCTCTTTCTGGCCGCAGGGTTCGTGATCCAGGCCCTGGCGGAGGAGCACAACATCTTCCGCATGGGGAGCCTGCGCCGGCTCATGCCCCAGGTCTACTGGCTCTTTCTGGCCGGGGCTGTCTCCCTCAGCGCCTTTCCCCTGCTGGGGGGGTTTTTCAGCAAGGACCGGATCCTGCTGGCCACCTTCATCCACCCGGAGTTTTCCTATAAAGTCCTGTGGTTCATTGCCGTGGTGGCGGCATTGTTGACGCCCATTTACACCTTCCGGGCCTTCTTCATTGCCTTCCTGGAACGGCCGGACGGCCGGCGGCCGGAAGAGGTGAAGCTCCCGCCCCGGTCCATGGCCTGGGTGCTGTGGCCCCTGGCGGTGCTGGCTTTGGGCGACGGCCTGTTGAACCTCCCCGGAGGCATCGGCAAGAACTTTCTGGGGCACTACCTGGCCTCAGTGCCTGGGGCCCGGCCCGACCTGGGCGCCCCTGCGGCGGTGGAGTGGGCCATGGGGATCGGCACCGCCATCTCGGTGGTGCTGACCATTGCCCTGGCTTATTACCTCTATGAGGTTCGGCCGGCCCGGGAACCGGCCCGGGAGGGTTTTCACGAGTTCCTGTTCTCCGGGCTCTACCTGGACAACCTGTACCAGATCATCTTCGTTCGGCCTTATGGGGCCATGGCCAAATTTCTCTGGCTCGAGGTAGATGACCGCGTTCTCGACCAGGGATACGTGAAGCTCGCCCGGGGCCTTTTCCGGCCTTATAGGGCCCTGGCCAAATTCACTTGGCTCCAGATTGATGAACGCAGTTTGGATCGGGGATACGAAAGCTTCGCCCAGGGCTTCCATCTCCTGTCCGGCATCTTGGGGCTCTGGACCACCGGCAGACTTTCCACTTATCTCAAGATGTTGTTGTTGGGATTAACCGCGGCCCTGGGCGCCTTGGCCCTCAGTTGGTACGCCTGGTAATGGAGGGGGGTTGATCATGCCTCATTTCCCCATACTATCGGTCATTCTCCTGCTGCCCCTGGGTGGTAGTTTCCTGGCCCTGGCCGCGGCGCGTCGCCCCCAACTCTGCCGCTGGATCTCCCTGGCCGTGGCCCTGACCGACCTGGGGTTGGTGATTTCGCTCTTCTTCCTGAACCTTAAGTGGCAGTCCGGCCCCCTGGGAACCTGGCTGCTGGTGGAAGATTATCCCTGGATCACCAGCTTGGGGATTCGCTACACCCTGGGGCTGGACGGCGTCAGTCTGATGCTCATCCTGCTGACCACCATCCTCACGGCCCTATGTGTGCCCGTGTCTTGGAAGCAGATCAATACGAAAGTCGGGGCCTTTCATTTCTTTCTGTTGTTCATCGAGACCGGCATCCTGGGCGTTTTTCTGGCCGAGGACCTCTTTTTATTCTACCTGTTTTGGGAGATTCAGCTCATCCCCATGTTTTTCCTGGTGGGCATTTGGGGGCATGAGAAGCGCATGCAGGCTGCCATCAAGTTCATCCTTTTCACCCTGGCCGGCAGCCTCTTGATGCTCATTGCCCTCATCGGTCTTTATGTCTTGCATGGTAGCCAGACCGGGGTGTACACCACCTCTATCCCGCAGTTGATGCGCACTCCCCTCACGGGCACGGTGGAAGCCTGGCTTTATGCGGCCTTTTTGCTGGCCTTTGCCATTAAAATTCCCCTTATTCCCGTGCACACCTGGTTACCGGACACTCATACCGAGGCCCCCACCGCCGGCAGCGTGATCCTGGCGGGCCTGCTGTTAAAAACCGGCACCTACGCGGTCTTTCGCATTGCCTTTCCGCTTTTCCCCCTGGCTGCCAAGCTCTCGGTGCCCTTGCTCCTGGGCCTGGGAGTGGGAGGATTGTTCTATGCCGCCTGGATCGCCCTGGCGCAAAACGACCTGAAACGTCTGGTAGCCTACTCCAGCATTACCCATATGGGCATGGTGGTCATCGGTCTGGCTATGTGGAATCTGGTGACCCTGAGCGGTTCTTTACTGCAGATGATCAACCACGGCATCTCCACCTCGGCCCTCTTCATCATGGTAGGGATGTTGGACGAACGGACCGGTACCCGAGAACTGTCCGATCTGGGGGGCCTCTGGGCCAAAATGCCGGCATTCAGCGCCTTTTTCCTGCTATTTGCCCTGTCTTCCCTGGGGCTGCCGGGTCTCAATAATTTCGTAGGGGAGATGCTGATCTTAATCGGAGCTTTTCAGGCCAAGCCCATCATTACCATTCTCGGCTTTGTGGGCCTGGTCTTCGGGGTGGTTTACATCTTGAGAATGGTGCAGGACGCCCTGTTTGGCGAAGCCAGAAAAGAGCATACCCTTTGGGATCTCACTTCCCGGGAAGTAATGATCCTGGGGGTGCTGGCCCTGGCGGTGCTCTTTATCGGCCTGCACCCCGGACCGGTACTGCACCTGTTTGAGCAGCCCGTGCAAAACTTGCTGGAACAAACTACCCAATTGGCGGTGGCAGGGAGGTAAAAGGCGAAGATGGGGGAACCAGGGGCCAGGCCCCTACCCTCCCCCAGCGTCTCCTCCCCACCCGGATAAGGCTGTGGAGGTTGCCAGGCCCACGGCCTTAAGCTCGACCAAGAAGAGTCAAATATCCTTTAAGAAAGGACGGGGAAGCAAAAATGAAAATTCTTATAGTCTACTACTCTCTTTATGGGCACGTCCTCCAGTTGGCCCGGGCCGTGGAGGAAGGAGCCCGTTCGGTTCCCGGCGCGGAAGTAAAGCTCCGCCGGGTGGAGGAATTCGAGGCGGTTAAGCAATATATCAAGGAGCATCCCCACGCCCTGCAAGTGGCGGAGATGCAGAAGGACATCCCCTTCGCCACCCTGGACGACCTCCGGGAAGCGGACGGGGTCATCTTTGGCTCCCCCACCCGCTACGGCAACATGATCGCGCAGATGAAGTTTTTCCTGGACTCCACCGTCAAGCTGTGGCTCGAAGGCGCCATGGAAGGCAAGCCCGCGGGAATTTTCACCTCCACCGCCACCACCCATGGCGGGCAGGAGACGACCTTGCTGACCATGATGGTGCCCTTGCTGCACTGGGGCATGATCATCGTGGGGGTGCCCTACTCTACCCCGGGCATGTTGCACACGGAGGGCCGCGGCGGCACGCCCTACGGCGCCTCCACCCTGGCCGGGCCGGGCAACGACCTTAAGCCTGCTCCGGAGGACCTGGAGATCGCCCGGGCCCTGGGCCGCCGGGTGGCCCAGGTGGCTAAAAAGCTACGCGGTTAATCAAGCAACCGAAGGTTAATGAACCCCATGCCCACTGACTGGGTCGCCATCTTCCCTTACCTGCTCCTGGCGGGAGGGGGGACCTTAATTTTCTGTGTCGGCGCCTTTTGGCGACGGCGGCCCGGGGAGTTGCTCTTTGCCCTGGCCCTGGCGACCAGCCTGGCTGCGGGCCTAGCCGCGGCCCTGATTACCCCCGGCGCTCCATCTTTCTCAGGCATGCTGGACTTGGGAATTTACGCCCGGTACTTTACCTTTCTCTTTGCGGCCATCACCTGCCTCACCCTGCTCTTCGTGCGCCGGTACGCCAAGGCCCGGTCCTTTGCCGGCGACGAGTTTTACGCGCTGCTGCTCTTTGCCGCGCTGGGGATGACCCTGGTGGCCGCCGCCTTAAACTGGCTGATCTTCTTTCTGGGATTGGAGCTGCTGTCCCTTTCTCTCTACGTGCTCATCCCCATCCGCAAGGGCGAGGCCTCCGCCAATGAGGCAGGTGTGAAGTATTTCATCATGGGCGCGGTGGCCTCCGCGTTCCTTACCTTTGGCATTGCCTTGCTCTATGCCGCGTGCGGCACCCTGGAGATAGGCCCCTCCCTGTCGGCCGCCGCGGGGGCTGCCGATCTGCCGTTAATATTGGGTGCCTTGAGCCTCATCCTGGTGGGTATCGGCTTTAAGATCTCCCTCGTGCCCTTCCACCTGTGGACCCCGGATGTCTACCAGGGCGCCCCGGCGCCGGTGACCGCGTTTTTGTCCACCGGCTCCAAGGTGGCCCTGTTTGCTGCCTTGGTGCGCTTTGCGACCCTGGTGTCCCAGCCGGTTTGGCTTTATTGCCTGCCGGCGTTGTGGGTCCTGGCCTTTCTCACCATGGTGGTGGGCAATATCACCGCGGTTTACCAAACCCAATTAAAACGGCTGCTGGCTTACTCCTCCGTGGCCCAGATGGGTTACCTGTTCATGACCCTTTTGGCCGTAAAGCAAGGCGGCCTGGGCCCCCTGATGTTTTACCTGGCGGTTTATGCGCTCATGGACCTGGGGGCCTTCGGTATCCTGGGCACCCTATCCGGGGAAGAGACGGATTTGGACGCGCTGGAGGATTACCAGGGCCTGGGTTACTCCCAGCCGTGGCGGGCCGGGGTCCTGGCCACCTGCCTCGTTTCCCTGGCCGGGCTGCCGCCCACCGCAGGCTTCATGGGGAAATTCATCCTGTTCCGGGCGGTTCTCCAGGCCAATTTCCTGGTCCTGGCAGTGATCGGCATCCTGACGGTCATTATCTCCATTTTTATCTATATGAAAGTGCTGGTCTCCCTTTACATGCGCCCCGGGGCAAAGGCCCTGGTCATCCCTGGCCCTGACCTGTCCATCCGCCTGGCCGGGGCGGTGATCTTAGTCCTGATTTTCTGGTTGGGGGTAATGCCCTCGCCACTGTTTGCGGTAATCGCCAAGGTAATCTCTGCCCTACCGGCCCTGACCTGACCCGGCCTGAAGGCAGGTCGCTAAATGAGAGCTCTGCGAAATGGGTTCGTGGGGGGAGGGCCAGGGACCTGAGGTCCCTACCCTCCCCCCACAGCCCCCTCCCAACCCGCAGAAGGGGCTGGAAAGGCGGGGCCTATGGCCCCGACTTTCCAGCCATTTTCTAACCCTGTAAGGGGTTGGGGGAGGGAGCTTGAGGGAGGGGGCAGGGGTCTGCGACCCCTGCCCCCTCCCTCAAGATGACTTTTTCAGAGGTCTCTAATATATGCGGCAGGCCAAACAGCAACCCCTTTATAGAGGTGGAGGGAGGGAAAAGTCATAGACGCCATTAAACAAGATATCCAGATAAGCTTCAGCTATACGGTCCACTTCACCCGGGATCTCTTCGCGGGCCACAATCCGCTCTTTACCGAAGTAATCCGCGGGGACGGCCCGGACCCCAAGAAGGTGTTCATCGTGGTGGATCGGGGGGTACACCGCCATCATCCCCACCTGTTAACGAGAATTGCGGCTTATTGCCAACAGCACCGCTCCCATCTTCAGTTGACCCGAGCCCCCTTGGTGCTGGAAGGCGGAGAACAGGTAAAGAACAATCCTGAATATGTGGATATCCTCCATAAAGCCATCCATGATGCCGGGCTCTGCCGGCACTCGTACGTCGTGGCCCTGGGCGGAGGGGCACTCATCGATGTCGTGGGGTATGCCGCCGCCACTGCGCACCGGGGCATCAGGTTGATCCGGGTTCCCACCACCGTGCTGGCCCAGGCCGACGCCGCCCTGGGCCTCAAAAACGGCATCAATGCGTTTGGCAAAAAAAACTTCATCGGCACCTTCACCCCCCCCGGCGCGGTCTTAAATGACTTTACCTTCCTCACCACTCTCTCCCCCCGCGATTGGCTCAGCGGGGTGGCGGAAGCGGTCAAGGTGGCCTTGATCAAGGACGCGGCCTTCTTTGCCTTCCTGGAAAGCCACGCCCAGGCTTTAAAGGACCGAAATCTGGCCCTGATGCAGCAAGTCATCTATCGCTCTGCCGGGCTCCACCTGGACCACATTGCCACCAGCGGCGATCCCTTTGAGTCCGGCAGCTCCCGGCCCCTGGATTTTGGCCATTGGGCGGCGCATAAACTCGAAGCCCTCACCGGCCATCGGCTGCGGCACGGCGAGGCGGTGGCCATGGGCATGGCCCTGGACGCCACCTACTCGCACCTGGCCGGACTACTTCCCAAAGGAGACTGCCAGCGGGTGCTGGCGACCCTGACCAATCTGGGATTCGCCCTTTACGTCCCGGAATTAGGTGACTGCCAGAGGATCCTGGCAGGGCTGGAGGAATTCCGGGAGCATCTGGGAGGGCGCCTTACCATCATGCTCTTGGAGGGCATTGGCCGGGGACTGGAGGTGAACCAGATGGACCCGGACTGCGTCCGGTGTAGCATCGAGGTTCTCCAACAGAGAGCCAGGGACGCCTTCCAAGAGACCCCGCCAGCCCGCCGGGTGATGGGATGAAGGGAGAAAAGGATTGTTTGGGGGGAGGGCCAGGGGCCTGAGGCCCCTGCCCTCCCCCCAAGCCCCCCTCCCAACCCGCTTAAGTTAGCCGTAGAAGTCGGGGCCAGAGGCCCCGACTTCTACGGCCCAATCTAAACATAAGGGGTTGGTGGAAGGGGGTATGGGTCTGCGAACCCTGGCCCCCTTCCCCCATAACTCTAAGAGAGACCACGATGCAGGTCGGCGAGGATGGATTCTTTCATCTGACTTACTGCACTAAGATTCATTCCGGCCACGGCTGGGATGAGTTGTTCCAGAACTTGCGCACCTATGTGCCCGCGCTAAAGGAGAGGCTGGCGCCTGAGGCTCCCTTTGGCCTGGGTTTGCGCCTCTCCGCCCAGGAGAGCCGGGAGTTGCTGGCTGACGATCATCTCCCGCGGTTTGAGGAGTTCCTGGCCCAGAACAACCTGTACGTCTTTACCCTCAACGGCTTTCCCTACGGCTCTTTCCACGGTCCCCGGGTTAAGGCGGAGGTGTTCGCGTCCGACTGGCGGGAGCCATCCCGGGTGGATTACACCCTCCGCCTCATCGAGATTCTCACCCGACTGCTGCCTTCAGGCCTGGAAGGGAGCATCTCCACCCTGCCCCTGTCCTATAAACCCTGGGGCGCGGGCGCAGACGAAAGCGCCCTGGCGCTGATCGTAAGCAACCTTGTGGCAGTGGTGGCAGGCTAATGGCGGTCAGGGAAAGGACGGGCAAGCTGATCCACCTGGACCTGGAGCCGGAGCCGGATGGCCTGCTGGAGACGTGCGCAGAGGTGGTGCGCTTTTACCACACCTGGCTTAAGCCCCAGGGGGAGCGGCTGCTGGCCCAGGCGGCCGGGATTTCCCTTTCCCAGGCAGAGCAGTACTTGCGGGAGCACCTCCAGGTCTGCCTGGATACCTGCCACCTGGCGGTGGCCTACGAAGACCCCGTCGCCGCTCTGGATTCTTTGGCCCGAGACGGCATCCGGGTGGGCAAGGTGCAGGTCACCTCCGGCCTGAAGGTGTCACTCTGGGAGGAGGAGCCACCCCGGGCCCGGCTGGCCCGGCAACTGGAGCCTTTTGCCCGCTCTCCCTACCTGCACCAGGTCATCGCCCGGGGACCTGATGGAGGCCAGCGCCAGTTCCGTGATCTGGGCGAGGCCCTGCCCCGGCTGGGAGAGCCTGGCGACCGCGAATGGCGCATCCATTTTCACATGCCGCTGTTTGTGGACCGCTACCAGATGCTTTCCACCACCCAGGACGACACCCGGGCCGTGCTGGAGCTCCTTTCAGAGCGCCGCTTCTGCCGCCACCTGGAGATCGAGACCTACACCTGGGAGGTGCTCCCCGAGGGTCTGAAGGCAGGCCTGTTGGAGTCCCTGGTGCAAGAGTACCGGTGGGTGTTGGAGGCCCTGGGCCGGGCCGGGAAAAGCCGATTTTCTTAAGTGCTCTGGCCGGCCGGACTTGAGGTGGGGGCTAGGCCGGGGGCCTTCCCTGAGACCCCGCGGAAGTTCCCCGGGGGTTCAAGGGCAAGGTGAAATAGAAAGTGGTGCCTTGGCCCGGAGCCGTATCCAGCCAGAGGCGGCCGCCGTGGGCGTCGATAACCCGCTTGACCGTGGCCAACCCCAGGCCGAAGCCCCGCTCCTGGCCGGCCCCCTGGCCCCGGTAAAAGATCTCGAAGAGATGGGCCAGGTCCGGGGCGGGGATGCCGGGCCCCTGGTCTCTGACGGCAAAGCGCGCCTCCGACCCTTCCCTTTGCACTTCCAAAAATACCGTGGTTCGGGGTGGACTGTATTTGATGGCGTTTTCCAACAGGTTCTCCAGGACCCGCTGGAACAAGAGGGGGTCTACCATCACTTCCAGGGTCTCCGCCGGAAAGGCGGCCTTCAGCTCGATGGATTTTCCCTCCGCCAGGGGCAGCAGTAGAGTGATAACTTCCCGACACTCTTTCTCCACCTGGACGGGACTGGGCGAGGGAGCCAGGATACGCCAGTCCAGGCGGGCGAATTCCAGAAACCTGGTAATGAGCTTCTCCAGTTGCTGCATCTCCTTATCGATGGTTTCCAAATAGGCCAGCTGTTTCTGGGACAGAGGGCCGACCTTGCCCTGATGCAAACGCCGGATCAGGCCGGCCATGCCCACCACGGGGGTCTTCAAATCATGGGCGAACATATTTACCAGGTGGCGACGCTCTTTTTCCAGGGCTTTAACGGGAGTCAGATCCCGGATGATCATCACCCCTCCCAGGGCCACTCCCTGGTCATCCTTTAGGGCAAAGGCAGCTAGCATAACCGGCACCCGGTGGCCGGAACGGTTCACCAGGTTGATTTCCTGGGCGGTCACTTCCTGGCCCATCATGGCCAAACGGGTGGGGGAACTCTTCGGGTCAGCCCCCTCGCAGTGCAGCACTTCTTCGGCCCGCCGCCCCAGGGCCTCTTTTTGGCTATAGCCACTCAGGACCTCGGCCGCGGGGTTAAAATCGGTAATGCGCCCCTGTGCGTCCATACTGATGACCGCGGCTGGGGTATGCCGGATGATGAAATCGGCCCAATCGTGAGTCTTTGGCGATACCGTGGGCTTGGCTCGGGGCATTCCATCCCCCCATTTAAGTTGCCAGATTGCCTGGAGTTATTATCCTTGTATCAGGTTATGCCTGACCCGGCAATCTCATTTCGGGAACCGGGAGCCCGTAGCCAGGGGAATGGACCTAGAGGACCTGAGACCTCTGAAAAATGCTTGAAATTGTAATGATAGGCCTCGTTAAACTCCTTTTATTCCCTCCCCCTGGATGGGGGAGGGTCAGGGTGGGGGTGAATATTCTTAAATGTCAAGGCCTTATCCCCCTCCCCCTAACCCCCTCCCACCCAGGGAGGGGGAAGAATTACGGACCTTTAATGATTTAGAAGGCCATTTTGCAGAGGTCTCCACCTTTCTTTCCCTTCTTCAAGTAAAGGGGGGTCAGTAAAATCCCCTCGCCTTGGGGGTAAATTTATGATAAAAATCACAAATATGTGAGATAGTTATGTCCCAGGTGCGCACCCGTTTCTCCCCCAGTCCCACCGGCTCCCTGCATTTGGGCGGGGCCCACACCGCCCTGTTCAACTGGCTTTTCTCCCGGCATCACCAGGGGGTCTTCATCCTGCGCATCGAAGACACTGACAAGGAGCGCTCTGAGGAGCGCTTTGGGGCGGAGATCCTGGAGACCCTGACCTGGTTGGGCCTGAATTGGGACGAAGGCCCTTACCCCCAATCCCAGCGCCTGCTCCTCTACCATGAATATATTGAGAAGCTCCTGGAGCGGGGAGCTGCATACTGCTGCGACTGCCCGCCCGGGGACCTGGAGGCCCGGCGCCAGGCCGCCCTGGTCCGGGGGGAGAAGCCCAGATACAACGGTCGCTGCCGGGACCGGGGCCTGAAACTCGGCCCTAATACCGCGGTGCGTTTCCGCACCCCCCAGAGCGGCACCACGTTCTGGCACGACCTGATCAAGGGCCCCCTTGCCTTTGACAACCAGGAACTGGACGACCTGGTGCTGGCCCGGGCCGACGGCATCCCCACCTATAACTTTGCGGTGGTGGTGGACGACATCACCATGGCGGTCACTCATGTCATCCGGGGGGATGATCACGTCCCCAATACTCCCCGGCAACTCCTTATCTACGAGGCCCTGGGAGTCACCCCGCCTCTCTTCGCCCACATGCCCCTGATGCTGGGCAAAGACCGGGCCAAGCTGTCCAAGCGCCATGGGGCGCTCTCCATCCTGACTTACCGGGAGATGGGCTTTCTGCCCCAGGCCCTGGTGAACTACCTGGCCCGCCTAGGTTGGTCCCACGGCGACCAGGAGATCTTCACCCGGGAGGAATTGATTCAGTATTTCTCCCTGGAGCACGTGACCAAATCCGCCGGGGTGTTCGATGAAGACAAACTTCTGTGGCTCAACAGCCATTACCTCAAGGAAATGTCAAGGCCCGAACTGGCCCGGGCCCTGGTGCCCTTTCTCGCCCCCCTGGGCTTATTAGAAAATCCCGATCTGGATTACCTTGCCAAGGTGGTGGCCACCTTGCAGGCCCGCAGCCAGACCCTGGTGGAGATGGCCGCGGCCGCCCGGTTCTATTTTCTGGATCCCCGGCCCTATGAACCAAAGGCAGCCCAGAAGTTTCTGACCAACGAGACCGCGCCCCTGCTTCAGGAAATCGCCTTACGCCTGGAGAAGTTGGCAGAGTTGAGCGAAGCCGCCCTGACCCAAATGCTTCAGGAGCTGTCGGCTGAGACCGGTCACAAGCTGGTAAACCTGGCCCAACCGGTACGGGTGGCCTTAACCGGCAAGACGGCCAGCCCCGGTCTCACCGAGATCATAGCCATCTTAGGAAAGGACGAAGTTTTACTCAGAATCAGTAATGCCGTGGATTTTATTAAAAATCAGTAACCAATGTCCCTTAAGGGATTTTAAGGTTAAAGATTAGGACAAAAAATTGGCGCAGGAGGTTTAAGAATGGGGAGCGTAAACACGAATTACCGCCAGAAACAGGCCTTTTTGTGCATCCTGGTGTTTATCTGCCTGGGGGCGGCCGTTTGGAGCGGCAGCGCCCTGATATCCGTGGGCGCTCTCCTGGTGGTCAGCGTCCTTTGCTTCTTGGCCGCCAAACTTGAGCCCCCCAAGGCCCCGGAAGAACACCACCACCATTGAGCCTCAACTTGGGCTAGGTGTGGATGCAGGCGGGCAGTGCCTAATTAATGAGACACCGCCGGGCCATTCCCCCGCTAGCCCTAAAAGGGAGGAAATATGCGCATCGTTTTGATCGGCCAGGCGGTTTTTGGCGCGGAAGTCCTGAAAGGACTGCTCACCCGAGGCCAGGAGGTCGTGGGGGTCTTCTGCCCCCAGGATAAGCCCGGCAAGACCGACCTCTTGAAGGAGGCGGCCCTGGCCGCGGGCCTGCCGGTTCTCCAGCCCAAACATATGAAAGACGAGGAGGCCTATGAAATGCTGGTCTCCCTCAATCCTGATCTGGGGGTGCTGGCCTTTGTCACCGATATCGTGCCTCCCAGAATCTTCAACGCCCCCAAGCTGGGGTCCATCTGCTTTCACCCTTCCCAGCTCCCCAGATACCGCGGCATCTCAGGCATCAACTGGGCCGTGATCAACGGGGAGAAAAAAACCGGGCTGACCGTCTTCTGGGTGGATGAAGGCATCGACACCGGCGATATCCTGCTGCAAAAGGAGGTGGCGGTCGGCCCCAAGGAGACCACCGGGGAACTCTATTACAACAAACTTTTTCCCTTAGGCGTGGAGGCCATGCTGGAGGCGGTGGAGTTGGTCCAGCAGGGCGAAGCCCCCCGCATCCCCCAGAACCACTCGGCCGCCACCTACTTCACCGCCTGCACTGAGCGCACCAGCCGGCTCAATTGGAACCGCCCGGCCCTGGTGGTGTTTAACTTTCATCCGGGGCTGCGACCCGCAGCCGGGGGCCGCGACCACTTTCCGGGGAGAGTTGGTGAGGCTCTACCAAGTCACCTTTATTCCCGAGGCTCAAACTGGCGTTCCTGGCGAAATCATGGAGGTTAGCGACCAGGGCCTGAAGGTGGCGGTACCCGGCGCCGCGCTCCTCATCAGCCGGTTCCGCACTAAAGAGCTGGGCAAAGTCAAGACCCCGGATTTCATCAAGGCCATGAATCCCAAGGTGGGGGAGCGTTTTGGGGTCTGAGCAGAGGTACTAAAAAGTAAGTAATCATTGGGCGAATCATGAAAAAAGTCGGCATCTTTTACCACCCCTCTTTCAGCCGCAAGAGCTTCATGACCATCGGCAACCGCCTGCGGGACTTTCCCGAAGCCCTGGAGGAGTTGCTGAAAAAGCCCAATGTGCGGCTCTATGAATCCCCCCGGGTATCCGAAGAATTAATCCTTAAAGTGCATGCTCCGGAGATGATTCCCCTGGTGGCCCAGGAGCCGTTGTGCAGCACCGCCTATGAATCCGTGGGCGGGGTGGTGGCGGCCATGGAAATGCTGGCCCAGGGAGAGCTAGACCGGGCCTTTTGCTTCATCGGGGCCGGGGGCCATCACGCCGGCTACCGGCAGTTCTGGGGGGCCTGCTGTTTCAACGACGTGGTCATCGCCCTCACCCGGGTCCGGGAAATCAGCGCCTGGCGCCGCTTCGCCATCGTGGACACTGATGCCCACCATGCCGACGGCACCCACCAGTTGGTCCGGGACGACCCGGAGGTGTTCATTCTCTGCTTCTGCGGCGTCAACTACCGTTCCGGGGACGGCGCCAAGGTTAACGTAGATGTAAACCGCCTGGGCTGGCACGGGGGAGGCAACGCCGCATACCTGGAAAAGATGCGGGAGAACCTGCCCCTCATCCCACCCTTCAAGCCGGACCTGCTCATCTGGTACTACGGTTTTGACACCCATGTGGAGGATTACGGCTCCCTGGGCCTCAACGAGGAAGCCTACTTCCACATCTGCGATCAAGTGCTGCACCTGGCTGCCGAGATGGGCACACCCCTGCAGGTGGTCCTGGGAGGCGGCTCGCTCTCCCACCTGGCCGCGGGCACCATCCCCGAAATCATCCGCCGCCTGGCCGAGAGTTAGGAATGGATAAAGAAATATGGGGGAGGGGGCTAAGGGCCGCAGGCCCACTTACAATCCTCCCCCAAACCCCCACCCCCAATCCCTTAAGTTTAATTTAGCCAGGAGCAGGTGGGGCCAAAGGCCCCACCTAACCTTGTAACTTATTGCTTTCTTAAATATTTCTGACCGAAAACTGAAAACCGAAAACGCTATTAAACCCACCAGGCCATTGCTGAAAAACGGGTTTCTATTTATAATAAAATATGATGTTGGCGCGATTGCAAACCTTAGAAAAGCGGTTCCAGGATCTGGAGAAACTTCTGGGTGATCCTGAGGTTATCAAAGCCCAGGACCTTTACCAGAAGTACCGCAAGGAACACGCGGACCTGGCGCCCCTGGTCCAGGCCTTCCGCCGCTATCAGCAACTTCAGCAGGAGTTCGCCGACACTCAGGTTTTGCTGAAGGAAGAGACGGACGAGGAGTTAAAGCCCCTGATTCGGGAAGAAATCCAGACCCTCAAAGAAGGGCTGGCCTCCCTGGAGGAAGAACTGCGGTTTCTGCTCCTGCCCAAGGACCCCAATGACGAGAAGAATGTGCTCCTGGAAATCCGGGCCGGCACCGGCGGCGAGGAGGCCGCGCTCTTCGCCGCGCATCTCTTCCGGATGTACAGCCGCATGGCGGAACGCCAGGGTTGGAAGATGGAGGTCCTGAGCCACTCCGAAACCGGCATCGGCGGGTTCAAGGAAATCATTGCCTCCATCTCCGGAGACCGGGTTTACAGCCGGCTCAAATACGAAAGCGGCACCCATCGGGTGCAGCGGGTTCCGGTAACGGAATCTCAGGGGCGCATCCATACCTCCGCGGTAACGGTGGCCATCCTGCCGGAAGCAGCGGAGGTGGACGTGCAGATCAACCCGGAGGACTTGCGCGTCGATGTCTTCCGCTCTTCCGGTCCGGGGGGGCAGAGTGTCAATACCACGGACTCGGCGGTGCGCATCACCCACCTGGCCACCGGCCTGGTGGTCTCCTGTCAGGATGAAAAATCTCAGCACAAGAACAAGGCCAAAGCTCTGAAGGTGCTCCGGGCCCGGCTGCTGGATCTGAGGCAGAAAGAGCAGCAGCAACAGATTGCCCAGGACCGCAAGAGTCAAGTGGGCTCCGGGGATCGCAGTGAACGCATCCGCACTTACAACTTTCCCCAGAGCCGCATCACCGACCACCGCATCGGCCTCACCCTTTATCGCCTGGACTCAGTGCTGGACGGAGACCTGGACGAACTCCTCCAGTCCCTGTCCACCCACTATCGCACCTTAGCCCTGCAACAGGCCTAAATGACCGCCGAACGCCAAGATTCCTGGACCATCCTGGAGATCTTGAGATGGACCACCGAATATTTCCGAGAAAAGGACGTGTCAGAGCCCCGGGCTTCCGCGGAAGTCCTCCTGGCCCATGCCCTGGGCCTGAGCCGCCTGGATCTCTATCTCCGCCATGACCTGCCCCTCACCCCTCAGGAGTTAACCCGTTTTAAGGCCCTGGTGGTCCGGCGCCGGGAAGGAGAACCCGTGGCCTATCTAACCGGCGAGAAGGAGTTCTGGTCCTTAGCGTTTCGGGTCACCCCCGGGGTCTTGATTCCCCGGCCAGAAACCGAAATCCTGGTGGAAGCGGCTCTGGCAGGGGCGCGAGATCCCGCCTTCCCCGCGGACTCGGCCTGGGGCCTGGAGGTGGGAGTGGGAAGCGGCGCCGTGGTGGTGACCCTGGCCCGGGAGTTGCCAGAGATGGAGTGGGTGGCCGTGGACCTTTCCCGGGCCGCCCTGGCCGTAGCCCAGGATAATGCCCGCCGCCACGAGGTAGCCGGCCGTATCCGGTTTCTTCAGGCTGACCTGCTTCCCGGGCTCAAGCCCACCGCCTCCTTTGCCTTGGTGGTGGCTAATCTCCCTTATGTGCCCCGGGAAGAATGGGAAAAACTTCCCCGAGACATTCGGGATTTTGAACCTAAAGAAGCCCTGGTGGGAGGGGAAGATGGACTGGCCTTAACCCGGCCTCTGGCCCGGCAGGCGCATCATTATCTGAAGCAAGGAGGGTATCTGGCCCTGGAGGTGGGCCCCGGGCAGGCGGAGCAGTTAATGGCCTCTTTAGGCGAGACGGAGGCCTATGATCGTCTGGAGGCCATCCGGGATTATCAGGGGATCAAGCGGGTGGTGCGGGCTCGGCGGGGCAGGCCTGCTTAAAAAGTCGCCTCTTTCTTAAGCATGATACTCATTTCTTCCTGCAACTTTTTCCCATCTTGGTAAGGATTTCGGGGTTTGTCATCGTAAATGGACCAGCCCTCGCCCCCGTCAACCCGGAGGCGTTCCACGCGGCCATCCTCGTGTTTCGATTCAAACAATACTCCGGAGCAGCCGGCCCCCAGCAGTACTGCCAGCGCCAATATTAGCCCCCAGCCTCTCTTAAGACCTGCCATGTCTCATTTCCCACAGTAGTAGGAATATAGCTAAGGCGAGTTTCGTCTTTTTATTTTAATTAATCTTATCGGCACCTTGCCACATCTAGCTTAAAAAGTCGATTCTTTTTTTAGTATGATACACGTGTCATCTTCTTTTCTGGGGTTACGGTCCCAGTTGCTCCATTTATCACCGCTTTGCACTCGCAGGGTTTCCTGCCTGCCGTCGTCGTAGTGCGACTCCGTCAGAATTCCGGAGCAACCCGCGGACAGCAACACCGCCAGGGCCAGCCACAGCCACCCAAAATTCTTCCCGCCCGCCATACTACCTCCCCGTCCTGGGACTTTGAGGGTAGACTTGATTCTAAAGCTATCCAGCTTTGTTTACTAAGTTTACCTTACGGGCCTGGCAGGAGATCGCAGTTCAGATCCAGCAGACGAGGTTTACCGCGTCAGGCTCCGCAATGCGCTCGAACACCGCGGAAACTTTAGATAATGGGGCGAACCCTCTTAGCCCGGCGGCCCAATAATTCGCCGGGGTGAATAATTCTCCCCGCCACCGCGGAAGCCGCGGTGACCGCAGGGTTGGCCAGATAAACCCGGGACTGGGGATGGCCCATGCGTCCCGTGAAGTTGCGATTGGTGGTGGCAATGGCGGTCTCACCCGGAGCCAGGATGCCCATGTGGCCTCCCAGGCAAGGGCCGCAGGTGGGGGGGCTGACGATGGCCCCGGCCTCCATGAAAATGGCGATCAAGCCCTTGCTCAGCGCCTGGCGGTAGACCAGAGGAGTGGCGGGAATGACGATGAGGCGCACTCCCCGGGCCACTTTCCGGCCCCGCAAGACTTTGGCGGCCAGGCGCAAATCCTCCAGGCGGCCGTTGGTGCAGGAGCCGATCACCGCCTGGTCGATACTTACCTCCCCCACCTGGGACACCGGCCGCACATTGCCGGGAGACGGGGGGCAGGCTACCTGGGGTTCAAGCAGACTTACATGATAAGTCTTGCTGTCTAAGTAAAGTGCCCCTGCATCACTAAAGAGGGCACTGATATCATATTTTCTTAAGGCTCGATCCTGCTCATACGCCAGGGTCACTTCATCCGGGGCGATGATGCCGTTTTTGGCCCCGGCCTCCACGGCCATGTTGGCCATGGAGAAGCGATCGGCCATGGGAAGTTTCCGGATGACCTCGCCGGTAAACTCCAGGGCCCGATAGTTGGCGCCATCCACCCCCAGGTGGCCGATGGTATAGAGAATCAAGTCTTTACCGGTAACCCAGGGGCCCAAATCTCCGATGTATTCCAGCCGGATAGTCTCGGGAACCTTGAGCCAAACCTCCCCGGTGATCATGGCCGCGGCCAGGTCGGTGGACCCTACCCCGGTGGCAAAGGCCCCCAGCGCCCCGTAGGTGCAAGTATGGCTATCCGCCCCAATGACCAGGTCACCGGGAACGACGATGCCTTTCTCCGGGAGGAGGGCGTGCTCCACCCCCATCTCCCCGCCCTCGTAGAAATGCACCAGGCCCTGCTCCCTAGCGAACTGCCTCAAAATCTGGCACTGGATGGCGGAGGGAATATCTTTGTGGGGGGCAAAGTGGTCGGCTACCAGCACCACCCTTTCTTGGTCAAAGACCTGCTGGGCCGCGGCCTCCCGGAAGGCCTTAATGGCAAAAGGGGCAGTGATGTCATTGCCCAGGGCGATATCCACCCTGGCCGTAATCAACTCCCCCGGCTGCACCCAATCACGGCCGGTATGGGCTGCCAGGATCTTTTGCGTAATAGTCTGAGGCCGCGTCATCAATTACCTTCAGGTTTAAGGGGGAGGGGGCTAAGGGCCGCAGGCCCACTTACAATCCTCCCCCTGAACCCCTTCCCCCAACCCCTTAAGTTTTGTTTAGCTGTGGAAGTCGGGGCCTCATGCCCCGACTTCCACAGCTAACTTAAGCGGGTGGGGAGGGGGGCGTGGGGGGAGGGCAGGGAGCTCAGCTCCCTGGCCCTCCCCCCACGAAGAATATTACCTCTCCTCGGGTCTTAGTTTGGGGCCCAGTTCTTTCAAAAAGCGGAGGCGGTTCAAGCCATTGATATAGGCCCGGGCGCTGGCCGTGATCACATCCGGGTCCACCCCCTGGCCGGTGACCACGTGTCCCCCTTCTTCCAGGCGCACCGAAACCTCACCCAGGGCTTCGGTGCCTCCGGTGATGGAACTCACCGCAAACTTGAGGAGCTTGCATTTGGATTGGGCCAACTGGGTAATGGCCTTGTAGGTGGCATCCACGGGGCCGTCCCCGAAACCTGAGTAACTCTTGACCTCCCCTCCTACCTCCATCCTCACGTTGGCGTTGGGCCTCACCGTGGTGCCGGTGAGCACCACCAGATCCAGGAGGCGAAAATATTCGGGCACCGATTTATAGAGGACCTCGGTTTCCACGATGCTCACCAAGTCATCATCAAACACGGTTTTCTTACGGTCGGCCAGTTCCTTGAAGCGTTTGAAAGTCCGGTTCAGCTCCTCATCGCTCAGGTAATAGCCCATCTCCGCCAGCTTATTTTTAAAGGCATGGCGCCCGGACAGCTTTCCCAAGGGCAGTTTACTCTCTTTGATGCCCACCGTGGTGGGGGTCATAATTTCAAAAGTGCTGGCCTCTTTGAGCACCCCATCCTGGTGAATGCCGGACTCGTGGGCAAAGGCGTTGGCCCCGACAATGGCCTTGTTGGGCTGCACCACCACCCCCGTGAGCTTCCGGGTGAGGCGGCTGGTGGGATAGATATATTGGGTGACGACCTCCGAGTAGTAATCAAACAGATCTTTGCGGGTGGCCAGGGCCATCACCACCTCTTCCAGGGAGGCATTGCCGGCCCGCTCGCCCAGGCCGTTGATGGTCACCTCCGCCTGGCGGGCGCCGTTCACCATGGCGGCCAGGGTGTTGGCCACCGCCAGCCCCAGGTCGTTGTGGCAATGCACGGAGATCACCGCCTTATGGATATTGGGGATATGCTCCATCAGATATTTGATCTTGGCGCCAAACTCATGGGGAATGGCATAGCCCACCGTGTCGGGAAAATTCACCGTTTTAGCGCCGGCCTCGATGACCGCGGTGAACACCCGGGCCACATAGTCCAGGTCGCTCCGGGAGGCATCCATGGCCGAGAATTCCACGTTGGCGGTATAGCGGGCCGCATGTTTCACCGCGGCCACCGCCATCTCCAGCACCTCTTCCCGGGATTTGCGCATCTGGTGCTGCAAATGGATATCGGAGGTGGAGATAAAGGTGTGGATGCGAGGGTTGGTGGCCTCTTTCACGGCCTCCCAGGCCGCGTCGATATCCTTCTCGAAGGCCCGGGCCAGGGCGGCGATCTGGGGCGTGCGGATCTCCCGGGCCACGGCCCGCACTGCCTGAAAATCCCCAGGAGAGGCGAAGGGAAACCCGGCCTCGATGACATCCACGTTGAGGAGTTCCAGGGCCCGGGCGATCTGGAGTTTTTCCTCCACGTTGAGGCTGGCCCCCGGGGTTTGCTCCCCATCCCGGAGGGTGGTATCAAAGATGAAAATTTTTTCTGGCATATGGCTCTCCTTTCCCCGTAGGGACAACAGGGAAGGCAATGGCATTATACCACTGTCTCCTTCAAAAAGAAGCGGTTAAAACAATATCTTTACCGGTAAATGTAATGAAAATAGATGGATGCCTGCCTAGTTGGCAGGCAATAAGCGTAGCAGGGCCAGGCCCTGGAGGGCCGGGGTCGGGCAGCGGAAAGTGTGTGAAGGAGTCATTTGGCTACGTAAGAGTTTAAGATATTAAATTATATCCAAACTTCAATCGAAAAAACAAGTAAAAATGATTAATGCACATTGGGGAAGGGAGTTAAGGGCCGCAGGCCCCTGGCCCCTTCCCCAAAATACTAACCTCTCAAGGACTAGACGGTTTCGGGGTTGGGATTTCTTCCTCCGGTTTTTCCGGCAGGGCCTGTCGGCGGTAATACATAAAGGTGCTGATAGGTCCGGAGGCCACATAGGCCACCATGAGCAAAAATCCCATAATGACCGGGGCCGTGGCGACCAGCACAAACAGTAACACCAGGGCCACCAGGGTGTGGAAGGGATGCCGTCGGAACAGCTCTAGTTTTTTGAAACTGATGTACTTAATATTACTCACCATCAGAAAGGACAAGAGGTAAATCATCACCAGGATGTAAACATGGCGTTCCGGGGCCCATTCGCCGATTTCATAGTAAAAGAGAATGGAGGTGGCAATCATGGTGGCCGCCGCGGGGATGGGCAGGCCATTGAAGTAGCGGGGGTCCATGGAGGCCTGCTGCACGTTAAAGCGAGCCAGCCTCAGGGTGCCGCACACCACGAAGAGAAAGGCCGCCACCCAACCGAACTGTTTATATGGCTTCAGGGCCCAGAGATAGACCAGGAGCCCCGGGGCCACCCCAAAGGCCACCAGATCCGCCAGGGAATCATATTGCATCCCAAAGTCCGTGTTGCTGCGGGTGATGCGGGCGATGCGGCCGTCCAGGCCATCCAGCAACAAAGAGACCAGGATGGCTATGGCCGCCTCATGAAACCTGCCGTCAATGGTGGCCACGATGGCATAAAAACCCGCAAAGAGGCTGCCGGTGGTGATGAGGTTGGGGAGCAGGTAAACGCCCTTAAAACGGCGCGCCCGCTTTTTGCGCTTCCGTCGGAATCTCATGTCCATCTCCCCACAATGCTGCTCCCGGCTTTGAGGCGGTCCCCCACTTTAACCAGGATCTGGCAATCCTCCGGCAGATAAAGGTCCACCCGGGAGCCGAAACAGATCATCCCCACCCGCTCCCCCCGGTCCACCCTCTGCCCTTCTGTTACAAAGGGAATGATGCGCCGAGCCAGCAGCCCGGCGATCTGGATCACCAGGACCCGGGGCCCCTGGTCGCTCTCCAACACCAGGGTTTGCTGTTCATTGCGCCAGCCCGCCTCCTGGCGGAAGGCCGCCTTAAACTTCCCCGGCCGGTATTTAATGGCCGCCACCCTGCCCGCCACCGGGGCCCGGTTGACATGGGCATCGAAGACATTCATGAAAATGCCCAGCCGCTTGGCGGGGCGGTGCAAAAACTGGTCTTCCTGGACCTCGTCCAGGATCACCACCTTGCCGTCCGCGGGAGAGACGATGACCCCAGCCTCTTCCGGAAGGGGACGGTCCGGGTCCCGATAAAAGTAAGCCAAAAATACGGCCCCGGCCCCTCCCAGCAGGGCCAGCCAACCCCAGCCCATCAGCCAGCCTAAGAAAAACAGGCAGACAAAGGCCAGGATCAGGGGATAACCAGGGGCGGCAATGGGTCCGGGGCTCATCCTTTAAGGGCCACCCTCAGGAACCTTTCAGCCACCCCATCATGGACCTGAGCTTCTTTCCCACCTCTTCAATGGGGTGGGCCGCTTCGTGTTTTCTCAAGGCGTTAAAGACCGGCCTTCTGGCCTGATTCTCCAGAATCCATTCCCGGGCGAACTCGCCCGTCTGGACCTCTTCCAAGATTAAGCGCATCTCCTCCCGGGTCTCTTCGGTGATAATGCGTTTGCCCCGGGTGTAGTCGCCATATTCCGCGGTGTCCGACACGGAGTAACGCATGAAGCTGATGCCCCCCTGGTAAAAGAGGTCCACAATCAGCTTGAGCTCGTGCAGGCATTCAAAATAAGCGATCTCCGGGGCGTAACCCGCCTCTACCAGGGTATCAAAGCCGGCCTTGACCAGCTCGGAGACCCCGCCGCAGAGCACCGCCTGTTCCCCAAAGAGGTCCGTTTCCGTTTCTTCCATGAAGGTGGTGTGGAGCAGTCCCGCCCGGGTGGCGCCAATCCCTTTGGCGTAGGCCAGGGCCGTGGCCAGGGCCTGCCCCGAGGCGTCCTGGTGCACCGCCACCAGGGCGGGCACCCCGGCCCCTTTCTCGTATTCGCTGCGCACCAAATGCCCCGGACCCTTGGGGGCCACCATAATTACATCCACCTTGGGATCCGGCACAACCTGGCCGAAATGAATATTGAAGCCGTGGGAGAAGAGCAAGGTCTTCCCCGGGCCCATATGCGGTTTCAGGTCCTGCTCGTAAAGCTGGGCCTGGACATGGTCCTGGGTCAGGATCTGGATCACCTGGCACTGGGCCGCCAGCTCCCCCGCGGGGACGGGAGAAAACCCGTATTTCAGCGCGGCCTCATAGTTGGCGGTTCCCGGGATTTCCGAGACCACTACCGTAACCCCGCTATCCCTTAAGTTTAGGGCCTGGGCATGCCCCTGGGACCCGAAGCCCACAATGCCTACCTTCTTCCCTTGGAGCACCCCTAAATCCGCATCCACATCGTAGTAAATCTTCATGGACATCCTCTCTGAGCTCATTATGTCTTAGGGCGGTCAGCTATTAATCTAGAGTGGGCCAGGCCTACCCTACTGCGGGAAGCAGAAAGCTGTCTGCCCTTAATCCTTCTTGGTGCGCTGCATGGCTAACGTTCCGGTACCCACCATTTCCAGGATACCTAATCCCTTGAGCAGGCCCACCACGGCCTTAATTTTCTCGTGGTTCCCAGTAATTTCCAGCGTATAGGTGTCCGGGCTGACATCCACCACCCGGCAGCGAAAGATATCGGCAATACGCAGGACCTCGGCCCGGGAGCGGTCCTCGGCCTTGACCTTCACCAGGGCCATCTCCCGTTCCACGTGCTCCTGGTCGGTCAGGTCCACCACCTTGATGACATTGATGAGCTTGCGGAGCTGCTTGATGATTTGCTCCACGATCAGCTCGTCGCCGATGGTCACCAGGGTGATGCGGGAGACCATGGGGTCCACGGTTTCCGCCACGCACAGGCTCTGGATGTTAAATCCCCGGGCGCTGAAGAGGCCCGTGACCCGAAGGAGCACCCCGGGAAGATTGTCCACCCATACGGAAATCGTATGGCGCATGTCCGGAGACGGACTCTTACCTACTGCCTTCACCTTTCCCTCTAGCCTTCTTGCCGCGCTGGATGGCCAAGGTGCCGGTGCGAGCCACTTCCAGGACTCCGTGGGCATTGAGGAGATCCAGCACCGCCTCAATTTTTTCGTGATCGCCGGTAATTTCCAGAGTGTAAGTGTCCAGGCTGACATCCACCACCCGACAGCGGAAGATGTCGGCAATGCGCAGAACTTCGGGCCGGTAGCGCTCGGGCGCCTTGACTTGTACCAGGGCCATCTCCCGTTCCACCCGGGACACTTCAGTCAAGTCCATCACCCGCACGACGTTGATCTGCTTGCGGATCTGCTTGAGGATTTGCGCCCAAATCTGTTCGTCTCCCTCCGTCACCAGGGTGATGCGGGTCAGCTCCGGGTCCAGGGTGGGAGCCGCGCAGATGCTCTCGATGTTGAATCCCCGGGCGCTGATATGGCCCACCACCCGGATGAGTACCCCAGGAAGGTTCTCCACCCACACGGAGACGGTGTGTCGTTGGTTCATGTTCCCCTTCCTTCCTAGGCCAGGAGGATATCCAGTACGGTTTTCCCCGGGGGTACCATGGGCAGGACGCACTCCTCCGGATCGATGCGGAAGTCCATGATCACCGGCCTGGGGGTGTTGAGGGCTTCCCGGATTATGGGCTCCACCTCCTCGGGCTTTTCCGCCCGGAAACCCACGGCGCCGTAAGCCTCAGCCAGTTTGACGAAATCCGGCGCCACCTTCAGGCTGGTCATCATGTAATTGCGATCGTAAAAGATCTGCTGCCACTGGCGCACCATGCCCAGGAAGGTGTTGTTCAGGATGGCAATCTTCACCGGCAGGTTGTGTTCCACCACCGTGGCCATCTCCTGAATGTTCATCTGGATGCTGCCATCCCCGGCGATGTCGATGACGATGGCCTCGGGTTGGGCCACCTGCACCCCTATGGCCGCAGGGAAGCCGTAACCCATAACGCCCAAACCGCCGGAGGTCATAAAGCGTCGAGGTTTATTGAATTTATAGAATTGGGCCGCCCACATCTGATTCTGGCCCACTTCCGTGGTGATGTAAGCCTCTCCCTTAGTCAGTTCCCACAACTTCTCGATCACGAACTGGGGCTTGAGCAGGCCACTAGGGTTATAGGTCAGGGGATGTTCCCTCTTCCATTCCGCGATCTGATCCAGCCAGGGCTTCCGGATGCCGCTCCAATCCTTGGGCTCTACCTTTTTCAGTTGGTCGTTTAACTGCTGCAAAGCATCGCGACAGTCCCCCACCAGGGGCACATCCACCACCACATTCTTACTGATGGAACTGGGATCGATGTCGATATGCACAATGGTGGCATGGGGGGCAAACTCTTCCAGCTTGCCCGTCACCCGGTCGTCGAACCGGGCCCCCACCGCGATGAGCACATCGGACTCATTCACCGCCATGTTGGCGTAATAGGTGCCGTGCATCCCCAGCATTCCCAGCCACAGGGGGCTATTCCCCGGGAAGCCCCCCAGTCCCATGAGGGTGCTGGTGACCGGAATCTGCAGGAACTCGGCGAACTTTAGCAGCTCATCCGAGGCATCGGAGAGGACGATACCGCCTCCGGTATAGAGTAGCGGCTTTTTGGCCTTGAGAATGGCCTCCAGGGCCCTTCTTACCTGCCGCGGGTTGGCATGATAAGTAGGGTTATAGCTCTTGATCTTGATGCTCTCGGGAAATTCGGGTTTGGTCCGGGTATTGATCACATCCTTGGGCAGATCCACCAACACCGGTCCGGGGCGACCTGAGCGGGCAATATGAAAGGCCTCATGAATCGTATAAGCCAGGCTGTCGATATCCTTAACCAGGTAGTTGTGCTTGGTGCAAGAGCGAGTGATGCCCACAATATCCACTTCCTGGAAGGCATCGTTGCCGATCAGGGGGGTGGGCACCTGCCCGGTGAAGACCACGATGGGTATGGAATCCATGTAAGCCGAAGCCACCCCGGTCACCGTATTGGTGGCTCCAGGACCGGAGGTGACCAGGGCCACCCCCACCTTGCCGCTGGCCCGGGCATAGCCGTCCGCGGCATGCACCGCGGCCTGCTCATGGCGTACCATGTAATGCTTGATTTGGGGCCAGTTCCTCAATTCGTGGTAGATGTCCAGGACCGCCCCCCCGGGCAGGCCGAAGATATGCCTCACTCCCTCCCGGTCCAAACATTTCCAGAAGATTTGGTAACCGGCCATTTTCATAGCACATTTTCCTTTTCCCGATATTTGGCCAGGATCTGTTCTATCTTATCGCGGCCAGCCAGCTTTAATTTCTGCAACCGCTTCCGCTCCATGGTCTCGGCCGCGGTTAGGTAGGGGCGACGGTTGGATTCTTCTAAACGCCGCTCAAATTCCTCATGTTCTTCTACATGCCGCTTTAGCTCCGGGTCTTGGCCAATCCACCGGTTAATCAGCTCCAGGTCTTTCTTCTCCATTCCCTTCCTCGGGCTCAATTTTTCTCAAAGTTACAGAATCTTAGAATATGTCAAGGTTTTTGTCAACCAAGGGGAAATGGGAGCCTGCCGGTGAATTTTCCAGGGAAATTTTTATCAGATTAAAAAAAGGCCATGCGACTCGCATGGCCCTAGAATATGCAGCCTGGTCGGACTGCAACCCCCACATGCCCCGCCTTCCAGTCGCAGTGCTTCAGGCGTGCCGGGTGCAGAATTTCCGGTCTTCAGGCTGCTTGCCTTTTAGATAATCATCCTCCCCTCCTTAATCAAGGGGGGCTAGAAAAATATTCATATGGGGGAGGAGCTAAAGCCCACAGACCCTTCACTCTTTCCCGGCCCTCATTTTTTATTTAGGAGCCAGGCTGGGGGGCCCTTGATCCCATCCCCTTAAACTCAGCTTCCCAGCTCCTGGTCGGGAGTCCCGGGCCCTGAGGGCAATTCCGGCAAGCCCCCGTCAAGGGATTTTCCGGCAGGCAGCAATTGCCCGGCGATCTTGCCGATACTGAGCACCCGGGTCCAGGCCTGGGTGGGCACCCCGCTGCCGTTAGCCAGGACAAAGACTCGGACTCGCTGGTCCTCAAGAGCCTGGTTAAAAAAGGAGACCATGGCCTGGCGGCCTTCTTGGGTTTTCGGGCCAATCCTCACTTCGATCTCCTCGGGCTGGGGGTAAGGAATCCCGGCTACCTTGACGGTATCCCCTTCTTTCAGGGGCCCCAAAATACCTAAACGCAGATTATAGAAGGCACTTAGCGGGTCATAGATGGGCTCTTTAAGAGGGGCCTGCCATTTCCGCACCATCACCCTCTGGGCCTCTTTCCATTGCCACATCTCCACCCGACCCTGGTCATAATGGAAGCGATACTCCTTAAGGCTGTATTTGCCGCGGCGTCGGGACTCTTCCCGGTAAACCACCGGCAGGAGTTTCCCCTGGGAACAGACCATCTCGGTTCGATAGCTGTCCCGGCGCTGGCCGCTCAAAAGGCCCAACAGCCCCTGGGCCTGCCCGGAGATCTCCGCCTGGTAGCGCCCGGAACCCAGGCTTTTCAGGGTGAGCCTGCCCCTAACCGCATCCTTCCAGACCCAGACATCCACCTGGTAGTGTAAGTCTTCCAGCAGGGTCCCGGAGGTGGCCCCGGCCTCCAGGGGGGATGAAAACCTGGTCTGCCCCAGAATCCCCAGGATAAGGGTCAGGAGCAACCCCAGTATTAATCTCCGGCGCCGGAAGGTTTCTCCCCGCCACTCCTCGAGCCCCGGGGCGGCCAGGGCCTTGCCTTCCTGGTGGACCAACCGGGTAAGAACTGAGGTCCGCGCCATTTTAGCCATAATCTTCCCAACTTGAGCCGCCCGGAGCGACCCACTTAATCATGAGGCAGCAGTCGACCCATAAGCTTCCCGAATTCCAGCACCCTGGTCCAGGCCTGGGTGGGGGTCCATTCCGGGGCAAATTGGACAAAAAACGGGCCGCACTCATTTCCCGTGGCCGTTTCCTTGACAGTGAACATGATCTTTAAGCCATGTTGGGTTTGCGGGCCGATGCTGAGGACTATTTCCGCGGGGTCTGGGCTGGGAACCCCGGGCAGCCGGAGCGTCTCTCCCGGGGCTAACGGACCCCAGGCCCCCAGACGTAAATTATAAATTAGGGTCAAGGGGTCGTAGACCGGCCCATTTATTGGGGGTTGCCATTTTTTGACGAATTCCCCGTCATCTGCCTTTCTCCAGATCTCCAGGCGGCCCTGGGGATAATCGAAGCGGTACTCTTTGAAGACGTGTTGACCCTTTATCTGTAATTCCTCCCGGAAGACCAAGGGCTGAAACCGGCCCTGATGATAGACCATCTCTGTCTGGTAACGCTCCGGCAGCCAGCGACTCAATAACTTCCAAGCCCCCCTCGCGGCACCGGAAAATTCCGCCAGATAATGGCCCGACCCCAACGGTTTAAGGCTTAAATTTACGGTGGCCACGTTCTGACAGACTCCCAGGCTCACCCGGTATTGCAAATTCTTAAGCAGGTCGGGGGGGAGCTCCTGGGCAAAATTCGAAGGCGCCGGCCCCAGGTGGAACAAAACCAACCCCAGCAAGACCCCCAGCCACCGCATCAATCACCCTCCCTGGGGCCATCTTTGGGAGGCGTTCCCCACACCCCGGTGAAGAATCGGTCATACCACCACTTCTGGTAGTCTTGGGGACCCGCGGATTCCACCAGGTCGTAGGGATAATCTTCTATAAATTTGAGGATCAATTGGTAGGCCGCATTAATTTGCTGCATGTGAACCCGGCATTCCGCTTCCCCGCCCAGAGGGGCGCGATCCGGATGCCAGCGCCGGGCGGCCCGGCGATACGCCGCCCGAATCTCCTTGCGGGTCGCCTTAAGACCCAGACCCAGCAGTTCCCGGGCTTCCTCTAAAGTCATGGCTCAAGTTCTTGCCTGAGGCCTCTTTTAACACCACCCTCCCAGGGGATCCAGGGCGGGACCCCTGGGAGCTTCCCAGTCGCCTGACGCTTTGGTTCATTATAAGCCCATCTTTCTTCAGGGGCAAATTACTTATCCACTAAGGCAGCTAAGGCCTGGGAAGCCAAGTCGAGATGAGCAATTAATTAGGGCAGTTCCAAAATCTCTGTAAGTCTAATATTCCTGAAAAAATTTATTCCAGATGATGCCCCGGGGGGCCTCCTTTACGAAGTCGGAGGTCGAGCCCAATACTTGAGGCCCTGGGAGCCACCCTTATTGCTCTCGTGGTGGTTCATATTCTTGTCATCGGACCCTGGCCGTGTTAAGTTAACTCTTATTAAGGGAAAAGGGGAAGCAGCCTTCATGACCTCTGAGAAGACTATTGCCATGCCCGCCCTAGAGCTGGACCACAGCCTGGAGCGACTTACCGACCAGATTCTTAAGCGCCATCCAAACCTGGACAACCTGGTGCTGGTAGGTATCCGCACCGGGGGCGCCTTTCTGGCCCAGCGTCTGGCCGTCAAAATCGGCCAGCGGGTCTCCCGGCCAGTGCGGGTGGGGGTGCTGGACATCACCCTGTACCGGGACGATTGGACCCAACTCAGCCATAAACCCCTGGTGCGCAAGACCGAACTGCCGGGGTCCATCGATGACCAGGAAGTGGTCCTGGTGGATGATGTGCTGTTCACCGGGCGCACGGTGCGGGCCGCCCTGGATGCCCTCACCGATTATGGCCGCCCGGGGCGCATTGAACTGGCGGTACTGGTGGACCGGAGTGGCCGAGAGTTGCCCATCCAGCCGGATTATGTGGGTCTGTCCCTGAACCTGCCTCCTTCCCAACGGGTCAACGTGTACCTTGAAGAGATGGGGCGGCCGGACGAAGTAGCCATTGAGTCGGGCCCTCCAGAAAGAGCATGACGGGAGATAAAAAAAGGCTAAGACGACCAGTGGCAGTGAGCTTGCCACCACTCGCCCCTGAGGCGGCAGCCAGCCTGCTGGCCCAAGTAGAGTCGGTGAAATCCGCCCTGGCCTCCGGCCAGGAACTGGAAACCGTTCAGGGATTGGTTAGTATCAACCCCCAGGTTCCCCGGTGGGACCTCCACCTGCTGGAGGCTTTGGGAGCGCTGACGCACCCGTCGACTCCGGCCTTACTGGTGGCCTTATTCGGGTCCAGCCCGGACAAACTCCGGCGGAAGGCCCTGAAAAGAGCCCTGCATCTGCTCCAGACCCGGGGGGTGAAGGTGCCGGCAGAGCTCTGGCCCCGGGAAGAAGCGGCTCCGGTGCGATCAGACCCCCGAGCCCCCGGCCAGGCCTTCGCTTCGCCCATTCTCGGCAGGGGCGAGCGCTATGTCATCCTGGAAGGTCCCGGGGAGATTCTCGGGGGCAACTTCCTGGTGGCCCGGATCAGCGACCAGGAAGGTTTCCAGGAATGCCTCCTTTTTAACCTCAAACGCCGGCAACAAAAGGAATTCTGGGACCACTTCCGGGATTCGGGGGTGGAGTGGCTCCCGGTGCCCACCGCCTATGCGGTGCACCTGCTTAACCAGGCCTACGAGGCCAACCCCCAGGGAGAGGGGGGAGCCAACCGCTATCGGGCCTTACGGAACCAGATTTGGATTCATTGGGGCCGCCCCGGGGAGGCCGCTAATCTGGAGACCCTCCTCCCGACCCTGAAGGAGGGGGACCGCAGCCGCTATCTGGAACAATCCGGGAAGTTGGCCCGGGATCCCCTGTTTCACTCCTGGCAGCCGGGCCTGGCCGAAGTGGCTCCCTTTATCCAGAAGCTGAAGGAAGTCCAGGAGAGCCCGCTGATCCTCTCAGGCTACCAGAAGCAGGTTAGGATGGAAGGGGTGGTGGAAGAGGCCACTCGGGCGCTCTATCCTCTCGAGAGTCGCGGGCTTTGGGCCAGCCGCCTCTTCTCCATGGCCTACTACCTGGACCTTAAGGGCCGCCCGGCGGAGGCCCGGGCCGCCCAGGCTGCGGCAGAGGACCTGGCCGCGGGAGAGCGAGGCCCCTTATCCGTGGAAAACCCTTTCCTTAAGGGCCTGGTTCAGATCTCCCTGATGCTGGCCCTGGAGGCCATTCCTAAAGGTCCGGAGGCCCCAGCCACCTCGGGTTTGATCGCGCCGCCCACGGATTCTCTCCTCATCCGGAGGTGAACATGCTGCACACGCTGTCCGTGCGCACCCATAATCGCACCGAGTTCCTGGATTTAACCTCCCAGATCCAGGAGATAGTTAAGCAAAGCGGCGTGACTGAAGGCCTGTGCCATATTTTCGTGCCCCACACCACGGCCGCGGTGACCATCAATGAGAACGCCGACCCCAGCGTCAAGGCCGACATCTTGATGGTCTTGAACAAACTCGTAAGCGATCGGGAGTCCTATCGCCACCTGGAGGGCAACGCCCCGGCCCATGTCAAGGCTTCGCTGGTAGGCCCGCAGCTCACCGTCCTGGTCAGTGGCAGTCGCCTGGTCCTGGGCACCTGGCAAGGTATTTTTTTCTGTGAATTTGACGGGCCCCGCTCCCGTAAGGTCCACCTCAAGATCGTGGCTGGGTAAATGGGACAGAAGGAATTCTTTGCGGATGTGCAACTGAACGGCCTCTCCTTGGCGGCCTACAAGCGCGGCGAGGCCCCCCTCCGGGACCGCAACCTGTTGAAGGACTTCCTGGAATATGTCCACATCAAGAAAGGGTTGTTGGAACCCTACAGTCCCCGCTATCCCCTCATTGAATCCCGGGAACTCCTGCCTTCGTTTGAAAAAAATTTCGCCGAATATAAAGATCTTCCCAGCTTCAGTCTGGTGGCCTTCAACCGGCCCCTCGCTTATCAGGAGGAAATCTTCCAGTTCGACCTGCTTCACCCCTTAAGTGAAGCCAGGAGGAGGGCCGGACGGGAGAACCTGGACAAGATCATGCCCCACCTGGATCGGGAACTCCGGCCCGCCTTGCGCCAGCGCTGCGCCAACCGGGACCTCACCGATCTGGCCTATTACGAGGAACTCCTGGAATTTCTCTTCCACATGGACCGGGGGCATGTCATGGCCCGGGATAGCCAGGGCGACTTTCGCCTCCTGGGGGTGTACGCCTCCTTTCCTTCGGATTTGGACACCGAACTCAAGAACTTCGGCCGCAGCCTGGGCAAATTCAAACACCAAGACAGCGCCACCTATGAGAAGGAACGGGAATTCGTTTATCAATTTCTCATGGAGCTTTACGGTTTTCCCATCGCCGCGGAGCGCCGCACTTCTGCGGCCCTGTTCGCCCGCAAACTGAGCCGCCTCAAGGAACAGTACCTCATCAAGGTCCTGGGTTCTTCGGATCGCACCATTACCAGCTTTTGCGGCTATGAGCAAAAACAATATCCCCTGGTGGAAAAGATCGCCCTGATCTCCCTGCCCCCAGGAATGGCCGAGGCCCACCCCCACCTGCGGACCGAGGGGTTTTATGTGGACCCGGCCAGACGGGTGGTGATCCTGAAAGTGACCTATCAACAACACAAATACAACCGCTTCAATGTCCTGGAGGACCGGGCCATGGCGGTGGTGAAGCAGGAAATCATTCACCCTTATGACGGGCGGCATGAGGCGAGCCTCAATATCTTGAAGGATACCAAGCGATTCCTGAAGGAACTCACCGATATCGTCCGGGGGGAGTATGCCGGCACCATATCTTATAAACGCACCGACCTCCTCACCGCCACGAAAACCCATGAGGAGCGCCTCAAGTTCCTCTCTGCCTGGCTGGCCAAGAACCAGCGCCGCATAGCCACTCACAGTGCAGAATCCTTTGAGGCGGCCAAGAAGGTTTTGAACTCCTACTTGCTTAACCGGGAATATCGGGAAGCCTTCACCAAATATCCGGAACTGCACCGGGAATTACTGCAACAAATGGCCTATCTGAATCAGGCCCAGCAATTACAGGTGCTGGAGAAGCTGGCCCAGTTGGACGAGAAGCGCCGCGGCCCCACCCCCACGGCGCGGCTGGCGCAGGCGCTGGCCTTCCTGGAGGAGAAACAGGAGCAACTGCCTTATTTTTATCCCGACCTGTTTGCAAAGTGCGTTGAGCTTTGGGAGCAGATCTTGGCCTATCCCTATTTCCGCAAGCTGGCGTTAGGGACTACCCCCCCGGAGACCTCCTTTCGCCGCCGGGTCTGGCAAATGCTGGTTCAGGGGCAGCAGTTGGTAGCGGAATTGAAAGAACGGCACCACCAGGTGCTGACCCAGGTAGGACGCGGCGTTCCCTTCCCCTTGCTCGCTTCGGAACCCCGTCCCACCCCTGCCAAACGGTAGCGCGGTCTTTAGTTTTCGCTTTGGTCCTTTTATTCTTTAGAGAATGATTATGATGCCTCCTGACGATTCCTGGTTCTTTGTGGAGCAGGGCCAGGGACCCGGCCTCTTGCTCCTCCACGGCCTGGGGGCCTCCAGCTTTTCCTGGCGTGATAATGTGGCGCCCCTGGCCCGATATTTTCGCGTCCTGGCACCGGATTTACCTGGACACGGCCGCTCCCCTGCGCCCGGGGACGGCGACTATCGCCTGGAGGCCCTGGCCCGGGGAATTATAGATTTCCTGGATAGGCGTGGGGTTCAGCAGACAGCCGTGGCGGGCAATTCCCTGGGGGGCAGCCTGGCCCTGCTCCTGGCCCGGGACTGGCCCGCCCGGATTTCTGCTTTGATCCTCCTGGCGCCGGCCGCCGCCCAGACTCGCCTCCCCTGGATTTTTTATCCCTTGGGTTTGCCCGTTCTGGGCCTGATAACCGCAATCCTCCTGGGTCCCTGGATCATTCCCTGGGCCTTACGCCTGGCCTATCATCGCCCTGAGCTCATCACCCCGGAGGTGGTAGCAGGATACGCGGCCCCCTTCCGGGACCTATCCTACCGCTTGGCCTTGCGGCGCCTCTGTCGGAGTCTTAACCCCTGGCCTCTAGACGAGGTGGAGGCCTTACTCGCCGCCATCCACCAACCAGTCGCCCTCATCTGGGGAGCCCAGGACCGTATCCTGCCCGCCACACAACTCCCCTGGCTTCAGGCCCGCCTCCCCCAGGCCGAGGTCCGGGTCCTGCCGGAGGTGGGCCACGCCCCCCAGGAAGAGGCCCCGAAGGAAGTCAATAAAATTATCATTGATTTTTTGGCCCGTTCGTTTAAAAAATAAATACAAGGGAACTTACCCCCCAACCCTTCACCCCGAAGGGAAATCATCGCCACGGGAGGGTGACGGGCGCTTTTTCACCCGCCAACACACCATGCCATGAGAAAAAACATCATTCCCTTTGGCCGAGCCAAACGTTCTGTTAAGGAGGTGGTGGAAAGGTTTTATCAAGACCTGGACGACATCGAAGAGATCGTCATCATCGCCAAAGACCGGGAAGGCGAATGGGTGTTCGCCAACTCAGAGTTGGAAAATGAACTGGAATGGATCGGCAGCTTATATAAGTTCATCAACAAGGCCATCCTGGAGGATGGGGAGGAATTCTGAGGGATTAATGGGGCAGGTTTGGGGGGATGAGGCTCAGGGCCGCAGGCCTTTAGCCTGCGAACCCCCGTCCCAATCTCTGATAACCTTTAAAGAAAGGGAAAGCCAGGGCCCCAACGCCCTGGCTTCTATTGTTTGGGGCAAAATGGTTTTAAGTTTAATTTAAAGGATTATCTGCCGCGCCAACCCAGGCTTCTGCAACCCTATTTTTTCGTGCCCCTTGCCTGGCCCTCCAGAGCTTCCACCCGCTGGCGCAATTCATCAATCTGCTTCTGTAACTGCGGCTGGTGCGGCTGCATCCGATTCATCATAGGGCCCGTCTGCACCATGTTTTGCATCTGAGTTACCATGCCCTGCATCTGATTTACCATGCCCTGCATCTCTTTCATGGCTTCAGGGGTCATCTTCCCCTGGCTCATCATGTCCTGCATTTTCTGCAGGGTCTGTTGCATCTGATGCATCATTGGGGGAGGCCCCATTGTGGGTGCTGACGGCTGAGTCTGAGCCTGTGGTGGCTGGGCTTGCCCTCCCCCTTTCTCCTGAGCCATGGTCATGCCGGAGCCAATGAGTAACATCGATGCCAGAATAAAAATTATAATCTTTCTCATTATTTTATCTCCGTTTGTTAAGGTTGATATTCTTATGTTCGATATAGCTTACTGAGGCGAAAGTAATCTTGGGGGTTCGGAAGCCTTTTCTTGGGAGAAATTCTTTACCTTCAAAAATCCAGGGCCATGGCCTCGGAAGTCACCGGCCCCAGCAGGGCCACCCCCCAATTCTCCGGTTGAAAAAGCTCCTGGGCCGCTTCCTGAATCTCTTCTGGAGTGACCCGCAGCAAACCGGCGAGGATCTCCTCCAGGGAAATGTCATGGCCGAAGTGGATCTCATTCTTGGCCAGGCGGAGCATGCGGTGTTCGCAGTCCTCCGCGGCCAGCAAGAGAGAGCCCCGCAGGTATTCCTGGGCTGCCTGCATCTCCTCAGATTTAACCGTTTCCTCTTTCAGTCTCTTAATTTCTTGGCAGATGGTGGCCATCAGGGCCTCCAGGTTCTTGGGGCTAACTCCCGCCGAGATCCCCAAGAGACCGGTGTCACTAAAAAAGCTGGCAAATGAGTAAATGGAGTAGGCCAGGCCCAGTTGCTCCCGGACCACCTGAAACAGGCGGGAGCTCATGTTACCTCCCAGGAGCAATTGGAGCAGGGTAACCACGTACCGCTTTAGGTCTCCGGCCGCGGGCGCCCGGGTTCCCAGGCACAGGTGCACCTGCTCCAGATCCCGGGCCACCAGGTAAACCCCGGGATGGGTGGGAACTGGCCCCCGGTCGCGGGCCGGGCAGCCATTGTGAAAGTCCTGGAAGTAGTGGGCCATGGTCTCCACCAGTGGTTGATGCTGGACCCGGCCGGCCGCGGCCACCACCATAACCTCCGGACGGTAAGTAGCCCCGCGATAGGCCAACAGCTGCTCCAGGGTCATTCGGGAAATTTGCTCCGCGTCTCCCAGAATAGCTCGGCCGAAGGCATTATCCCTCCAGAAGCGTTGGCTGAACTGGACCTGGACCAGGTCCTCCGGGCTGTCCTCCTGGGCGGAAATTTCCTCCAGGATGACCTGGCGTTCCTTCTCCAGGTCCCCGGCCTGATAGAGGGGGTTAAGGACCAGGTCGCTTAACAGGTCCGCCAGCCGGGGCAGATGCTCGGCCAGCACCTTGCCATGGAAGCAGGTATGCTCTTTGCTGGTGAAGGCATTGCAAGAACCCCCCACCTGGTCGATTTCCCGGGCGATGTCGAAGACGGTGCGTCTGGAGGTCCCCTTGAAGGCCATGTGTTCCAGGAAATGGCTGAGGCCGTTTTCGCCTTGGGACTCATCCCTGGACCCCACGTTGAGCCAAACCCCCACGGCCACCGAATGGAAGTGGGGCAGCTCCTCGGTAACTACCCGCAGGCCATTACTCAGGACGCTTTTTTGGGTTGGCACGATGTGGCCTCTTGCCCGATTCTTCGGGTCGAGGTCTCTCCCCCGAGGGGTTCTCATTGGCAATCAAGGCCTTGCGGGACAGGCGGATCTTGCCCTGCCTATCCACATCCAAGACCTTGACCATCACCTCGTCTCCTTCTTTCAAGACGTCGGTGACGTTTTTCACCCGGTGGTGTTCCAGTTCCGAGATGTGAATGAGGCCGTCGGTCCCGGGCAATATCTCCACAAAGGCCCCGAAGTCCATGATTTTCTTGACCTTGCCCAGATAGACCTGGCCCACCTCGGCCTCCGCGGTAATCTCCCGGATCATGCGGATGGCTTCATCCGCAGCCTTCTGGTCCGGGGAGGCGATATGGATCCGGCCGTCATCCTCGATGTCGATCTTGACCCCGGTGGCGGCGACAATCTGTTTCACCATCTTGCCCCCCGGGCCGATCACTTCCCGGATCTTGTCCGGATTGATATTGATCACGATGATCTTGGGGGCATGCTCCTTGAGGCCGGGGGCCGGGGCCGCGATGACCTCGCTCATCTTCCCCAGGATATGCAGACGTGCCTCCTGAGCCTGTCGCAAGGCCTGGGCCATGATCTCCCGGGTCAGGCCCGCCATTTTGATATCCATCTGCAGGGCGGTAATCCCCTCGGCGGTGCCAGCCACCTTGAAGTCCATGTCCCCCAGGGCGTCCTCATCTCCCAGGATATCCGACAATACGGCCACCTGGTCGTCCTCTTTGATCAGGCCCATGGCCACCCCTGCCACCGCGGCCTTGATGGGCACCCCTGCGTCCATCAGGGCCATGGAAGCCCCACAGACCGTGGCCATGGAAGAGGAGCCATTGGACGACAAGATTTCCGAGACCACCCGGATGGTATAAGGAAAATCCTCCGCGGTAGGCAACACCGGAGAGAGGGCCCTTTCCGCCAGGGCCCCGTGGCCGATTTCCCGGCGCCCCGGTCCCCGGAGCATCCGGGCTTCGCCCACCGAGTAAGGCGGGAAATTGTAATGCAGCATGAACGACTTGAAGGATTCGCCCGTGAGGGTTTCGATGCGCTGCTCGTCCGCAGGAGTGCCCAGGGTGGTCACGGCCAGGGCCTGGGTTTCCCCCCGGGTGAAGATGGCCGCGCCATGGGTGCGGACCAGCATGCCGATTTCCCCGGTAATGGGGCGAATATCACTGTAGCCCCGGCCGTCCAGGCGCCGCTGCTCCTTAACCACCATCTCCCGCACCAGGCGTTTTTGCAACTCCTGAATCAGGGACCCCACTTCCTTTTCCCGGCCTTCGGCCTCTTCAGCCAAAGCGGCCAGCACTTCCTGGTGCACCAGGATCATGTCTTGCACCCGGGCCTGCTTCTCCGGCCGGGTCACCGCTTCCAGGATCCGCTCCCGGGCCAGGGCCTCGATCCTCTGGGGCAGGTCACCATATTCCGGCGCCTCCGGACTCGGTCGTTTGGGGTGACCCATCTCCTCCCGCATCCGGCTGATCAGGGCCAGAATGGGCTGGAGTTGCTCCTGGGCGAAGAAGAGGGCCTCCAGCACCTCCTCCTCCTGGGCCATGGCCGCTCCCCCCTCCACCATCACCAGGCCTTGGGGAGCCCCAGCCACGATCAGGTTGAGGCGGCTCTCCTTCAGTTGGGAATTGGTGGGGTTGACCACCAACTGCCCGTCTATTTTGCCCACCCGAACTGCCGCCACCGGCCCCATAAACGGGATGTCGGAGATCTCCAGGGCCGCCGCCGCACCGTTCAAGGCGGGAATATCCGGGTCCAGTTCCTGATCCCCGGACAGCACCGTGGCGATGATCTGGATCTCATTGAACAGACCCTTGGCGAATAAGGGCCTGAGGGGCCGATCGATCAACCGGGAGGTGAGGGTCTCCTTTTCGCTGGGACGCCCCAGTTCTCGCCGAAAAAAGCCGCCGGGGATCCGCCCCGCGGCATAAGCCATTTCCTGATAATCCACGGTCAAGGGCAGAAAGTCGATGCCCACGCGTTGGCGTTCATCAATGACGGCGGTGACCATTACGGCGCTATCCCCGTACCTTACCAGGACTGAGCCGCTGGCCCGCTGGGCCAACCTCCCAGTCTCGAAGGAAAGGTCCCGCCCGCCGATCTCAACTTTATATAATTTGGACATATAAGTCAGACTTCCTCCTAGCGCCTCAGGCCCAGTTGTTCGATCAGGACCCGGTAGCGATCGATATTTTTACTCTTGAGGTAATTCAGCAGACGCCGCCGCTGGCCCACCAGCTTAATCAAACCCCTGCGGGAGTGGTGGTCCTGGGCGTGCACCTTAAAATGGTCGGTCAAATAATTGATTCTCTCACTCAAAATGGCCACCTGCACCTCCGGGGAGCCGGTGTCGGCCTCATGCAGCCGGTAGCGATTAATAATCCCTTGCTTCTGCTCGGTAGATAAGCCCACGTCTTCCTCCTTTAGTTTTTCATTGGCAGTCAACTGTCAGTAGTCAGCGATAATCGGCAGTCCAGGGTTCACTTTTGGTCTCACTACCCACTGCTTCCTGCTGACTGCTGGAAAATACCCGTACCGGATATAACCAGGCCTGGGAGGCGGCGCCCCGGACCCGGGCCACGGCTACCAATTCCTGGGCGGTCAGGACCCGCACCAGCTGTCCCGGGGTCAGGTCGCCCTCCGGGCCGGGAAGGGGCCGGCCCTGCCGCAACTGGCGCGCCTGCTCCGGGGATACCCTGACCTGCCCCAGCCCCGGCAGGCAATCCCGCAAAGGGATGATCCGGCGCCCCAGCTCCTCGGGGCTGGCCTCTTCCAGGGCCTGAAGGGTCAGGGCCGCTTCGAGCAGGAAGGGCCCCACGGCCAGGCGGCGCAAGGCGGTGAGATGCGCCCCGCATCCCAGGGCCGCGCCCAGATCCGCGGCCAGGGTACGGATGTAAGTACCCTGGGAACATTCCACGGTCAGGGTGACCGCGGGCCCCCTCACCTCCTCCACCTCCAGGCGGTAAATCAGCACCTTCCGGGGTTTGACCTGCACCACCTCCCCCCGGCGGGCCAGCCGGTAAAGGCGCTGGCCCTGGTAATGGAGCGCGGAGTACATGGGCGGAATTTGCTCTATCTCCCCCACCAGGCGGGCCGCGGCCTCCTTAACTTCCTCAGGCGCGGGCAGTCTGTCCGAGGAGGCCACCACCTCTCCGGTCAGGTCCTGGGTGGTGGTCTCTTCCCCTAACCTTACTTCCGCCCGGTAAGTTTTGGGTTCCGGCATCAGGAAGGGCACGAGCTTGGTGGCTTCCATCAGGCACAGGGGCAGGAGCCCGGTGGCGAAGGGGTCTAGCGTCCCCAGGTGCCCGATTTTCCGCACGGCCAGCACCCGCCGGGCCCGGCGCACCACCCCAAAGGAGGTCAGGCCCGCCGATTTGTCGATGAGAAGTATGCCGGAATCGATATTAGGCACTTTTATTCTTTTAAAATTTTTTTGATCTGTTCTTCAAATTTAGGCAATTTATTCCGAACGATATCCCATATAATTTCCAAATCAATGCCGAAGTATTGGTGTATCAAGATGTTCCTTAATCCAACGATCTTCTGCCATTCGACAGCATAGTATTTAGCCTTTATATCCTTCGGTATCCTTTTAGTGGCCTCACCAATTATTTCCAGGTTGCGAACCACTGCATCTATGGTCCTTCGGTCCGCGCAGAAAGTCTCTAGGGTCATACTTGCCGTATAATTGTTAATATTGGTAATCGCTTCCAGCATGTCCTCCAGATAAACTCTATAATCCTTGGACATAGACAGCTTCGTCTAAAATAGGTTCCCGCAACCTTGGTTTGATGGCATCCGCCACTACCAAGTCAACCGGGCAACCCAGGAGGTTTTCCAGAAATTCTTTGAGGTCCATATAGGCGTCAAAGGTCTTGGGCTCTAGCTCTACCACAAAGTCTAAGTCGCTGGCTTTGGTGGCTTCGCCTCGAACTACAGAACCGAAAAGGCCCAGACGGCGGACGCCGAAACTTTTGATTTTCTCCCGGTTTTCCTGGAGAATTTTGAGAATTTCGTCGGAACTTCGGATCATATTACTTTACCTCAAGCATATCTTTCCCTCGGATAACAAATCCTGTCCCTACTTCTCTTCTGACTTCTCCTCAGCTACGGTTTGCAACAGTTCCTCCACCCGGGCCGCCCGCTCCAGCCCCTCGTCCGGCAAGAAGAACAATTCCGGCATGACCCTAAGGAGGTGCTCCCGGGCCAGCTCCTGCTTGATGAAACCCAGGGCCTTGGCCAGGGCCGCCTTAACTTGAGCCGCCTCCACCCCGGCCCGGGCCACGTAGAAGACCCGGGCCTGCTTCAGGTCCGGGCTCATCTCCACCCCGGTAATGGTAAGCTCCTTGAGCCGGGGGTCGGCGCACTTATGGAGCAAAATCAACGCCAGCCGTTCCCGGAGCAACTCCGCCACCCGGGTGGGGCGTTTTACCGGCGAGGTTCTAGCTCTCAAGGAGTCTCACTTCTCCAGGTAACAAAGCTCCACCTGGGAATCGATAATCTCCGCCAGGTATTGAGATTCCATGAATTTCATGATCTGGCTCAACCTGGCGCTTAACACTTGGGAATCATTGCCCACCAGGGCCAGGCCGATCTTGGCCTTCTGCCACAGGTCGTTGTCCCCTACCTCGGCGACGGCGGCGTCAAAGCGATGCCTCACCTTGTCAATGAGGCTTTTCACCACCTTGCGCTTGCCCTTCAAGGAGTCATTATCTGGGATCACCAGGGTGATACAGGCTGCCGCGACAATCATCTGTCCCCCCAGTCCACCAGGATGGCTTGGGCCTACCTTATTCTTCTTTTTTCTCGGGCTTGCCAGCCAGAACTTCCAGGTGGGCCTTCACCTTTTCCTGGACATAAGATTCAATAATATCGCCGGTCTGAAAACCGTCGAACCGATCAAAGGCGATGCCACATTCGTAGCCGGCCAACACTTCCCGGACATCCTCTTTGAAGCGCTTCAGGGAACTGATCCGGCCACCTTCGAAGACAAGTGCTCCCTGGCGCCACACCCGGCCCAGGGAATTGCGCTCCAGTTTGCCCTCCAGGACCATGCATCCAGCCACGGTGCCCACCCGGGAAATGGTGAAGACCTCGCGCACCTCAGCCCGTCCCCAAAGGCGCTCTTCCACCAGGGGCTCCAGCAATCCTTCCAGGGCCGCATGGATGTCCTGCAGGAGGTTGTAAATGATGTCGTAGAAGCGCACATCCACCTGCTCCTGCTCCGCCAGGGCCAGGGCCTTGGGATTGGCCCGGACATTGAAGCCCACCACTATGGCATCCGAAGCCGAAGCCAGCATAATGTCGCTTTCGGTGATCTCTCCCAGGCCGACGTGGATCATGGAGACCTTGATCTCCTGGGTGCCCAACTCGGACAAGGCCTTGGACAGGGCTTCAATGGAGCCGTGCACATCCGCCTTGAGCACCAGCTTGAGTTCCTTGACGGCCCCTTCCTTCACCTGCTGGTACAGCTTCTCCAGGCTCACCCGGCTGATGCGGGCCAGGGCCGCTTCCCGTTGTTTCTGCTGCCGCATCATGGCGATCTGTCTGGCCCGGCGTTCATCTTCCAGCACCAGGAACTCGTCCCCGGCCTCGGGCACGCCGTTGAACCCCTGCACTTCCGTGGGCAATCCCGGGGGCACCTCCTCCACCTTCTGGCCCCGGTCATCAAACAGGGCCCGCACCCGGCCAAACTGCGAGCCGCACACGAAGTAATCCCCGGGGCTGAGGGTGCCCCGCTGGACCAGCACGGTGCCCACCGGACCCCGGCCCTTGTCCAGGCGGGATTCGATGATCCGCCCCTGGGCCCCACCCTCCGCCGGCGCTTTGAGGTCCAGGATTTCAGCCTGTAAGAGGATTTTCTCCAGCAGGTCCGGGATACCCAGGACCTTCTTGGCCGACACCTCGGCAAAGAGGACGTCTCCGCCCCATTCTTCCGAAACCACGCCCACGTTGACCAGTTCCCGTTTTACCCGCTCGGGGTTGGCATTGGGCTTGTCGATCTTATTTATCGCCACCACCAGGGGCACCCCCGCGGCCTTGGCGTGGTTGATGGCCTCCAGGGTCTGTTCCATCACCCCATCATCCGCGGCCACCACCAGCACCACCAGGTCGGTTACCTGAGCGCCCCGGGCCCGCATGGCCGTGAAAGCTTCATGGCCCGGGGTGTCCAGGAAGACCACTTCCCCCTGGGGCAGCTCCACATGGTAGGCGCCGATATGTTGAGTAATACCGCCGGCCTCCGCTTCCGTCAGGCGGGTCTGGCGAATGGCGTCCAGCAGCGAGGTTTTGCCGTGATCCACATGGCCCATGATGGTGACCACCGGCGGCCGGGGTTTGAGTTCCCCTTCCTTCCGGGCCCCTAAGGCCAGCAGGTCTTGCTCCTGCATAGTAGCCCGCTCCACCTCAAAGCCAAACTCCCCGGCCACAATGACCGCAGACTCGTAATCTATGGGGTAATTGATGGTGGCCAGCACCCCCATCTGCAGCAGTTGCCTGATGACTTCCCCGGACTTGATCCCCATCCGCTTGGCCAGTTCGCCTACGGTGATGGATTCGTCCACCTTGATGCGCCTCTTTATCGCCTTGGGGACGGTGAGGTCGGTTCTGGCCACCTTCTTGATGGCCCTTTTCAACCCTCTCTTGCGAGCCGGCAGGCGAGCCTCCCCTTCGGGCACCCCGTAAAGGTCGGCCCGCTCCCACACTTCCCGTTTCTTTACCGGCTTTCGGGCCGCGATCTCCAGGGTTTCCGGTCGCTTGCCCCTCTTCTTTCCCTTAACCTCCTTTTTCTCCTCCCCGGGCAGGGGTTTGAGAATCTCGGGCAGAGGTTTAGCAACCTTCCCCGGCAGAGGTTTGGCGACCTCCAGCGTCCCCGGGCGAACCGCCGCGGGCGGAACTACGGCCAGGGGTGGCTCCTTGGGTAAGCTGATAATCCGAGCCGGAATCTCTTTCTTTTTGGCCTTGCCCCGCTGTCGCTTTAAGGCCGCGCCCGAGTCAGTGGGGGGGGCTGCCTTGGGAGGCGGAGGGGGTGGCGGCGGCGGCGCCGCAGGTTTTAGAGCGGTCTGCCCTTTGGGCCTTCCCCGATGAGAAGGTTTCACTTCCGCCACCGGTGACGGGGGCGGTGTCACCACTGGGGCCGGCTTCTCTTTAGGGGGCAAGGACACTACCCGGGCCACTGCCTCCTTAGGCTTACGGGGCTTGGGAATCTCTTCCGGCGGTTTCGGGGGGGGTGGCTCAACTTTCACCTCAGGGGCTTCCTGGGGTAGGGACGCCGCTACCGGTGCGATGCGACGGCGACGCTTGATATTCTCCCCTACTCGCAGTTCTTCCACCTGAGGGGCGGCCTGGCCAATAGTCTGGCGCACCCGCTCCACCGTCACTTCATCCAGGGAGCTGAGATAGTTATCCACTTGCAACCCCAATTCGTCTTTGAGGCGCTGAATCAGCTCCCGGACATCCATTTTAAATTCCCTGGCCAAATTTACGATCCTGGTTTTCGCCATATAACTAACCTTACCCCCGAAACTGATTTCGCCCGCATGGGTCAATACAATCCTTCTATCCTTAGACTTCCGGCACGGCTCCGGACTGGCCCGACGCGCCCTCCGCCGCACCTTCCCCGCCTCCACCGATCATCTCCTGGGCCGCGACAATAATCGTGGACGCCTTCTTTTCCGTCAGCCCGGTAGTCTGGATCAAGTCTTCCACCGTAGTTTCGGCCACATCCCGGGCCGAGGTATATCCAGCCTCATGCAAGAGGTTGGCGGTGATCTCCCCCACCCCGGGAATCCGTAACAGGGAAAGATAACCTTCCTTCAAAGATTTGGAGTACTTGGACTCACTCGTGACGTCGATTCTCCAGGCCACCAGACGGGAGGCCAGACGCACATTCTGGCCCCGCTTGCCGATGGCCAGGGACAACTGGTCATCCGGAACGATGACCTCCATGCTTTGAGTGGCCTTATTCATGATGATGCGACTCACCTGCGCCGGAGCCAGGGCATTGGTGGTAAACTTGGCCGAGTCCGGGTGCCAGGGGATGATGTCGATCTTCTCTCCCCGGAGTTCCTGGACAACGTTCTGAACCCTGGCCCCCTTCATGCCCACGCAGGCCCCCACGGGGTCCACATCCGTATCCCGGGAAGCCACGGCGATCTTGGAGCGGCTCCCCGGTTCCCGGGCACAGCCCAGAATCTGCACAATCCCTTCGGAGATCTCGGGTACCTCCGCTTCGAACAGGGACACCAGAAATTGGGGATGGGTGCGGGACAGAATGATCTGCGGGCCCCGGGTTTGCCTCTTGACATCCAAGACATAAGCGCGGATGCGCTCTCCCTTATGATAAATCTCCCGGGAAACCTGCTCCGAGGGCGGCAATAAGGCTTCGGTGCGCCCCAGGTTGACAATGATCCCTTCGGGATCCACCCGCTGCACAATGCCGTTGATGATTTCGCCTTTGCGATCCTTATAATCTTCAAAGACCAGGTCCCGCTCCGCATCCTTCATGCGTTGCATAATCACCTGTTTGGCCGATTGCGCGGCAATGCGGCCAAATTGGGAGGCATCCATCTTGATCCCCAGGCTGTCGCCAGATTCACATTCCGGGTCCAAACGCCGGGCCTCTTGCAGGGAAATCTCCAACTGGGGGTCGGCCAGCTGGGTGACCACCTCTTTGAATTGGAAGACCTCGATCTCCCCGGAATCTTCTTTGTAGCCCACCTCGATGTCCAGGCGGGGGCCGAATTTCTTCTTGGCTGCCGAGCGAATGGCATCCTTGATGGCGGAGATAAGCAGGTCCTTATCTATGCCTTTGTCGCGACTGACCTGGTCGATAATCCGCTTTAACTCCAAGTTCATGAGAGGTACTAGCCCTCCTTGGTAAAATTTTTCCAGTCTATCTCCAACCGGGCCCGGGCGATCTCTTTCAGGGGGATGCGCAACAGCGTGCCACCCTCCTTAAGATAAACCTCACCGTCCTCCAGTCCCTGAAGAATGCCCCGGTGTACCTGGCGGCCTTCCCAGGGGGCCCGGGTAGTAAGGCGCACCAGTCTCCCGACGTAGCGCCGGTAATCCGCAACTTGTTTCAACTCCCGGGTCAGACCGGGAGAAGATACCTCCAGGTGGTAAGCCTCCGGGATCAGGTCGTGGACCTCCAGGAGTTCCCCGGCCACCCGGCTGATCCGCGTCAGTTCATCCAGGTTGATGCCCCCGGGCCGGTCCAAAAAGATCCGCAAGGTGGACCGCCCCCGGCGGGGGCGCAGCAGTACAGTTTCCACCAACTCCACTCCCTGGGACTCCAAGAGTGGCTGCAGCAGTTCATTTATGCGCTTAACGATCTCTTCGGTGCTGGACATCGACCTGTCTTTTGTATGAAAATTGTTTTAAATGTAGCCGCAAGCTTTAGCTTGCGCAGGCTGAAGCCTGCGGCTACCAAGAAAATTTTATATTTTCATCCTTCGCTGCGACCCACAGCTCATGGGTTTAGATGGACTTATCTCGCGGCTTCTATCCTGGGATAACCCATTTTAAGCCACCCAGAATAAGTCAAGCCTTACTCCGCCTTGGTTTCCAGTTGGCAGACCTTTTCCGCCCCCCGGATGACATCTTTAATCTTCTGATATTTTTTGAGCCCAAGCAGAAAGACCAATATTCCTGCGGGCATAAAGATCCAGCCCACAATTTGCATCAGGGTGCTGTCAAAGAACTCAATAAAGGACGCGCCCCCGATGAATAAGCCCAAAGCCGACCGGATATAAGAGAGGAAAGTCCTCTCATTGGCCATGACCGTCCGTTCAATGGCCATGTAATCCCGCAGGATCGGCTCGGGAATGAAAATTTCCCCGGATTTCTTCATAGTAGTCATACTAGTGCAACCGATTAGGCGCCCGGTCGGCGAGCGCCCCAGGGTACTCCTGCCTGGTTTCGTTAAAATACTCCAGCATCACGTTAATGCCCGGCAAACATCGGGGGAGAAGGGGGAAGGGCCAGGGGCCCTTAGCCCAACATCTCCCAGCTAAACCCGGCAGCCGCAGCCCTTGCCCTGGAGGATCTTGACCTGCTCCGCCGGCCTATCCTTATATTCGTCCTGGTGGGCCAGCCCCGTGGCCAGCTCCCGGGGCAGCGGGCTGGCGTGGCGATATCCCCGCCGACTCATCTCCGCCACCAGCCTTTCATGCCGCAAATACAGCGCCTTGAGCTTCCCGCGCCACCTGGAGGTCTCGGGATGATGGGCAAAACCCTGGCGCCCCTGGGTCAGAATTACCCACAGGGCGTGCAGTTCCCGGTGTTCCCCCAATAGGTGCTGCCGGCATAATCTTTCCGGTGCAATGTCCCAAATGCGCATCAACTATTTTAAATAAAATCCTATTCTTCTTCCTTAGTAGGTTTTACCGGTGGTTTAATTGGGGGCTTGGGAGGTACAAACCCTGCTTCATCAGGTCTCCCTGGCTTTTTAGGGGTTTTTGGAGGCACAAACCCCTCTTCAATAATTATATCTTTTCTCTTATCCACAGCTGCATCTCCTTTATTTTAAGAAATTGATAATAATAAATATTGCTAAACAGGAAACCCCAATTATGAAAGTTATTATAGAAAAACAATTTAATATTTTTGTCCAGAATGCAAAACTGTTTAGTTTCTTGTAGGTTTTTCCCTCAGTATTTAAATTACTAAAGAATTCTTCTTCCAGTATATCCCTTGCCTTTGAGCAAGCGAACTGACTCGTTAAGAATGAGACCAAAGTAGATAATATACTAAAACCAAAACTGAGCCATGATCCAATTAGAAATATCGAACATTTAGGGCTTGAATCCGGCACGAGCTGCTTAATGAAAGCTAATGAAAGCCCAAAGGAGCCTGCTGCGAGAGTTAGAATAGCTTTATCAAATAGCCTTGAACCTTCGAATTCTGCCTTTATAAGTAATTTGCGTTCTTCAGAATAAACCTTATACTCTTTTTCTTTATTTCTTTGAATATTATTATTCATCATTATCTTCCAGCCATTTCGGCTTTCAAGTCTTCCCATTGCGCAGTGGGCTCGTCCTTTCGGGAATGGGAAATCAGGAGATCGTAAAAGTCTTCCCAGAGATCCCCCCACTCCTTTAAGTCAATGAGCACCGCCTTCTTCTCACCCGTGTCATCGATGACAAACTGGATGCCTTTCATTAATTAAGCTCCTTTTTTGGCACAATCCACGGATATCGGAAGATTTTCTTCCAGTCATAAAGAAAAGTAGGAACAATATCACCTCCTTGAGAGCGAAAAAGGAGTAAGTACTTCTTAAGAAGCTCTTCTAAATAATTAAGAACCTCATCGAGTTCCCCAAAGGTAGGAAGATCCTCAAAATCTCTATGATCAAAGTGCGCTACCCTTTTAGTAGCAAAATTTTTTATCTTTTCCGCCTTCAATTTAAGATTTTCCAAATCCTCCCCCACTCTAATTGGATCAATGTATTGGCCGTTTCTCCCGGCATAGCGGTCGAATTCGCTATTAGGTACATCCGCTGGCGGTTCGCTGCCTTCATACATTGACAAATATCTTTCACGAGATAATACTCCTGGACAATTTATAATTTCCTTTAGAAGCCTAATCAATGAGATGCTGTCCTTACGGTTATCGAGCTGTCGACGAACTCCCATAACCTGTGCCGAAGGATAAACAATTCCCATCCAATCATAGAAAACGCTGCCAATTTGGACCTGTGGATTTGACCTAATTATCTCTTGAACTTCATTAAATATATGCCGGTTAATCAGAAGTTGTTGAATATCTGAATAGATTTTATCAAGCCACCCGTTCCATTCCTGAAATTTCCTATCGTTATCCATTTTGTTTTAAGCAAATAAAAAAGTGGGCCATTGCCCACTTCCGGGAAAATCCAAGACTAAACTGATCTTAATCTCGGGGCGTCCCCAGAGTACCTGACTTATCTCCGCCCTCAAAGCAAGCCGGCCACATCGCCCCTGCCATCGGCCGGGCTCCCTCGACGGGGGAAGCGGGTCGCCTCAAAGAAGCATCTCCTCCTTGAGGCTGGAGCGGGCAACGGGATTCGAACCCGCGACACCAAGCTTGGGAAGCTTGTACTCTACCAGCTGAGCTATGCCCGCTTAATGCTTATTTTTATGAAAATCCAAGGCCTCTGTCAAGGGCTTTTTCCCCAGCCAGATAAAGGCAGGCCGTCTGGGGGAGGGCCAGGGGCGTAGGGGCGGTTCGCGAACCGCCCCTACCTGCCTTCCCCCCAGGCCCCCCTCCCAACCCGCTTAAGTTGGCGCAGGAGTCGGGGCCTTAGGCCCCGACTCCTGCAGTCCAAGATTAAACTTAAGGGATTGGGGGAGGGGGCTTGGGGGAGGGGGTAAGGGCCTGCGGCCCTTACCCCCTCCCCCAAATTTATCCGCCAGCCACCCCCAATTTCTCCCGGGCCACGGAGATGTCGCGGCGAATCTGGGCCGCCAGGGCCTCCAGGGAGGGGAAGCGTCTTTCTTCCCGGAGGCGGGCCACGAAGTCCACCTCCAGCCTCTCCCCATAGAGATTGCCGTTAAAATCCAGGAGATGCACTTCCAGGGAAAACTCCCCATTTTCGAAGGTGGGGCAGGTGCCGATATTGGCCACCCCGGGCAAGGTGTCGGCCCCCCGGTGTACCCAGACGGCATAGATCCCCGAAGCCGGGAGAAGTTCGTTATCCGGCCGGATATTGGCGGTGGGCACTCCCAGGAGTTCGGCCCCCCGGCCATGTCCCTTAACGACATGGCCCACCACGCTGTAGGCCCGGCCCAGAAAATGGCTGACTTCCGCCACTTTTCCCAGGCGCAGCAAGGCCCGAATCAGAGAACTGCTCACCACTGCCTCATCCGCTTCCACGGCCCAGACTACCTGGACGGTGAAGCCCCAGGTTTGACCCATCTCTTTAAGTAAGTCGATATTCCCCTCCCGGCCGCGGCCGAAGGAGTAATCATGGCCCACCACCACTTCCCGGACCCGGAGTCGTTCGCAGAAATATTGGGTGATGAAATCCCTGGCCGCGAGCGCCGCAAATTCCAGCGTGAAGGGCAGCACTACCACTGCTTCCAAGCCGGCGGCAGCCAGGAGATTGAGCTTCTGTTCCGGAGTGGTAAGCAAAGGAAGGTTCACCTCGGGTCGGAGCACCTTCTGGGGATGGGGGTCAAAGGTGATGGCCACCGCCTGGGCTTCCAGTTCCTGGGCCCGTTGGCAGACCCGGGCCAAGATGGCCCGGTGACCCAGGTGCACTCCATCAAAGTTGCCAATGGTGACCACCGTCCGGGAGAAGGAGGAAACTCCCGGCGGCAAATCATAATAAATCTTCACCTCGTTTGCCTTTCCCGGTTGGGGCATTGACAGACCTAAAAATAATAATATATAAATTTAAATTGATAAATGCCAGGGAGGATACTAACAGGCTTTTCCCGGTGTCTGGCCGAAGTGGCGGAACTGGTAGACGCGCTAGGTTCAGGGTCTAGTGGGGGCTTCCCCGTCGGGGTTCAAATCCCCGCTTCGGCACCAGAAAAATCAAGGGGTTAGGGGGATAACCCTAGCCCCTTCTTCTTTTTCGGCGGGCTTGGTGTCCATATAGGTGTCCATCGCTACGAGTTTTCCAATCTTGGCGATGGCCTTCCGCTTGTGGTCCTGGGCCAGGTGAGCATAACGCAAGGTAGTCTGTATATCCCGGTGTCCCAAGAGTTCCTTTACCGTAGCTAGGTCCACGCCATTCATTACCAAGTAGCTTCCGGTGGTGTGCCTCAAGGTGTGAATGGTGCAATCTTCAATTCCTGCCTTCCTTAAAGCCAGGCGAAAACCGGCATAGATATCCCGGTAAGGCTGCCCATCGGCTTTGCTAAAGATATAATCGCTGGTGGGGTGCCTGGGCAACCCTTTGAGCAGGTCCAGGGCTTCCGGGGCCAAAGGCAATTTTATGTCATGTCCGCCTTTGGCTTCCTGGGCCGGGATAATAAGATTGCCGTGGGTCAGGTCAACCTGAGACCACTTCAGGTTTAAGAGATTGGCCTTTCTTAGACCCGTAAGCAGGGCGAATTGAATCAGGGGACGCTGATGTTTAGGCAAGGTGACCAGTAACCGGGTAATTTCTTCTTGGGTCAGAAATCGTTCCCGTTTCCTGGTCTTGCGAAAGGGCCTTACCGTCCGGGCAGGGGTCTCGGTCATCATGCGCCACTCAATAGCCTTATTGAACATGTGCTTTAAACAAGCAAGCTCTCGGTCCACTTCCGTATAACCCGTTTCCTTGCTCCGCTCCGCCTTCCATCGCTCAACTAACCAGGGGGTAATATCCGCAAGACGCCGGCGGCCAAAATACCGGGGCAGCTGGTTGATGAAATGGCGTTTGTTCACAGGGTAGGACTTGTTGTTCACCCAGGCCCACTCATGGTAACGCTTGGCTAGGTCATTGAAAGTAGTCATAAGCTCTTTAGGCTTTTTGATATACAGGCCTTCAGTCCGGGCGCTCAAGATTTCCCTTAACCGTTGCTCCGCCGCCGCCTTGTTGGGGCCTATGCGCTCCCTTCAGAGTCGTCGGTAATGGTCATAATATTCTATCCACCAGACCCGCCCCGAAAACTTAGGCAAGGCAAATCCGCACTTGCAGTTCTTAGCCTTCTGGCTATTCCGCCTCTTGCACTCCGGGCACTCCACCAGTAAGCCCATCTCTCTCTCCTTTCTTAAACCGGTGCTCCAGGGCCTCCAGGGCCAGGGGGAGCAGGGCCGGGATGCGCCGCTCACCGCGTTCCCATCGGCTCACCGCCAGGTTCCTCACCCCCAAGGTCAGGGCTAATTCTCTCTGCGTAAGCCCCCTCTGTTTCCGCCAGACTAACAGGTCCTTGCCCATCATGTCCTTATTATTTTATCCATTGGATAAATATAGGTCAAGGGGAAAAATGCCCGGGAGCCGAAAAAAGTGAAGGGTAAACCCTTGCCCTTCCCCTAATCGCCCATCTAAAGCGTCTGAGAAGACCGTTTTTGGGGGGAGGGCGCCAAAGGCGGGAAATGGTAATTGAAGAAAACGCGCCTAAAAGGAGGTGACAAAGCTGACAAAACTTCAAGAGCGGTGGGAGTCAATCGGCTCTCTCAGGGGGTCTGGGGTGATCACCCCGTGGGTTAGTGTCTACGCCTGGCGGAATAGCCTCTTGGTGATGGCGGGTGGTAAGGTCTGCAGGCGATTTCTTGTGGCAACTGCACCAGGGCCGGGCCTGGCGTCCGCCATTCGCCAACCGCTTGCCAGATCTCCAGGTCCCCCGCCCTGCACCCCACAGGATTTTCCGGCCCCTGGAGCCAAACCCCAGGATGGGACTCCGCCCCCCTGGTCAATATTATCCGTACGGAAATTTTTCGATTTTTCAAAGATGAATTCGACCAAGAGAATGCCAACAGGCTCTGAGAGACAGCTATGATAGCAATATCAAAATGTGATTTTCAGCTCGTAAGGAATTGATAAAGAGCAGTAAGCTTCACTCGGGATATAGCCTCTTTGCTTAAAATCGGTTCCCCCCAGCGCAACCCAGCGCATGCAGCATAGGGTGTCTGATCAAAGGTCAGCACGGATAGAAGCTTGAAGGGTCTTGGAAGGCCATCGATTCACCGGAACCAACCAACCAAAACAACCAAAGGCTTATAACACAAACTGTTTGGTCAGATCAGGCCATTCGCCTCGGCCTGGGGTTCTAACCTGCCCAATCGAGGTGCCAAGGTTTCCCTGCGGCGCTGCGCGACCTTGACACCTCTTCCTGGGCATGTGGTTGGGGAAGGAGGCCGAGGGCGAAAGGATGGCCCTTGACCTCGGGCTCAGGGATGGGAGCTTCAACTACCTCAAGGACCAAAAAGGCTTGACAAGAGGAACCCGCATAGAAGCAGTTATCAAGCCCTATACCATTTCGCTCTTTCAAGGCAGGCTAAAATAAAAAGTCGCCCCCTTATCGACTTTCCCGTCTGCTCGCTGATGCCCATCTTGCGGGTGACTTCGGTTACAGTTGCCCCCTGTTACGCCTGCTGCAGGGCAAAGGCGATCGTTTGCTCCGTAAGTCTGGACCGCTTCATGGTGACAAGCCTCCTCTTTGGATCGGATCATTCCACCTAATTTCTCTCACCCCGAAGGCTCCAGTTTTTGGGGAAGAGACCACCATTTACATCGTCTTTCCAACTGAGGCAGACAATCAGAGAGAGCACTATTTTATAACTAATCGTTATACAAAATATGAAATTTATGAATTGGCTTTATCTAAAAATTACTGATATTCTTCGCCATAATTATGTAAATTCTAATAATCGTAAATAAGGAGGTGATGACTGCCTGACGAAATTAGAAACAAATCAGCATATCTCCAAGCAAAGCTGAGGAGGGGAAGTTATCTGAAGAAGATATAAGAATGTCAATAAATCGGGGGGACAGAAAGGAGTGATGTTATGCCGAAAAAGATACCAAAATGTGTTTTTGTTTTCCAGTTTGATGAAGTAAGGTATGACCACTTATCTGTCTACGGATATCACCGGAGGCAGAAAAACATTGATGCCCTCATGAAGGATGGAGCGGCTGCCTTTAAGCAGACAATTGCGGGTAGTTCTTACACCGGAGCAGCAACACCGGTTTTGTGGACGGGCATGGTCGGGCCTCATACGGGAGTGAGAGACCCTTACCAGACCATTCAGCCACTGACACTGGCAGAATACATTAAAATGCTCGGATGGGCCACGCAAGGGTGTATGAGTCAGAGCGTGGCTGGGGCTGGCATTGGTATGCATAAAGGGTTTGATGTCTGGGTTGAACCAACCGACCCCAACGCTCCTGATACTTGGGGAGATGGCGTCGTCCATTGGAGACACCTTGGGGTCCACGTGGATGACAGATTTCATGCCAAACCGGTGGGGAAGTATTATGTAAAAGAAAACCTTGACTTTATCAAGGCCAACAAGAAGGGCAACTTCTTCCTTTACAACCAGTACTACGAAACCCACACGGGTTCAGAGGAGTATCTGGTAAGGTCAGGCAGATTAAAGAAAGGAGTCATGGCGGAAAACTCCTATTATGACGCTAAAATAGCCCTGGCTGACGAGGAAGTGATTGGCAGTGTAATCGAGGCCCTGAAAGAGGTCGGTCTTTACGAGGACGCCCTGATTCTCATTACCGGTGACCATGGAACCACCCTAAGGCGAGAATGCTGGCCTATGGGGGACTACATCTACGAGCCTCTCGATGTGGGGGAACTTGATAATACCCATTCCAGCCTCTACGATGTGGACCTCAAGATACCATGTATTATCAAGTATCCTGGTATGCCTGAGCAATCAAAAGGTAAGGTCATTGATGGCCAGGTGAGGTCTATAGATTTTGTTCCAACCATCCTCGATATCCTGGATTTTCCCAAAGAAAAAATCCAAGACCCCTTTGATGGAGAGAGCCTGGTTCCCTGCATTGAAAATCTCAGAGGCCACGGGAAGAGGGCCTATGCTGAAACTGTATGGGCTGCCTATGGCATGGGTGCACGGCAGGCACTTCGTGAAGAGAACTGGAAGTACATCCGTTATGCTTCCAGAATGTATGAAGAATTCTTTGATCTGAAGAAAGATCCTCTGGAGCAGAATAACCTGATTGACAGGTTGAAGATGCACGCTTCCAGATGGCTCCAGGAATTCCGCGAGCAGGTTAACGACGCCTATCGGGCTCTGCCGAAGGGAGTGAAGTATCGCGAGATGCCCGAGGAAGAAAAGAAGGCTGTCCAAGAACGTTTACGTCGGTTAGGGTACATCACTGAATAAGGCCTTTAACACATCAGTAGGGGCTAACCCCCCTACTGATAAATTTAAACCCCTAAAAACGTCTGTCAGTAAGAAAACCAAGGAGGAAGAGTTAAAGATGCCAATTGATAAAACTATCAGCGAAAAGAGGAAAAGGCAGTGCGCCAAGCTTGTTGAGTTATCCAAGGCGGTCATAAGGGAGACTTTTGATCAGTTTAAACACGGACAAATCGGAGTCACCTGGACAGGTGGAAAGGACAGCACACTGACCCTTTGGTGCATACGGCAGGTCTGTCAGGAGCAAGGTGTCCCTATCCCTAAAACCATGATCATTGGCGAAGGGGACGAATTCGAAGAGATCGAAGAGTTTGTGGAAAGAATAAAAAAAGAATGGAACGTCCCCCTTGAGCTGTGCCGGAATGAGGATGTCTTAAAGCAGGCTAACTATACCTTGGGGGCGCCTGTGAAGGTAGAGAATCTGAATGAGCGCAACCGGAAAGAGCTCGAGCGTATCGGATTTACTGAAGAAGAATTTCCTTTTGAGGCCGAGTCCTATTCAGGCAACCATCTGATGAAGACGGTGGTCTTCAATCAATGGCTCGAGCGCAACAACATCAAGGCTGTCTTCCAAGGTCTACGCTGGGATGAACATCCGGCACGATTTGATGATGGCTATTTTGAACACAAAATGGCGGCCTATTTGATTCCCGAGCATACTCGGATCAAACCCATTTTGCATTTCACCGAAAAAGATCTATGGGATACATACGCAGCCTTTGACATCCCTTGCTGTCCTCTCTATGAGAAAGGCTATCGGTCACTGGGGGCCAAGACGACCAGTCAGATATCCATGGAAGGCATTCCGGCCTGGAAACAAGATTTGGAAAACACCGAGGAACGGGCCGGAAGACGTCAGGATAAAGAACAGGCTATGGATAGGTTACGTAAACTGGGGTACATGTAGGAGGCTTGGCGTTTCAGGGTTGGGCTCCTCTGACACCCTCTTGAGGACTCAACCTCACACCTCGAAAGAGAGTTTACATACCGTAGCTCAGATATGATCTGACAGGCATCCTTTCTAAGGTTGCTGTCTGGCTAATTCGCAACTGCCAGATTATTTGGTTATTAAGATAAAGAAATTCTTCTTTTGGCTGGCCCGTTTCTGCCCCGGGGAGGGATCCTCAGAGGCCGGGTCGACCACCGCCAACTTCACCTCTTCAGGTCCCCTATTCTTCACATTGGGGACGCGCCAGCTCCTTTCCCTCCGACTCTTGCCTTTACCTTTTTTTTCATCTCTTCTGCTGCAGGCGATGTATCTACGATGTTGATTAACTCATCTGGATCCCCTTTGAGGTCATACATCTCCCACGAGTCATCTTTTTCATGGTAGATGACCTTGAAATTACCTTCGCGATAGTAATGTATTTCCTTTTCATCACCTTTTTCATGAGCACCATATTTTTCTCTCGCTTCTCCATAGACTCCTTTTTTTGGATACGCCTCAAGAGGGAGCAGTGAATGGCCGCTAAAAGCTTCCACCGGTTCCAGACCAAAGAGATGTACGATGGTCGGAGGAATATCCATGGTGCTGACCACAGTTTCACAAACTTGAGCACTTTTAAGGCCGGGGTCGTATAGAATGAGGGGAACATTCACAAGTTCTGAATACATTTTCCCATCATGAGAGAGTCCCCCATGCTCACCGAATTCATCCCCGTGATCTGAGGTCATGATGACAACCGAATGCTCCAGTAACTTCATCTCTTCCAGGATACTAAAGAACTCCTTGGTCGCATCATCAATCTCTCGCACATGAGCTAAATAGAGCTTCTTGAGAAGCTCGACCGTATTTCTGTTGGAAATGTCCCTTTTCAACAGAATATTCTTAAAGAGCCCAAACATCTCGTCTTCCGTCATATCGATGGATGGATCCACAATGTCGATATATTTTCTTTCGGGAATATAGGGCTCATGAACATCCATATAGTGAAGCCATAAGAAAAATGGCTGACGACCTTTCTTTTTCGAAAGCCATGCCGCCACCTTTTTGTTCAAGACCGAGCCTTTAACATAGGGCACCTGGTCAGAAACCTCGACATCCATCGAATCATAGAAGGTATCCCAACCCCGATTCCAGCCGAAATAAGCGCACAAGTAAGCGTTGGAATGAAATCCTGCTGTTATGATTTCATACTTCTTGAGAACCTCCGAAATTAACACCCTGTTCTTTGAGAGCATTTTGGGCTTTTCAGGTGCATATTCCAAATAGTATGATGACGTAAGGATTCCTGGAATGCTGCTCGAGAATAAGGACCCGGTGACAGGGCATTGATAAACCTAATGCACTTGTTCTGTACGGAGTCAATAAATGGCGTCAATTCACCTTGCCCCCCATAGCACCCGAGAACGT